>NZ_JBFOHP010000002.1:2132500-2764166 GCF_040907265.1 Streptomyces sclerotialus | reverse complement strand
ACACAGTGGTGTGGACCGGCACATGGGTCGCGGAGCGGCTCGGGGTCGAACTGAACGGCGAGGACGGGCTGTCCGGCCTGCTGGGGCTCGCGCTGCGGCGCAACCCCAAGCGGGCCCATCTGCTCGTGTCGCAGGTGCTCGGCAAGCATGTGCCGCAGCGGCCCGACGTGGTGTACGAAGCGGGGCACGGTCTCGGCCGCCGGGTCCGCGCGCTGCTGGGCGACGAGGCCGCCGCGCGGGCCGTGGTCCTCGGGTACGCCGAGACCGCCACCGGCCTCGGGCACAGCGTCGCCGACGGCCTGGCGCTCGCGACGTACCTGCACTCCACCCGGCGCCCCGTGCCCGGCGTCGAGCAGGCCGGCGGCTTCGAGGAGGAGCACAGCCACGCCACCTCGCACCTGCTGCTCCCCGAGGACCCCGCCCTGCTCGCCGGCGACGGCCCGCTGGTCCTGGTGGACGACGAGTTCTCCACCGGGCGCACGGTCCTCAACACCATCGCGGCCCTGCACGCCCGTTACCCCCGCGCGCGGTACGTGATCGTGGCCCTGACCGACATGCGCTCCGCGGCGGACCGCGCCCGGCTGGAGAAGTTCGCCGCCGAGCTGGGGGCGCGCGTCGACCTGGTCGCGCTGGCCGCCGGCACGGCCGCGCTCCCGGCGGACGTACTGGAGCGCGGCCAGGCGCTGGTGGCGGAGTACGGCATGGAGCCCGCCGCCACTGTGCCCGCCGCCCGGGACGCGGCCGGCGCCGAGATCACCCGGACCGCCCTGGAGTGGCCCGCCGGTCTCCCGGACGGCGGCCGGCACGGCTTCACCCCGGACCACCGCGCCCGGCTGGACGCCGCGCTGCCGGCCATGGCGGCCCGGATCGCGGCCGCGCTGGGGGAGACCGGACGCAAGGAGGAAGCCCGCGTCCTCGTCCTCGGCAACGAAGAGCTGATGTACGCGCCGCTGCGGCTGGCCTGCGCGCTGGACGAGGCGCTGCCCGCGGAGATCCGGTTCTCCACCACGACGCGCTCCCCGGTGCTCGCCGTGGACGACCCCGGCTACGCGATCCGCACGAAGCTCGCCTTCCCGGCGCACGACCGCCCGGCGGACGGCCCGGGCGAGCGGTACGCGTACAACGTCGCGCCCGGCGCGGACCCCGGCCGCCGCTTCGACGCGGTCGTCGCGCTGGTCGACTCGGCCGGCGACACCCCCGAACTGCACGCGCCGGGCGGCCTGCTGGCCTCCCTCGCCGCGCACACGGACCAGGTCCTGCTCGGCGTCGTCCCCGCGTACAGACCGGGCGCCGGACCGCTGCGCGGCCCCGCCTTCTCCTCCTACGCCCCCGACGACGTCGGCTGGCTGCTCCAGGACTTCTCCGACGTCACCCTCGAAGCGCCCACCGAGGAGCGCGAGGAGGCCATCCAGCGCGGCGGCGCGCACTACGCCGAGTCGCTGCCCGTGGAGTACCAGCCCAGCGAGGAGTACCAGGCCCTCTTCCGCGCGGCGCTGGACACCTCGGCGGCCCGCATCGCCCGCGCCGTCGGCGCGGTCACCGAGACGGTCCTCGCCGAGCGGTCGCCGCGCCCGGTCCTGGTCTCCCTCGCCCGCGCCGGCACCCCCGTCGGCGTCCTGATGCGCCGCTGGGCACAGCACGCACACGGCCTGGACCTGCCGCACTACGCCATATCGATCGTCCGCGGCCGCGGCATCGACACCACCGCGCTGCGCTGGCTCGCCGCCCACCACGACCCGGCCGACGTGGTCTTCGTCGACGGCTGGACCGGCAAGGGCGCGATCACCCGCGAACTGGCGCAGGCGCTGCGCGACTTCCCCGGCGCGCGCTTCGACCCGCGGATGGCGGTCCTCGCCGACCCCGGCGGCTGCGTGGACACCTACGGCACCCGCGACGACTTCCTCATCCCCTCCGCCTGCCTGAACTCCACGGTCTCCGGCCTGATATCCCGTACCGTCCTCCGCGCCGACCTGGTGGGCCCGGACGACTTCCACGGCGCGAAGTTCTACCGCGAGCTGGCGGAAACGGACGTCTCCCAGCACTTCCTCGACACCGTCGCGGCCCGCTTCGACGAGGTCGCGGCGGACGCCCGCGCGGACGCCGCGGCGCTGCTCGCCGCGGACCGCGCGCCCACCTGGGAGGGCTGGGCAGCGGTGGAGCGGATCAGCGAGGAGTACGGCATCCACGACGTGAACCTCGTCAAGCCGGGGGTCGGCGAGACCACCCGCGTCCTGCTGCGCCGCGTCCCCTGGAAGATCCTCGCGCGCAAGGGCGCGGGCGCCGACCTGGAACACATCCGGCTGCTGGCCGCGCAGCGCGGCGTGCCCGTGGAGGAGACCGACGGCCTGCCGTACAGCTGCGTCGGACTGATCCACCCGCGCTACACCCGCGGCGCGACCGGCGCCGACGGCAAGGCGGTGGCGGCGAAGTGACCGGCTCCCCGACGCCCGTGCTGGTCGCCAGCGACCTGGACCGCACCCTCATCTACTCCGCCGCGGCCCTCGGCCTGACCATGCCCGACGCGCAGGCACCCCGCCTGCTCTGCGTCGAGGTGTACGGCCACAAGCCGCTGTCGTACCTGACCGAGACCGCGGCCGCGCTGCTCGCCACCCTGGCGGCCGCCCGGGACGCCTGCTTCGTACCGGCCACCACCCGCACCCGCGAGCAGTACGGCCGCATCCACCTCCCGGGCCCCGTGCCCCGGTTCGCGGTCTGCGCGAACGGCGGGCACCTCCTCGTCGACGGCGAGTCCGACCGGGACTGGCAGCGGACGGTCGCGGCCCGGCTGGCCGCCGAGTGCGCCCCGCTGGACGAGGTACGGGCACATCTGCTGCGTACCGCGGACCCGTCCTGGCTGCTGAAGGAACGCACCGCCGAAGACCTCTTCGCGTACCTCGTCGTCGACCGGGAGCGGCTGCCGGAGACCTGGGTGAAGGACCTCGCGGGCTGGGCCGAAGGGCGCGGCTGGACCGTCTCCCTCCAGGGCCGCAAGGTCTACGCGGTGCCGAAGCCGCTCACGAAGAGCGAGGCGGTCCGCGAGGCGGCGCGCCGCGCGGGTGCCGGCCGCGTCCTGGCGGCCGGCGACTCCCTCCTCGACGCCGACCTGCTGCTGGCGGCGGACCGCGGCTGGCGCCCCGGCCACGGCGAACTGGCGGAAGCGGGCTGGTCCGCGCCGCACGTCACCGCGCTGGAGGAGCGGGGCGCTGCGGCGGGGGAGGAGATCGTCAGGGCGTTCCTGGGAGAGGTGGCCGGCCCCGCGGCCTGAGGAGCCGGCCGGGGCGGCTCAACCGCAGCAGCCGCCCCCGCAGCAGCCGCCGCCACCGCCACCGCTCGGGGCCGGCGCCGCGGCCGTGCCGCCCACCGCCACGGCCGACAGCAGCTTCACCGTGTCCGCGTGCCCCTCGGGGCAGGGCGCGGGCGCGGCGGACTCGGCCATCGGCCGGCTGACCTCGAAGGTCGTCTCACAGGAGCGGCAGCGGTACTCGTATCGGGGCATGGGAGAAGAATACGGCGGCCCGCCGCGGGACAGGGAAGGCCTCAGCGCACCACCGTGCCCGGTGCCGCGCCCAGCATGCCCAGTTCGGCGCGGGTCGGGGCGCCCTCCCAGTCGCCGGGCGAGGCGACCGCGAACGCGCCCGTGGTGACCGCGCGTGCCAGCCGCCCGGCCACCGGCTCGCCGTCCAGCAGCGCTGAGAGGTACCCCGCCACGAAGGCGTCGCCGGCGCCGACCGCGTCCACCGCCCGTACGGCCTTCGCGGGCGCGTGCCGCGGCCCGTCCGCCGTGTACGTGGTGGCGCCCGCCGCGCCGAGCTTGACCACGACCTCGCCGACCCCGGTTCGCAGCAGCTCCGCGGCCTGAGCGGCAGGAGAGGACACGCTCTCCGGCAGGCACAGCGGCAGCTCGTCCTCCGAGGCGATCAGTACGTCCACGGACGGTATCCAGGCGGTCAGCACCTCGGCCGCCGCCTCCGCGTCCCACAGCCGGGACCGGAAGTTCACGTCGAGGCAGACCGTGCTGCCGTGCGCGCGGGCCAGCCGCAGGGCCCGTTCGGCGGCTTCACGCGCCTCGGGGCCCAGCGCGGGCGTGATGCCCGTGAGGTGCACGATGCGCGGCGGCGCGGCCGTGAACGCCCGCTCGGCGTCCTCGGCGCGCAGCCGCGAACCGGCCGACCCCGCCCGGTAGTAGTGCACCCGCGTCACCTCGGGCAGCCGGGGCTCGAACATCAGCAGCCCGGTCGGCGCCCCGCCGGTGTCCGTCGCCGCGTACGACACGTCCACGCCCTCGGCCCGCAGCGTGCGCAGCACCAGCTGCCCGGCCTCGTCGTCACCCACGGCGCCCGCCCAGCGCACCCGGTGCCCCAGCCGGGCCAGCCCGATGGCCACGTTGCTCTCGGCGCCCGCGACGGACACCCGCATCGTGCCGCCCAGCTTCAGCGGTCCGCTGCCGCGCAGGGCCACCATGGTCTCGCCGAGGGTGAGCACCTCCGGCCCGGCCGTGTGCGTACCGCTCACGCCAGCCCCTCCGCGCCCTCGGCGCAGACCTCCAGGAAGTCGGCGGCGCGGCGGCGCAGCCCGGCCAGGTCGCCGCCGTCCGCCGCGTCCCCGATCAGCGGCGAGCCGACGCCCACCGCCACCGCGCCCGCGGCCAGGTAGGCACGGGCAGCGGCCGCGTCCACGCCGCCCACCGGCACGAACGGCAGCTCCGGGAACGGCGCCCGCAGCGCCTTCAGGTACGCGGGACCGCCGAGGGAGGCGGGGAACAGCTTCAGGGCCGTCGCCCCGGCGGCCCGCGCGGCGATCACCTCGGTCGGCGTCAGCACCCCGGCCACCACCGGCAGCTCACGGCGTACGCACTCGTCGACGCCCGCGCCCAGCCCCGGCGTGACCGCCAGGTTCGCCCCGGCCTCGGCGGCCCGCGCGACGTCCTCGGCGGTGGTGACCGTACCCGCGCCCAGCCACGCGTCAGGCCCCAGCTCCTGCCGCGCCCGCCGGATGACACCGAGCGCGTCCGCGCCGCTGAGCGAGACCTCGACGAGCCGTACGCCCTCCTCGGCCAGGGCCATGACCGTACGGAAGGCGGCCTCCGGGTCCTGGCCGCGGATGATGGCGACGAGTCGCCCGGCCCGGAGCGCTGCGCTGAAGTCCATGATTCTCCCGGTGGGTGCGGCGGTGCGGAGGTCCTGCTGCCGCCATTCTGAATCACCGGTCAGGCGCGGTGCCCCCGCCCCGTTACGCGTCCTTGCCCCGTCACGCGCCGCCACGCCGCCGCGCGCGTGCCAGTTTCTGCCGGAGCCCCGCCTCCCGGCTGTGCCGCCGTGCCGTACGGGCGCGGTGCTCCCGGCTCGTGAGCTCCCGCTCCTGCGCCTCCCGCGCGGCCTTCCGCAGCAGCGCCGCCTGCTGGGGGTTGAGGCGGGAGGAGCGGGGCACCTCGTCCGGGTGCCGGGCGCGCCAGTACGGGTTGTCGTGCGGCAGGCCGCCGCTGACCCGGCCGTACATGCCGAAGACCAGCAGCAGGAGCCCGACCACGAAGCTGAACAGGACGTTCTGGAGGCGGAAGGCGAGGTAGTTGAAGCCCGTCTCCAGCAACGCCAGGTTGACGAAGCCGCTCAGCAGGAAGGCGACGCCGAGCACGGCGTTCAGGGTGGAGGCGGTATTGCCGCCGAGCACCATGCCCACGAAGAGCAGCAGGCCGATGACGACGGACAGCACGCTCAGCGCGCCGTTCGTGTTCAGCCCGGCCACCGTGTCGCCGCCGGTGTCGAAGAAGCCGATCCGGTCGATCAGGCCGAGGATGCCGAAGGCGACGAGGACCAGCCCCATCAGTCCGGCACCGAACCGGTAGACCCTGCTCAGCCGGTGGTCGACGGGCAGGTGCTCATCGAGCGTGATGCGCCGCCGGGGGTGGTGGAAAGGCCCGCGGAGGGCGTGGCCGACAGCCATGACCGGCCTCCTTTGCACAGACGTACGCGGGGGACCGCGGGAGTACCTCCCTCCAGCTTCCGCCAGGGGGCGCGAGGCCGCCATCGCACGGCGTGCGTCTGCCCGGCGCTCAGCCGCCGGCGCCGCCCCGCTCCTCACGGATCGCCTGGACCACCCGCGCCGCGGTCTCCCGCACCGCGTCCGTCTCCGTGAGGAAGTGCCACCAGTCCGGATGCCGGCTGCCCTCCAGCCCGGCCTCCGCACGCTCCAGCCGCGCCACCGCCTCGTCCAGCGGACGGGCGTGCCGCGGGTCGGGCGTACTGCGGCCCGCCATCGCCAGCCGCTGCGCGTCCCGGATCGCGAACCGCGTCCGCTCGACCTCCTTCTGCCGGTCGAAGGAGACCTCGTCCAGCCGCCGCAGCCGGTCCCCGGCGGCCGACACCGCCTCGTCCGTCGTGTTCAGCAGGGCCCGTACGGTCGCCAGCAGGCTCGTCGCGTCCGCCCAGCGCTGCTCGTCCCGCGCGCTCTGCGCCTCCCGCAGCCTGGTCTCCGCCTGCCGCACCGCGTCGGCCGCCTGGCCGGGCACCTGCTGGAGGTCCTGCCAGCAGGCCACGCTGTACCGCCGCCGCAGCTCGCTCAGCACCGGCTCGACGCCAGCGGCCCGCGTCGTGATGGCCTGCGCCCGCGTCCGCAGCGACACCAGCCGCTTGTCGATCTCCGCGGCCTTCTCGGGCAGCCGCTCCGCCTCGCTCCGCACGGCTTCGGCCCGCCGCAGGACATCATCCGCGCGCCGGATCGTCTCCTGCACGCCGTGCTGCCCGGCCCCTTGGTTCAGCTTGGTGAGCTCCGGCGACAGCGCCGCCAGCCGCGCCGCGAGATCGTCGGCTCTCAGCCCGCTGCCGCGCACCGAGTCCAGCGCCTGTGTCGCCGCGAGCAGCGCCTGCCGCGCCCGCTCCACCGCCGGCGCCAGCCGCGCCAGCTGTGACTCAGCGGTCTGCAGCAGCGGCCCGAGGCCCTGCGCGAACCGTTCCAGCTCCTTGCCGACCGCCGTCAGCTCGTCCTTCGCGCGGGTCAGGTCCGCCCGCGCCCGTGCGGCGGCGCCACCGTCGAGATCGTCGCGGTCCAGGTCGTGGGCGTCCACCGCCGCGATGTACGTCCGGCTGACCTCGTCGATCCGCCGGCTCAGGCCCGTGTACCCCTCGGCGGCCCGCCGCGCCCCGGCCGAGTCGTCCACCGCCGTGATCGTCTCGATCGAGATCCGCAGGTCCCGCTGCGCGGTGTCCAGCTCGTAGAACGCGGCCGCCGCGGCGTCCTTCGCCGCCTGTGCCTCGGCCCGCTGGCTCTCCCCGCGGCCGAACCACCGCCGCGTACCGCCCCCGGCGAACGCCATCATCCCCCCACCGACTCTCGCCGCGGCCGACGTGGGCACCGACGACGTGCTCGCCGCTCGTACAGCCGCGTGTATGTCGCCGTCACAACCCTCTCCCGCTCGCGTCGCCCCAGGCCCGAAGCCATTCTCCCACCCTGTACGGACGAACACACCGGTCGGTAGGTTCAGCATCCGGGCACTTCCCCCGACGGGTTTGCGAACCATCCCCGCAGGCAAGGTAGTCTGTCGGTTCATCCGGGCGCATAGCTCAGCGGTAGAGCGCTGCTCTTACAAAGCAGATGTCACAGGTTCAAATCCTGTTGTGCCCACCAGCGCGAAGACCCCTCGTCGATCTCGACGGGGGTCTTCGTCGTTCCGGTGGTGCGGCCGGGAGCGGTGGGCCGGAGTGAGGTGCAGGTGGATGTGTTCGGTGGCGGGCATTACTCTGGGGGCGTGTTCGGTACCGTGCAGAAGGCGGGGGGCGCCGCCGCCTTCGATGTGGTGTGCTTGGCGGCCTCGCTCGGGGGTGTGGAGGCCTACCGGGAGATCCTCAGCGAGCTGCCCGAGGGGTTCCCGGCGGCGGTGGTGCTCGTGCAGCACCGGCCGGTGCGGGAGTACGACTCGCTCATCAAGGTGCTCGCCTACCGTTCGGCGCTGCCGGTGCGGCTACTGGCCGACGGCGACCGGCTGACGCCCGGTGTCGCGCATGTCGTGCCCGCGGGCCACGGAGCCTCCTTCACGTCCGAGGGCGAAGTGTCGCTGCACCCCGTGGACGGCAGTCGGACGGCGGATCACGTCCTCGCCTCGGCCGCCGCCGCGTTCGGTCCCCGTCTCCTGGCGGCGGTACTGACCGGCCGGCTGGACGACGGCGCTCTCGGGGTGCGGCACGTCCGGGGGGCCGGTGGCCGGGTGTTCGCCCAGGACCTCAGCACTTCGATGGCCTCCGGCATGCCTCGCGCCGCGATCGCGACCGGCTGCGTAGACTTCGTGCTGCCCTTGCCGGTGCTGGCTCATGCGCTGGTCAGCCTGGTGATGGTGCCGGGCGCCGCGGGGCTGATGAGGGTGTCGTTGCCGCCCTGGGCGGCGGTGATCCCGCCGACGGTCGCCGGCTGACACCGGACGAAAGGCGAGCAGTCATGACGGGCAGCGGAGCCAGTCCCGACGATCTGCTGGGCAACCGGCTCCTGGCGGCTCTGCCGGACGCGGAGCGCGAACGGCTGTTCCCCCTGCTCAAGCGGGTCGACCTGGAGCTCTCGGAGAGGCTGTACCGGCCCGGTGAGCGGATCGACGCCCTGTGGTTCCCCATGCGCGGCGTCTGCTCGATCGTCGCCGAGCTGGACGGGCCGGACGTGGAGGTCGCCACCGTCGGCGACGAGGGGGTGGTCGGGCTCCCGGTGTTCCTGGGCGTCGGCATACCGACCGAGCGGGCGGTCTGCCAGGTCCCCGGCTGGGGATGGCGGATGGACGCCGACCTCTTCCGGCAGGAGCTCGCCCTGGTGGACGGACCGCTCCAGCACGTCATGCAGCTCTACACCCAGACCATGTTCACCCAGCTCGCCCGGAACGCCGCCTGCAACCGCAGCCACCGCACCCGGCAGCGGTGCGCCCGCTGGCTGCTGATGACGGCCGACCGGATGCACAGCAACCAGTTCCTGCTCACGCAGAAGTTCCTCGCGCAGATGCTCGCGGTGCGCAGGTCCTCGGTCAGTGAGGTCGCCGGCGCGCTGGCCGAGGAGGGGTGCATCAGCTACCACCGCGGCACGATCACCGTGCTGGACCGGGAACGGCTGGAAGCCAGGGCGTGCGGCTGCTACCGCGCCCTCCGCGAGTCCATCGACGCCGTGCTGCCGCCGGCTCCGGTGCCGTCCGGGGGCGCCTAGAGCCGCTCCGCGGGAAGCCCGTAAGTGCCCGTGCGCGACGGGCTGGCGGGGGCGGAGGGCGGCGCTACGCTCGGGGGACCGGGGGAGTGGACCCAGGCGGTACCAGGGGGTGTCCGATGGCGGCCCATGAGGCGAGCGGTGCGGCGGTGGACGGTCTGCGGGCCGGGTTCGCGGGGGAAGTGATCACGCCGGGGGACCCCGGGTACGACGAGCACCGTGGTGTGTTCAACGCGATGATCGACCGGCGGCCCGCGGTCATCGCGGGGTGCGCGACCGCCGAGGACGTCGGCCGGGCGATCCGTTTCGGGCGGGAACAGGGCCTGGAGATCGCGGTGCGCGGCGGTGGGCACGGCGTCGCGGGGACGGCGGTGAACGACGGCGGTCTCGTCGTCGACCTGCGCCGGATGAACGCCGCGACGGTCGACGCCGGGAGCCGCACGGTCCGCGTCGGTGGCGGCGCGACCATGGGCGACCTCGACCGGGCGGCCGCCGCACACGGGCTGGCGACGACCGGCGGCCGGGTGTCGACCACGGGCGTGGGCGGTTACACGCTGGGCGGCGGGTCCGGCTGGCTGGAGCGGAAGTACGGGCTGACCTGCGACAACCTCCTGGAGGTCGAGCTGGTCACGGCGGCCGGGGAGGCCGTGCGGGCGAGCGGGACGGAGCGCCCCGAGCTGTTCTGGGCGCTGCACGGAGGCGGCGGCAACTTCGGCGTGGCGACCTCCTTCACGCTCCGGCTGCACGAACTGCCCGCGTTCAGCTTCGGGCTGCTGGTGTGGCGCCCGGAGGCCGGGCCCGAGGTCATGCGCGCGTACCGCGACTTCATGACGGCGGCGCCGGACGAGGCAGGCGGCGGGCTGCTCTACCTCACGGGCCCGGCCGAGGAGTTCGTGCCCGCGCACCTGGTGGGCCGTCTCGTGGTGGCGTGCCTGGTCACGTACGTGGGGCCGGTGGCGGAGGCGCGGGAGGTGATGGCGCCGATGCTGCGCCTCGGGCACGAGGGCGAGCTGATCACGGACATGCCGTACGCGGAGTTCCAGTGCCTGCTCGACGACCCGCCCGGCTACCGGAACTACTGGTCAGCCGAGTACCTGGCCGAGCTGCCCGACCCCGCCGTCGACACCTTCTGCCGGTGCGCCGGTGACATGGTCGTGCCCTCGCCCTCCCAGCACCTGCTGCTGCCGCAGGGCGGCGCGGTCGCGCGCGGCGCGGCGGACCACCCGGTGCCCTGGCGCTCGGCGCCGTGGGCGGTGCACCCGCTGGGCCTCTGGGAGGACCCGGCCGACGACGAGCGGGCCCGGCGGTGGGCCCGCGGGCTGCGGGACGCCGTGCGGCCGTGGTCGAGCGGCACCGTCTACCTGAACTTCATCGGGGACGAGGGCGGCGACCGGGTCGTCGCCGGGGTCGGCGCCGACAACCACCGCCGGCTCGCCGCGGTGAAGGCCGAGTACGACCCGGACAACGTCTTCCGCCGCAACCACAACATCCGTCCGGCGCGGGCCGCCTAGGGCCTCTCGTTCGGCTCCGGCCTGCCGGCCTGTACGGCCATGTCCCTTCTGCCGGTTATGCAGGCCTGGTGACTTCACGCGCCGGAAGTGCGGCGGGAGGGGCGGATGTGACGTGCGGAGAGCCCAGGAGACGACTGAGATCGTCATGGGGGTAAGTGGCCGGAATCGGCCGGTTCCGCGTCGATCGTGAGTTCTATGGTGAGGCCAGGTGACCCTGGACCTCGGTCACGGCTGTTCAGCGTGTTCCGCACGAGCGGCAGCTCGGAGAGAAGTCCGTTTCCGAAGGAGAGCAGGGTCCGGCCATGGAGCAGAGTACGGCCGTCTCCCGTATGTCCCCGGCCCCCGGCCGACCCCCCGCGTTCCGCTGGGTGATCAGCGCACGGCGGCGGCCGGGCAGCGACAAGGAGGCCGCCGTCCTCGCCTGTGCGGTGCTGGACGCGCTCGGTGCCGCGGCGGAGGGGACCGCGTCCGTGGTCTCCGATCTGGCCCGGGCGACGGCCTACGTGATGGACCACGGCAGTGCCGACGCCTACCGCCTCACGATCGAGGTGGACGGCGGGCACTGTGCGGTGCAGGTCGACGACCGGGAGGGGGACGACCGGGACGGATGCCGCGCGCCGGCGGGGCCGGGCGCGGAGGAGCCGGCCGACGGCGGTGCCGGGCCCGTCGCCGCGGAGGCGTACGAGGGCCGGCTGCGGGTGCGGCGCCGTGCGGACGGCACGCTCGCGGTGTCCTTCCGCTGTCCGTTCCCGGCGGTCGCGGAGCTGGCGTCGGACGGTGCGAGGCGTACGGCGGCCGTCGTCCAGCTGCCCGTCGCGGCCTGCGAGAGGGTGGCGGACGCCGTCGCGACGGACCTGGTCGCGGAGGGCTGAACCGCGGAGTGCGCGGTCGTCGGGGTGGGTGCGGGGACGGGTCGCCCAAGGGTGAACTGTGGCGGAACACGGTTGCCGGAGAGTTGACCGGCGACCGCCGCGCTTTATGCTTTCTCCGACCGGGATTCCGTGCATAAATGCAGAGTTCGGAGTTTCCCGCGGTGTTTTACGCCGTTATTCGGCCGCCGCGGGCGCTTGGTATGCCGTCAAGCGATGTGACGAAAATTCACCCGACAGAGGCGTTCTGTCATGGCTGATCGATTCTGCGTCGCGAGGCCCGGTTACGGTGCCTGTGCATCCCAGACCCTGGTGCGCATCGGCCCATCGCCGTGTTCGATACGGCCTTAGCACAACTGGGGGTGACGTGGGGGGAAGCGACGCCGACGTGCAGGTATCCGTTCGCCAGGGAGGCGACACGGTGGTCCTGGCACTTCACGGTGAACTCGACCTGGCCATGGCACTACGCATCGAAGCCGACGTCCTGCTGGCGCTGCACGCCTTGTATGCGCTGCGCCGGTCGGTGATATTCCCCATTCCGCGCTCCGGGGCGGTATCAAGGGGGATTCCCGAAACCCTTCCCAGGGTGAAGGCGCTTCCCGACGTGTGTCCCGAAGCGCCGGTCGAAGCGATTCCACTGACGACAGCGTTTCCCGTGACGCTCTCCGGATTCACTTCCGAGGGACGGGCCGGCGGACTCCCCGACGGGTTCGCGGGCTCCGCGACGGCCGCCGCCGAAGCGGTCGAGACGCAGGAGAAGACGATGCTGATCGACCTGCGGCACGTCACGTTCATGGACTGCAGCGGCCTGGACCTGCTGTGCCGGCTGCGCGACCAAGTGACGGCACGGGGCGGCCGGCTGGCGCTCATGAACCTCCGGCCCATCGTGATCCGGCTGCTCAAACTGGCCGCGCTGCGCGAGCCGTTCGAGCTGATCGGGCAGGCGGACGACGGGCCTCCCGGCGCCTGACACCGGCCCGCCCCGGTCCCCGCGGGTGCGAGTCCGCCCGCGGGGGGCGGTGGTGCCGGACCCCGTGCGCAGCGCCCTGTGGGCCGGCAGGCGGCGCCCTGTACGTCAGTACGCGGCGCCCCGTAGGAATCCGGCCAGTTCGCGGTCGAACTCCTCGGCGTTCTCCAGGTGCACCATGTGGCCCGCGGCGGGGATACGGGCCCGCCGGGCCCCCGGTACCGCGAGGGCCACCGCATGGGCGTTGGCGGAGATGTCGGTGCTGTCGAGGTCGCCGTCCATGACCAGGGTCGGTACCCGGATGTCCGCCAGCCGGTCCGCCGCGCCGGCCTCCAGTGCCGTGCCGCGCCCCATCCCCTCGGCGTGCGCCGTCACGGTGGCGGCCGCCGTGGCCCGTACCCGCTCCCGCAGGACCGGATCGACCGCGGCGGGGTCGCGGTGCGGCCCGTCCACCCACATCCGCAGGAAGTGCTCGATGAAGAGCGTCACGCCGCCCGGCGCGCTCACCGCGGCCACCTGCTCCCTGATGTGGTGCAGCAGGAACGGGTCGGAGAACGTCCGGCCGCTGATGCCGGGGGCGGCCAGGACGAGTGCGGCCACGGCGTCCGGGTACGTCAGCGCGGTGTCCAGCGCGACACGCGCGCCGTGCGAGTGGCCGATCAACGTCGCGTGGCCGACGCCGAGATGGCCGAGCAGCGCCCGGAGGTCCTCGTGGTGGGCGTAGTCCCCGTCGACCGGGGAGGAGCGGCCGTGGCCCCGGGCGTCGTACCGGATCACCCGGTGGCCGGTGCGCGCGAGCCGGTCGAACTGCTCGTCCCACATGGTCCGGTCGAGCATGCCCTCGTGCAGCAGTACCAGCACCGGGCCGGCGCCCGCCGCCTCGTAGTACAGCTCGCCACCCGCCACGGGCGCGGTGCCCGACTCCACGTGCGGCCCCGTGCCGGTCACGCCCTGCGCGTCCGGTCCGACGACTGCGGGCATCCTCATATCGCTGCTCATGGTGCCATGATCACACTTTTGCGGTGGAGAGGGGAAGGGCGGGAGGGATCGGGCGGAGTCGGTCACTTCGGTGCCTGTCGTCCGGCGGCATGGATGCGCCGCACCCGCACCAGGCGTGTATAAACTGCATGTATACGTGGCGTGTAGAGTGCCGTCCATGTCCGCAGATCTCGCCCCTGTACCGATACCGGCCCGTGCGGTCCGCAGCCCGACCCGCGCGGAACTCACGCCGACGCGGCCGGTCTTCGGGCGTACGGTGCCCACGGGCGAACGGCCCGGCCCGCGCGCCGCGGCGGTCACCGCCCTCCCCGCGCTGCTCGCCCTCGCGCTCGGCTGCTGGGGCCTCACCCGCGAGCACAGCCTGTGGCGGGACGAGGCGGCGACCTGGCAGGCGGCCCGGCGTTCGGTGCCGGAGATCTGGGACCTCCTGGGGCAGGTCGACCTCGTGCACGGCCTGTACTACCTGCTCGTGCACGGCGTCTTCACGCTCGGTGGGCCGGGCCTGGTGGCGCTGCGGCTGCCGTCGGTCCTGGCCGTCGCGGTGGCGGCGGCCGCGACGGCGGCCACCGGGCGGCGGCTGGCCGGACCCTGGGCCGGACTGGCCGCGGGCCTCGTCCTCGCACTGATCCCCAACATCCAGCACTACGCCCAGGAGGGCCGCGCCTACGCCCTGGTGACCGCGTCGGTCGCCGTCGCCACCTGGCTGCTGGTCCGGGGCGCGGGCGTCGGCGTGGCGGGCCCGGGGGCGGTCCGGCGCCCCGGCGGCCCGGGGTGGTGGGCCGGCTACGCGGTCGCCGTGCTGTGCGCGGCGCTGCTGAACTGGTTCTCGCTGCTGGTGCTGCCCGCGCACGCCGTGACGGTGCTGCTCGCCCGCCGCCGGGGCCTGCGCGGCGTCCTCGTGCGCTGGCTCGGGTCCGCCGCGTGCGCCGTGGCCGGAGCGCTGCCTCTCGTAGTCGCCAGCCGTGCGCAGGCCGACCAGGTGTCATGGATCAAGCCGGTCGCCTGGACCACGCTGCTCGGCATCGCCGCACTGGTGGCCGTCGGCTGCGCCTGCGCGCGGGTGCCGTACGTCCGTGGCGGCGGAAGCGGGGCCGGGCGCGGAGGGGACGCGTACGGTGCCGCGGCCGGGGACCGGCCGGCCGCGCTGTCCCTGGCGTCCGTCGCGCTGCCCCTGCTCGTCGTGCCCCAGGCCGGTCTGCTGCTCGCCTCCCTGGTCCGCCCGCTCTACCTCGACCGCTACGTGCTCTTCACCAACATCGGCTTCGCGCTGCCCGCCGGCCTGGCGGTCGCGGCGGCCGTACGGGCCGGCGCCGCGCGCCTCCCGCTCCGTACCGGGGCGCTGCTGGCCGGGGTGACGGCCCTCGGGTTCCTGGCGCTGCTGCCCGTGGAGACGGGGCTGCGGACCGCCCAGAGCCGGGCGGACGACGTGCTGCGGCCGGCCGAGGTGGTCGCCGCGCAGGCACGCCCCGGCGACGGGGTGCTTTTCCTTCCGGCGGCCCGGCGGGACACGGAGCTGGTGCGCCCGGCGGCGTTCGAAGGGCTCGACGACCTCGCGCTGCGGGAGGGGCCGGTGGCCGGCGGCACGCTCAAGGGCACCGAGCACGCGCCCGCACGCATCCGGGCCGGGATGCTGGCCCACCGCCGGATCGTGCTGGTCACGGACGCCGCGCCGCCCGCTGCCCGGCCGGTCCCGGCGCGCGAGGCCATGAAGAAGCGGGTCCTGGCGACCGCGTTCACACGTGTCAGCACCACCGAGACACGCGGCCGCCGCGTCGACGTCTACGTACGGAAGCCCGGCCGGGACGGCCACGTGCGGAAGCCCGGCTGAGGGGCCGGGGCCCCGGCGGCCGCCCGCGCGCTCAGAGCCTGTGTCATCACCCTGGTCGGATCAGCGAACGTCGTCCGGTGCGTGCGATCGCAAGGCGGCTGGAAGCCCTCGAGGGGGCACCTCCCTGGCCCTCAAGGCCTTGGGGAGGAGCTACCAGGGCCTTTCCCCAACGCCGCGGCAATGGGGCTCCCCTGCTCGAGCGAAGCCGAGAGCTGGGGGAAGTGCCAGGCGGCGGACGCCCGGCCGGGGTGAGGACACCGGCTCTCAGTCCCCGGTGGGCCCCAGCCGCCACAAAGACGTCACCTCCGCCGCGCGGGCGGCGTGCAGCGGGTCCGAGGTGTCGCGGGCCTTCGCGTGCCGGGGCGCGACGTCCAGCCGGTCGAGCACGGTCAGTCCGGCCGCCTCGAACAGGGCGAGCAGGTCGGCCCGGGTGCGCAGCCCGAGGTGCTCGGCGAGGTCGGAGAGGATCAGCCAGCCCTCGCCGCCCGGCGTGAGGTGGTCCCGGAGGCCCGCGAGGAAGCCGCGCAGCATCCGGCTGTTCGGGTCGTAGACGGCGTACTCCACGGAGGACGTGGGCTTGGCCGGCAGCCACGGGGGGTTGCAGACGACGAGCGGGGCGCGCCCGGCGGGGAAGAGGTCGGCGGCGACGGCCTCGACCCGGTCCGCGACGCCCAGCCGCTCGGCGTTCCGCCGGGCACAGGCCAGCGCACGCGGGTCCTGGTCGGTGCCGATGACGCGCCGGACGCCGCGCCGGGCGAGCACCGCGGCCAGTACGCCGCTGCCGGTGCCGATGTCGAAGGCCAGCGGGAGCGGCTCGGCGGGCAGCGGCGCCCGGGCCACCAGGTCGACGTACTCGCCGCGCTGGGGCGAGAAGACGCCGTAGTCGGGGTGGATCCGGTCGCCGCCCAGTGCGGGGATCTCGACTCCCTTGCGGTGCCATTCGTAGGCGCCGACGAGCCCGAGCAGTTCGCGCAGCGAGACGACGGAGTGGGTGCCGCCGTCGGCGGCCGGGTCCGTGCCGCCGTCCTCCGGCGCGGGGCCGTACGCCTGGGCGCAGGCCGCGCGGACGTCGGGGGCGCGGTGCAGCGGGACGCCGTACCCGGCGTCGAGCGGCACCAGCAGCATGCCGAGGATGCGGGCGCGCTGGCTCTGTGCCGCACGGTGCAGGTGGAAGGCGCGGGCCGGGTCGTCGGCGGGCGCCGGCTTGCGGGGCCGCCGGTCGATCCGGCGGGCCAGTGCGGCCAGCAGCTGACGGGCGTTGTGGAAGTCGCCGCGCCACAGCAGTGCGGTGCCCTCGCAGGCGAGTTTGTACGCGGCGTCGGCCTTCGTGCGGTCGTCGGCGACCGTCACACGCCGCGGTGGCAGCGCGCCGTTCTCCGAACGCCACCGGGCGGTACGCGGCACCCCGGCTTCGCTCCAGGTCAGGACGGGCGCGGGGGAAGCGTCCGGCAGGGGGGCGGCGGTGGTCCGCAGGGCGTTCGGCTGGGGTGCGTTCATGACGTCCCGGATCAGGCGGTACGGCCGGCGGCACGTCCCGGAGGAGGGGCACGGCCCAGAAGCCGGGCGGTGCGGGGAAGTTCGATTTTACCGGCACCGGGGCACCCGCCACTTGCTGATCTTGCCGTCGCCCTTCCGGGCGCCTGTCCGGAAGACGCGCCTGTATCGCCTGTAATGCGTACTGGTCGCACCGCTCGCCGGAGTGGTACCGATCGCAGTGGCCGCGACGGCCCGGGAATCGGCGGGCCGCGGCGGCGTGCGGCTCGCCGTCGGATCGTAGGAGGCAGACATGGACAGCAGGCCGGTCGTCGTGGGGGTGGACGGGTCCCCCGACAGCGAGCGGGCGTTGCACTGGGCGGCCGAGGCGGCCCGGCTCCGCTCCGCGCCCCTCCAGGTCGTCCACGTGTGGCCGTACGTCACCTCGGCACGCGCCGCCGACGCCGAGGCGGGCACCGGCGATCCCGTACTGGAGGAGCTGCGGACGAAGCTGGCCGAGGGGCCCGAGCTGCCCGAGATCGAGTTCCGCAGTCTGAGCGGCCTCACGGATGTGATCCTCCCCGGACTCGGGGACCAGGCGCAGCTGCTGGTGCTCGGCTCGCGCGGCCGGGGCGGCTTCGCGAGCCTGCTGCTCGGTTCCAACGGCATGGCGTGCGCCGCGCACTCCGCCGGGCCCGTCGTGGTCGTCCCGCGCCCGGACCGGGGCGGGACGCGGCCGGAGCCGGCGGACGGGCACCGCCCCGGGACGGCGCACGGGCGCGTCACCGTCGGCGTCGACCCGACGGCGGAGGAGGCGGGGGACAGCAGCGCGATCGACTTCGCCTTCCAGGAGGCGGCCCGGCGCGGCGCGGCGCTGCAGGTGGTCGCCGCGTACATGTGGCCGATGGCCGTACCGGTGGCCTTCGACTACGTCGTCGCCTACGACACGACCCAGCAGGAGTACGAGGGCGCGCTGGTCAAGCAGGTGACGGAGGTGCTCGCGAGGTACCGGGAGCGCTATCCGGACGTCGTGGTGGAGGCCTCGCTGCGGCCGGCGGACGCGGCGGGTCAGCTGGTCGAGGAGTCGGAGCGGAGCGACCTGGTGGTGGTCGGCCGGCACCGCAGGCGGCTGCCGGTCGGCCGCCGGCTGGGCGCGGTCGCGCACGCGGTGCTGTTGCACGCGCTGTGCCCGATCGCGGTGGTGCCGGAAGAGGCGCGGGAGGAGCCGGGCACGTCCGGGTGACGTGCGGAGGCGCTCACCCGGAGTGTGCGGCGCCGCGCTCCGGCCGGCGCATCACGTACAGCGCGGCGGACCCGGCGGCGAAGAGCGCGAAGACCGAGACGGCCGTGCTGAACCAGGTCGCGCCGAGCAGATGGCCGCCGAAGTAGCCCAGGGTCACGCTGTACGCGGCCCAGGCCACGCCGGCCAGCATCGACCAGGGCAGGAACTCGCGGACGGTGCGGTGGGCGACGCCCGCGCCGAGGCTGACGACCGAGCGCCCGGCGGGCGCGAAGCGGGCGAGGACGACGACGATGCCGCCGCCCCGGGTGAGCGCGGTGCCGAGACGTTCCTGCGCTGCTGCCAGGCGGCGGGAGCGGGCGATGGCGCGGTCGAAGCGGTCGCCGCCGCGCCAGGCCACCCGGTACGCGGCCAGGTCGCCGAGGACCGAGGCGGTGGCGGCGCACAGGGCGAGCGCGAACAGGTCCGCCAGCGCTGAGCCGCCGCTCACCGACGGGACGCCGACGGCCGCGGTACGGGTCCCGGCGGCGGTCGCGGCCGCGATGAGCAGCACACCGCTGGGGAGGAAGGGCACGAAGACGTCGAGGAGGACGCAGAGTCCGACGATCAGATGAATCCACGGGGGATCCGCCAACGCCCCCAGACTGTCCAGCACCTCGTTACTCCAAGTCGTCCCCGGCCGCGACGTCGCATGGCAGCGGCAGGGGCGGCTTGTCGCTCGTACAGCCGTACAGCGTACGCCTGGGATGTCCCGAGATCGGCATCAGGGGTGGAAGGTGTTGTCCGAATCACGCATTTCCTGCCGGGCCGGTCGCCTGCTGGGCTACGCGGTGGGCCGCCCGGCCCGCGTCCGGCACCCGCCTGCCGTCCGGGACGGCTCGCGCGGCGGCCGATCGGCGGGGACGGTGTGCTCATGGCGCGCGCCCGCGCGCCTCGGTCACGGGGAGCGACGAGGAGGAAGTGGGATGGCGGCAGGAATCCTGGTGGGAGCGGCGGCGCTGCTGGTCGCTGCGGCGGTGCCCGCACACGGCGGCACGCCCGGTGGCGGCGACCTGGTGGTGGGCAAGGAGAGCCGGTTCGCTCCGGTGTCGAAGTTCGCTCCGTCCGAGGCGGTGACCTACGACACGAAGAAGGTGCCGGTCACGGCACGGATCGTGGTGGCGCAGTGGAGGAACGACCACGGAATGACCATCCGGCTGAAGGTCAAGGGGCTCCAGCCGCACCGTACGTACGGCTCGCACGTCCACACCAAGCCGTGCGGCACGAAGCCGGACGACTCCGGGCCGCACTACCAGAACCGGGTGGACCCGAAGCAGCCGTCCGTCGACCCCAAGTACGCCAACCCGCACAACGAGGTGTGGCTGGACTTCACCACGGACGCCGACGGTGACGCCTCGGTGTCGTCGAAGCACCACTGGTGGTTCAGGGCGGGTGAGGCGCGGTCCGTGGTGATCCACGACCACAAGACGCACACCGGGGCCGGCCACGCGGGGATGGCGGGCGACCGGCTGGGCTGCCTCACGGTGCCGTTCAAGCACGCGGCGAGGTAGCGGGGCCGGACACGACCTGAGGGCCGCCGGGACGGGCGGCCCTCAGGGCTGAGCGGAGTGGTGCGGTGGGTCAGGCGGCGCTGGGCTCGCGCCGGGGCGCTGCCGGTGCGGCGCTCCCGTCGCGGTCGCCGGAGCCGAAGAAGACCCGGTCCAGCGCCCAGGTGCCGGGGCCGGTGAAGACCAGCAGGAGGAAGGCCCAGCAGAACAGGGCCGAGAGCTCCCCGCCGTTCTGGAGCGGCCACAGCGCCTCGCCCTGGTGGACGGAGAAGTAGGCGTACGCCATGGAGCCCGAGCTGATCAGGGCGGCGGTGCGGGTGCCGAGGCCGAGCAGGACCAGGAGGCCGCCGACGAACTGGATCACGGCGGCGTACCAGCCGGGCCAGGAGCCGGCCGGGACGGTGCCGCCCTGCCCCATCGCGCCGCCGAGGACGCCGAAGAGCGAGGAGGCGCCGTGGCAGGCGAAGAGGAGGCCGGTGACGATGCGGAAGAGCGCGGTGGCGTGCGGGCGGGTGCGTTCGGTGAACGCGGAGAGGGCAGCGGGCATGACGAAGACTCCTGCGGTTCGGGACGTTAACCGAGAGGCCTGAAGGTTAGGCGTGCCTTAGTCGTACTTGCAAGTTCAAGTGTTCGATCCATGTAAGCTTGTTCGCTTGGTCTGAACCAATGGCGTGTCGTCACCATGGTCCAGACCAATACGGCCGTCAAGGGGTCGCGCAGCGACGGGATTTCCGCCGGCTCACGTCAACGATCGCTCCATGACCCGCTCCAGACGCACCTGACGTGCGCCCTTCGGGTGGCCCCCGCCGGCGCGCCGACCCGCCGTCGCCCGGGCCTGGTCCAGGCTCAGCCGGGCGTCCCGGCCGCGCAGGGTCAGGGTCATCAGCTGGTTGCCGAACCACGGGCCGCCGGTGCGGCGCCAGGACACCGGCGGCCGGGCGGCCCGTACGTGCCGCAGGAGCAGCCGGCCCAGCCACCGGCCCGGCCGGCTCCAGCCGAAGCGGAAACCCGCCCGCATGGCCGCCGGGATGCTGTTGTGCACCGGTGAGCAGGTCAGCTGCAGGACGCGGCCCGCCGGGCCGTCGCCCGCCGGCCAGTGCGGCTCCGCCACGTACGCGTGGTGCACGTCGCCGGAGAGCACGCACACCGTCGCGGGCGCCGCCGGGCCGGAAGCCGCCTCGGAGACCAGCTCGGCCAGCGCCGCGAAGGACTCGGGGAACGCGGACCAGTGCTCCAGGTCGGCCCGCTGCCGCAGCGACTCACCGTGCCGCGCCCAGCGCGGGCCGCGCGCGCCGCCGCACAGCGCCGCGTTCCACACCTCCGCGTCGTGCACCAGGTGCGGCAGCAGCCACGGCAGCGAACTGCCGATCAGCAGGTGGTCGTAGCTGCCGGGCGCGTCCAGCGCCTCCTGCCGCAGCCACTTCGCCTCCGCCGCGTCGAGCATCGCGCGGCGGCCCTCCTCCAGGACCCGGGTGGCGCGGGTGTCGACCATGACCAGGCGTACCCGCCCGAAGTCGCGCCGGTAGCTCCAGCGCGCGCAGGTGGGGTCGGCGTCCGCCGCTGCCGCGAAGTCGCGCACCAGCTCCGTGCCGTCCGCCGCGGCCCGCACCTGGCGGTAGAGCTCGTCGCGCGCCAGGTCGGCGGGGGAGAGGTTCCCGAGGTGCTGGTGGACCCAGTAGGACATCAGGCCGCCCAGGATGCGGTCGCGCCACCACGGGGTCGCGCGCATCCGGGTCTGCCAGGCGGCCGAGGTGTTCCAGTCGTCGATCACGTCGTGGTCGTCGAAGACCATGCAGCTGGGAACGGTGGACAGCAGCCAGCGCACCTCCGGGTCCAGCCAGGACTCCTCGTAGAGGTGGGTGTACTCCTCGTAGTCCGCGACCTGCGTCCACGGCGGCTGCGAGGTGTCCCGGCGGCGGGCCAGCAGGGCCGCGGTCGCCTCGGAGGTCTGGTCGGCGTAGACCTGGTCGCCGAGGAGCAGCAGGACGTCGGGGCGGGGGTGCGCGGGGTCGCGGGCCAGGGTGGCGGCGAGGGTGTCCAGCGCGTCCGGACCGGCCGGGTCGTGGCTGTCGCCCGGTACGCCCGGCACGGCCGCCAGGTGGCTCCGGCTCCCGGAGGGCGGCGCGGCCCAGCGGCAGGAGCCGAACGCCACCGACAGCGGGCCGCGGCCCCCGGGCGGCAGCGTGCGGATGACGGAGGGCGGATACGGGCCGTCCGGCAGCGGCCAGACCTGCGCACCGTCCAGCAGCACCCGGTAGGGCGTCTCACCGCCCGGCGCCAGGCCCTCGACGGGCACCAGCGCGTAGTGGTGCCCGGCGACCTGCCAGGTGCGGTCGGTGCCGGTGACGCCGCCGTCGCAGGCCACGGTCACCTCGCACGGCCCTTCGGTCTCCACCCACACCGTCGCGCTGTCCTCGTCCACGTAGCGCAGCAGCGGTCCGAGCCGCAGTCCGGTCATCGCGGTCCTCCCTCGCGCGGGCCGGTGCCCGCACCTCGGTACGGGCGGCCGCCCGAGCCTCGGGTCCGAGGATAGGAGGAGCGTCCGGGCTTCCGGGGCGGCCGGCGCCGCGCCCGGGAAGCGGGACGGGCGGCTCCGCGGGGCATGGGGTGGAGGGCGGAGCCGCCCGGGTCCGGGTGGACCGCCGCGTCAGCAGCCGTCCAGGATCTTCTTCAGCGCGCCCTTCTCGGCGGAGTCGGCGGTCATGCCGTACTCGTGCTTGACCCACACCCACATCCGCGCGTACTCGCAGTGGTACGAGGTCTTCGGCGGCAGCCACTCGGCGGGGTCCTGGTCGCCCTTGGACTGGTTCACGTTGTCGGTGACCGCGATCAGCTGGGCGTGCGTGAGGTCGTTGGCGAGCTGCTCGCGCCGGTCGGTGGTCCAGGCGGCGGCGCCGGACTTCCAGGCCTCCGAGAGCGGCACGACGTGGTCGATGTCGACGTCCGAGGACTGCGTCCAGGTCTCGCCGTCGTAGGCGGAGGTCCACGAGCCGCTGGTCGCGGCGCAGCTGCCGTCGGTCTCGACGTTCTCGCCGTCCCGCTTGAGGACGACCTCGCGGGTGTTGCAGCTGTCGCCCTGGTCGCTCCAGTGCGGGAACTTGTCGCGGCTGTAGCCGTCCTGCGACCCCTCGGCCTGCTCCTTGATCTCGGCGAGGTAGGTACGGGCCGTGGCGGCACCGGGCGGGGTGGGCGGTGCCGCCTGGGCGGTCTGGCCGCTGAGCACCAGGGTGCAGACGAGCGCGGCGGCCGAGCCGGCGGCGACGGACACGCGACGCGCGTAGACCTTGGACATCGGAACTCCCGTTGATGTGGGGGAAGACAGGAAGTCGTGAGGGGCGGTCGGACTGCCGGTCGGGTGACCGGCCGGACCACACGATGGCGAGGTGACGTTTCCGCCGCGTGGTCTTCAGGTAACAGAGTGACGACATGCTCACGTCAGATCAAGGGGTGACGCACCGCCAGACCGCCGCGCACGCCCGTCCGTTGCTCCTTTCCCCGAGCCCCCCGATCTAAGGTGATCGTGTGCTGCTGCCGGTGAACACCACCCTCGGGGCCGTGCTCGCGGTGCTGCTCGCCGCCGCCGTGACGGTCGCCGCGCTGTGCCGGCTGGACCACGCACGCAGCATCGCCGTCGCAGGTCTGCGGGCCGCCGTCCAGCTCGCCGCCGTCTCCTTCCTCATCGGCTGGGTGGTGCGCGCCGTCCCCCTGCTGGTCTGCTTCCTGCTGCTGATGTACGCGGTCGCGGTGCGTACGGCGGGCCGCCGCATCACCGCGAACCGCACCTGGTGGTGGGCGGCGGCGCCGATCGCGGCAGGCGTGCTGCCGGTGGTGGCCGTACTGCTGCTGACCGGTCTGGTGCCGCCCCGCGGGGTCACGCTCATCCCGGTGACCGGCATCCTCATGGGCGGGGCGCTCACCGTGACGGTGCTGAGCGGGCGGCGCGCGCTGGACGAGCTGGAGACGCGGCGCGGCGAGGTGGAGGCGGGCCTCGCGCTGGGCCTGCTCGACCGGGAGGCGCGGATGGAGGTGGCCCGGCCGGTCGTCTCCGACGCGCTGCTGCCGGGCCTGGACCAGACCCGGACGGTGGGCCTCGTCACTCTGCCGGGCGCGTTCGTCGGCATGCTGCTGGGCGGCGCCTCACCCGTCGAGGCCGGTGCGGTGCAGCTGTTCGTGCTGGTGGCGCTGCTGGCCGTGCAGGTGGTCGCGGTGGCGGTGGTGCTGGAGCTGGTCGCGCGCGGGCTGCTGCACCGCGTACGCTTGATCCCAGCAGAAGGGGAGTAGCTCTTCGCCGGACCGTCGACATACTGCAGGCCCTCGTGGCCTGCCGGCGCCCGGAGCGTACGGATCCCGATCCGTACGCCAGCGAGACCTTCGGCCGCAGTGTCCGACGCTGCCGTGCCGAAGCGACCCCTTTTCCCCGGGCCCCTTTCGGCGCGGCCCTATCGAACGAGGTATTCCACCCCGTGTTCAGCTTCTCCGTCGCAGCCGTCGTCTTCGGCGTCGTCTTCCTCGCCGAGCTGCCCGACAAGACCGCACTGGCCGGGCTGATGCTCGGCACGCGCTACCGCGCGTCCTACGTCTTCGCAGGTGTGGCCGCGGCCTTCGTGGTGCACGTCGCGCTCGCCATCGCCGCGGGCAGCGTGCTCACCCTGCTGCCGCACCGCCTGGTGCAGGGCATCGTCGGCGTGCTCTTCCTCGCCGGCGCCGCCGTCCTGCTGTTCAAGAAGGACGACGACGAGGAAGAGGTCAAGAAGCCCGCCGACCAGAGCTTCTGGAAGGTCTCGGGAGCGGGCTTCATGATGATCCTGGTCGCGGAGTTCGGCGACCTGACGCAGATCATGACCGCGAACCTCGCGGCCCGCTACGGCGACCCGGTCTCCGTCGGCATCGGCGCCGTCCTCGCCCTGTGGGCGGTGGCCGCGCTCGGCATCCTGGGCGGCCGCACGCTGATGCGGTTCGTGCCCCTGAAGCTGATCACGAAGATCGCGGCCTGCGTGATGATCGTCCTCGCGGGCTTCAGCCTGTACGAGGCGATCGCGGG
Source organism: Streptomyces sclerotialus (assembly GCF_040907265.1). Classification (NCBI taxonomy): domain Bacteria; kingdom Bacillati; phylum Actinomycetota; class Actinomycetes; order Kitasatosporales; family Streptomycetaceae; genus Streptomyces; species Streptomyces sclerotialus. Next base: position 2,739,526 of record NZ_JBFOHP010000002.1, on the reverse strand, counting down.
CTGAGCCGCGCGGCAACGGCGAAGGGCGCCACCCCGTGCGGGTGGCGCCCTTCGTGGTTCTTGTGCGCTCAGGCGGTGACGTGCAGCCGTACGCCGCCCTCGGGGAGCACCTCGACGCGGAGCTGCGTCAGGTCGTCCACCCGCACCGTCGGCCCGAACGCTGCGGCCCGGCCGCCGACGCCCACGACGCGCATCCCGGCGGCCAGGCCGGCCTGGATGCCCGCCTCGGAGTCCTCGAAGACGACGCAGTCCTCGGGGGTGAAGCCCAGCTCGGCGGCGCCCTTGAGGAAGCCCTCCGGGTCCGGCTTGCTGGCGCTCACCGACTCCGCGGTGATCCGTACGTCCGGCATCGGCAGCCCGGCTGCGCCCATCCGGGCCTCGGCGAGCGCGACGGTCGCGGAGGTCACCAGCGCGTGCGGCACGGCGGCGAGCGCGGTCATGAAGGCGGGCGCGCCCGGCACCGGTACGACGCCGTCGGTGTCCGCGGTCTCCTGCTCCAGCATGCGCCGGTTGTCCTCGTGGTTCTGCTCCATCGGGCGGTCGGGGAGCAGCGCGGCCATGGTGGCCCAGCCCTGGCGGCCGTGGACGACCTTCAGCACTTCGTCGGCGTCCATGCCCTGCTCGGCGGCCCAGCGGCGCCAGCAGCGCTCGACGACGGCCTCGGAGTTGACGATGGTGCTGTCCATGTCGAGCAGCAGGGCGCGGGCGGTGAGCGTGCGGGATGCCGTCATCGGCGGACTCCTGTGCTGGAGAGCTGGAGTGATGCGAGACAAGCGGCCCCGCCCGCCGGTCAGGGGAAGCGGGCGGAACCACTTTGTTCATCCACGATACAAAGCACTTCCGCCACACGCCAAGCCCCCCTGGTCAGCAGACCAGGGGGGCGAGGTGGTACAGGGGACGAAAGGGCCGGTCAGGGCTCGGTGGTGAGGAACTCCAGGGAGGCGCGGGTCGCGCGTCCGTAGACGCCGTACGGGTCCTCGGTCTCGCCGTACGTCCGCTGGTACCTCGCCACGGAGGCCGTCACCCCGGCGTCGTACCGGCCGTCCGCGGGCCCGGCGTACAGGTCCAGCTGCGCCAGCCGCCGCTGCAGCTCCGCCACCTCCGGGCCGCTCGCGCCCTCGGACAGCACGCCCGTACCGGCGTCCGAGCCCGTGAGGAAGCGCCGGGCCTCCTCGCGCGTGCGCTCGGCGGTGTACGCCGTCGGAGCGTCCGGCGGGCGGCTGAACGGCGTCTCGGCGGCGGTGGCGGCCGCCCGCGCGCCGGGCAGCCGCGTCGCCGAGCGGGACGCCGCGCCCGGGGCGGTCGGCCGGGCCTCGGCAGCCTCGTCCGCGAGGCCGGCGGCGGGGCGCTCGCCACGGTCGGCGAGCACGTCACCGGCCCCGGTCCCCGCGCGCAGCTCGCCGCCCAAGAGCGCGGCACAGACCGAACCGGCCGCCGCGGTGACCACGAGCCCGGCCCGCAGCACCGGGCGCCTGTGCCGCTCCGGCCCGGGCAGGTCCCCCGCCGGCGCGGCGGGCGCGGGCGGCGCGTCCATGAACGTCACGGGCCCCGCGACGGGCAGACCGTCCGGTCGCAGGCCGGTGGTCCGCCGGGGGCCCGGCCCGGACGCCTGCCCGGCACTCTGCGGGGCGTGCGGCGGATGGAGGGCCGACGGCGCCGCGGACGACGCACCGACCGGTTCCGGGGCGTACCGCGCGGACGACGGCTCGGCGGGCGCGGCGCCCGGCCCGTACGTCCCGGCGGTGGCGTACGGCTCGGAGGCCGGAGCGGACGGCTCCGGGGCGCGCTGCGGGGCGTACGGCGGCCGGGGCACCCGGACGTACGAAGGCGGGGGGAACGCCGGCGGGCCGTAGGCGCGCACCGTGAAGACGCGGGGCCTGCGGGGCGGGTCCGGCGGATCACCGGGGTCGGGCGCGTCCGGCAGTGAGACGTACGGCCGGATGTGCAAGGGGTCGAAATCCTGGGCAGCCGCCTGCTCGCACCGGCAGCCGGGGCGGCCGCCCGTCCGGGCCGGGGCTAAGCAGGTCGGGCAGTTCCTGGCCTCCACGTGCGGTCCCCTCCCTAGTTCTCGGCTGCGATTATGCAGACGCCGCCGCCTCCTGCACAGGGCCCCCGGACGTGAACAACCGGAGTCCAACACATCGCCCAACGCGCCATAGCGGGGCAAAATGATCGGAACGGGGAGTGCGGCTCCGCTCCCCGGCCGCGGTCCGGAGCCCGACCCGCCCCGCCGCGGTTCCGACGTGAAGGAGACGTCCATGGCGCAGGACACCAGCGCTCCCGCCGCCCCCGCCGAGGCCCGGCCGCGGCGGACCGTCCTGGTGGCGATCGGCGCACTGCTGCTCGGCATGCTGATCGCGGCGCTCGACCAGACCATCGTCTCGACCGCGCTGCCCACGATCGTCAGCGAGCTCGGCGGCCTGGACCACCTCTCCTGGGTGGTCACCGCCTACCTCCTGGCGTCCACGGCGGCCACCCCGCTGTGGGGCAAGCTCGGCGACCAGTACGGCCGCAAGAAACTCTTCCAGACCGCCATCGGGATCTTCCTGATCGGCTCCGTACTGTGCGGCATCGCGCAGAACATGCCGCAGCTCATCGCCTTCCGGGCGGTCCAGGGCCTGGGCGGCGGCGGGCTGATGGTGCTGTCGATGGCGATCGTCGGGGACATCGTGCCGCCCCGCGACCGCGGCCGGTACCAGGGCCTCTTCGGCGCGGTCTTCGGCGCGACGAGCGTGCTGGGGCCGCTGCTCGGCGGGCTCTTCGTGGACCACCTCAGCTGGCGCTGGGTCTTCTACATCAACCTGCCCATCGGCGCGGTCGCCCTGATCGTCATCGCCGCCGTGCTGCACATCCCGTCGAGCCGCACCCTGCACCGCATCGACTACCTCGGCACCGCCCTGATCGCCGCGGTCGCCGCCTGCTTCGTCCTGATGACCTCGCTCGGCGGGGTCAGCTATCCGTGGGACTCCTGGCAGATCATCGGCCTCGGCGTGCTCGGCGTCCTGCTCCTGGGCGCCTTCGTACTGGCCGAGCGGCGGGCCGCCGAGCCCGTGCTGCCGCTGCGCCTCTTCCGGCTCCGCACGTTCGCGCTCACCGCGGCCATCGGCTTCGTCATCGGCTTCGCGATGTTCGGCGCGATGACGTACCTGCCGACGTTCCTCCAGGTCGTCCACGGCGTCTCGCCGACCATGTCCGGGGTGCACATGCTGCCGATGGTCATCGGCATGCTGCTCTCCTCGACGGTCTCCGGCCAGCTCGTCAGCCGCACCGGGCGCTACAAGGTCTTCCCGATCGCCGGCACCGCCGTCACCGCCATGGGACTGCTGCTCCTGCACAACCTCGACCGGTCCAGCGGCGTCGCCGAGATGAGCGCCTACTTCTTCGTCTTCGGCCTCGGACTCGGCCTGGTCATGCAGGTGCTGGTGCTCATCGTGCAGAACGCCGTGCCCTACGCCGATCTGGGCGTGGCCACCTCGGGCGCCACGTTCTTCCGCTCGATCGGCGCGTCCTTCGGCGTCTCGATCTTCGGCACGGTCTTCGCCAACATGCTGGGCCCGCGGATCGCCGACGCGCTCGCCGGCCGCCGGCTCCCGCCGGGCGTCGACCCCGGCAGGCTCGCCGAGGACCCGCGCGCGGTGGCGCAGCTGCCGCCCGGCGAGGCCTCCGGCGTGCTGGACGCCTACGCCACCTCGATCACGAACGTGTTCCTGTACGCGGTGCCCGTCGTCCTCCTCGCCTTCGCGCTGGCCTGGCTGCTCAAGGAGGAACCGCTGCGCGGGTCGGTCACGGCCCCGGACACCACCGAGGTGCTCTCCTCGAACCCCGTCGAACGCTCCTCGCACGACGAGTGCGCCCGCGCGCTCACCAAGCTGGGCTGCCTGGAGGGCCGCAAGAAGCTCTACGAGACGATCACCGCGCGGGCCGGGTGCGACCTGAAACCGGCGGCGAGCTGGATGGTGCTGCGGATGAACCGGTACGGCTCGGTGGAGCCCGCGCTGCTCGCCGAGCGCAGCGCCGTACCCCTCGGCGTGATCTCCGAGGCCACCCGGCAGCTGGAGGCGCGCGGGCTCGCCGAACGGGAGGGCATGCCGATGATGCTCACCGAGGCCGGGCGGCGGGTCGCCCACCGGCTCGCGGCCGCCCGCCAGGAGGCGCTGGCCGAACTCCTCGGCGACTGGTGGACCAAGGACCGCCCCACCGACCTGGCCGAGCTGGTGCGCGAGCTGACCGCGGAGCTGGGCGGCTCGGACTCCGAACGGCCGCACAACGGCGACGCCCGGCCCGTCCAGCGCCGCCCGGCGGGCCCGCGCCCGGTCTGAAGGACGCGCGGGCCGTCGGTTCTCCGAGCGGGAACGGCGGCCCGCGCCCGTCAGTCCAGCCGCTTCTCGAACCAGATCTGCGAGTACGGCCCCTCGTTGTACGCCGGTATCTCCGCGAACCCCGACCGCCGGTAGAAGGCGATCGCCTCCACCAGGTCGAGCCGGGTGTCCAGCCGGATGCGCCGAGCGCCTAGGCCGCGCGCCGCAGCCTCAGCGGCGGCCAGCAGCACCCCGCTGCCCCCGCTGCCGCGCAGCCCGGGCCGGACGTACATCCGCTTGAGCTCGGCCGTGTCGGCGGACAGCAGCCGGACGCCCGCGCAGCCGCCCGGCTCGTCGCCGAACCGGGCCAGCAGGAAGGCCCCGGCGGGCGGCGCCAGGTCGTCGCTCGGGTCCTCGGCGACGGCCCGGTCCAGCTCCTCGCCGGTGACCGGGCGGCCGTACCAGCGGGACGCCACCTCGTCGAGGTAGGCCCGCAGGATGGCGGCGGCCTCGGGCGAGGTGACCGGTGCCGCGCGGACCGTCCAGGTCGGGCGGCCGGTCACGCATTCCCCCGTCATGAGGGTCAGCCCTGCTTCGGAGCGGCCTGCTGGACGACCTCGAAGGACCACACGGTGGAGCCGGAGGCGGCCGGCTTCGGACGCTCGGCACCCTCGCCGCCCTGGTGCGCGGCCTTCATCGGGCCCTCCATCCACGCCTGGAAGGATTCCTCGTCCCGCCAGCGGGTGTAGACGAGGTACTGGTCGGTGCCCTCGACCGGACGCAGCAGCTCGAACCACTCGAAGCCGTCCGAGGACTCCACGGCGCCGGCACGCGAGGCGAAGCGCTTCTCCAGCACCTCGCGCTGCTCCTCCGGGACGGTCAGCACATTGATCTTCACGATGCTCATGCCGCCATCCTGCCGCATCCCCCGGAGCCGCCCCGGGGCGCCCCACGGCTGTCGGTCGGGGCTTTTGTCAGTCGGTCAGGGCATCGATGGCTGCTGTGACAAGTGAACGGGCCTCGGCGCCGTACTGGGCCAGCTCTGCCAAGTTCCCGAACGCCTTGAGGTACAGCCCGACATCGCTCGGTTGAGTTTCCTCGATCGACGCCGGCAGCGTTTCGATGTGTACGCGTCGGCGGTCAAAAATGGTGAACGTTTCCAGGGGCCATGAAACGCGGGGTGCGGTGAACGGAATTATTCCCAGCGAGACGGACGGAAGTGCCATGACCGACAGTAGATGTCCGAGCTGAGCAGCCATGACCTCGGTACTGCCGAAGCGATACCGCAATACTGATTCCTCGAGCAGCACGGCGAACCGATGGTCCGATCGAGGCCAACAAGGCTGTTGCATATCCGGGCGTTTGAAAGAAGCCTGGCACAACGTTGGAACAGTACACGTGGAACTGCCGTGTTTGTTCGTAGAGTGGAACGCCCGACTCCTGTAGCCGCCTGAGCCCTGTTCGCTGCAGCCGCTTCCACTGGACGTACATCGAATCCGCTTGCCGGTTGGCGGCAATGAGGTCGGCTGCCTGTTCGGGTACGCCGCACGCCGCACACCAGGCCCTCATGTCGGAGTCGCTGGGAGGCGTCCTGGCGTGCTCGATCCGGGACGACTTGGACTCGCTCCATCCGCAACGGGCAGCCGGCTCGCGGCCCGTGATGCCCGCGTCGAGCCGAAGCTCCCGCAAGCGGCCGGCCAGCGCTGCTCCGGCTTCCTGAGCTCTTGACGAAGGAGATGGCATGAGTGGGCTGTCCGGTTGTGCCTGGATGCTGTATTCGCTGTGCGGGATTGCTCGCTGCCAGACGGCCTCAACGCTTGCCCGCACAGTTTCAGCGTCTCGGTGTCCGTACTGGGTTCATCCGCGACATGACTGCCGTCCCCTGCGAAATGGCGCACGCGGAGCAGGTTTCCGTCGAACAGCCGGAAGTCGTTGGCGGGCAGGAGGACATCGGTTGCCTGCCTGCGCGGCAACCAGCGTACTTCGGAGCTCGCCAACGTGCGCGACCGTGCCCGTGCGGGCGGTGACATGACGACCGTGACCGACTGCAACGTCTTCATGCGTCGGCATCCGGAAGGGCACGCATGACTGCTCTGACATCCGGACCAGGACCCGCAAAAGGAGATGGGGAGATCACATGACCGCTTTGGCAGTCGAGACGTACGAGGCGCGTACGCCTGACGCTGAGGGTTGGCGTGGTGTGCCGTTCGCGCACCCCTGATGATGGCGGACGGCGGTAAGCATGACGGAGGGCCGATGCCGCCCGAGGCTCCGCGATCACCTGAGTCCAAGCCCTCGAACGGCACATAACCGTCTCCGGGACATCCCTCCCCGTCCCGGGTACAGACACGACAGTGCCCCCTGCCGGAGCAGGGGGCACTGTCGTGCAGTCGGTGCGGGAGCGGCGGGGTCAGGCCGCCTTGCTCAGCTCGCGGGCCTCGGCCTCGCTGGCCACCGCGGGCTTGGAGCCGGGCAGCGGCCGGCCGGCGCTCTCGGTCATCTTCCACACCGCGATACCGCCGATGACGCCGGCCGCCATCATGTAGTACGCGGGCATCATCTTGTCGCCGGTGGCGCTGATCAGGGCGGTCACGACCAGCGGGGTGGTGCCGCCGAAGATCGACACGGAGACGTTGAAGCCGATGGACAGCGAGCCGTACCGCACCTTCGTCGGGAACAGCGCGGGCAGCGTGGACGGCATCGTCGAGGTGAAGCAGACCAGCAGCAGGCCGAGCGCGGCCATGCCCAGGCCGATCGCGGCCAGCGAGCCCTGGCGGATCAGCAGCAGCGCCGGGACGGAGAGGACGAAGAAGCCGATGCAGCCGGCGGCGATGACCGGGCGGCGGCCGAAGCGGTCGGAGAGCCGGCCGGCGAACGGCTGGACGCACATCATCAGGGCCATCACGGCCAGCACGACCAGCAGGCCGTGCGTCTCGTCGTACTTCAGCTCCGAGGTCAGGTAGCTCGGCATGTACGACAGCAGCATGTAGTCGGTGACGTTGAAGACCAGGACCAGGCCGATGCAGAGCAGCATCGCGCGCCACTGGCCGAAGACCATCTCGCGGATGCCGGACTTCTTCTCGGCGGCGCGGCGCTCCTTCTCCTGCGCCGCGGCCTCCTTCTCCATCTCGGCGAAGGCCGGGGTCTCCTCCAGCCGCATCCGCAGGTAGAGGCCGATGATGCCCATCGGGCCCGCGATCAGGAACGGGATCCGCCAGCCCCAGGAGATCAGGTCGTCGTGGCTGAGCACCGCGGTCATCAGGGTGACCAGGCCCGCGCCGCCGATGTAGCCGGCGAGCGTGCCGAACTCCAGCCAGCTGCCCAAGAAGCCGCGCTTCTTGTCGGGCGAGTACTCGGCGATGAAGGTGGAGGCGCCGCCGTACTCACCGCCGGTGGAGAAGCCCTGCACCAGGCGGGCGATCAGCAGCAGGACGGGGGCCCAGACGCCGATGGCGGCGTACGAGGGGATCAGGCCGATGGCGAAGGTGCCGATCGCCATCATGATCATGGTGATGGCGAGGACCTTCTGGCGTCCGATACGGTCACCCAGCGGACCGAAGACCATGCCGCCGATGGGCCGGACGAGGAACGCCGCGGCGAACGCTCCGAACGTCGACAGCAACTGCGCGGTCGAGTTGCCCGAGGGGAAGAAGACCTGCCCGAGGGTGACCGCGATGTAGCTGTAGACGCCGAAGTCGAACCACTCCATCGCGTTACCGAGCGCGGCCGCCGAGACCGCCCGTTTCGCCATGGCCGGGTCGACGACCGTGGCACCGTGCCGCTGCTCGCCGGGCGGAGCCTGGGTTTTCGTATGGCTACGGGAATCGGGGGCGACGGTGTGCGTCGGCACGTGTTCGCTCGCCTGCGCTCTCTGGGACGACTGCATTGCAGAGCCCGTCGGGCCTCCGACGGGCGAATGTCGACCTTAGGGGCAGAACGGATCGTCACGGAGAGTGGTCAGTTGTGTTCGGGAAGGGGGTGAAACCCGCTCGTTGCAGGGGAGTCGCCATGGACAGAACGGACATCGCGAAAGTATTCCTGTGATCCTTATCGCTGCGATCCGGTGCAACTGAAGCCCGTTATGTGAGCCATCCCACGTGACGGCGCGGCGTTCCGGGGAACACCGCGCCGTCGGATCGTCGCCCGTCCAGCATCCGTCCGGCGGCTCCGCGGCGCTACTCGGACGGATGCGTACCGTCACGCCGTGACGGTCGGTGAGGAGGGGCGCCGGCTCAGCCGGTGACGGTGATCTGCGAGGCGGGGTCCGTCGTGTCGGACACCGCGTACGTGGCGCCGAACGTCGAGGCGGTCGCGCTCGTCGGGCAGCCGAAGCCGCCGGTGACGGTCACCGGGACCGACGCGCCGGAGAAGGTGAGCGTGGACGGCGCGCCGTTGGTCCAGCTGCCGTTGACGGTGGCCGGGCCGCCGGGCGCTGCCGTGACCGTGCAGCTGGCGAGGCCGCTGGTCTTCACGACGACGCCGCCCTGGGGAATGCTCATCACGGCGGTGCTGGGCGAGCCGTTCTGCATGGACACGCCCCACGTGCCGCTGGTGGTGACGGTGGCGCTGACGCCCGGCATGCTCGTCGTGCAGGAGCTGTACGTCGGTGCGCTGATCGTGCTGGCCACCGGGCCCGCGTCGTTGTGGTTGCCGGGCGCCGCCGGGACCTGGCCGGTGGAGTTCGACGCCGAACAGGTCACGGTCACCGAACCGGCCTTGAAGGTGGCCTTGCCGGTGAGCTTCGCGGCGAAGGCGTGGCCCGCGGGGCTGACGGTGGTGGAGCCGGCGGCGGTGCCCTGCGCGGGGGCGGCCGCGGTGGCCGGTGCGGTGACGGCCAGGCACAGCGCGCCCGCCGCCGCGACGCCGGTGCCGGTGGCGAGGAGGGCGCGGCCGGGTCTGAGGTGGTGTCTCATGAGGGGTCTCCTTGCGGTTGCCGTTGCGGGTGATCGGGTGATCGTGCGGTACCGGTACGGAGTGCTGGTGGTGCGGGGCGTCCTCGGCCACGGCCGAGGCGGCCGAGGACACCGTTCAGGGGAGGGCGGCCGGCGGCCGCCGTGCGCTAACCGGCAGGGGTGGCCGGGTCCGGTGCGGCCGGGTCCGTCGTGGCCGGGGCCGTGGCCGGGTGGGCGCCGTCGGCGGCCGGGGCCGCGCGCGCGGGGTCCCCGGCGGCCGGTTCCGGTGCCGGGCGGGGCTGCCACGCGAACATCAGGGCGCCGCCGACGATGCCGAGCACCGTGCCGATGAAGAAGCCGCCGAGGTTGGACATGACCAGCGCGGCGGCCGCCATCAGGACGGTCAGTACGCCTGCCAGTCCGCGGTAGTGCGGCGCGAACCAGGCGGTCAGGCCCATCACGATCATGACCAGGCCCATCAGTACGGACGGGATGCCGGCGATGCCCTGCTGGAGCATGACCTTCAGCGGCGCCAGCGGGATCACGCAGATCTCCAGGCCCGCCAGGACCGTGGCCAGCCCGCCCCAGAAGGGGCGCGCCTTGCGCCAGCGCCACCAGGCGGAGCGGGGCCGCGTCGCGTCGGCCCGCGCCGCCCGGCGGCCGCCCGCGCGCCGGGTCAGAAGCATTCCTTCTTGCCCTTGCTGATCTTCATGCTCAGCCCGGAGAGCTTGAAGGTGCCCGCGTTGGTCGCCCACGCGGTCTGCTTCAGGTCGGTGATGTTCACGTCGTCGGCCTGCTGCGCGAACGCGTCCTGCATGCCCTGCGCCTCGGCCGGGCCCTTGTCCAGCGTGGAGGCGTCCCGGCCGATCTCGATGTTGTTGAACGCCGCGTTGCCGGAGAGCTGGGTGGCGTCGACGTAGAGGTTCGTGGCCTCGACCGGTTTGCCGCCCTTGCCGGCGGTCAGGTTGAGCGAGATGTTGCCCAGTACCGGCAGCTTGGTGACCACCGACTGGCAGAGGTCGTTCAGCTCCGCCTTCTTGATGGCGGTCACCGCGACCGGCAGCAGCTCACCGCGTGCGTTGGCGTCCACGCCGCCGTACTGCGCGAAGCCGTCCCCCTTGAGACTGCTCGCGGAGACCTTGAACTGCTGGCCCGAGACGGCGAAGGAAGCCGCCAGCGCGCCGTTGGCCAGGGCGATGGCCAGGGCGGCCGTGCCCGCGAAGGCCGGGACGGCGAGCACGGCGAACTTCCGTGCGCTGACCCGTCCCGTGACCGGTCTGCCGTGTGCGTCTTTCATTGCTGTCCCCTTCGATGCGTGGATCGTTACCTGGGTGATCGATGCGGAGATACGCCGACGTGGGAGCGGCCGACGCATGGGCGATCGATGCGTGGGGGGAGAACGAGGCGCGTGGGGGTGGCGGGCGCGGCGGGTCGTGGCCGCGAGCCTGGTGTTACCGCCGGTGTTACCGGCGAGTTGAGTTGAATGTAAGTGCGCCAGTAGGTGTTGACAAGGTTCCGGGTCCGACGGTTTTCCGCCAAAAGGAAGAAGGCGGTGGCCACCGGCCCCGGCAGCCACCGCCCCTGCCACGTACGGCAGTTACCCGTAACTGACCCGCAGCTCCTTCACGCCGTTGAGCCATGCCGAGCGCAGCCGCCGGGGTGCGCCGCTGAGCGCGATGTCCGGTACGGCGTCGGCGATGGCCCGGAAGATCAGGTCGCTCTCCGGCACGGCCGGCCAAGTGGCAAGGCTCACGCGGGAAATGCTGGCGGATGCGGTCGACACCGCACCCTTGCGCGGGTGCGTGGGGCTCGTGAGACTGGGCGCGGAACTAGAACGCGTACTAGTTCTGCCCGGGGGCCGGGCCGCCCGGACAGCCAGGAGAGGACGAGTCATGGCCGCTGAACCCGTCATCGTCGAAGCCGTCCGCACCCCGATCGGCAAGCGCGGGGGCGCGCTCGCCGACCTCCACCCCGCCTACCTGCTGGGCGAGACGTACCGCGAACTCCTGGGCAGGACCGGCATCCAGCCGGACTGCGTCGAGCAGATCGTCGGCGGTACGGTCACCCACGCCGGCGAGCAGTCCATGAACCCGGCCCGCAACGCCTGGCTGGCCGTGGGCCTGCCGTACGAGACCGCCGCCACCACCGTCGACTGCCAGTGCGGCTCCTCGCAGCAGGCCAACCACATGGTCGCCAACATGATCGCGGCCGGCGTCATCGACGTGGGCATCGGCTGCGGCGTCGAAGCGATGTCCCGCGTCCCCCTGGGCAGCGGCTCCAGGCACGGCCCCGGCAAGCCCTGGCCCGACGAGTGGCACGTCGACCTGCCCAACCAGTTCGAAGCGGCCGAACGCATCGCCCGCAAACGCGGCCTGACCCGCGAGGACGTCGACGCGCTGGGCCTGCTCTCCCAGGAGAGAGCGGCCGCGGCATGGGCCGAGGAACGCTTCAAACGCGAGACCTACGCGGTCCAGGTGCCCACCACCGAGGAGGAGCAGGCGGCCGGCCAGGGCATGTGGCGGCTGGTCGACCGCGACGAGGGGCTGCGCGATACCAGCATGGAAGCGCTCGGCGGACTCAAGGCGGTCATGCCCACCGCCGTCCACACCGCGGGCAACTCCTCGCAGATCTCCGACGGGGCCGCCGCGGTGATGTGGGCGTCCAAGCGGATGGCCCGGGCGCTCAGGCTGAAGCCGCGGGCCCGCATCGTCGCCCAGGCACTGGTCGGCGCCGACCCGCACTTCCACCTGGACGGCCCGGTGGACGCGACCCGGGCCGTACTGGGCAAGGCCGGCATGTCCCTCGAGGACATCGACGTCGTCGAGATCAACGAGGCGTTCGCCTCCGTAGTACTGTCCTGGGCCCAGGTCTTCGAGCAGGACCTGGAAAAGGTCAACGTGAACGGCGGGGCCATCGCCCTCGGCCATCCGGTGGGCGCCACCGGAGCCCGGCTCATCACCACGGCCCTGCACGAACTGGAGCGCAGCGACAAGGAATTCGCCCTGATCACGATGTGCGCGGGCGGGGCACTGGCGACGGGAACGATCATCCAGCGCCTGTGACGGCCCGGCTTCACGACGACGACCGACGGCCGTTGTCAGTGGCGCCTGCCACACTCCTGCCATGACGACAGAACCGACGGAACCGGCGGGTTCGGCAGCCCCTCCGAAGATCCCTTCCGACAACATGCCGCCGGTCTGGGCGGGGACGGCCGAGCGTCCCGCCCCGCCGCTGGTCGGCGACGAGCGCGAGATCCTCACCTCGTTCCTCGACTGGCACCGCAGGACCTTCGAGCTGAAGTGCGCGGGCGTGCCGCCCGAGCGCCTCTCGGACAAGAGCATCCCGCCGTCCGGGCTGAGCCTGCACGGCCTGATCCGTCACCTCGCCGGCGTCGAGCACTGGTGGTTCCGCGTGCAGTTCGCGGGCGAGCGGGACGACTTCCCTTACTACTCCGACGACCACCCCGACCAGGACTTCGAGATGCTGGAAGGGGACCCGGCGGAGGAGTTCGCGTTCTGGCGCGCCGAGTGCGCGCACTCCCGCGAGCTCGTCGCCGCCGCGCCGTCGCTGGACGTCACCGGCACCCATGCGGCGAGCGGACAGCCCGTCTCGCTCCGCCGCATCCTGGTCCACGTCATAGCCGAGTACGCCCGGCACAACGGCCACGCGGACCTGCTCCGCGAACGCATCGACGGCGCGACCGGGGTCTAGGGCCCGGACACGCCGTCGGGGGAGAGAGAGAAAGGGAAGGGGAAGGGGAAGCGGGGAGCGGCGGGAGAGCCGTCCGCGGTCCGGTGCCGGCTCCGTACCAGTCGCCTCGGACCAGTTGCCGCAATACCAGTTGGCCCAGCACCAGCCGGCGCAGTACCAGTCGGCTCAGTACCAGTTGTGGGACTGCCAGAAGGACCAGGCGCCGCAGGGGCTGCCGTAGCGCTCGTTCATGTAGTTCAGGCCCCACTTGACCTGGGTCTCCGGGTTGGTCTTCCAGTCCGCGCCGGCCGTGGCCATCTTCGAGCCGGGCAGGGCCTGCACGAGGCCGTAGGCGCCGGAGGAGGCGTTGGTGGCCTGCGGGTCCCAGCCGCTCTCGCGCTCCACGATGTTGCTGAAGCACTGGTACTGCCGCTGGTCCGGGATCTGCTGGTGCGCCGCGGCCTGGGCCTCGCTCGCACCGGCCCGCTCGGCGGCGTGCGCCGGGGTGGCGGCGAAGGCGGCCGTGGCGGCGCCGAGGGCCACGGCACCGGCGGCGGCAGCGCCCGCGGCCCGCTGACGGGTGACGAGACGGGAAGCGGTACGGCCGGCGGCCGAGGACACGGGGGACAGCACGGAGGGAGGACCTTCCGACGGGAGCACGGGGCAAGGTGAGTCGCCGGGCAGCGGTGAGGTTTGCGGGCCCGGCGACCACTTCACCGTGGGAGGCGGCTCGGGGGGACGGCAAGCGATGCCGGTACGCGGCCGGTACGTAGGGGCTTCGTAGCGGGACGGCGGACCGGGACGGCGGACCGGGGCCCGGCCGGGGCAGGAGCGCGCGCCGCTTCCTGCTATGCGGTTTCGTATGTGACCAAGGTCCCTGTGCGGGGCTTCACAGAAGGCGGGGGCGGGGCGGGGTGGGGGGGAGGGGGGAGGCCCCCGGGGCGCCTCAACCGGGGCGCCTCAACCCCCGTCGCGCGTCGTCGTGAAGGTCACCGGGGTGTCGAACGCCGCGTGGCGGGTGGCGCGGCGGAGGGCCTTGAGGAGAGCGGGGCCGACGGTGAGGGTGAGGACGACCGTGAGCAGGGCGCGGGGGAGGTCCCAGCCGAGGGAGGTGGCCAGGCAGTACGTGACGAAGCGGGCGAGGTTCTCCGGGAGCGGGTCGCCGGGGACGAAGGAGACGCCGGAGGCCAGGCCCGCGATGTACGGCCAGCCCTGGAGGTTCATGATCAGGCCGTAGAGGAGGGAGGAGAGCGTGCCGTAGCCGGCCAGCAGCAGCATCTCGCGGCGGCCGCGCAGCCGGTCGGGCCCAGGGAGCAGGCCCGCGCCCATGGCCACCCAGCCCATCGACAGCATCTGGAACGGCATCCAGGGGCCGACACCGCCGGTCAGCAGGGCGGAGGCGAACATCGACACCGCGCCGAGCACGAAGCCGAAGCCGGGCCCGAGCACCCGCCCGGACAGCACCATCAGGAAGAACATCGGCTCGATGCCGGCCGTGCCCGCGCCCAGCGGACGCAGTGCCGCGCCGGCCGCGGCGAGCACGCCGAGCATGGCGATGGCCTTGGCGTCCAGGCCGGCGTCCGCGATGGTCGCCACGACCACCGCGAGCAGCAGCGGCAGCAGCGCGGCGAACAGCCAGGGCGCGTCCTTGGAGTGCGCGAGGCCGGAGGCGGAGTCCGCCAGCAGCGGCCAGCCGAAGGCCATCACGCCGACGGCCGAGACCAGGACGAGCGCGGCCACCGACCGCGGCCCGAGCCGGATCGCCCGTACCTGCCGCTGCACCGTACGGGCAGCCTGCGCCGTTCCCCGGCCCCCGCTCATGCCGTGCTCTTGCTCTCCCCCGCTCATGCCGTGCTCTCCCCGCTCATGCCGTGCTCCCCGCCGCTCATGCCGGGTTCTTCCCCGCTCATGCCGTGTGCTCCGCTGCGGCCAGCGCGTGGGTGACCTGCGGGACGGTGAGCCAGGGCAGCGGGGCGAGGACCTTGGAGACCTGCGGCGCGAAGGACGGGGAGGAGACCACGACCTCGGCGGTCGGGCCGTCCGCGACGATCTCGCCGTCGGCGAGGATGACGACGCGGTGGGCGAGCTCCGCCGCCAGTTCCACGTCGTGGGTGGCCAGGACGATGGCGTGGCCCTCGGCGGCGAGCCCGCGCAGCACGGTCACCAGCCGGGCCTTGGCCGCGTAGTCCAGGCCGCGGGTCGGCTCGTCCAGCAGGAGCAGTGGTGGCCGGGCGGTGAGGATGATCGCGAGCGCGAGGGCGAGGCGCTGGCCTTCGGAGAGGTCGCGGGGGTGGGTGCCGTCCGGTACGTCGGGCAGCAGCCGGGTGACCAGGGCGCGGCAGCTGCCGGGCGCGGCACCCGCGTCGGAGTCCGCTGCCGCGCACTCGGCGGCGACGGTGTCCGCGTAGAGCAGGTCACGCGGTTCCTGCGGTACCAGGCCGACCCGGCGGAGCAGCTCGCGCGGGCCGGTGCGGTGCGGCACGGCGTCGCCCACCCGTACCGAGCCCGCGGCCGGCTCGTGCCTGCCGACCAGCGTGTTGAGCAGGGTGGACTTGCCCGCGCCGTTGCGGCCCATCAGGGCGACGGTCTCGCCGGGGCGTACGGCCAGGCCGACGCGGTGCAGTGCGTCGATGCGGCCGCGGCGTACGGACAGCCCGGCGGCCTCGGCGACCGGCGCGGCGGCGGCTCCGGCCGAGGGCGGCGCTCCGGCGGCCGCGCCCGGGGACGCCGGGGACCGCCCGGCCAGCCGCTCGCGCAGCGCGCCGGCCTTGCGGCGGGCGTCCCGCACGGTCAGCGGCAGCGGTGACCAGCCCGCCGCCCGGCCGAGGGCGACGACCGGCGGGTGAACCGGGGAGACCGCCATGATCTCGGCGGGGTCGCCGATGACGGGTGCGGCGCCGGGCGCCGGCAGCAGGATGACCTGGTCCGCGTACTGGACGACGCGTTCCAGCCGGTGTTCGGCCAGCAGGACCGTCGTGCCGAGGTCGTGGACCAGCCGCTGGAGCACGGCCAGTACCTCTTCGGCGGCGGCCGGGTCCAGGGCCGAGGTCGGCTCGTCCAGCACCAGCACCTTCGGATGGGTGGTGAGGACGGAACCGATGGCGACGCGCTGCTGCTGGCCGCCGGAGAGGGTGGTGATGGCGCGGTCGCGGAGGGCGGCGAGGCCGAGGAGGTCGAGGGTCTCCTCGACGCGGCGGCGCATCACGTCGGGGGCGAGGCCGAGCGACTCCATGCCGTACGCCAGCTCGTCCTCGACGGTGTCGGTGACGAAGTGGGAGAGCGGGTCCTGGCCCACCGTGCCCACCACGTCGGCCAGTTCACGTGGCCGGTGGGTGCGGGTGTCGCGGCCGTCGACGGTGACCCGGCCGTGCAGGGTGCCGCCGGTGAAGTGCGGTACGAGGCCGGAGACGGCGTTCAGGACGGTCGACTTGCCGACGCCGGAGGGGCCGACGAGGAGGCAGAGTTCGCCCTCGGGGACGGTCAGGTCGATCCCCTGGACGGCGGGCGTACCGGCGTCCGCGTAGGTCACCGACACCTGCTCGAACCGGATCACGTCGTCGTCTCCTTCGGGTCCTTCGGGTGCTGAGGGCGCTGCTTCGCGGGCTTCGTCGGCGGGTTCGCCGGTACCGGGGCGACGAACGCCGGTACCAGGCCCACCAGGACCGACAGGGCCGGCCAGAGGGGGAGCGCCGGTGCGGTCAGCGGTACGGCCGGCGGGTGCAGGGCCGTGGACGCGTACCCGCTCGCCCAGATCATCAGCGCGGCCACCGCCACGCCGGAGCCCGCGACCAGCCAGGCGCGCGGTCCCCAGCGGTCGGGCCGGTAGCGGGTGCGGACCGAGCGCCGGCCGCCGAGCCACAGCCCGGCGAGCGCGGCGGCGAGCCCGGCGGCCAGCACCGGCAGTCCGTAACCGGCGCCCTGGGCCGCGAGCAGCCCGTACGTACCGGCGCAGATGCCGAGGAGGCCGCCGAGGGTGAGTGCGGTGGTGGTGTGCCGGACGGCGCGCGGCACCTGTGCGGTACGGCCGTATCCGCGGGCGTCCATGGCCGCCGCGAGCGCCACCGAGCGCTCCAGTGCGCCTTCCAGTACCGGCAGTCCGACCTGGAGCAGTGCCTTGAGGCCGCGGTCGGGGCGGCCGCGCAGCCGGCGTGCGGCGCGCAGCCGCTGGACGTCGGCGACCAGGTTCGGGGCGAAGGTCATCGCGACGACGACGGCGACGCCCGCTTCGTAGAGCGCGCCGGGCAGGGACTTGAGCAGCCGGGCCGGGTTGGCGAGCGCGTTGGCGGCGCCCACGTAGATCAGCAGCGTGGCCAGCTTCAGCCCGTCGTACAGCGCGAAGACCATGCCTTCGGCGGTGACCCGGCCGCCGATCCGGACGCCCCGGGCCCAGTCGGGCAGCGGCAGTTCGGGGAGCGTGACCAGGACGTGCGTACCGGGCACGGGCGAGCCGAGCACGAAGGCGAAGGCCAGCCGGATGGCGAGCACGACCAGGCCGAGCTTGACGAAGGCGCCGTAGGAACGGGCCCAGGGCGCGTCGGTGCGGCGGGCCGCGACGACGTACCCGGCGACGCCGATGAGCAGCCCGAGGAGGAGCGGGTTGGTGGTGCGGGACGCGGCCGTCGCCAGGCCCAGCGCCCACAGCCACCACGCCCCGGCGTGCAGCGCGCGCCCCCGGGCGGCGAGGGGTGCACGCAGCCGGTCGGGGGCGGTCATCGGCGCCGGCGCCGGGCCTGCCACACCGCGGCGGCGCCGAGGGCGGCGACCGCGGCGATGCCGCCGATCAGGCCGGTGGACGGCCCGCCGGCACCGGTGTCCCCGTCGGTCGCGCCGTCGCCGGTCGCGCCGTCGCCGGGCGAGGCCGCGTCGGCGGACTCCTCCGCCGGCCCGCCGGCCTGCTCGGCGCAGCCCTTCTCCGGGTAGCCGGCGATCGCGCACAGCAGCGCACCGGAGTCGTACCGCAGCGGTGCGGCGACCGCGGCGAGGGCCTCTCCGGCGCTGGCGTCCTCGGGCACCCGCGCGCACTCCGTCCGGGCCGCGGGCGGCGTCCCGCCCTTCGGGGCGTCCGCCTTCGTCCCGAAGTCGACGACGACCGCGACCCGCTTGCGGCCCTCGGCGGCCTTCGTCCCGCCGCAGACCGCGTCGAAGTCGACCGCCGGACGCGGGGCCGCGGCGCGCGCGGAATCGGCGCTGACCGTGAAGCGGAAGCCGGCCGTGGAGCCGTCCTCGGGGCGCGCTGTGGAGGGCCCTTCGGTGGCGTACGACCAGCCGCTCTTCCCGTGTGCCGTGGCGTCCGCCGTCCAGAAGGACCAGTAGCGGTACTCCTCGGCGTGCGCGGGCGCGGCGGCCAGGCCCGTGGCCGTACCGGCCAGGACCAGGGCGCCGGCGCCGCGCGCGAACCGTACGGCGTTCCTCACAGCTGGTTCTGCTTCCTGCGGCCGCTCAGCAGGAAGCCGATGCCCGCGCCCGCCGCCAGGCCGACGAGCACGACCCACCACACCGAGATGCCGCCGCCGTCCTGCTCGGCGTCCTTCTCGTCCGCCTGCGAAGCGGACCCGTCGGAGGCGGGCTTCGGTCCGGTCGCGTTCAGCTTGGCCACGAGGTCCGTGCCGCCGAAGTCGCGCGGGTCGGCGCCGGTGGCGTGCGCGGCGAGGATCAGCTGCGCGTACGCGGCGGGGCCGCTCTGCTTCGCCCAGGCGGCGGAGTGCCCGCGGAGCCACTCCAGCGGCTGCTTCGCGTCGTCCGGCCGGCCGGCGGCCGCCAGTGCGACCACGGCGTCGGCGGTGGTGCCGACGTCCGGCTGGTCCTCGGCGCCGGGCATGGCGGACATCAGGTGGTGGCCGTGCGCGTCCATGACGGAGACGAGGTGGTCGGCGCCTGAGTTCGCGGCGCCCTGGGCGTCCTCGGCCGCCTCCTCGCAGGAGGTCTTCTTCGCGGCGTGCCCGCCCGGCTCGACGACGAAGCCCTTCCCCACGGCCCCGGTCACCGCGGCCGCCGTCGCGTCCGCGTTGGCGGTGAGCTTCCCGTCCTTGGGCTGGAACGCGAACGCGCCGCGGTCCGCCTCCTTCACGTCGCAGCCGAGCCGGAAGGTGAGCAGCGCGTCGTACGGCGACGTGCCGTCCTTCTCGGGCAGCGCCGAGGCCTTCGTGCCGGTGGCGGTCAGCGCGCCGATCACGATCGAGGTGGAGTTGGCGTCGCTCGGGGCGCCGGCCGCCGAGCCCCAGCCGCCGTCGTCGTTCTGCGCGGACTTCAGCCAGGAGACGCCCTTGCGTACCGTGTCGGCGTGCCCGCCGACCGCGGCCAGCGCCTGGACGGCGGCGGCCGTCTGGTTGGTGTCCCGCATCGTCTTCGCGTCGCAGTCCTGCTTCTCGTCGGCGCGGTACGCGGTGAACGCGCCGTCGGCGCACTGCTGCCCCGCGAGCCAGTCCACGGCCCGGTCCGCCGGGCGCACGCCCGCGGTGTCCTGGGCCAGCAGCGCCAGCGACTGGCGCCAGACGCCGTCGTACTTCGGGTCCGTGCTGCCGTACAGGCCCTTCGGGAGCTTCGGGGAAGCGCTGGGCGCCGGGGTGTCGGCGAACGCGGCGGGGGCAGCGGCCGCGCACAGCACGGCGGCGGCCAGGGCCGCGGCGCAGCGGCGCGCCGGGGCGGCGAGGGAGCGGGCCGTGATGGCCATGGGGTCGGTGCCTCTCGGTCGGTTCGCGGGGTGCGCGAGGTGGGAGGTCACGCAGCCGCGCTCCGCCGCACCACGTCCGCGGCGTGCGCGGGCGCGGTGGCACCGGGCTCAGCTCCGTATACCTCGACGGTGCCGCGCGCCGGGTGGCCGAGGGAGGGCGGCCGTACGGTACGCGGGAGCCTTGGGTGTGCCCCGCCGGGTGTTCCGGCTCACTCCGGCGCGCTGCTGCGCGCCAGGGCTCACGGCTGCGGGTCAGCGCCGGTTTTCCACCGGCTTCCCCCGGTCGGGCACGAATGAACTTGTCGCAACACTTTAACCGGCGGGTAGCGGCCGGTCCGCGGCACGTACGGGACGGGTACGGCGGCCCGTACGCCAGGCGTCCGGAAGGAGCCCGCTCCACACGGCTCGGACGGCGTCCGCCTCACACCGCCCGGTACGCCACCGGGTCCGTGCCCGGCACCGGCTCGGCCGGCCCCCGCTTCACCAGCCGCCGCAGATGGGTCTCGGCCTCGGAGAGGGCGATGGTGCGCGAGCCGTAGGGGCCGCCCGCGAGGAGATCTTCGGGCCGGTGATCTGTCTGCTGCCGTACGAGGACGAGGCGGAGGCGGTACGGATCGCCGACGACTCCGACCACGGGCTGTCGGGGCCGGTGTGGACGGCGGACGTCGAGCGCGGCATCGAGGTGGCGCGCCGGGTGCGGACCGGCACGTACTCCGTGAACACCTTCGGCCTGGACACGCTCGGGCCGTTCGGCGGCTGCAAGAACAGTGGCATCGGGCGGGAGCCCGGCCCCGAAGGGTACGGCGCGTACCTGGACCACAAGATGATCCACCTCCCGGCGGGGGTTGTGCGCGAGCACGGCGCCGGAGGGGTTCCGGCTGGATTCCGCGTGGCAGTCCCACCCGGTGAAGGGCGAGGTGGACGCCGGGGAGGCGGTGCTGGTGGCGGCCGAAAGCTGTCCGGTCGAGGCGATCCTGATTACGGAGGCCGTCTCCGGGGAAGCACTCTTCCCGCCGGAGGAGTAACGCCAGGCGAACGTGCGTGCGACCAGCTGGTTCGTACTTAGAGTTACTCATGCGTTCCTCACGGTGACCTCATGACGTCTGTGACTGTCCACTCCCCCTTGCACGTGGAAATCTCTTCTCCACGCCGCCGAGGGGGGAGACGATGGACAAGCGGTACGAGGTGTACTGCCTGGCTGACAGGTATTTCTATGAAACCCCGGACCGTTTGTCCGTCGGGGAAGGTGCCGCAGCTGACGACAGTGCGGTGTACGAAGCGGCGCAGCGCGCGGTCCCCGAAGGGTGGCGTTGTTTCCTCTCCGGGGACTGGCTCCACGTGAATCCCGTGGACAGCGAGGGGAACCCGCGTCCGGGCAGGCCGGCCCAGGGGTGGAAGGTACATGTGTCGGCCTGCCCGGACAATGCGGAGAAGATTGCCTCCAAGGTGTGGGACTACTGCGTCTCCCGGGCCGTACCGTTCAAATTCGTGCCGGGTCCGCGACCGCTGCGGCTGCGGAATTCCAAATACGCGGACCGGGCGTCGAGCGGCAAATTTGCCACCATTTACCCGCTGGACGAGGCGGAATGCCATCGCATTCTGGAGGAGCTGGGCTCATTGCTGGACGGCGAGCCGGGCCCCTCCATCCTCAGCGACCTGCGGTGGCACGACGGCCCGCTGTACGTGCGGTACGGCGGGTTCGCGCGGCGGTACTGCGTCGACGGCACCGGGGCGCTGGTGCCCGCCATCGAGAACGCCGAGGGCCGGCTGGTCCCCGACCGCCACGAGCCCGCCTTCCGGCCGCCCGAGTGGGTGCGGCTGCCGGACTTCCTGGCCCCGCACCTGGAGGCGCGCAACGCTACCACCGTCGCCGACCTGCCGTACGCCGTCGAATCGGCGCTGCACTTCTCCAACGGGGGCGGCGTCTACGTCGGCCGGGACCGGACGACCGGGGAGCGGGTGGTCCTGAAGGAGGCCAGGCCGCACGCCGGGCTTGCCGCCGACGGCGCCGACGCGGTCACCCGGCTGGAGCGCGAACGCGCGGCGCTGCAGCGGCTGTCGGGCCTCGACGTGGCCCCGGAGGTGCGCGACTGGTTCACCGTCGGCGAGCACCGCTTCCTGGTCGTGGACAACATCCCGGGCAAGCCGCTGAACGCTTGCATGGCCGAGCGCCACCCGCTGCTGACCGCCGACCCCGACCCGGAGGAGCTGACCTCCTACACCGAGTGGGCGGTGGGCATGCACGCGGCCGTCGAGCAGGCCGTCACCGCGGTGCACCGCCGTGGCCTGGTCCTCAACGACCTGCACATGTTCAACGTCATGGTCGCGCCCGACGAACAGAGCGTCACCCTGCTGGACTTCGAGGCCGCCACGGACGCCGCCGACCGGCCCCGGCAGTCCCTCGCCCACCCCTGCTTCGTCGCCCCGCGCGACCGCACCGGCTACGACATCGACCGGTACGCGCTGGCCTGCCTGCGCCTCGCGCTGTTCCTGCCGATGACGACGCTGCTGGCGATCGAGCGCGACAAGGCCACGGACCTGGCCGAGACCATCGCCCGCGAGTTCCCCGGCGTACCGCCCGGGTTCCTGGAGGAAGCCGTGCGGACGATCTGCGCGCCCCAGCCCGTCAAGGCCCGGATCCGGCGCCCCGCGCAGGCCCGCCATCTCGTCGCGGTCGACACCCGCGAACCGTACGTCTGCGATCCGGCCGACTGGCCGCGCAGCCGCGAGTCCATGGTCCGGGGCATCCTCGCCTCGGCCACACCCGAGCGCACGGACCGCCTGTTCCCCGGCGACGTCGCCCAGTTCGCCGACGGCGGCGGACTCGGCATCGCCCACGGGGCGGCCGGTGTCCTGTACGCGCTCTCCGAGACGGGTGCCGAGGGGTTCGAGGAGGGTGAGGAGTGGTTATTGCGGCAGACCGCTCCGCCTCCCCTCGGCACCCCCCTCGGGTGCTACGACGGACTCGCCGGCGTCGCCTACGTCCTGGACCGGCTCGGCCACCGCGAACGGGCCGACGAGCTGATCGAGCGGGTGCTCGCCGAGAAGTGGTACCGGCTCGCGCCCGACCTGTACGGCGGGCTGGCCGGCATCGGTCTCACCCTGGACCACCTGGCGCGCGAACGCGGCGCACGCGAACTGCGCGACCGTGCGCTGGAGGCGGCCGGACACGCCGCCGACCGGCTGGAGAGCTGCGCGAACCGGGCCGGGCTGCTGCGCGGCGCGAGCGGCCCCGCGCTGCTCTTCCTGCGGCTGTACGAAGGCACCGGGGACCCCGGGCTGCTGGACCTCGCCGCGCAGGCACTGCGCAGCGACCTCGCCCGGTGCGTCCGCAACGAACGCGGCACGCTGCTGGTCGACGAGGGCTGGCGCACGATGCCGTACCTCGGTGCCGGTTCGGTGGGCATCGCGATGGTCCTGGACGACTACCTCACGCACCGCGCCGACGCGGAGTTCGAGGAGGCGCGCATGGCGATGCTGCCGGCCGCGCAGGCCCGCTTCTACGCGCAGCCGGGCCTCTTCAGGGGCCGCGCCGGCATGGTGCTGCACCTGGCCCGTACCACGACGCCCGACCCCGAGGTCGAGGCCGCGCTCGCCGCGCAGATCGCCGACCTGAGCTGGTACACCATGCCGTACCGAGGAGAACTGGCTTTCCCCGGGGACCAGTTGATGCGGCTCTCGATGGACCTGTCCACCGGGACGGCCGGCTGTCTCCTCGCCCTGGGTTCGGCGCTGCACGAGGAGCCCGTACAGCTGCCCTTCCTCCCGCCGCTGCCCGAACCGAACGCGTTGCGCCTCTGACCGGCGCACCGCCCCTGAACGGGTTCGTCCCGGAACCTGTCGGCCAGGGACCGTGAGGTGATAACAGGCCGGCGACGGCAGGGGAGGCGGTCGTTCCCGCACCGGACCGTGAGGTCCGGTCCGGTACGGCGCGGCCACCGCCCCTGTCGCCCGGTCTGCTCCGGCGAGGCCGATCCGGTACGGACCGGTGTGCGTGCGGCTCCCAGGAGCCGCACGCACACCATTTCCCCGCTCCACCCCTACGCCTGCGTACCGCCCTGTCAGGTACAGCTCATCAGCTCAGCTCAGCTCAACCGCTCGTCCGGGAGGAAGAACCGTGACCGCCAAACCCGCCGACCGGCTGCTGCTCGGCGCGCTGCGCCACAGCGCCCCCCGGGCCTCGGCAGTCCTGCTGCTCACCACCGGCGGCGCCGCGGTCGGTCTCGCCCTCCCGGCCGTCCTCGGCCACACCCTCGACCTGCTGCTCGACGGCCGCCCCGCCCAGCCCTGGCTGTTCGCCTGCGCCGGACTCACCGCACTGCTCGTCCTCCTCGGCACGCTCGACGGGCTGCTCACCGGCACCACGGACGCCCGCGCCACCGTCTGGCTGCGCCGCCGGGCGCTGCGCGGCGTGCTGGCCGCCGGGCCCACCGCCACCGACCGCCACGAGACCGGCGACCTGGTGTCGCGCATCGTGGGCAACGCCGCCACGGCCGGCACCGCGCCCACCGCGCTCGCCGCCACCGCCGCCACGGCCCTCACCCCCGTCGGCGCGCTGGTGGCGCTGGCCCTGCTCGACCCGTGGACCGCGGCCGCCTTCGTCGTCGGACTGCCCCTGCTGGCGCTGCTGATGCGCGCCTTCGTCCGCGAGACGGGGGACTGCGTGGCGCAGTACCAGCGGATCCAGGGCGACATCGCGGCACGGCTGCTGGAAGCGGTCGGCGGCGCCCGCACCATCGCCGCCGCCGGCAGCCACGAACGCGAGGCCGCGCGCATCCTCAAGCCCCTGCCGGCCCTCTCCCGCCAGGGCCACCGCATGTGGCGGGTGCAGGGCCGGACCACCGCCCAGGCCGCCGCGCTGATCCCGCTGGTGCAGATCGCCGTGCTCGCCGTCGGCGGACTGCGGCTGCTGAACGGCGCGCTCAGCATCGGCGACCTGCTCGCCGCCGCCCGGTACGCCGTGCTCGCGGCGGGCGTCGGCACGGTCGTCGGCCACCTCAACGGCCTGGTGCACAGCCGCGCCGCGGCCCGCAGACTCACCGAACTCCAGGACCTGCCCGCCATCGAGTACGGCGACCAGGAGGCCGCGGGGACGCACCCGCCGGCGGAGGCGGGCACGGCCGCGGGCGCGGAAGCGGGTGCCGGGGCGTGCACGGGGGCGCTCGAACTGCGCGACATCACCGTACGGAAGGCCGGCCACACCGTCCTGGACGGCCTCAACCTGCGCGTGCCCGGCGGCTGCACGATGGCCGTCGTCGGCCGCTCCGGCACCGGCAAGTCCCTGCTCGCCGCCGTCGCCGGACGGCTCGCCGAACCGGACGCCGGTGAAGTCCTGCTGGACGGCGAGCCGTTGCGCCACCTCAGCCACTACGCGCTGCGGCGCTCCGTCGGCTACGCCTTCGCACGGCCCGCGCTGCTGGGCGACACGGTCCACGACACCGTGGCGTACGGCGTGTACGAGCCGGGCCCCGGCGACGTGGAGGCGGCGGCCCACGCGGCGGGTGCCGCCTCCTTCATCCGGCGGCTGCCCGAGGGGTACGCCACGCCCTGCGCCGACGTGCCGCTGTCCGGCGGGGAGATCCAGCGGCTGGGGCTGGCCCGCGCGTTCGCGCACGCCGAGCGGCTGCTGATCCTCGACGACGCGACGTCCAGCCTCGACACGGTCACCGAACTCCGGGTCGGCCGCGCGCTGCTGCGTGACGTACGTGCCGGGACGCGCCTGATCATCGCGCACCGTGCCGCCACCGCGGCCCGCGCCGACCTGGTCGCCTGGCTCGACGCGGGCTGCATCCGGGCCCTGGCGCCGCACGCCACGCTCTGGGCGGACCCGGGCTACCGGGCCCTGTTCGGACCGGAGGAGACCGCGCCGCCCGCGGGGGAGGCCCGGCAGGAGAGCTGGACGGTGCCGGTGTCGGCCGAGGAGGACCGGACGACGGCCAGGCTGCCGGTGCGGAAGCGGCAGCCGAGGCAACCGGGCGCGAGCGGGCCGACGGCGGGGAAGTCGGCGGCCGGCGCGGGCGGCCCGCGGCCCCGGCGGGCGATCGGCCACGGGGGGCGCTGCCGCCGGCCGGCGGGGGAGGGGGCGGGCGCCGCTGCCCCGGGCACCTCGGGCAGCGGGGCCCCGGACGGTGGCCTCCCCGGCGGCGGCCGTCCGGGCGCCGGGGCCCCCGGCCGTGGCGCCCGCGGCGCGGCGGAGGCACCCGAACCGCGGCTCGGCGGCGCGCGGCTGGAGGGGCTGACGCCTGTGGAGGCGCAGTGGCCGCAGTCGGCGCCCGGCGGCACGAGCGTCCCGAGCTGGGCCCACGGCCGGCAGGCCGCGGGCGGGAGCGCGCCGGCCCCCCGGCGCAGGCCGCTGGCGGGTGCGGGACCGGTACCGGAGGGGATACCGGTGCCGGAAGGGATGCCCGTCACGCAGCGCCGCCGCCAGGCGCTGGCGGACCTGCTCGCACAGGGCGAGCCGCCGGCCCCCGGGGCGGTGCCCGGCCGGGCACCGGAGGCCAGGCCCGGGACGGAGGAGGCCGCGGCACCGCAGGCCCGGTCCGGCACGGAGGCCGCGGCGCCGCAGGCCCCGCGCCCGGAGGTGACCGCGGCGCGCGTCGTGGCCCTCGGTGACCGGCGCCCGGCGGACCGGCGGGGTGACCGGTGAGGCCGGACGGCACGCGGGCCGTTCAGGGGGAGCGGCCCGCAGCGGGAGGGGAACGGACGACGGTGGCCGACGGGAACGGAAGCGGGAGCGGCGTGCACGGCAGCGGAGCAAGAACGGACGGCGGGATACGGCTGCGGGACGGGGCCCGGCAGTTCCTGGGGCGGCGGCGGGCCGTCGTGGCGCGGCTGGCCGCGTGGTCCGTCGCCGAGGCCGCCCAGACGTTCCTGATCGGCTTCGCGCCGGCCCGGGCGATCGACGACGGCTTCCTCGCCGGCCGGCTCACCGTCGGCCTGGGCTGGCTGGCCGCCGCCGCGCTGGCCGTCGCGGTCGGCTCGTACGGTACGGGCCGGGTCTACCGTTCCGTCGCCGACCTGGTCGAACCGCTCCGCGACGAGCTGCTCCGACGGGTCGTCACCCGCGCGCTGCGGCAGGCCGACCACGGTGCGGTCTCCCGCGCCGCGCACCAGGTGGAGATCGCGCGCGACACCTTCGGCGCGCTGGTGATGGTGTCCCGGGGCTTCGTCTTCACCGCCGCCGGCGCCCTGATCGGCCTCGCGACGCTCGCCCCGGTGCTGCTGCTCGTCGTCCTGCCGCCGCTCGTGCTCGGCCTGGTGCTCCTCGCCGTGACGCTGCGTCCGACGGCGCGCGGCCAGGAGACGTACCTGGTGGCCGACGAGGCCATCGCCCGAGGGGTGGGCGTGGCGGTCGGCGGCCTGCGCGACGTGACGGCGGGCGGCGCGGAGGAACGCGTGGTGCGCGAGCTGGGGGAGCGCTTCGACGCCGAGTGGCGCGCGTCCCGCACCCTCGCCCGCTGGGGCGTCTGCCGGAACCTGGCGCTCGGCGTGGGCGGGCGGCTGCCGGTGGTCCTGCTGCTGGTCTCCGTGCCCTGGCTGCTGGACCAGGGGGTGACGCCGGGCGCACTGGTCGGCGCGCTGGCCTACCTCACGCAGGCGCTGCTGCCCGCGCTGCACGCCCTGCTGCACGGGCTGGGCACGTCCGGCACCCGGCTGGCCGTCGTCCTGCGCCGGCTGACCGGGACCGGGCGGTACGCGCCGGGCACCGGCCGCGCCGCTCCGGCGGGCCCCTCGGAGGTCACCGAGGCGGTGGAAGCGGCCGGTGCGGTGCCGGCCCCGCGCCCGCCCGGCCCGGCGGGACCCGGCCTCCCCGTCAGCGCGGGCCCCGCGCTCCCCGCCCGTGCCGGCGCTCCGGACAGGCTCGCGCTGCCGCCCGTGCCCGCCCTGCCCGCGCTGCCCCCGGCACCGGGCGTCCCGGCCCCGCCGGCCGACCGGCCCCGGCCTGCTCTCGTTCCCGTTCCCCCCGGCGGCCGGGCCGGCGGCGGGCGGCACGCCAAGCGCCCGCGGCACGCGCTGCCGCCCAAGCGGCTGACGCTCTCCGGCGGGCTTCCGGTGCTGGCCCGTGCGCAGGACGGACGGCCCGCGCAGGCGGCGGCCGGGTACTCCGGGGACGGTGCCGACGGCGCGCCCGAGCCGCTGCCCGCCTGGGCGACGCCGCCGGCCGGCAGCGGCCTGGCCCTGGAGGCGCGGGGGGTGTCCTTCGCGTACGGCGAGCACGCGACGCCCGTGGTGCAGGGGCTGGAGCTGACCCTGCCGGTCGGCGGACACCTGGCCGTCGTCGGGCCGAGCGGCATCGGCAAGTCGACCCTCGCGGCGCTGCTCGCGGGGGTGCTCGTCCCCGACCGGGGAGAGATCCGGCTGGGCGCGAACGGCGCGGGGTCCAGGCGCGTGCTCGTACCGCAGCAGGCCTATGTGTTCTCCGGGACGCTCCGCGAGAACATGCTGTACCTCTGCCCGCGCCCCGAGGCGGTGCCGGACGCCGCCCTGCGGGCCTCGGCCGTGGCCGTGGGCGCCGCCGGACTGGTGCAGCGGCTGGGCGGGTTCGGCGCGCGGGTCACGCCCGGCACGCTCTCGGCCGGCGAGCGCCAGCTGATCGCCCTGGCCCGCGCGCATCTCGCGCCGGCGCCGCTCGCCATCCTCGACGAGGCCGGCTGCCACCTGGACGCCGCGGCGGAAGCCCGCGCCGAGCGGGCCTTCGCGGCCCGGTCCGGCGGCTCGCTGATCGTCGTCGCGCACCGCATCAGTTCGGCGCTCCGCGCCGACCGCGTCCTGGTGATGGACGGTACGTACGCGCTGTGCGGGCGCCACCGCGATCTGCTGCGGCGCTCCGCGCTCTACCGCGACCTGGTGGGGGAGTGGACGGAACCGGCGTCCCCGGCGCTCACCCGCTGACCGGGCCGGGGCCGGGCCGCCCCCTGAGCGGGGTGCGGCCCGGCCCGTCCACGGGAGTACGGGTCACAGCCAGCCTTCCCCCTGGGAGATGCGGATGGCGTCGACCCTGTTGCGGGCGCCGGTCTTGCGGGTGATCGCCGACATGTAGTTGCGCACCGTCCCGTTGGACAGGTGCAGCATGCCGGCGATCTCGGCGACCGAGGCGCCCTCGGCGGCGAGCGAGAGCACGCTCAGCTCCCGCTGCGTCAGCGGCATTTCGGCGGCCTGGAGGAAGCCGAAGCCGAGCGAGCCGTCGATGAAGCGCTTGCCCGCCGCGACCTGCCGGATGCCGGCGGCCAGCTGCCGGGGCGAGCCCTCCTTGTCGACGAAGCCGAGCGCGTCGGCCTCGAAGGCCCGGCGCAGCGGCCCCGGCCGGCCGGCCGAGCCCAGTACCAGCAGCGCGGGGCCCCGGCGCGGCGCGGCCGCGCCCTCCCGGCCGCCACCGGGCGTGCACTCCGCCCCGCACGGCGCGGTCTCCGCCCCGCCGTGCGCCGGGTGCTCCCGGCATCTGGTGGTCTGCTGCGGGATGTGCGCGATGCGGCCCGCGGCGCGTGCCGGGGCGGCGTGGGTCCCGTGCGTGTCCGTCACGGTCTGCGTGCCGCCCGCCGGGGGCGTCCTGCCGTTCCCCCCTCTGCCGTTCACCGCGGCGCCGTGTGTCCCGGCCGCCGTTCTCGCCCCTCGGGCGCTCCGGTACGTGTCGTGATTCCGATACGCACCGTCACCCCAGCCGGGGTCCTCTCTCGGAGAAGTACCTTCGGCATGTGCCGCAGGCGCCACCCCGCTGTCCGATAGCTTTCGCAACGCATTCAGTCCGATCGGCACGGCGGAGTCCACATCGACCACACAGACGTCCGGCTGCAACGCGCGCACCCGGCTCGCCGCGCCGTCCGGCGTGGACACCGCCACCTCTATGTCGTTTTCCCTGCTGAGCACTTCGGCCAGCGCCCATCGGAACAGACAGACGTCGTGCACCAGCAGTACCCGGATCACTTCAGTCCCCCTCCAGACCCCCGTGTACCGGCATATTTGTCAGCCACCCCGAATTCATACCTGTAATGGCCGCGCCGTGGGGCCGCAGATCAGGCCAAGAGGGGGCAAGGGGGCGCACGGGTGCACGGCAAGATGCATGTATGCACTCCGTGACGGGGCGAACCGTGAGGCGCGGAAGCAGACGTGCCGGGAGGAAGCGGGCTATTCCGGGCGCTGGGGCGAGGTCAGCTCGACAAGCCGGCACACCGTCTCGATGTCGATCTTCACTTGCGCAATCGAAGCCCGCCCGGACAGCCAGGTGATGAGCGCGGAGTGCCAGGTGTGCTCGATGACCCGCACGGCCGAGAGCTGCTCGGGAGTGGCGGCGGAATCCAGCTCCATCGCGTCCAGGATGATCGCCGTCGTCAGCCGGGAGACGGTGTCCACCTCGGGACTCACCGACCGGTCGGCGAAGGTGAGCGCGCGCACCATCGCGTCCGCGAGGTGCGGTTCGCGCTGCATCGCGCGGAAGGC
Source organism: Streptomyces sclerotialus (assembly GCF_040907265.1). NCBI lineage: Bacteria > Bacillati > Actinomycetota > Actinomycetes > Kitasatosporales > Streptomycetaceae > Streptomyces > Streptomyces sclerotialus. Next base: position 2,709,542 of record NZ_JBFOHP010000002.1, on the reverse strand, counting down.
CCGCATCAGCGTCTGGGCCACCCGCGCCCCGGGATCACTCTCCGTCGGCGGCCGTTTGCGCAACGTCGCGTGCATGTGCTGCAACTGGTCCTGCATGGTCGCCACCAGCAGATGGACCTTGGAAGGGAAGTAGCGGTACAGCGTCCCCAGGGCGACGTTCGACAGCTCCGCGACCTCGCGCATCTGCACGGCGTCGAAGCCGCCGCGGCCGGCCAGCTGCGCGCTGGCGTGCAGGATCCGGCGTCGGCGCGCCTCCTGGCGCTCGGTCAGCGCGGGACTGGCAGGAAGCGCCGGCCGGTGTTCGGAAGTCATGTGTCCCATTCCGTGGCGGTCCGTCCGTGCTGCGGGGTCTTGTCGAGCTGCTGATCGGCTCAGCATGGCAGGGGGTGGGTCGTGGCGCGAATCACCTGGTGCGGCTCTTTTCGCCGAGTCTCCGGCCGGTAGATTCGAGCCTGGTGAACTCGTCGGTAACCGATCGGTTCTGTAACTTGTTCTAGATTAGCGCCAGCGGTTACGCTCCGGCGAAAGTCCAGTGAGAGAGGGGCCGAGAGTGTCCGCTGAGGCCGTCCAGGCAGCCGCCGCTCGCCCCGCCGAGGCCACCGGCGACCGCCCGCTCCGGATCGCCCTGCTCACGTACAAAGGGAACCCGTTCTGCGGCGGCCAGGGCGTCTACGTACGCCACCTCTCCCGCGAACTGGCCGGGCTCGGCCACTCCGTCGAGGTCATCGGCGCCCAGCCCTACCCCGTCCTCGACGGCGGCGTGCCCCTGACCGAGCTGCCCAGCCTCGACCTCTACCGGCAGCCGGACCCCTTCCGCACCCCGAGACGCGACGAGTACCGCGACTGGATCGACGCCCTCGAAGTGGGCACGATGTGGACCGGCGGCTTCCCCGAGCCGCTCACCTTCTCCCTGCGGGCGCGCCGCCATCTCACCGCTCGCCGCGGCGACTTCGACGTGATCCACGACAACCAGACGCTCGGCTACGGTCTGCTCGGCGACCTCGGCGCGCCGCTGGTCACCACGATCCACCACCCCATCACCGTCGACCGGCAGCTCGACCTCGACGCCGCCGACGGCTGGAAGCGGCGCGCCTCGGTCCGCCGCTGGTACGGCTTCACCCGTATGCAGAAGCGGGTCGCCCGCCGGCTGCCCTCGGTCCTCACCGTCTCCGGCTCCTCCCGCCAGGAGATCACCGACCACCTGGGCGTCCGTCAGGACCGCATCCACGTCGTGCACATCGGTGCCGACACCGACCTCTTCTCGCCCGACCCCTCGGTCCCCGAGGTCCCGGGCCGCATCGTCACCACCTCCAGCGCCGACGTACCGCTCAAGGGCCTGATCCACCTGGTCGAGGCGCTCGCCAAGGTCCGCACCGAGAACCCCGAGGCGCACCTCGTCGTGGTCGGCAAGCGCGCCGACGACGGGCCGGTCGCCGCCGCCATCGAGCGGTACGGGCTCGGCAGCGCCGTCGAGTTCGTCAAGGGCATCAGCGACGCCGAGCTGGTCGACCTGGTGCGCAGCGCCCAGGTCGCCTGTGTGCCCTCCCTCTACGAAGGCTTCTCGCTGCCGGCCGCCGAGGCCATGGCCACCGGCACGCCGCTGCTGGCCACCACCGGCGGCGCCATTCCCGAGGTCGCCGGGCCCGACGGCGAGACCTGCCTCGCCGTGCCGCCGGGCGACGCGGAAGCCCTCGCCGCGGGCCTCAACCGCCTGCTGGGCGACACGGACCTGCGCAGCCGGCTCGGCGCCGCGGGCCGCGAGCGGGTCCTCGCCCGCTTCACCTGGCGGCAGGCGGCCATCGGCACGGCCGAGCGCTACCGCGAGGCCATCGCGGCCCGCGCCGCCCACCGGCCCGCCGCGGCCCCCACCCCGGCGGCCGCCCCCCGCGTCGGCCGCACCCTGACCTGACGAACACCGCTCCCGGCCGACCCCCGACGGCCGGGACACCCCAGGACGAAAGCTGAGAGGCCGTGCTGACCGTCGACTTTTCCCGATTCCCGCTCGCACCGGGCGACCGCGTGCTCGACCTGGGGTGCGGCGCGGGCCGGCACGCCTTCGAGTGCTACCGGCGCGGCGCGCGGGTCGTCGCGCTCGACCAGAACGCCGAGGAGATCCGCGAGGTCGCCAAGTGGTTCGCGGCGATGGAGGAGGCCGGCGAGGCCCCGGCCGGCGCCACCGCCACCGCCATGGAGGGCGACGCGCTCGCGCTGCCCTTCCCCGACGACTCCTTCGACGTCGTGATCATCTCCGAGGTCATGGAGCACATCCCCGACGACAAGGGCGTGCTCGCCGAGATGGTCCGGGTCCTCAAGCCCGGCGGCCGGATCGCCGTCACCGTCCCGCGCTACGGCCCCGAGAAGGTCTGCTGGGCGCTCAGCGACGCGTACCACGAGGTCGAGGGCGGCCACATCCGCATCTACAAGGCCGACGAACTCCTCGGCAAGATGCGCGAGGCGGGCCTGCGCCCCTACGGCACCCACCACGCGCACGCCCTGCACAGCCCCTACTGGTGGCTCAAGTGCGCGTTCGGCGTGGACAACGACAAGGCGCTGCCGGTGAAGGCCTACCACAAGCTCCTGGTCTGGGACATCATGAAGAAGCCGCTGGCCACCAGGGTCGCGGAGAACGCCCTCAACCCGCTCATCGGCAAGAGCTTCGTCGCGTACGCCACCAAGCCGCACGAGCCGAAGGCGCCCGCCGCCGGTGCGCACGACGAGCCCGCGCGAGCCGCCCTGTGACGAGCCCCGGGCGCACCGAACGACTCGTCCTGCCCGGAGTGCTCACCGCGGAGCAGGCCGCCCGCACCGTCGCCGGCATCCTCGCGACCCAGCGCGCGGACGGCGCCATCCCGTGGTTCCGGGGGCACCACCTCGACCCCTGGGACCACACCGAGGCCGCGATGGCGCTGGACGCGGCCGGCGAGCACGAGCGCGCGGAAGCGGCGTACCTGTGGCTCGCCGAGCACCAGCTCACCGACGGCTCCTGGTACGCCGCCTACGCCGACGGGGACGCGGACCGGCCCACCGACCGCGGTCGCGAGACCAACTTCTGCGCCTACCTCGCCGTCGGCGTCTGGCACCACTACCTCTCCACCGGCGACGACACCTTCCTCGACCGCATGTGGCCCGCGGTGTACGCGGCGACCGAGTTCGTCCTCGGGCTCCAGCAGCCCGGCGGCGAGATCGGCTGGAAGCGCGAGGACGACGGCACGCCCGTCAACGACGCGCTGCTGACCGGTTCCTCCTCCGTGTACCAGGCGCTGCGCTGCGCCCTGGCCCTGGCCGACCAGCGCGGGGAACCGCAGCCGGACTGGGAGCTGGCGGCCGGCCGCCTCGGCCACGCGATCCGCCACCACCCCGAGCGGTTCCTGGACAAGTCCCGCTACTCGATGGACTGGTACTACCCGGTGCTCGGCGGCGCCCTGCGCGGCCAGGCGGCCAAGGAGCGCATCGAGGCGCAGTGGGACGACTTCGTCGTGCCAGGCCTCGGCGTCCGCTGCGTCCTGCCCAACCCCTGGGTCACCGGCGGGGAGAGCGCCGAACTGGCCCTGACGCTCTGGGCGATGGGCGAGTCCGACCGGGCCGTGGACATCCTCCGCTCGATCCAGCACCTGCGGGCCGAGGGCGGCATGTACTGGACCGGCTACGTCTTCGACGACGACACCATCTGGCCGCGCGAGCTGACGTCGTGGACGGCGGGCTCCCTGCTGCTGGCGGTGGCCGCGCTCGGCGGCGACGAGGCCACCACGGCCGTCTTCGGCGGCGAGCGCCTCCCGACGGGCCTGGACCCGGACTGCTGCAGCTGAGGCGACCGCGCCCCCGCCCCTCATATGCGGGGCGGGGGCGCGGAAACCGCACTACTGTGCGGGTATGACACGCCTTGGGCACGAGAGGTACTGCGAAGAGATCCTGGTGCAGGCCGGACTGTTCCGGGAGGCACTGCGGGGGGCGGACCTGAAGACGACGGTCCCCACCTGCCCGGAATGGACCCTCGGAGAGCTGACCCGGCATCTCGGCGGAGCGCTCCGCTGGATGGCGGCGACGGTGCGGACCCGGGCACAGGACATGGTGCCCGACGAGGACGTACCGGACTTCAAGGGGCCGGGGGACGGGGACCCGGCGGCGCTGGACGCCTGGTTCGGTGCGGGTGCGGAGGTGGCGGCCGCGGCGCTGCGGGAGGCCGGGCCGGACACCCGGGTGTGGACCTGGGTCGACCACCAGGCCGCGGGCTTCTGGGCGCGGCGCGCCGTGCACGAGACCGCGATCCACCGGGCGGACGCGGCAATCGCGGCGGGCGTCGCGTACCAGCTCGCGCCGGACGTCGCGGTGGACACCCTGGAGGAGTGGCTGGAGATCGGCACCGCGCCGCAGGCCCTGGAGCTCCGGCCGGAGCTCAGGCGGTTGCTGGGCCCGGGCCGCACCCTCTGCCTCCACGCCACGAACACCGGCGGCCCGGCCGGCACACGCTGGATCATCGACATGACCGGCGACCGGCTCACCTGGCGGCACGGCGAAGCCGACGAGGAGGCCGCCGTCATGGTCAGCGGACCGCTCACCGACGTCCTGCTGGTCTTCTACCGGCGGCTGCCGGCGGACACCCCGACGGTCCGCGTCCAGGGCGACCGCGACCTGTTCGACGAGTGGCTCGGCCTGGTGTCCTGGTAACGGGCGACGGCCCGGCGCGGTGAACGCGGCCGAGCTCCAGGACTCCGCGGTCCAGACGGAGGCGTAACCGTGCCGTTCCGCCTCGCGGGCGAGCTCGAGACGGCGGGGGCCGGGCCCCGTCCCCAGTAGCCGAGCGTCAGGCCGAGCCGCATGCCGACCCTTTCTGACGTGCCGTCAGGACGTCGTGCGGCGACTGTACGAGGCAGGTGCGACATGGCAACGGCCCCGCACCCACGAGCGGTGGGTACGGGGCCGCTGCGCTGCCTCGGCGCGCGGACTCAGCCGCGCTGGATGCCGGTGGTGTCCTGGAGGACGCCGCGGCGGCCGTCCTGGGTCTGCGCGATCAGCGCCTGGCCGCGCTGCTCGACCGCCAGGTACCAGGTGCCGGGCGCCAGTTCGGCGATCGGCGTCGGGGCGCCGTCCTCACCGTAGAGCGGGCGGGCGACCGGAACCGCGAACCAGAACGGCGCGAAGGCTTCGGCCGGCGCAGCGGCCTGCTGGTCGGTCGTGGCCGGGGCCGGCTGCCCGGCCTGGCCGCCCTGCGCGGGCTGCGGCTGGCCACCGAACGAGGGCTGACCGCCGTACGAGGGCTGGCCGCCCTGCTGCGGGCCGCCCGGGTAGCCGTAGCCCTGGCCCGGCGCCTGCTGCTGCGCGCCCGGGTAGCCGTACCCGGCGTTGACGCCGGTGTGGTACGGGGAGGCGGTGGCGGCGGGGGCGCTGATGAGCTTGGCCTGCAGCGCGGGGACGAGCGGCGAGGCGACGGCCGCACCGGCGAGGATCAGCGCGGCGATGAGGCCGATGATGAGGCCGGGACCCGCGCTGCTGACGCTGATGATCGTCCAGAACGCCGTCCAGGCGGCGAAGAGGGTGATCGCGACGCCGAACTGACCCAGGTCGAGACCGGCGACCTTGCGCGGCTGCGGCAGGGCGCGGCTCACGACGATCAGCGCCGCACCGATCACACCGGCCAGGTAGATGCTCATGACGAACGAGAGGGTGTCCCAGGCGTTGGAAGTCTCGACGTCCTGGCAGTACTTGGCGAGCTCACCGGAGCAGTCGGGGCCGCCGGTGAAATCGAGGAACGAGGCGATGAACAGCAACACCGCTGCTCCGATCACCACGCCGTCGCCTCGTGTGAGGGATCGGATGTTCACGTAAGAAGTCCTTTGCCGTTTTTCGTCATGGGTCGTGCTGTCACCGATTGCGCACGGTGCGAGGCGCGGGGGTGGCCCCATCGTAAGGGGGAACCTACCGCCCGATTCGCTGGGCCGTCTCGTCCCTGTATGAGCGCACTGCGGGGTACGGGCCGCGCCGGCGGGCAAGGCGCCCGTACCGTTCCGAACCCGGCTGTACCGTCAGTCGCGCAGGAAACCCGTGATGCCCTCGGTGATGCCGACGGCCGCCTTCTGGCGCCAGGCGGGATCGGTGAGGTGTGCGGCGTCCTGCGCGTCGCGCATGTTGCCGCACTCCAGGAACACCTTCGGCACCCGGGAGAGGTTGAGCCCGCCCAGGTCGGTACGGGTGTCCAACCCCTTGCCGTCCCCGATGTAGTTGGCCGGCGCGCTGCCGGTCGCAGCGACGAAGCGGCCCACGATGTGGTCGGCGAGGTCGCGCGACGGGCCGGTGATCTTGCGGGTGTCCGCGCCGCCGCTGTGCACCACGCCGGGGCGGATCACGTGGAAGCCGCGGTTCCCGGCCCCGGCGCCGTCCGCGTGGATCGAGAGGGCGGCGTCCGCGTGCGCCGCGTTGCCGATCTCGGCGCGCTCGTCCACGCAGGGGCCGTACGGGCGGTCGCCGTCCTGGGTGAGGACGACCTTCGCGCCTTCCTTCCGGAGCAGGGCGCGGGCGCGGCGTGCGACGTCGAGGGTGAAGGACGCCTCCGCGTACCCGGCGTTCGTGGAGGTGCCGGTCGTGTCGCACTCCTTGCGGGCGTTACCGACGCCGACCTGGCGCGCGATCTCCGCCGTGTGGTCACGGTTGGTGGGGTTGTGGCCGGGGTCGATCACCACGACCTTGCCCTTGAGCGGGCCGCCGCCGGCCGCCGGCCCGCGCTCCTTGCCCTCACCCTTGCCGCTGCCGGAGTCCTCGGCGCTGTCGTCCGGCCGCCCCGTGGGAGTGTGCTGCCCGGCAGCGGCGGGCCGGTCCGGGCCCGGTCTGCCCTCGGACGCCGTGCCGCCACCGGTGGCGCCGCAGCCGGCGCAGCCGAGGGCCGCCAGCACGGCCGGCACGAGGAGGAACGTGCGCGGGGAGCGGCGGGAGGTGGGGGGAGTACTGCCGTTCGACACAGCGCGATCGTAACGTCAGCTGGCCGGAAGACGGCGTTCCTGCCGGTGGCGCGTCCGGCACCGGACCTGACCGGGCTTCCCGCGTACGGGAGGGCCGGTCAGATCCCGTCGCCCGTGCGCCGCAGGACGCGCAGCGAGCGGTGCGCCGAGACCTCCGTGAACGCGCCGGACTCCAGTGCGCGCAGGTAGATGCGGTACGGGGCCTGGCCCGTCCACTCGTCCACCGGGTCGGGGAACACGTCGTGGATCACCAGCAGCCCGCCCGGTGCGACGTGCGGCGCCCAGCCCTCGTAGTCCGCCGTGGCGTGCTCGTCCGTGTGGCCGCCGTCGATGAAGACCAGGCCCGCCGGGGCCCGCCAGAGGGCCGCGGCCTGCGGGGAGCGCCCGACGAGCGCGAGGACGTGCTCCTCCAGCCCGGCCGCGTGCAGCGTCCGGCGGAAGGCGGGCAGCGTGTCCATCCGCCCGACCTCGGGGTCGACGACCTCCGGGTCGTGGTAGTCCCAGCCGGGCTGCTGCTCCTCGCTGCCGCGGTGGTGGTCCACCGTGACCGCGGTGACCCCGGCCGCCCGCGCCGCGTCGGCCAGCAGCAGCGTGGAGCGGCCGCAGTACGTGCCGATCTCGATCAGCGGCAGCCCGAGCGCAGCCGCCTCGGCGGCCGCGGCGTACAGCGCCAGCCCCTCGTCGACGGGCATGAACCCCTTGGCCGCCTCGAACGCGGCGAGCGTCTCCGGCTGGGGAGCGGCGGTCATGGGCTACCTCCTGGTGGCGGGCGCCGAGAACCGGTTACCGGCGCGTACGTCCAGCTCATCGTCGCGTACCCGGCCTCCTGGGCTGCGCGCGGGGTGCCGTACCCGCGCCGGGTGACCGTGCTCGTACGGTGTCCGGCGGCCGGTGGCCGGCGCCTGTCGCCTGTTGCCGCCACCCATTACCTGACTGGCCGTCAGTCACGGTCTTCCGTCTGACTGGAACCTGTTCCAGTGTGCCCGGCGTGGGCATCGGGTGCGGCTGCTCGGGCTGTCCCGGGGCCCGGAACCGCGTCCCCTCGTCCGAGCCCGGTCCCCCGGAGGACACGTATGACGGGCAAGGCGTACATCGTCGGCGTCGGCATGACGAAGTCCGAGAAGCCGGGGACGCGGGAGTGGCAGTACTGGGACATAGCGGAGGAGGCGGGCGGCGCGGCGCTCGCGGACGCCGGTGTCGCCTACGAGCAGGTCGAACAGGTGCCGGTGGGTGGTGAACCCCTCCGGCGGCCTGATCTCCAAGGGCCGCCCGCTCGGCGCCACCGGGCTGGCCCGGGCCGCCGAGCTGACCTGGCAGCTGCGGGGCGAGGGGGGTGCCCGGCAGGTACCGACTGGAGAAGCGGGTTCACCGGAGCCAGGAGACGAAGGACCGAGGAACCTGAGTCCCTGGCCCGGTCGTGAGTCCCGGGGGCCTAGGCCCTTCGGACCGGGACCGCTGGGCCGATTATCCGATGCCCCAGGCACCCGTCCGATGACACGATGACCACCATGCCCCCGCTCGTGACCACTGACCAGCAGCCGTCCGGAACCACCGCCCGCAAAGCCCCGCCCGCCTGGGCGGTGATGCTCGCGGTCTGCGCGGGGCAGTTCCTCGTCGTGCTCGACGTCTCCGTGGTGAACGTCGCGATGCCCTCGATGCGGTCCTCGCTCGGCCTGAGCGAACTGGGCCTGCAGTGGGTGGTCAACGCGTACGTGATCACCTTCGCCGGGTTCCTGATGCTCGGCGGGCGCGCCGCCGACCTCTTCGGACGCAAGCGGGTCTTCCTCGTGGGCCTCGGGCTCTTCACCGCGGCGAGCCTGGGCGGCGGGCTCGCCCAGGAGGCCTGGCAGCTGATCGCGGCCCGTACGGTCCAGGGCGTCGGCGCCGCCGTGCTCGCCCCGGCCACCCTCACCATCCTCACCACCTCCTTCCCGCAAGGCCCGGCCCGCACCCGGGCCGTGGCCACCTGGACCGCGGTCGGCGCGGGCGGCGGCGCGGCGGGCGGCCTGGTCGGCGGGCTGCTCACGCAGTTCCTGTCCTGGCGCTGGGTGCTGCTCATCAATGTGCCGATCGGTGCGCTGGTGCTGGCCGGTGCCGCGTTCTGCCTGAGCGAGAGCCGGCAGGAGGGGCGCCGCCGGCTGGACGTCCCCGGCGCGCTGCTGGTCACCGGCGGCCTCGCGCTCGTCGCCTACGGCATCGTGCAGACCGGCGAACGCGGCTGGACGGCCGCCGGCGCGCTGCTGCCGCTGCTCGCCGGGCTCCTGGTGCTCGGCGTCTTCGTGGCGGTCGAGGCCCGCTCGGACGCGCCGCTGATGCCGCTGACCGTCTTCCGGCCGCGGTCGGTGTGGGCGACGACCTCGGCGATGATCGTGGTCGGTGCCGGGATGTTCTCCATGTGGTACTTCCTCTCGCTCTACACGCAGAACGTCCTCGGCTACACCGCGCTCCAGGCGGGCCTGGCCTTCATCCCGCACTCCTTCTCCATCGTGCTCGGCTCCAAGGCCGCGCCCCGGCTGATGGCACTGCCCCGGATCGGCGCCAAGACCGTCGCCGTGGCGGGCGTGCTGCTCGCCGCGGGCGGCATGGCCTGGCAGTCGGCGATGGGCGTGCACGGAACCTACCTCGGTACGATCCTCGGCCCCGGCATCATGATGTCGCTGGGCGCGGGCCTCTCGGCCACCCCGATCGCCTCGATCTGCACGGCGGGCGCGGCGGCCGGCGACGCCGGACTGGTCTCCGGGCTGATCAACACCTCGCGGCAGATGGGCGGCGCGCTCGGCCTGTCGGTCCTGTCGACGGTCGCGGCCGGGGTCGCGGGCAGCGGCCGGGTGGCCCTGGCCGACGGGTATGCGCTCGCCTTCCGCGTCGCCGCCGTGGTGCTCCTGGCCGGTGTTCTGCTGATGCTCTGCTCCTTGCCGGGCCGCGAGTCCCCGCAGGGCCGCGAGAAGGACGGCGGACAGGGCAGCGGACAGGACGGCGCGGGAGGCGCCGCGCAGGCCTGACGGCCGGGCGGGCGTGGGGCGTCGGGCCTGGTCGGAGGGGCCCGGACCGGTTCCGCGGGTGGCGGCACGAGAGGATGCGGGCATGGCTGACACCGATACCGACACCGCTTCCGTACCGTTTCCCGCCACCGGCCGCCGCGTCCTGGTGAGCGGGGCCTCACGGGGCCTGGGACGGGCCCTCGCCCACGCCTTCGCGGAGAACGGCGACCGGGTCGCCGTGCACTACGGCTCGCGCCGGGCGGACGCCGAGGAGACCCTCGCCGCACTGCCCGGCGACGGCCACACGCTGCTGCAGGCCGACATCGGCGCCCCCGAAGGCGCCGCGGAACTGGTCGCCGCGGCCGACGCCGCGCTCGGCGGCATAGACGTCCTGGTGAACAACGCCGCGATCGTCAACACCCCGCACCCGCCCGCCACCACCTCCTACGCCGACTGGACCGCCGCCTGGCAGAGCCACGTCGCGGTCAACCTGCTCGGCACCGCGCACCTGAGCCACGGCGCGGCGCAGCGGATGATCGCCCAGGGCACCGGCGGGCGGATCGTCAACGTCGGTTCGCGCGGCGCCTTCCGCGGCGAACCCGACAACCCCGCGTACGGCGCCACCAAGGCGGCGGTGCACGCTCTCGGCCAGTCCCTCGCGGTGGCGCTCGCGCCGCACGGCATCGCGGTGGCGTCCGTGGCGCCCGGCTTCATCGACACCGAACGGGTCGGTGACCGGCTGGCCGGCGAGCAGGGCGCCGCGATCCGCGCGCAGAGCCCGTTCGGCAGAGTGGCCGAGCCGGCCGAGGTGGCCGCCGCCGTCCGCTGGCTGGCCTCCCCGGAGGCGCAGTGGAGCTCGGGCACCGTGCTCGACGTCAACGGCGCTTCGTACCTGCGGACCTGACCGCCCGCGCCCGTGCCCGGCGCGGCGGGGCACGGCAGCCCGGTTTCCGCCTTGTCGGCCCGGCGGCGGTGGTGCCACCGTCGTCGGCATGGCGAACATCCCCACGGACCTGTCGTACAGCACGGACCACGAGTGGCTCCGCCTGGACGGCGACCGGGCCACGGTCGGCATCACCGACCACGCCCAGCGGCAGCTCGGCGACATCGTCTACGTCGAACTGCCCAAGGAAGGCGAACGGTTCGAGGCCGGTGAGCCCTTCGGCTCCGTGGAGTCGGTCAAGGCCGTCAGCGAGGTCTACCTGCCCGTCGGCGGCACGGTGCTGGAGGCCAACGCCGCGCTGGCCGACTCCCCCGAGCTGATCAACGACGACCCCTACGGCGACGGCTGGCTGCTGGTGATCCGGGTGACCGGCAGCGCCGACGCACTGCTCAGCGCCGAGGGGTACGAGGACTACATCCAGCAGGAGGAGTAGCGGGGGAGGAACAGGCACAGCGGGGGAGCAGGAGGAGCGGCGGGAAGAGGGCGGGGGAGCAGGGTGCGCCGCCAGGGCCGCGGCCGGCGGCGGGGCGGCCGGCTCCTGCCACCGGTGGTGTGCCTACAGCCAGCCGTTGCGCCGCGCCGCCCGTACCGCCTCCATGCGGTTGCGCGTGCCCGTCTTGCCGATCGCCGCCGAGAGGTAGTTGCGCACGGTCGCCTGCGAGAGGTGCAGCCTGCCCGCGATGTCGGCCACCGTCGCGCCGTCCACGGCGGCGGTCAGCACCTCCTGTTCACGCGGCGTCAGCGGATTCGGCCCGGCGCTCAGCGCGGCCGCCGCCAGCCCGGGGTCGATCACCCGCTCCCCGGCCAGTACCCGCCGGATCGCCGCGGCCAGCTCCTCCACCGGCCCGTCCTTCACGAGGAAGCCGCAGGCCCCGGCCTCCATCGCGCGGCGCAGATACCCCGGCCGCCCGAACGTGGTCACGATCAGCACCTTGCAGTCCGGCAGCGCCTCCCGCAGGTCCGCCGCCGCGTCCAGGCCGCTGCGCCCGGGCAGTTCGATGTCCAGCAGCGCGATGTCCGGGGAGGTCTCCAGTGCGGTGCCGACGATCCGGTCGCCCGCCGCCACCTGCGCCACCACCTCCATGTCCGCCTCCAGATTCAGCAGCAGCGCCAGCGCGCCGCGCATCATCCCCTGGTCCTCGGCCAGCAGGACCCTGATCACCTGGACATCTCCTCCGCTCCCGGCAGTACGCCCGCGTCGTCGGGCAGCTCGGCCACCAGCCGGAAGCCGCGCCGCCCGTCGGGCCCCGCGTCCAGCGTGCCGCCGGCCGCCGCCAGCCGCTCGGCGAGTCCGGTCAGGCCCGTGCCGCCGCCCTCGCCAGGCGCCTCGGAGCTTACGGGACCCCGGCCGTCGTCGGTGATCGTCAGCCGGGCCCGGTCGCTGTCGACGCGTACCTCGATCTCGCAGCGGGAGGCGCCGCTGTGCCGTACGGCGTTGGTCACGCCCTCCCGTACGACCCAGCCCAGCAACGCGCCCGCCTGCGGCGACAGCGGCGGACCCGCCTGGCGCACGACCGGCTCGATGCCACCCGCCTGGAGCGCCGAGCGGGCCCGGTCCAGCTCGGTGGCCAGGCTGCCCTGGCGGTAGCCGGTGACCGCCTCGCGGATCTCGGTGAGCGCCTGCCGGCCCACCGCCTCGATGTCAGCGGCCTGGGCCAGCGCCGCTTCCACGTCCCGTGGGGCCAGGCGGCGCACCGCCTCCGCCTTCACCACGACCACCGAGAGGGTGTGCCCCAGCAGGTCGTGCAGGTCGCGCGAGAAGCGCAGCCGCTCCTTCTCGACCGCGGTACGGGCCAGCTCCCCCTGCGTGGCGTGCAGTCGGCGGTTGGCCTCGAAGAGACCGAGGATGGCCGCGGTGACCATGCCGGAGACGAACGTGCCGTAGCCGATGGTGGCCGAGTCCCACGGCTCGCCGCTGCCCCGCCCGGCGAGGGCCCCCGCCGACGCGCTGGCCACGAACAGGAAGAGGAACAGCGGCCTGCCGCGCAGCAGCGTCCCGCCCGCCAGCGACATCAGCGGGAAGAACAGCATCCAGGACCCGCCGTAGCCGATGGCGAGCGCGTACGTCACCGCCGCCAGCGCGCCCAGCAGCCAGTACGGCACCTGGGACGCACGGGCGCGGGAGTGGAAAGCGGCCCGCACCACCGCGATGTAGAGCGAGTTAAAGGCGAGCAGGCCCGCGCCGGCCAGCCAGGGGTTGCCGGCCCGGCCGTGGAGGGTGTTGGACAGCGCGCCCAGGCCCATGACCAGCCAGGGCATGAACGTGGCGGAGGTCGGCCCCTTCCGCTGCGGCGAGCCGACCGGCGTCGTCGGCCCCCACGTCCCCCAGAACGGCGTCCCGCAGTCCTTCTTGGCCATCCCGTCCTCAACTCCCGGGGCGCTGACTTCCCGTAGCCCGCCTCGCCGCACCTCAGACCGTCCGGGCCGCGCGCCGGTACGCGTACACCGCGTAGGCGCCGAAGACCGCCAGCCACGCCACCAGCACCAGGACCGTACCCGCCGACGGGCCGTGCCCCGCGGTGACGCTCCAGCCGAGCTCCGCGAAGCGGTTCGACGGCGTCCAGCGCGATATTTTCTCCAGCCAGCCGGGGAACGCGCCCGTCGGGAACCACAGTCCGCCGATGATCGCCAGCACCATCATGCAGCCGGCGTTCACCAGCCCCGCGGCCTGCGTCGTGAGGCGGTAGCCGTTGCCCAGGCCCAGCAGCGTGAACGGGGCGGTGCCCAGCCACAGCAGCACCACCAGCCCGGCCCACTGCACGGGTGACAGCCGCACGCCGTTGACCAGCGCCCCCAGCAGCAGTACCGCGACGATGGCCGGCAGCACGGTCACCGAGCTGCTCAGGCCGCGGCCCACCACCACCCGCGCCGGGGACAGCGGCGTGACCCGCAACTGCCGCAGCCAGCCGAGCTTCTTGTCCTCCGCGACGCCGTTGCCGGTGCCCAGGGCCGCGCCCAGCGCGCCGTACGAGGCCATGCCGACCATGGCGGTCACCTTCCAGGCGTCGGCGTCCTTCCCCGATCCTCCGCCGATGTTGGTGAGCAGGAGGTACATCAGCACGGGCATCCCGATGCCCAGGATCACGAAGCCTTTGTCGCGCAGCGTCCTGCGGATCTCCAGACGGATGTAGTCGAACATCACCGGGCTCCTTCGCCGACCGTCGCGGCGCCTTCCAGGGCACCGGTACCGCTGACCGCCGGGCCGTCGTCCATGGCGTCCTTGCGGGATGAAGTGAGGGAGAGGAACGCGTCCTCCAAGCTGGCCGGGGACACCTGGAGGCCCCGTATCAAGCCCAGCCGGGCCAGCGCGACCACCGTCGCGTCGGAGTCGCCGGTCCGCAGCAGCGCCCGGTCGGCCCGTATCTCCAAGGACGTGACGCCCGGCAGCTCGGTCAGCCCGTCGGTGGGCGTGCCGGCCAAGTCGAAGGAGACCAGCGCGCCGCCCACGGTGCGCTTGATCGCTTCGCCGCTGCCGTCGGCCACCACCCGGCCGCGGTCCACCACGACGATCCGGTCGGCGTTCTCATCGGCCTCGGTCAGGTAATGCGTGGAGAACACCACGGTGTTGCCGCGCCGCGCGTACGCCCGCATCGCCCGCCAGAAGTCCCGGCGGCCCTCGACGTCCAGCGCGGCGGTCGGCTCGTCCAGCACCACCAGGTCCGGATCGCCCGCCAGTGCCACCGCGAAGCGCACCCGCTGCGCCTGGCCCCCGGAGAGCCGGTCCACCCGCTGCCCCGCCAGCTCCTCCAGGCCGGCCAGCACCAGCGCCTCGGACACCTGCATCGGCTTCGGGTAGGTGGCCGCCACGAAGGCGATCAGCTCCCGCACCGTCACCCGCGGTATCGGCTGCCCGTCCTGCAGCATGGCGCCGATCCGGCCCTGGCGTACCGCCCGCTCGGGCGAGCCGCCGAACAGCCGGATCCCGCCGGACGTGGGCGGCAGCAGCCCGAGCAGCATGCTGATCGTGGTCGACTTGCCGGCGCCGTTGCGGCCCAGCAGCGCCACGGTCTCGCCGCGGCGGACCGTGAGCTCCAGCCCGTCGACGGCCCGCACTTCGCCGTAGGTCTTCACGACGCCCGAGAACACCACCGCGGCGTCCCGCGTGCTCCCCGTTGTTCCCGTTGTTCCCGTTGTTCCGGGTGTCCCCGTTTTCCCCGTTGCCCTCGTCATGCCCATGAATCTACGGACAACGGCGGTGATCTCGGTAGAAGAGAATGTCGCCGACCGGGCGGGACAAATGTCACGGGTGCGGCGGCCGAGGGCGCGAAGTCCCGTACCTGACGGCCTGTCAGGGGGTTCCGGGCTGGGCCCTGATGGGCTATACATGGCCCATCGGTAGAACGCGTTCTAGTGCGCCGGGCGGCGGCGCGGGATGCCGCGCTCCCGCCCCGGCCAGGCGCGCCACCGACCGCTGACGACCCCGGCCGGCCGACGGTGCGGACGCCCGGCCGGGGTCTTACCGCCCGCCGTACCCGCCCTCCGCACGCCACCCCGTACGCCCTCCGCACCACGGTGAAGGAGCCCCGCCCCATGCCCATCGACGCCGACAAGGCCGTTGCCGCCGAGCCGCGTACCTCCGACATCGCCTGGGACCACAAGGACGTCCAGCTCTACCACCTCGGCGTCGGCGCGGGCGCCGCCACGGAGGAGCGGCCCGGCGCCGCCACCGACCCGGACGAGCTGCGCTACACCCTGGAGAGCCGGCTGCACGTCCTGCCCAGCTTCGCGACCGTCGCGGGCGGCGGCATGGCCGTGGTCGGCGGGCTCTCGTTCCCCGGCATCGACGTGGACCTCGCGGCCGTCCTGCACGGCGCCCAGAAGATCACCTTGCACCGGCCGATCCCGCTCCGGGGCGCCGCCCGCCAGACCTCGACCGTCCCCGCCGTCTACGACAAGGGCAAGGCTGCGGTCATCGTGCTGCGTTCGGAAACGGCGGACGAGGACGGGCCGCTGTGGACCAGCGACACCCAGATCTTCGTCCGGGGCGAGGGCGGCTGGGGCGGCGAACGCGGCCCCTCCGACCGCCTCGGCCTGCCCGCACGCGCGCCGGACCGGACGGTGACCCGGCTGATCCGGCCCGACCAGGCGCTGCTGTACCGGCTCTCCGGTGACTGGAACCCGCTCCACGCCGACCCGGAGTTCGCCGCGCTCGCAGGCTTCGACAAGCCGATCCTGCACGGCCTCTGCTCGTACGGCGTGACGCTGAAGGCGGTGGTCGACACCGTGCTGGACGGGGACGTCGGCCGGGTCCGCAGCTACGCCACACGGTTCGCCGGCGTGGTCCACCCCGGCGAGCCGCTGCGCATCCGTATGTGGCGTGACGCTCCCGGGCCCGGGAGCGTCCAGGTGTCCGTCACCGCGCCCGACAGGGAGGACGCGCCGGTACTGGCCGACACCGTGGTCGAGCAGGCCTGAGCGGTCGGGCACGCCTGACCCGCTCGCCGCGCCCCGCCCCCCGGCGAGTCACCCGGGCGAGCCGCAGGAGGGCCGTACGAGCCGCAGGAGCGCTGGAAGGGCCATACGAGCCGCAGGAGCCCCCGCACCACCGCACCTTCCGTACCGTCCGTACCCGCGCTGCGCTTCGGCTCCGGGGAGCCGGGCGAGGGCGGACTCGGCCCGCTGGCGCCCGAGCACGTCGCACCGCTGGTCGGCTATCTCGCCGGACCCGCGGCCGGCCACGTCAACGGGCAGGTCTTCGTGGTGCACGGCGGTATGGCGGCGCTCCTCGAATGGCCGAAGGTGGCCGCACAGTTCGACGCCGCCAAGGACGTCTTCACGTACGAGGAGCTGGACGCGGCCCTGTCGCCGTCCTTCGGTACTTCGCGGACCGCGCTCCGGAGGAGGCGTTCGCCGCGCCGGAGGTCCTGAGCCTGAAGAAACGCTGAGCGGCCGGTCCGGCACGCACGACGGCCGTGGCCGCCACGGGAGACCTCTTCCGTGGCGGCCACGGCCGTCTCGGTGCTGCCTGCTGTCGCTCAGGCGTTCCGGGAATTCGTGGGCCGGCGGTGCCGCCCGGCGCCGGACGCCGCCGCGTCCTCGCTCGCCGCCGGGCCGCGGTGCTTGCCGGAGCCTGCGGCCGTGGCGGCCTGGGCGGAGGCCTCGTGCGGGCGCGCCTCGGTCGTGTCGGTTCGGGCTTCGGACATGGAAAGTGTCACTCCGTCAGATCGCTTACAGGTGTACGCGTCGGGACCGCCGCGGCATCACCGTCGGTGGCCGGGTCAACCGGCTGCGTAGCCCCCTTCCGAATTCTAACGGGGCGTACTTTCTCGCTCTACCGGGCCTCCCGGGCCGCCAGCGGCGCCTGCTGCAGCGGTACTGGCCTGCACGGTTGGGGATGCTCCGGGCCCCTGTACGGTTCCCCCGCCGCGGGGTCCGATTGTGCGGATGTTGTGCAGCCGTCCGGATGTCTGACGGTGGTTCTGAGGATTCCGGAAGCAGGCGGCACGGCGGACGAGGTGTCCCAGGAGACCCGTCTCAGTCGTTGCGAATGCGATCCGGGCCCCCGCGCCCCGGCCGGCACGGGGAGGGCGGACGACGTGGACGACGGGGCTGCGGGAGGGACCGCAGGCGTCGGCGGTGGGGAGCTGGTCCCCGCCTCCCACGACACGCTCACCCGTGCCACGCCGCACGGGGCGGCCGGTGTCGCGTACGGCAGGCGCAGCTCGCCGTCCGGCGTCCAGTGGCCCGTGCCGGCCAGCCAGCCCGCGGGCGCGGCCGGCTGCCGCAGCTTCCGCGCCGCGGGCCGCCACGTGGCGAGCCAGGTCCCCGCCGCCGAGTCCATCCGGAACGCCACCGCGCAGCTCTCCGGGGCGAGCAGCTGCCCCGGCTGGACGGCGAAGGGGGTGAGCGCGGCGTCCGCGGCGTGCAGCGCCTCGGGGAACCGCACCGGCAGCGTGCTGCCCAGTACGCCCCAGCCCATCCGGTCGTATCCGGGCGCGTCCGACCGCAGCAGTACCAGCCCGCTGTCGGGGTCGGCCAGCAGCAGCCGGTCGTTGCTCCGCTCGGTGATCTCCAGCAGCGGGCTGACCTCGCCGCCCCGGCCGAGGTCGATCACGACGGTCTTGACCGGCCCGTCCAGCTCGCGGTCCAGGGCCAGCAGGCGGCCCTCCCGGTCCAGCCAGGCGCCGCCGGTACAGCGGCCCGGCACCAGGGCGACCCGCTGCGGTCCGTCGCCGCCGTGCAGCAGCCAGACCGCGGTGGCCCGGCGCGGGCCGTCACCGCCCACGGGGGACAGGGCGTACGCCCGCGCGCCGCACGGGGCGGGCGGCAGCAGCGTCAGCTCCCCGGACTCCACGCTGCCCAGTGGCAGTTCGCCGGTGCCCGGCCCGGTGGGGTAGAGGAGGCCGACCGTGCTGTGCCCTTCCGCGCGGCGCAGGATCAGCACCCGGCCGTCACCGAGCGGCAGCAGCGCGCTGTCCGGCCGCTCGGGCCGGCGGCAGGGGAGCCGCACCGCGTACGGCTCGCAGCCGTCCAGCGTCCAGCGCTCGGGGAACCAGCCGCCGCCCGGCGCGGGGACGAGCCGTGCGGCGTACGAACCGTCGGCGGCGATCGTCAGGGGAGCGGGGCGGTGGGGCAGCCCGGTGAGTCCTCGCGGTCCGGAGACGCGAGGGGGACCCGCAGGGGTGTGCTCCGTGGCGTCCTCGGTGTTCCCGTCGGTCCTGACACGCTCAGTTGCACAGGCTGTCATTGAGTGGTCACCTCCAGTCACGATCGAAGCTAGTTTTCGCACTTCCTGCCGATCAACGGCTGATGGGTCACTTCACGCGTATGAGTGGCGGTTGTCCGATTCGCCTGCGGGTGGTGCGGCGGATGTGCCGGCGCGGCCGGTCCTGCCGGACCCGCGCGACGCCCCGCCAGGGCGCATCCGGCACCGTGCGGCCACCACGGCTGGGCGTTCGGCCACGGGTGGGAGGTAACCTTCCACCCGTGCCCGCACTGTCTGAAGTCCTCTCCGCCCTCGACGCCCTGTGGCCCGCCGAGCGGGCAGAGGCGTGGGACGCCGTCGGTACCGTCTGCGGCGATCCCGAAGCCCCCGTACAGCGGGTGCTCTTCGCCGTCGATCCGGTGCAGGAGATCGCCGACGAAGCCGTGCAGCTCGGCGCCGACCTGGTCGTCACCCACCACCCGCTGTACCTGCGGGGGACGACGACGGTCGCGGCGTCCACCTTCAAGGGCAAGGTCGTGCACACGCTGATCAAGAACGACATCGCCCTGCACGTCGCGCACACCAATGCCGACACCGCCGACCCCGGCGTCTCCGACGCCCTCGCCGGTGCCCTGGACCTGCGCGTGCTGCGCCCCCTCGTACCGGACGCGAGCGACCCCGCCGGCCGCCGCGGCCTCGGCCGGGTCTGCGAACTCGCCCACCCGATGCCGCTCGCCGACTTCGCCCGGTACGCCGCCGAGCGGCTGCCGGCCACCGCGCAGGGCATCCGCTTCGCCGGCGACCCGCAGCGCACCGTCCGTACGGTCGCGGTCTCCGGCGGCTCCGGCGACAGCCTCTTCGACGACGTACGCGCGGCGGGCGTGGACGCCTTCCTCACCGCCGACCTGCGGCACCACCCGGCCTCCGAGGCCACCCAGAAGAGCCCGCTCGGGCTGCTGGACGCCGCGCACTGGGCCACCGAGTGGCCGTGGTGCGAGCAGGCCGCAGCGCAGCTCGACGAGATCTCCGACCGGCACGGCTGGGACCTGCGCACGCACGTCTCCCGTACGGTCACCGACCCCTGGACCGCCCACGCGGCCTCCTCCCCGACCCCCGATTCACCAGGAGCCCCCAACTGAACGCCGCGCCCGCAGACCAGATCCGCCTCCTGGACGTCCAGTCCCTGGACCTCCGCCTCACCCAGCTCGCGCACAAGCGCAAGAACCTCCCCGAGCTGGCCGAGCTCCAGACCCTGGAGGGCGACCTCACCCAGCAGCGCGACCTCCTCGTCGCCGCGCAGACCGAGGAGAGCGACACCGCCCGCGAGCAGACCAAGGCCGAGCAGGACGTGGACCAGGTGCGCCAGCGCGCCGCCCGCGACCAGCAGCGCCTGGACTCCGGCGCGATCACCTCGCCCAAGGACCTGGAGAACCTCCAGCGCGAGATCGCCTCGCTCGCCAAGCGCCAGAGCGACCTGGAAGAGGTCGTCCTGGAGGTCATGGAACGCCGCGAGTCCGCGCAGGAGCGCGTCACCGAGCTGACCGAGCGCGTGCAGGCCATCCAGGCCAAGGTCGCCGACGCCGTCGCCCGCCGGGACGCCGTCTTCGCCGAGATCGACGACGAGGCCGCCACCGTCACCAAGGAGCGCGAACTCACCGTCGCCGACATCCCCGCCGACCTGCTGAAGCTGTACGACCGGCTGCGGGAGAAGCAGGGCGGCGTCGGCGCTGCCCGCCTCTACCAGCGCCGCTGCGAGGGCTGCCGCCTGGAGCTGGACATCACCGAACTGAACGACGTGCGGGCCGCCGCCGCCGACAAGGTCGTGCGCTGCGAGAACTGCAGCCGCATCCTGGTCCGCACGCCCGACTCGGGCCTGTAAGCCGCGATGCCGCGGACGTTCATCGTCGAGGCGGACGGCGGTTCCCGGGGCAATCCCGGGCCCGCCGGGTACGGCGCCGTCGTCATCGACCCCGGGACCGGCGAGACGCTGGCCGAGGCCGCCGAGTACCTCGGTACGGCCACGAACAACGTCGCCGAGTACAAGGGGCTGGTGGCCGGGCTGCGTGCCGCGTACGCCCTCGACCCCGAGGCGGAGATCAGAGTCCGGATGGACTCCAAGCTCGTCGTCGAGCAGATGTCCGGGCGCTGGAAGATCAAGCACCCGGACATGCAGCCGCTCGCGGCCGCCGCCAGGGCGGTCTTCCCGCCGGACCGGGTCACGTACGAGTGGATTCCCCGCGCGCAGAACAAGCACGCCGACCGGCTCGCCAACGAAGCGATGGACGCGGGCGCGGCAGGCCGCCAGTGGGAGCCGGGCACGTCGAAGGCGGCGCTCGCCACGGGCCCTCGTGAGCCGGCGGGCGCGACGGCCGACCCGCAGGGCGCTACGACCGGTCCGCAGGGCGTGACGGCCGGTCCGCAGGGCGCGACAGTCGGCCCCCTGGGTGCGGCGGCCGAGCCGCAGGCTGCCGGCCCGGACGCCGCCGTCACCGCCGCCCCGTCGTCCGGCTGGGCCGCCCCTGCCGACCTGGGCACCCCGACCACCTTCGTGCTGCTGCGGCACGGCGAGACCGCGCTGACCCCGGAGAAGCGGTTCTCCGGCAGCGGCGGCTCGGACCCCGAACTCTCCGCCGCCGGCCGCCTCCAGGCCCGCGAGGCGGCCGCCGCGCTCGCCGTACGCGGCACGGTCCAGGCGGTCGTCAGCTCGCCGCTGCGACGCTGCCGGGAGACCGCGGAGACGATCGCCGACCGGCTCGGCCTGGACGTGCGCGTCGAGGACGGACTGCGCGAGACGGATTTCGGCGCGTGGGAAGGCCTGACCTTCTCCGAGGTGCGCGAGCGCCACCCGGCCGACCTGAACGCCTGGCTCGCCTCCGACAAGGCCGAACCGACCGGCGGCGGCGAGTCGTTCGCGGCCGTGGCCCGCCGGGTCGAGCTCACCCGCGACAAGCTCAGGGCCCGGTACGCCGGGAAGACGGTCCTGCTGGTCACCCACGTGACGCCGGTCAAGACCCTGGTCCGGCTGGCGCTGGGCGCCCCGCCGGAGGCGCTGTTCCGTATGGAACTCTCCGCGGCGTCGCTGTCGGCGATCGCGTACTACGCGGACGGCAACGCGTCACTGCGACTGTTGAACGACACTTCTCACCTGCGGTGAGCCCGGCCGACGCGGCTACGGGGGCGGGGCTGTGCCCCGGCTGCCGACCGCCGCGCCGTCGTGACCGGTCGCGCAGTTTCCCGCGCCCCTGAAGGGCGCAGCGGTGCCGCGCCTCTGAAGGGCGCAGCGGTGCCGCGCTCCTCAGGGGCGCAGCGCAGCCGCCTCGGCCGCCAGCCGCGCGACCCGGTCCCAGTCCTTGGTGCGTACCGCGTCCGCCGGGAGCATCCACGTGCCGCCCACGCAGGCGACGTTCGGCAGGGCGAGGTACTCCGGCGCGTTGGCCGCCTTGATGCCGCCCGTCGGGCAGAACCGGGCCTGGGGGAGCGGCGAGGCCAGCGACTTCAGGTACGCCGTGCCGCCCGCGGCCTCCGCCGGGAAGAACTTCATCTCCGTGACGCCCTCCTCCAGCAGCGTCACGACCTCGGACGTGGTGGAGACGCCGGGCAGGAACGGCACCCCGGAGTCCTTCATCGCGCCGACCAGCCGCGGCGACCAGCCCGGGCTCACCAGGAAGCGGGCGCCCGCCGCGACGGTCTCCGCGACCTGCGCGGGCGTGATCACCGTGCCCGCGCCGACCACCGCGTCCGGAACCTCGGCCGCGATCGCCCGGATGGAGTCCAGCGCCGCCGGGGTGCGCAGCGTCACCTCGATCGCGGGCAGGCCGCCCGCGACGAGCGCACGGGCGAGCGGTACGGCGTCGGCGGCGTCCTCCAGGACGACGACGGGGACGACGGGGGCCAGGCCGAGGACGGAGCCTTCGGAAGCGGGGGAGGCGGAAGCAGAGGCAGCACTAGTCACGGGTTCATAGTGCGCCCCGGGCACATTCTTCGCAACGGGCGTTGCGCATGCTGCAATGCGGCGATGCTGTGAGGCGGTGACGCCTCCCGGGCGTGCGGGCTCCGGTCAGAGCTCGGTGACGATCACGTCCAGCGCCCACGGCTTGCCGGCCTTCACCGGGGCCTGCGCCTCGACCGTGTAGTCCAGCCCACGCAGCGCCTCCACCAGCTCCGCCGGGCTTGCCGGATCGAGTCCGGCGGAGAGCAGGTCGCGGACCATCCGGCCCTTGGTCGCCTTGTTGAAGTGGCTGACCACGGAGCGCTTCTCGACCCCGTTCACGATCTTCGACTGGAGCACCCGTACCGTCGCCGTCCGCTCGGCGACCTCGCCCTTCGGCTTCCACGCCGACGCGTACGCCGACGACCGCAGGTCCAGCACCAGCTCGTCCCCGGCCGCGGCAGGCATGACCTCCGCCATCGGGCCCCGCCAGTACGCGCCCAGTGCGCCCAGGCCCGGCAGCTTCACGCCCATCGAGCAGCGGTACGAGGGGATGCGGTCGGCGATGCCCACCGCGCCCCACAGCCCGGAGAAGACCAGCAGCGACCGCTCCGCCAGCTGCCGCGCCTTCTTGTCCAGCGTGGCCAGCCCCAGGGCGTCGTACAGCACACCGGTGTAGATCTCGCCCGCCGGGCGGGTGCCGGCGGTGCGCAGTGCGGCGTTCTTCGCGACCTCGCCCTTCAGGCCCTCGCTCAGGCCCAGTACCTCCTGCGCCTTGCCGGCGTCCGCCGCACACAGCTCGACCAGCTCGGTCAGCACGGCCTCACGGGCGGGCGCGAGGCCCGGCAGCGACAGCGCGGCCACGTCCAGCGGGGCCGCGCCGTCCTGCCCGTCGGCCTTGCCCTCGGACGGCGGCAGCAGCGTGAGCACGGTCGTTCTCCTTACGGCGGTACGGGCACGGGGCGGGCCGCCGGGTGGGCGGCCCCCGAGAACCCTATGCCGTCGCCGCGAGGGCGCCTGACGGCCCCAGGAGGTGCCGCTTGACGGCCCTCAGGAGGGATTTGTCCTAGTCTCGTGCCATGCCCCGTCGTCCGATGCGTGTGACCGACGAATCCCCCGAGGACACCGCCCCGCTGTGCGGAGCGCTGCGGGAGCTGCGGGCACGCGCGGAGATCCCGGCGGACTTCCCGGCCGAGGCCATGGCGGAGGCGGCCGACGCCGCGCGTGCCCCACGGCTGCCGGCCGAGGACGCGACCGGCCTCCCGCTGTTCACCATCGACCCGCCCGGCGCCACCGACCTCGACCAGGCGATGTACCTCGCGCGGCGGGAACCGGGCGGCTTCCGCGTGCACTACGCCATCGCCGACGTCGCCGCGTTCGTCACCCCCGGGGGCGCGCTGGACGCCGAGGCGCACCGCCGCGTGCAGACCCTGTACTTCCCCGACGGGCGGGTCCCCCTGCACCCGCCCGTCCTCGGCGAGGGCGCCGCCGGCCTGCTGCCCGACCAGGACCGGCCCGCCGTCCTCTGGCGGCTCGACCTGGACGAGTACGGCGCGCTCGTCACCACGGACGTGCGGCGGGCCGTCGTCCGTTCCCGCGCCCGGCTCGACCACGAGGGCGTGCAGCGTGCCATCGAGTCCGGCACCGCGGCGGAACCGCTCTCCCTCCTCCGCGACATCGGCCAGCTGCGCGAGGAGCGCGAACGGGACCGCGGCGGCATCTCGCTGAACGTGCCCGAGCAGGAGATCGTGGGGCGCGACGGCCGTTACCGCCTCAGCTACCGGGCCCCGTTGCCCGCCGACGGCTGGAACGCACAGATCTCGCTGCTCACCGGCATGGCCGCGGCCGGGCTCATGCTCGAATCCGGCACCGGGATCCTGCGCACCCTGCCCCACGCGCCCGACGGCGCGGTCGGCCGGCTGCGCCGTACCGCCCACGCGCTGGGCATCGACTGGCCGCACCACACCTCGTACGCGACGCTGATCCGCGGCCTCGACCCGGACCGCGCCACCCACGCCGCGTTCCTCCAGGAGTGCACCTCCCTGCTGCGCGGCGCGGACTACACGGTCTTCGACGGCACGGCGCCCGCGCCCGGCGACGCGGTGCACTCCGCGGTCGCCGCACCGTACGCGCACGCCACGGCGCCGCTGCGCCGCCTCGTCGACCGGTACGTCGCCGAGCTGTGCCTGGCAGCGGCGGCGGGGGAGCCGGCACCGGACCGGGTACGGGCGGCGCTGCCCGCACTGCCGGGGGAGATGGCGGAGGGCGGCCGGCGCGCCCACCGTGTCGAGCGGGAGTGCGTGGACCTGGTCGAGGCGGCGGTCCTGCACGACCGGGTCGGTGAGCTCTTCGACGGCTACGTCGTCGACGTCCACGAGGACCGGCCCCGCCAGGGCACCGTCCACCTCTGTGCCCCGGCGGTCGTCGGCCGCGTGGACGCCGCTCCCGACGCCCCGCCGCTGCCCCTCGGCCACCCCCTCCGGGTCCGGCTCACCGCCGCGGACCCGGGCCGCGCACCGGTCCGCTTCGTACCGGCCTGAGCGCGGGCCTGACCGCCCGGCGCGTCAGGAGGCGGCCGGCTCCGGCTCGGCGGCGCCCGCCTCCCGCGCCGCCTCGGCCGCCGCCCGCAGGGCCGTCACCGCCGCCCGTGAGTCGTCCGCGTGGAAGCGGACCGTACGCACCTCCTCGGGCGCCCCCAGGAACCGCCGTACGACCGTGACCGGCGCCGACAGCTCCAGTGTCACCGAGGTCTGCCCGGCGACGGCCGCCTCCAGGACGCCGGCGGGCGGCTTGTCCTTCGGGAAGCGGAGGTCGCGCCGCACGGTGCTGATCAGCTCCACGGGGACGGTGGCGTCGAGCCGGGCGCCGTTCCGTATGCGCAGCCCCTCGGGGCCCAGCAGATGCGGCCGGGTCACCGCGGCGGTGTGCATCCCGACCGCCATCAGCACCGTGTAGACGTCCAGCACCAGCACGATCCAGTGGAGCGTGGGGTGGTCCGCGAGCAGGAAGGAGACGCCGACGGTCTCGACGAGGCACACGAAGGCGAAGCCGAGCACCAACGGGGCCTGCGCCCGTGCGTACCCGAAGGCACGTACCTCGCGCGCTCCCGGGCCCGCGCCGTCCTGCCGCCGCACCACCCACATCCCCAGGCTGGCCAGCCACCGCCCCTCGTGCGCGAGCAGCAGACGCAGCGCCCGCCCCCGGTTCATCCCGCACGCTCCACGAAGAGACGGATCGCCTGCCGGAAGGCCGCGGCCTGAGCGGGTGCGAAGGACGCGTAGAAGGCGTCGAGCAGGGCCCGCGCCCCCGTCCGGTCCCCGGGCCTGGCGTCCTCCGCGGCCAGCGCCTGGTGCGCGCCGGCGGCCAGCTCGGCGCTGACCTCGTCCGGCAGGCACTCGTACAGCTGTCGTGCGGCCCGCGCCACCCTCGGGTCGTCCACCTCGGCCTCCGCCAGTTCGTCCAGCAGCGCGTACACCTCGTACGCGCGGTCCATCGCCCCGGGGTCGTCGAACGCCGCGCCGAGCAGCTGTGACACCTGCTCCGTCGCCGCGCCCATCCCCTCGAACAGCGTCATCAGCTCCCGCTCTTTGGCGGCCATCGCGGGCTCCGGGCCCGGACGCGCGGCAGACGCGTGCGCCATCTTCTTGAAGACGTCCGCCAGCTCCTCGGACACCGGGCCCTCGGCGGGCAGACCGCCGTGCTCCTCGGCCCGGCGCAGCAGCGTGCCCAGCCGCTGCCGCCGCTCGCGGAGGTCCGCCTCCTGCCGGGCCAGATCCGCGTCCAGCTCGGTCAGTACCTCCTGGAGGTCGCGTCGGGCGTCCTCGGCCAGTACGTCCCGCACCTCGTCCAGGCCGAGCCCCAGCTCGGTGAGGCGCCGCACCCGCGTCAGCAGTACGGCGTCCCGCAGCGCGTACTCCCGGTAGCCGTTGGCCCGGCGCTCCGGCTCGGGCAGCAGCCCCAGGTGGTGGTAGTGGCGTACGGTCCGGGTGCTGACCCCGGCCAGCGCCGCCAGCTCGCCGATCCTCATGCCGGCCGTCCGGTGTACGAGTTCTCCGTCTCCATGGCGAACAGTAGAAACGTTGACGCTGCGACAAGGTCAAGGACGCGGCGGTGGCGGTGGCAGCGGCAGTGGCCGGGGACGGCCCGCCGTGGCGTGCGGGTACGATGGTCGGCACGGCGGACGAGCCGGCCGGGCGGTCGCGTGGGGGTCTTCGGACCTCCCCGAGGAACGTCCGGGCTCCACAGGGCAGGGTGGTGGGTAACGCCCACCCGGGGTGACCCGCGGGACAGTGCCACAGAAAGCAGACCGCCGGGGCCGCGAGGCTCCGGTAAGGGTGAAACGGTGGTGTAAGAGACCACCAGCCTCCGAGGTGACTCGGAGGGCTAGGTAAACCCCACCTGGAGCAAGGTCAAGAGGGGCCGTCGCACGACGGCCCTGCGCGGATGATCGAGGGCTGCCCGCCCGAGTCCGCGGGTGGACCGCACGAGGCTGCCGGCAACGGCAGCCCTAGATGGATGGCCGCCTCCCCGAGGCCCGCGAGGGCCCCGGGAGACAGAACCCGGCGTACAGGCCGACTCGTCCGCCGCCATCCCCTTTCCTGCACCGGCACGTCGGCCGGGCGGCCGTGCGCCGTGCGGCACGTCGGCCTGCTCCACATGCCTCCCGGGCGCCGTTTCCTTCGTTGCCGGTGAGTCGTCGAGTTCTCCGCACGGCGCAATTCGCCACGGCCGTGACCGGGACCACAGGGCAAGAATCACGAAAACTCATCAATCCGGACAGCGATCGGATCTCCGGCTGCCTCTCTTGTGAATATTCTGTGGCCGCGCCGTAAGGGAGGCATGGAAAGAGGGAAAAGGCGTGTGAATTCTCGGGGCGGCGGTCCGGCCACCCAATACACCCCTTACCCCGTGCCGCTGAAAGCTAAAAGGGGTGAGGGTGGTGCCGGCCTATCCAGGCCGATACCACCCTCACCCCCGGTGCTGCGCGCGGGCAGCTTCAACCGTGGCAGTCGCCGGCTTACTTGCCGAGCTCCGCGTCGAGGTTCTCGAAGGAGTCCGCCGCCTTCTCCAGGTACTGGGCGAGACCGTCGAGGCCCTCGTTGGTCTTCGACATGCCCTGCTTGAACTCGTCGAAGTCCTGGCCGAACTTCTTCGACGCCTGCCGGGTGACGAAGCCCTTCTCGAGCAGGCCGTCGATGTAGGTCTTCAGGTCGTGGAGCTTCTCCTCGATGCGCTCCTTCTCGCGGTTCATCTTCTTCGCGGCGGCCCGCATGTCCTCATATGTGACATCGAGGTCTTTAGCCATGATGCTCCCCTTCCCTCCGTTAACAACCGCGAGGTCCCCCTCCCGGCACACGCATGGCGCGCACCGCTTCGGCACACGCCGCCTGGCACCCTAGTCGGTAACTCTCACCGGCGCATATGAGCGCAGCCGTGACGGCCATTAACTCCCCCCAAATCCGGATATTGTTGAGGCTCGCCACAGGTACCCGGCCGAGTTGCCGGGACGATATTCTCTTCCCCGTAGAGAGGCATTTCGAGGAGGAGCTAAGTGCGTTTGAAGCTGACCGTCGTCGACCCCTATACGCACGCCAGCAAAGACCTCGTCCTCGACGCTGACCCGGAAACCCGAATCGACGCCGTCGCCCGGGAGTTGGCAGCCCGGGTGCGGGGCGCGGGCGCGCCCGGCACGTTCCCCGGACAGCCCGGTCCCGTGCTCTACGTCGACAACTACCAGGTCGACCCCGCCCACACCGTCACCACCTCCCCGCTGCGCGACGGTGCGGTGGTGAGCCTGGACGACCCCTCCGGCACACTGCCCGGCGAGCAGTCCGGTGTCATCGAGATCCGGGTGGCCGGCGGGCCCGACGCCGGTGCCGTGTACCGGCTCGGCATCGGCCGGTACGACATAGGCTCCAGCCCGAACTGCCAACTCTTCATCAACGACCCCGAGTTGCCGCAGCGAGCGATGACGCTCTACGTGGTCTCGGCGGACGACCTCCGCCTGGCCGTGCACGACGGCGGGCAGGGCGTCGAGCAGGCCACCGGACAGCCCGGCGGGCCGGATGCGGCGCCCCGAAGCGGGCAGTCCGCGTTCGAGGTGCGTGTCGACGGCAAGCCCCTCGAAGGGCAGCAACTGCCGGTCGGCTCCCAGCTCGCCATCGGCAACACCCTGCTCGACGTCGACCGTTACATGCCCCCGGACGCGGCCCTGAAGTGGTCCGACGACGGCTCAGGCCTCGACTACAACCGCCCGCCGCGGCTGCGCCCGCCGGAGCGCACCACCAAGTTCCGCCTGCCGTCGCCCCCGAAGGAGTACGAGGCGCGGCCGCTGCCCTGGCTGATGGCGGCGTCCCCGCTCGTCATGGCCGTCACCATGGCGCTGGTGATGGGGCGTTCGACGTACCTGCTGATGGCGGTCTTCAGCCCGCTGATCATGATCGGCAACTACTTCTGGGACAAGAAGCACGGCCGCAAGTCCCACGCCAAGCAGGTCGAGGAGTACGAGGAGCACAAGGCCCGGATCGAGCGCGACGCGCAGGAGGCGCTGGTCCTGGAGCGCGGTGACCGCCGCGTCGACCACCCGGACCCCGGCACCATCTGGGCCAACGCCACCGGCCCCCGCACCCGTCTGTGGGAGCGCCGCCGCAGCGACGCCGACCACCTGCTGCTGCGGGTGGGCACCGGCCGGCTGCCCTCCGCCGTCGTCCTCGACGACCCCGAGCAGGACGACCACCGCCGCCAGGTCACCTGGGAGATCGCCGACACCCCCGTCGCCCTGCACCTGGGGCAGCTCGGCGTGATCGGCATCGCGGGTCCCGACGAGACCGCGCGCAGCCTGGCGCGGTGGACGGTGGCGCAGGCGGCCACCCTGCACAGCCCGCTGGACGTGCAGTTCTACGTACTCACCGAGGCGCACGCGCAGCAGAGCTGGGACTGGGTCCGCTGGCTGCCGCACGCCCGCCCGACGGCGCAGGACGCCAACGTCCTCATCGGGAACGACGCCGAGACCGTCGGCGCCCGTATCGGCGAACTCACCCAGATCCTCGAAGCCCGGCAGAAGGCCGCCCAGGAGAACCGCGGTCAGGCCGGCTTCTCCGACCCCGACATCGTCGTCGTCTGGGACGGCTCGCGCCGGCTGCGCTCGATGCCCGGCGTCGTACGGCTGCTCCAGGAGGGCCCGGCCGTATCGATGTACGCGATCTGCCTGGACGCCGAGGAGCGCTTCCTGCCGGGCGAGTGCAAGGGCATCGTGATCGCGGAGCCGCGCAACGCCCGGCACGCCCGGCACGAGCGCCAGGTCGGCGGTGGCGCGAGCGACGCTCTCGAAGCGCTGCGGCGGGCCGCCGAGGACGAGCAGAAGAAGAAGGCGGCCGAGGCCGGCCGGTCGCGCCGCAAGGGGAAGGGCAAGCGGAAGAAGAAGTCGCCCGCGGCCGCCTCGGCGGCGCTGACCAACACCGCCGCCGTGATGCTCTCCCTCGACAACCAGAGCGGCGCCCCCATGCCCGCGATGCCGACCACTGCGGAGCAGATCGACCCCTCCGTGCTGCGGCTGCGCGTGCAGCAGGAGGGCGCGGACAAGATCCTCGGCGTACGGCCCGACTTCGTCTCGCCGGCCTGGTGCGCCCGGGTGGCCCGGGCGCTCGCCCCGCTGCGCGACATCAGCGGCGAGGCGACGGACAGCGCGCTGCCGGACTCCAGCCGGCTCCTCGACGTCATCGGGATGGAGCCGCCGACGGCCAACGCGGTGATCGCCCGCTGGCAGACCGGCGGGCAGTCCACGCTGGCCATGGTCGGTGAGTCGTACGACGGACCGTTCGGCATCGACATCCGCAAGGACGGGCCGCACGGCCTCATCGCGGGTACGACGGGTTCCGGCAAGTCCGAGCTGCTGCAGACGATCGTCGCCGCGCTGGCGGTGGCGAACACGCCGGAGAACATGACCTTCGTGCTCGTCGACTACAAGGGCGGCAGCGCGTTCAAGGACTGCGTCAACCTGCCGCACACCGTCGGCATGGTCACCGACCTCGACGCCCACCTCGTCGAGCGCGCCCTGGAGTCGCTCGGCGCCGAACTGCACCGCCGCGAGCACATCCTGGCCCAGGTCGGGGCGAAGGACATCGAGGACTACCAGGACCTGGTGCGCCGCAACCCCGGCATGGCACCGCTGCCCCGACTCCTCCTCGTCATCGACGAGTTCGCGTCCATGGTCCGCGACCTGCCGGACTTCGTCACCGGCCTCGTCAACATCGCCCAGCGCGGCCGCTCCCTCGGCATCCACCTGATGCTGGCCACCCAGCGGCCGTCCGGCGTGGTCTCGCCGGAGATCCGGGCCAACACCAACCTCCGTATCGCCCTGCGGGTCACCGACGGCGGCGAGTCGTCGGACGTCATCGACTCGCCCGAGGCCGGCAACATCTCCAAGAACAACCCGGGCCGCGCCTACGTGCGCACCGGCGCCGCCTCCCTCATCCCCTTCCAGTCCGGCCGCGTCGGCGGCCGCCGCCCCGGCACCGTCGACCCGATGGCCATCGCCCCGTGGACCGGGGAGCTGGACTGGGCCGACCTGGGCCGCGCCGCGCTGGCGAAGCCCGCGGCAGCCAAGAGCGAGGAAGAGGAGATCACCGACCTGAAGGTGCTGGTCGACGCCGTCCGCGAGGCCAACACGTACCTGCAGATCCCGCAGCAGCACAGCCCGTGGCTGCCGGCCCTCGCGGAGACCCTGCTCCCGGAGGACCTGCCGCCGGTGCAGGGGCTGGGCGCGCTGCCCCCGGCGCCGTACGGCATCGAGGACCTGCCCTCGAGCCAGGCCCGCCGCGCGGTCGCGGTCGACTTCGCGACCTTCGGCCACCTGCTCATCGCGGGCGCGCCGCGCAGCGGCCGCTCCCAGGTGCTGCGGACGATCGCGGGCTCCCTGGCCCGCACCCTCTCCTGCGCCGACGTCCACCTGTACGGCATCGACTGCGGCAACGGCGCGCTGAACGCCCTGTCCAAGCTGCCGCACTGCGGCGCGGTGGTGAGCCGCAACCAGAGCGAGCGGGCCGTCCGGCTGGTCCGCCGGCTCTCGTCGGAGGCGAGCAGGCGGCAGGAGCTCCTTGCCCAGTACGGCTTCGCGGACATCGGCGAGCAGCGCGCCGGGTCGCCGGAGGACCAGCGGCTGCCGCACATCGTGCTGCTCCTCGACCGCTGGGAGGGCTGGATGTCCTCGCTGGGCGAGCTGGAGCACGGCGAGCTGACCGACGAGCTGCTGACCCTGATGCGCGAGGGCGCGAGCGTCGGCATCCACCTGGTGATCACGGGCGACAGGCAGCTGCTGACCGGTCGCATCGCCTCGCTCACCGAGGACAAGCTCGGCCTGCGCCTCGCGGACCGTACCGACTTCTCGATGCTGGGCATCAACAGCCGCAAGGTGCCGGACGAGATCCCGCCGGGCCGCGCGTTCCGCAACGAGACCGGTACGGAGATCCAGTTCGCGCTGCTGAGCGAGGACGCCACCGGACAGGGGCAGAACGCGGCGCTCGTGGCCATCGGGGAGGGGGCGGCCCGCCGGGACGCGGCGGTGCCGCGGGCCCTGCGGCCGTTCCGGGTGGACTCGCTGCCCAGCCGCATCACCTTCGCCGAGGCGTGGCAGCACATCGACCCGACGGCGGCCACCTCGCGGATGTGGGGCCTGGTGGGCGTCGGCGGCGACGACCTGACGGCCTTCGGCCCGGACCTGGCACAGGGCTCGCCGGGCTTCGTGATCGCGGGCCCGGCGAAGTCGGGCCGCTCGACGGTGCTGATGAACCTGGCGCGTACGTTCGTGGGCCTCGGCGCCCGCCTGGTCGTCGCCGCCCCGCGGAACTCCCCGCTGCGTGAACTCAAGGGCCTCGAAGGCGTGCTGGCGGTCTTCACCGGCAGCGACATCGAGGAGGACGAACTCCAGGAGGCCGTGGCGACGGCGTCCGTCGAGCACCCGATCGTCATCCTGATCGACGACGGCGAGCTGCTGGAGGACTGCGACGCGGAGGACGAGTTCAAGCGCCTGATCGCGACGGGCTCCGACCGCGGCATCGGCATCGTCATCGCCGGCGACGAGGACGACGTCTGCTCGGGCTTCAGCGGCTGGCAGGTCGACCTCAAGAAGTCCAAGCGCGGCCTGCTGCTGTCCCCGCAGGACACCTCGAGCGGCGAACTGATCGGCGTCCGCCTGACCCGCAGCGCGGTAGGCGGCCCGGTGAACCCGGGCAAGGGCCTCCTGCACCTGGGCAACGGGGAGGCGTTCACGGTGACTGTGCCGGTGGGCTAAGGCTCTCGATCAAGTGGTACGCCTGCCGGCCCGCGGGTGCGCGGGCCGGCAGGCGGTCCTGAAAAATCTCCACGGGGGTAATGAATGAGTAATCTGGTTGTTTCCTACGACGAACTGCACGAGATCAAGAAGAACTTCGGAACCCTCAAAAGGGAATTCGAGTCCTGTGCGGCCAACCAGGATTCCATGGCCGAAGCATACGGACATGATTCGATTAAATTTGCGATGGAAGCGTTCGCTGACAGCTGGGACGAGCACCGCAAAGACCTCATGAAACAGATGGGGGACGTGGAGAAGCGGGTAAGAAAGACCATCAAGTCTTTCAAGGAAGCCGACGGCGAAAAGGATTGATGATCTCGTGGCTAAGCGTCCGGTGGACTGGTCTCCGCTCGCTGAACAGGACCCGACTCCAGGTGACCCTCATGAGATAAGGGAGGAGGCTCGCCGACTCGAGGGCATCGGGGAGACCATCAGAGAGCAGTCGAGGAAGCTCCGCGAGGTCGGTAAGGGCGAAAACCTCAAGGGGCAATACGCCGAGAAGCTCAAAGAAGGCGCGGACGACCTTGCGGGAAAGCTCGCCAAGGCTGAGGGAAGGTACGACAAGGTAGGCGGTCTGCTCCGCAAATGGGCAGATGAACTGGAATATGCCCAAGGTGAGACGAGCAAGGCTCGCACCCAGGCCATGGTGGACGAGAAGGACGAGGACGCGCTGAAGGACGCCAGGGCTCGGATGGACGAGGCCGTGGCCAACTATCATCTCGCCGGCGTCAGAATCGCCAATCAAATTCGGCAGGCTCTCGACGACGCGGTCGAAGACAGCCTGTTCGATGACGTGGCCGGCTTCGTCGAGGAGCACGCCGACGACTTCAAGCTGATCGGCGACCTACTGAGCGACCTGACCGCGGTCCTGGGAACGCTGGCGATCCTCTCGCTCCCCTTCCCGCCCCTCGCGGCGATCTTCGGCACCGCCGCTCTCATCACGGGCGCGGGCGCGCTGGCGGCACACGGGCTGGCCAAGGCGGGCGGCGCCGACGTGAGCTGGCTGCAGATAGGGCTGGACGCGGTGGGGCTGCTGCCGGGGATCGGGCTGTTCGGCAAGGGCGTCAAGGTGGTCGGCAAGGTGGACAACGTGGCCGCCAAGTTCGGCGAGGGGTTCGCGGCCACGAAGATTCCAGGGCGGGCGACGAAGATCCTCGCCTGGGGTAAGGACTCGAAGGGTCTCACGGGCGGCATCGGTAAGGCAGGCCTGCTGAAGATCGGCGGCGGCTCCAACAAAATGTACGAGATTGCGCATGAGAGCAGTGGCCTGATGTCCCGCATGGGCGGTGTCGCCAAGGCCGGATATCTCGATGGTCAGCTCCTCGGATCCAAGGGGCTCAATATGATCCCAGGGGTGAATATCAACCCCACGGGTGCAGGAATTGCCATCGATGCGGGGATCAAGATAGCCCCCAAGGTTTTGAGTATCCCCCAGCATGTGGGGGAGGCCCTTTTCCCGGGTGACCAGTTCCAGAAGTCGGCTGCGGCCCACTGAGCGTCCTACCGGAATCAGCGGATTCAGGATCAGAGCCCTCACGTAGGAAGAAGCATACGCATATGAGTATCTGGCAGCCCGAACCGGGCGAGACCCTCCTCGCCCGGACCCCCGTCCGGTTCGCCACGGGCGCGGCGATGACCGTCAAGGGCATGCGCTGGTTCCGTGACACGGAACGGCGGGACATTCAGAGTGAACTCCCGGGCTGGCCCGATGGCCCGAGTTACACGGCCCGCACTCACGCGAACGCGGGCGCCCGCAACACCATCAAAGGGGCGCTCATCGCGGCGGGAGCCATCGTAGGCGGGATCCTGACCTCACAGGGAGGAAGCCCTGGCGGTGGCACGTGGCGGGATCCTTCCGACCCGGACGCCGGCTCGGACACCAGCCACGACCGGCCCGACGAGGTCGAGGACTTCCCCGTGATGTGGGCGGCGCCCGGCACCATCGCCCGCACCCTGCCCTGGCAATTGGATCCCGGCCGGGTGAACAAGAAGGAGTACACCACCCACGCCATCGTCACCGACCGCCGCCTCGTGATCGTGGGACTACCTGTCCACAAAGACACGGAGATCATCGAAGACGAGGTGCTCTGGGAGATTTCGCGCTCCGCCATCGCAGCGGTCGAGCGTAAGAACTTCAAGGACGGATGGGACATCAAGATTGTCTTCACGGACGGCTCCTGGTGCAGGCTTCAGGCCCACTCGCGATCTGATCTCACCGAATACCTCACCGGTCATCTCGACCTGATTCCGCTGGAATCGCTCCCGCCGGCGCATCAGGCAACCGCCCGGGCCTTTGCGGCGGCACAGCTCTGGGACGCCGGGTCTCCGACCGTCACTCGGTACACATGCGGGTGCTACCGGATCGCCGTGGCGGAGCCGACGACCGACTCGCGCTTCGGTATCAGCGGCGACTACACGATCATGGATGCCGAGGGCAGGGAACTCCAAGGACAGGCGCTTTCCGACCACATCCAGCACCTCTACTTCGCCCCCGCCAAGGACAACCCCAGCTCATGACGATTCCCTCCGTCCCCGCCGGCCCACCTGCGCCTGTGCCCGCCGACGCACTCGAGCCCCCTCCCGTCTGGTTCGCCACCCCCGACGGCTTCTTCGCGCTTCCTCTTGCCGACACGGCCGAGGAGCGTGCCGAGCGGGCCCAGGAGTTCGTGCGCGGTCTTTATTCACGTGGCGACGAGAGCATCTGGGAACCCGCCGCGGAGTATTACGCCGCGATAGCCGAGACCATGGCACAGTCCGGGGCTTCGTACGCCGCGATGGGCCTCTTTTCCACGGCGGAGGAGGGCGCGCTGGAGGGCGCAACGGTGGAGGGCGGCACCACCGCTCCGAGGTCCGAGGCCGATGCCCGACACGAACCCTCCCTGGGCGTCGTCCAATGCGCCTTCACCCTGGCCGTCGTCCCGACGGAGCGGCACCCGAACGATCCGGGCCGGGCCGCTGAGCGCATCCTTGAGACCCTCTCCCGCGATCAGCACAACGATGCCCGTCCGCTGGATCTGCCGTGCGGACCCGCGGTCTCCTGCATCACGCTGACCGAGTACCAACTGAACCCGGAAATCACGGCGACCGGCGAGGCGGCGAAGCTGCTCACCGGGCAGATCCAGGTCCATGTTCCGTTTCCCACAGGCCCGTTCACCGCGGTCTTCACCCTCCACACCGCCTCCACGGACTACTGGGCCGAGTTCTGCGATGTCATGACGGCGATCCTCCGGACGGTGTCCTTCGAGGAGCCGGAGATCGAGTTCGTGGACGAGGGTGAGGTCGTGAGCGCGGAAGAGAACGCGATCCGGGAGACGACTCAGAGGTGACCGGCGCTGATGGAGTGCAGCGCGCCCCGAGTGCCTCGACGTCACAGTCGACTGATTGGGCCGCGGGACGGAGGGGCGTCGTGCCGGTGCTGCGGCCGGCAGTTCCTTTCCGGGGCAGCGCCCGCGTAACGCACAGCGAAAGAAACACGCCATGAGACAGTCCGTCGATAGTCCCGTGACCCGGCAATCCAGTGCTTCTCCGTCCCACGCCACCGGTGACACCGCCTGGCGGCACCCCGCCACCCGTCGTGCCTGGATGGCCGGTCTCGCGCTGCAGCTGCTGGGACTTCCTCTCGGAGTTGCGGCCGGCGGTTTCGTCATCGCGCGTCTGCCCGGTCCGACGTGGGTGTGTTGGATTCTGGCTGCGGTGCTCGTCATCGCGGGGATCTGGGGGTCTGCCGCCAAGTCCCTCGTGTCAGGCGGATGTTCCGGGTGCGTCGCGTTCTGCGCGCCTATCCGTGGCAGGTTCACAAGAAGGGCCTTTCGTACTCGTTCGGCCGGCGTGACTCCCGGCATGGCGACAGGCACTGGTTCCAGGTTCCGGATCCGGACCATCCGAGGTCCTCGGTCACGGTCTACCTGGACGTGAACCGGTACACCCGCTGGTGGTTGGAGCGGATGTTCCCGCAGGCCCAGCCCGAGGCGAAGGCGGAGATCCGCACGCTGTGG
The DNA here is from genome assembly GCF_040907265.1 of Streptomyces sclerotialus. Classification (NCBI taxonomy): domain Bacteria; kingdom Bacillati; phylum Actinomycetota; class Actinomycetes; order Kitasatosporales; family Streptomycetaceae; genus Streptomyces; species Streptomyces sclerotialus. The sequence continues at coordinate 2,672,773 of NZ_JBFOHP010000002.1, read as the reverse complement.
GTTGTCGGCGATCCGCGTTTCCGTGCTGTGCTCGCGGTACCAGGAAAGCGCGGGCCGCGGCGCATGCTGGAGCTCCCAGAAGGGGGCCGACGGGCCGAGCGTCTTGCCCATGCCTCTCCCGCAGCACTGATCCGGGCCGCCAAGGCAGGTGTCGATCTGCCTGAACTCGCCATTCCGGCAATGGAAACGGACCGCACCCCGGTGGTACCGGCTCCCGAGCCGCCTCCGGGACCGGCCTGGTCCTTCCCGGCCACGCGTCGCTCGATGCGGCTACGGCTGCTTCGAGGGGCAGCCCTTCTGGCCGTCTCGCCGGTCCCCTTTCTCTGGCTCCTCCCGGGCGGGCATCAGGGGTACCACGCCGGCAAGGGGCTCGGATTCGTGCTGCTCATCACTGTGGTCCCGGCTTTCCAGCGTGTGCGGACCAGCTTCAGTCTGTATCGGAAGCTGCGCAGCAGAAATACCCCCTGGCGGACGACGGATGTCGAGATACGGCATCGTGGGCGTGCGCTGGTGCTGGTCACCGGCAACGAGGCGCTGCGCACGCAGTTCGCTCTTCGTCGGCCGCCGGCCGGGCGGGCGCAGGTCTGGTACGTGGGCGATATTTATGGGGAGGGTGTGGTGTCGCTGCGTGCCGACGGGGCTGTCATGCCTGTGCGTTGCGTGGAGCACGGGCGTCCCGTGGCGAAGCCGAAGGCCGCGGCGAGTGAAGAGCAGTCGCGTAAGCGCCAGTGGGGGCCCATCGGCTGACCGTGCGGGTCCGCACGGGGAACAGGCCGCGCGTCGGCCCGCACCGCTGGGGCGGCGCGGGGGCCTCGGCGGGTGCGGAATTCATTCCTTGCTCAGGATCACGCGGCCGTTTCCGGATATCGAAAAGATTTCCACGCAGTCAGCGCTGTAGTCCGCGATCATGAGGATCTGGCCTGCTTGCCAGGTCCTGGAATCCCGCTCGCCGGCTTTTACGTTGGCTACGGATTGGCGACTGCCTGAATAGTCGATCCAGAACAACAGGATTTCGTGGTCGGTGACGTTGTTCACCTCGTACTGCACCATGCCCCCGCCGGGCTGTGAACGAATGCGGCCCTCATAATTGCAGGCGTACGGGCCGGCTCCCGTGGTGTCCCAGTGCCAGTCGCCGTCAGCTGTCGGCTCCGTGGTGGGTGGGCTGGTGGTCGGCTCGGGGGTGGTCGGCTCGGCGGTGGTCGGGCCGGGCGTCGGTGTCGGACCGTTGGGGCGCGGAATGGCCAGCGCAATGGTGACCACGACGCCGATGACTGCGAATACGCCGCCGACCATGGTCCAGAAAGCGGCCGTCCGGCCGAGAAAACCACTCGTCCCACCGCTACCGTTCGGGTCGCTCACGACCCCTCCCCCCGAGGTTCGCCGACAGCTGCGCCCCCGCACCCGTTATCCGTCAAAGCAAAGCAGATCCAGTCAGGGCTTGGGTACCCGCGGCGAGTTCGCCGTTCGGCCGGTGCGGAGCATGGGTAAATCGCAGCTCTGCTGTCCCTCGCATTTCTCCGCGCCCCGCATGGTGAGTCGTGAGCCCCGCATGGTGAGTCGTGAGGGGACGGTGCCGCGCCCGTGACTCCGCTTCCTTGCTGTCTCAGGTGCGTGCTCGCCGGGCATCGTCACATCCCCACACCCCAGCCCGATCTCCCTCACAAAGCCGTCTCCACAACTGCACGAAAATCGGGGGCGAAGGGGGCGGGAACGAGAGGTCAGAGGAGGAAGGGGGTGGTGAGGCCCAGGGCGATCATGCCGGTGCACAGGAGCCAGAAGCTGATGCGGGTGCGGCCGCGGCGGCTGAGTTCGGCGGAGACGGCGCACAGGGCGATCAGGGTGAGGTAGGCGGCGACGGTGCGGGTCGAGGTGTGCGCGTCGACGTGTTCGACGAGGGCTCCGATGCCACCGGTCAGGAAGAGCAGCGAGACGACGAGCTGGGTGATGCGGGCCTCGCGCGGGGACGACGGCCGGTGGCGACGGCGGCGCAGTACCGCGCGGCGCTCCCGGGGTGTGGCGGACTCCAGGAGGAGCGCGGTCCCTTGGTCATCCAGGTCGTTGTGGGGAGGCATGCGCGGGATCGTACCGAGCGGTCGGCGGATGTGGGGGGTGGCACGGAAGGGGCGGTGGAGGTTGTCGGGGCGGGGTGTGGGGGACGTGTGACGGGGGTGTGAGTGCACGGCGGCGCGGCGGTACGGGGCCTCCGCGCCCCGGTGCGCCCGCCCGTGCCCCGTCGCCGTAAGAGCCCCGTACCCGTACAGCCCTGCCCGTGCCCCCGTACCCGTACAGCCCCGCTCGTGCCCCGCCGCCGTACCCCCGTGCCCCGTCGCCGTGCAGCCGTGCAGCCGTACGTCCTGCCCCGCCCCCGGCGTCCCCTCAGCCCCGCGTCTCAGCCCCGTCCGATGTACGGCATCGTGGTGGCCATGACCGTGGCGAACTGGACGTTCGCCTCCAAGGGCAGCGCGGCCATGTGGAGGACCGTGCGGGCCACGTCCGCCGCGTCCATCACCGGTTCGACGGCGAGTTCGCCGTTGGGCTGGAGGATGCCGGTCTGCATGCGGCCGGTCATTTCCGTTGCCGCGTTGCCGATGTCGATCTGGCCGCAGGCGATGTTGTACGGGCGGCCGTCCAGGGAGAGGGACTTGGTGAGGCCCGTCATGGCGTGCTTGGTCGCGGTGTACGCGACGGAGTGCGGGCGGGGGACGTGGGCGGAGATGGAGCCGTTGTTGATGATGCGGCCGCCCTGGGGTGACTGCTCCTTCATCGCGCGGAACGCCGCCTGGGCGCAGAGGAAAGCGCCGTTGAGGTTGACGTCGACGACCGACCGCCAGTCCGTGTAGGAGAGGTCCTCCAGGGGGACCGGCGGGCCGAAGGTGCCGGCGTTGTTGAAGAGCAGGTCGGTCCGGCCGAAGCGGTCGCGTACGGCGGAGAAGAGCGCCGCGACGTCGTCCTCGTCGGAGACGTCGGTGGGGACGGTGAGCAGCTTCGCGTCGTCCCCGGCCAGTGCGGCCGTCTCGTCCAGGGCCTTCGCGCGCCGCCCCGCCAGCGCCACCGACCAGCCGTCGGCCGCCAGCGTCAGGGCCACCGCGCGTCCGATGCCGGACCCGGCACCGGTCACCACCGCCACCTTCGGCACCTTCGGATTCTCCGTGTCAGTCATGGCGGCAGCGTAGGCCGTGCGGCGCCGGGCCATGCGGTCCGGCCCCGTACGCGAACCACCGGGCCTTGGCGTTCGTCCTCAATCGCCGGACCGGCCTGCAATTGTCCGATGCGGTCACACTCCTCATCCGGCCGTCATCGTTGCGTCGTACATCCGATGCCACGGCGCCGTTCCCTGCCTCTGCAATCACTGCTGACAACGAGCAGTCCGAGACCACTTCAGGCAGGGCAGGGGCAGATGACTCAGCACTCCCAGCACGACCAGCAGTTGCGGGCCGCGGCCGAGCACCTCGGCCGCCGTCGTTTCCTCACCGTCGCCGGGGCCGCCGCGACGCTCGCCTTCGCGACCAACCTGCCGGGCGGCGCGGCGCACGCCGCCGAGGCGGACGCGAAGCGGCTCACCGAGGACCCCTTCACGCTCGGCGTCGCCTCCGGTGACCCGCTCCCCGGTTCGGTCGTCCTGTGGACGCGGCTGGCGCCCCGGCCGTACGAGCCGGGTAACGGCATGCCCGATGCGCGGGTCTCTGTTCGCTGGGAGATCGCGCACGATGAGAAGTTCGCCCGTATCGCGGGGCAGGGCAAGGCCGAGGCGCATCCGGAGTTCAACCACTCCATACATGTCGAGGCGACCGGCCTCGGTCCGGACCGGGTGTACTACTACCGGTTCCGCGCCGGTGACTGGATCAGCCCGGTCGGCCGTACCCGTACCGCGCCGGCCCGCAGCGCGCAGCTCCGGAGCCTGCGCCTGGGCGCCGTCTCCTGCCAGGCGTACCACGACGGGTACTTCACCGCCCACCGGCACCTGGCGGAGGAGGATCTGGACGTCGTCTTCCACCTCGGGGATTACCTTTACGAGTACCCGGTGAACGCCGTCGGTGGCGCGCGCAACTACACCGACCGCACGCTGCCCGCGCTCTTCAACAAGGAGACGGTCACGCTGGAGGACTACCGGCTGCGGTACGCGCTCTACAAGTCCGACCCGGACCTCCAGGCCGCACACGCCGCGCACCCCTTCGTCGTCACCTGGGACGACCACGAGGTGGAGAACAACTACGCGTCCGGCGTCAGCGAGGACGAGCTGCCGCCGGCCGAGTTCCTGGCCCGCCGCGCCGCCGGCTACCGCGCGTACTGGGAGAACCAGCCGCTGCGCCGCCCGCAGCGGCCCAGCGGCTCCGACATGCAGCTCTACCGCCGGGTGCACTACGGCCGGCTCGCCCAGTTCGACATCCTCGACACCCGGCAGTACCGCTCGGACCAGGCGTACGGCGACGGCTGGCACGCGCCGGGCCCGGAGTCCACGGACGAGAGCCGGACGCTGACCGGTGCCACCCAGGAGCGCTGGCTGATCGACGGCTGGCGTGGGTCCGGCGCGCTGTGGAACGTCGTACCGCAGCAGGTCACCTTCGCCGAGCGGCGCAGCACCACCGCCGACACGTACAAGGTGAGCATGGACTCCTGGGACGGTTACACCGCCTCCCGGGACCGGGTGCTGGCCGGCGCCGAGGCGGCGGGTGTGGACAACCTCGTGGTCCTCACCGGTGATGTGCACGTGCACTACGCCCTGGACATCAAGAAGGACTTCGCCGATCAGAACTCGCGGACGCAGGGCGTGGAGTTCGTGACCACCTCCATCGCGAGCGGCAAGGACGGCGCCGACAAGCCCGCCAACTGGGACGCGTACATGGCAGCCAACCCGCACATGAAGTTCTACAACGGCCGCCGCGGCTACGTGCGGATCGAGCTGGACCAGGAGAAGGCGCGTGCCGACTACCGGACCGTGTCCGCGGTGACCACGCAGGGCGCGCCGGTCGCCACCGCCGCGTCCTTCGTCTCCGAGGCGGGCGACCCGGGGCTCAAGCCTGCCTGACCGGTACGCCGGGCGAATGGCGAAAAGGGCCGGGGGCCGCGCTGAACATGACACCATGGTGCGTACATCTACAAACCACGGAGACAGTCATGTCGGACCCCGGCCACGTCACGGCCGAGAGCCACCCCAACCCCCGGATATCCGCCGAGTCCCCTGACCCCGCCGCCGCCTCCGCCGTACCGGACCCGCCGGTCCCCGCCGCGACCGGCGCCCCGGTTCCCGCGGCCACGCGTCGCACCGGCCTCCTGGTCACCCTCGTCCTGGGCGGCCTCACCGCCGTCCCGCCGCTCTCCATGGACATGTACCTGCCGGCCCTGCCGGCGGTCACCCGGTCCCTGGACAGCCCCGCCGCCACCGTCCAGCTGACCCTCACCACCTGCCTCGCCGGCATGGCCCTCGGGCAGATGGTGGTCGGCCCGATGAGCGACAAGTGGGGGCGCCGCCGCCCGCTCCTCATCGGCATGGTCATCTACGTGCTGGCCACCGCCCTGTGCGCGGTCGCCACCAACGCCGAATTCCTGATCGCGGCCCGGCTGGTCCAGGGCCTGGCCGGCGCCGCCGGCATCGTCATCGCCCGGGCCGTGGTCCGCGACATGTACGACGGCGTGGCGATGGCCCGCTTCTTCTCCACCCTGATGCTGATATCCGGCGTCGCGCCGGTCGTCGCCCCGCTCATCGGCGGGCAGATCCTCCGGATCACCGACTGGCGCGGCGTCTTCGTCCTGCTCACCGTCATCGGTGTGCTGCTCACCCTCGTCGTCTGGCGCAAGCTCCACGAGACCCTGCCGCCGGAGCGCCGGCACGCGGGCGGCCTCGGCGCCGCGCTGCACACCATGCGCGCCCTGCTCGCCGACCGCGTCTTCGCCGGCTACCTGCTGGTCTCCGCCTTCGCCTTCGCCGCGCTCTTCGCGTACATCAGCGCCTCCCCGTTCGTGATCCAGGAGATCTACGGCGCCTCGGCGCAGACCTACAGCCTGCTCTTCGGCATCAACTCCGTCGGACTGGTCATCCTCGGCCAGGTCAACGGAAAGGTGCTGGTCGGGCGGGTGTCGCTGGACAAGGTACTGGCCGTCGGACTGGGCCTGATCACCGTCGCGGCCGCCGCGCTGCTGCTGATGTCCACCGGCGTCTTCGGGCACGTCGGGCTGGTGCCGATGGCCGCCGGACTGTTCGTGCTCATGGCCTCGATGGGCCTGGTCATGCCGAGCACCAACACCCAGGCGCTGCTGCGTACCTCGCACGCGGCCGGCTCCGCCTCGGCCCTGCTGGGCACCTCCACCTTCCTCATGGGCGCGATCGCCTCCCCGCTGGTCGGCATCGCCGGCGAGGGGACGGCCGTGCCGATGGCCGTCGTCCAGGGTTCCTGCGCACTTCTGGCGCTCGCGTGCTTCCTGGGACTGTGCCGTCCGTGGCAGCGTAGGGAGGAGTCCACGGAGGACGGCACGACCGGCGGAGGGAACCGGCTCTGAAAGCACCCGCACCACTACGCCACGGCACCCCCGCCCAGGCAGGGCTCGATCCGGCATGGACCCGGCGGCTGGTCGCGGAGGTCCGCGCGCTGCCCGAAGGGCCGGCGCCCTGCTGCGCGGGTGTCGTGGCGGTGGCCGGGCGCGGGCCCGTCGTCGCGGTCGAGGAGGCCGCGGGCTGGGCGCTGCGGTACGCGTCCTACGACGTGGCGCGGGGGCGTGGGGTGCCGCTGGCCCGGGAGCGGTGGGAGCCGGTGCGGGCCGGTACGGTCTTCGACCTCGCGTCGCTGTCGAAGCTGTTCACGGCCATCGCGGTGCTCCAGCGGGTGGAGCGCGGGACGCTCGGTCTGGACGATCCGGTGGCCCGCCACCTGCCGTCCGTCGCCCCCGCCGTAACGATCCGCCACCTGCTCACGCACACCTCCGGGCTGGCCGCCGAGCTTCCGCTGTACGACGGCCCCGCCGACGGCGCCGGGGGCGGGCGGCTCGGGCCGCTGTGGGCGGCGGCCGCCGACGCCGTACCCGGGCCGTTCCGCTACTCCGACCTCGGCTTCCTCACGCTCCAGCTGCTGCTGGAAGAGGTCGCGGGAGCACGGCTGGACACCCTCGTGCGGGACGGGATCACCGGACCGCTCGGCATGACCAGCACCACGTACGGGCCGCTGGCCCCGGCGGGCGTGGCCGCCACCGAGGCCGAGGCGCTGCTCAAGGCCCGGCGGCCGTCCTGCACGGGCGGCGTGGTGCGCGGCGAGGTGCACGACGAGAACGCCTACGCGCTGGGCGGCGTCGCCGGGCAGGCCGGGCTCTTCGCCACCGCGCAGGACCTCGCGGTGCTGTGCCGGGCGCTGCTCACCGGGGGCGGCCCGGTCCTGCGCCCGGAGACCGTCGATCTGATGCTCACCCCGCCCGGCCTGGGCTTCCGCATCGCTCAGCCCGGCTTCATGGGCGAGCTGGCGGAGCGGGGCGCCGCCGGGCACACCGGCTTCACCGGGACGAGCCTGGTGCTGGACCGGGCGTCGGACACGTTCCTGGTGCTGCTCACGAACGCGGTGCACCCGCGCCGCGGCGGCGAACCGGTGCCGCGGGCGCGGCTGGCGACGTACCTGGCGCGGGCGTCCGCCGGCTGATCCCCGGGCGCCTCAGGAGCTGCCGCCGGCCGTTCCCCTGTCGGTCCAGCGGGCGTCGTTCTCCCACTCCGCGTTCCTCTCGCGGGCGGTCTCCATCGCGTGCCCGGCCTCCTCGCGGGTGGCGTACGGCCCCATGCGGTCCGCCGCCCGGCACTCCGGGCCCTCCTCGACCGTGCCGTGCTTGAGGCAGTAGTACCACTCGCCGGGCTTTCCTGCCGTACCCCGCTTGAACAGTGCCATCCCGGCCTCCTCCACCTAGGGGCGCCTTGCCTGACGCCATCCTGCCCGATGGCTCGCGGATACACTCGCTGGCATGTCTGGCCAGTCTCTTCTTGTCCCGGGGACCATCTCCCCGCAGCGCCCCGTCCCCGCTTCCATCCCGCGTCCCGAGTACGTCGGCAAGTCGGGCCCCACCCCGTACACGGGCCCCGAGGTGCAGGACGCCGACACCATCGAGCGGATGCGCATCGCGGGCCGGATCGCGGCCCAGGCGATGGAGGAGGCGGCCAAGCTCATCGAGCCGGGCGTGACCACCGATGAGCTGGACCGCGTCGCGCACGAGTACATGTGCGACCACGGGGCCTACCCCTCCACGCTCGGCTACCGCGGGTTCCCCAAGTCGCTGTGCTCCTCGGTGAACGAGGTCATCTGCCACGGGATCCCCGACTCCACCGTCCTGCAGGACGGCGACATCGTGAACCTCGACGTCACCGCGTTCATCCACGGGGTGCACGGCGACAACAACGCCACCTACCTCTGCGGCAACGTCGACGAGGAGTCCAAGCTCCTGGTCGAGCGGACCCGTGAGTCGCTGAACCGCGCGATCAAGGCCGTGAAGCCGGGCCGGCAGATCAACATCATCGGCCGGGTCATCGAGTCCTACGCCAAGCGCTTCGGTTACGGGGTCGTCCGCGACTTCACCGGCCACGGCGTGAACACGTCCTTCCACTCCGGCCTGATCGTGCCGCACTACGACAGCCCGCACCACACCACCGAGATCAAGCCCGGCATGACCTTCACGATCGAGCCGATGCTGACGCTGGGGACGTACGAGTACGACATGTGGGAGGACGGCTGGACGGTCGTCACGAAGGACCGGAAGCGCACCGCGCAGTTCGAGCACACCCTCGTCGTCACGGACAGCGGGGCGGAGATCCTCACGCTTCCCTGATTGCGGGGGTCCCCGGGCGCGGGCAGGGGTAGGCTCTTACCGACAGGCTGTCGGGAACCGATTGACTTAGGTGAGCCTAAGTTGTCACAATCGGTTCCCGGCCGCTACCCATCGGTCCTTGGAGGCCCGCCATGGACGCGCACAGCACCGCCCTGCCCACGCCCTTCTCGACGCTGATCCGCACGGCGTCGCACGAGGCCCACACCGAGGCGGAGAACTCCTCCTTCATGGGCGACATGCTCGGCGGGCGGCTCGGTGTCTCGGCCTACCGCCGCTACACCGAGCAGCTGTGGTTCGTCTACCGCGCCCTGGAGGGCAGCGCCGACGCCCTCGCCGACGATCCGGTCGCCGGCCCCTTCCTGCGGCCCGAGCTGGCCCGCACCCCCGAGCTGGAGCGCGACCTCGCGCACCTCGGCGGGGCCGGCTGGCGCAGCGCGGTCCGGCCGCTGCCCGCCACCGAGGCGTACGCGGCACGGGTCGCCGAGTGCGCCCGCGACTGGCCGGCCGGCTACGTCGCGCACCACTACACCCGCTACCTCGGTGACCTCTCCGGCGGCCAGATCATCCGGGGCACGGCCGAGAAGACCTGGGGCTTCGCGCGCAAGGGCGACGGCGTCCGGTTCTACGTCTTCGAGGGCATCGGCAATCCGGCCGCCTTCAAACGCGAGTACCGCGCGCTGCTCGACGCGCTGCCCGTCGACGACCTGGAGAAGCAGCGGGTGGTCGACGAGTGCAAGCGTGCGTTCGCGCTGAACACCGCGGTCTTCCGCGAGCTGGGCGAGGAGTTCGGCGGGGGCGGCGCCAGCCCCCTGAGCGCCTGAGGTCCCGGTTCCGTACGGCGGTCCTAGCCGAGCCGCCGTACCTCGCTGAGCGTCACCCGGCCCCCGAGGCCGAGTTCCCCGCCGGGCCGCGGTCGCGCGAGGATCTGTGAGCCGCGGCCCTGGCGTACGTCCAGGGCGCGGCCCAGCTCGTGCGTGAGCTGGAGGGCCGCGGCGCCGGTCGCCTCGTCCTCCGCGATGCCGTCGCCCCGGCGCGGGAAGCCCCGCGCCCGCACTCGCCCCGCCGCCTCATCGGCCCAGGCCCACGCGTACAGCCACCCCTCGCCCGGGGGCGGCGCGGGCAGCGCGTCCACCTCGGCGGCCGAGGCGTACTGCCGCGGAGTGCGGCCCGTCGCCCACTCCGCGCGGCCCCGCACCCACGTGAACTCCCCGTCGTGCCGCACCGCCACCTCCCCGGCCGGCGGCCGCAGTACGCCGACGGGCTCGCCCAGTTCCCGCAGCAGCCAGGCCGTGCCGACCAGCGGGTGGCCGGCGAACGGCAGCCGCAGCGTGGGCGTGCGGATGTCGACCGCCCCGCGCCCCGCGTCGTCGACGAACACCGTCTCGCTGAACCCCAGCTCCTTCGCGAGCGCCTGCCGCGCGTCCGTGTCCCGGACCGCCGCGCCGTCCCGCACCACCCCCAGCGGATTTCCGCCCCCGCCGTCCGGACCGCAGAACACCCGCACCACATGAAGTTCCGTCATGGGTCCATTCAAGAGGCGTCCGAGATCATCGGCGGTACCGGCCCTTACCTTGACCTGCGCATTGCCGGGTCATTGCCCGTGCCTGGGGTGTCCGTTACGGCCTCGTTGTCCGTGAGAGGGGGATCACTGGACAGCCGGGTTGCGTTCAGGTAAGGCTCAGATAAGTTAGGCGCGCCTTAGTGGATGACCGACGCGCGCCGGGCCCGTCCCCCTTGCCCGAGCGCCGCCCGACCCTGCCTGGAGCCCGTATGCGAGCCCTCCGCTCCGCCACCGCCGCCGCGATCACCGTGGCCGCCGCCCTCACCGCAGCCGGCTGCGCCGCGAAGAGCGAGGTCGCAGGAACCGGGAAAGCCGGTGCCGTGCAGGTGACGGCGTCCGACGACGCGTGCGAGGTGTCGAGGAAGGAGTTCCCGGCCGGGCACGTGCGGCTCGCCGTCGAGAACAAGGGCAGCAAGGTCACCGAGGTCTACGTCTACGCGCCCGGCGACCGCATCGTCACCGAGCGGGAGAACATCGGCCCCGGCACCAAGGCCGCCATCACCGCCGAGGTGAAGGCAGGTGCGTACGAGATCGCCTGCAAGCCCGGCATGAAGGGCGACGGCATCCGGCAGAAGGTCACCGTGACCGGCAAGGGTGCCCCGGCGAAGCGGGACCCGAAGCTGGACGCGGCGGTGGCCGAGTACCGCAAGTACGTGCAGCGGCAGGCCGACGAGACGCTGCCCAAGGCGGAGGAGTTCGCCGGGGCCGTGAAGAGCGGCGACCTGGAAGCCGCGAAGAAGGCGTACGCGCCGTCCCGCATCGGCTGGGAGCGCACCGAGCCGGTCGCGGAGTCCTTCGGTGACATCGACCCCAAGGTCGACGTCCGCGCGGACGGCCTGGAGGACGGCCAGAAGTGGACCGGCTGGCACAAGCTGGAACAGTCCCTGTGGCAGCAGAAGAAGATCTCCGCGGACGACAAGAAGCTCGCCGACCAGCTGATCAAGGACCTCGAGGACTGGCAGCAGCGGGTCGGCAAGGCCGAGATCACCCCCACCAGCATGGCCAACGGCGCCAAGGAACTGCTGGACGAGGTCTACACCGGCAAGGTCACCGGTGAGGAGGAGCGCTACAGCCACACCGACCTGGTCGACTTCCAGGCCAACGTCGAGGGCGCGGAGAAGGCGTACGAGCTGCTGAAGCCGGTCGCGAAGAAGAACGACCCGGCGCTGGTCAAGGAGCTGGACAAGCAGTTCGAGGCGATCGGGAAGCAACTGGACGAGTACCGCGAGGGGGACGGCTTCGTCGCGTACGACACCGTCTCCAAGGGCGACCGCAAGGACCTGTCCGACGGCGTGAGCGCGCTGGCCGAACCCCTGTCCAAGCTCGCCGCCGCCGTGGCCGAGTAGGAGAAGCCCATGGCAGCACCGGAATCCGAGGAGATCGCCCGCAGCACGGCGGGCGCCCGGGACGAGAACGCGCGCACCCCGTCCCGCCGTGCGCTGCTCGGCTGGGGCGGCGCCGGGCTCGCGCTCGGCGCCGTCGCGGCCGGCGGCACCGCGGCGGTGCTGAACACCGGCGACGACCCGGCGCCCGCCGCCGAGAGCGCCGTCCCCTTCCACGGCCCCCACCAGGCCGGCATCGCCACCGCCGTCCAGGACCGCCTGCACTTCGCCGCGTTCGACGTCACCACCGACGACCGCGCAGAGCTGATCGCCCTCCTCAAGGAGTGGACGGCCGCCGCGGCGCGGATGACGGCGGGCCGCCCAGTGGGGGAGGGCGCGGTCGGCGGGCCCGCCGAGGCGCCGCCCGACGACACCGGCGAGGCGCTGGACCTCAAGCCCTCCCGGCTCACCCTCACCTTCGGCATCGGGCCCACGCTCTTCGAGAAGAAGGGCGAGGACCGTTTCGGGATCAAGGACAAGCGCCCCGCAGCCCTCGTCGACCTGCCGAAGTTCCCCGGTGACAACCTCGAAGCGGCCCGCAGCGGCGGCGACCTGTGTGTCCAGGCCTGCGCCGACGATCCGCAGGTGGCGGTGCACGCCATCCGCAACCTCGCCCGTATCGGCTTCGGCAAGGTCGCGGTGCGCTGGTCCCAGCTGGGCTTCGGCAAGACCTCCTCCACGACGCCGGACGCGCACACCCCGCGCAACATGTTCGGCTTCAAGGACGGCACCCGGAACATCGCCGGGACGGACACCGCCGCGCTCGACACGCACGTATGGGTGGGGAAGAACGACGACAAGGGCGCCGGGGCCTGGATGGCCGGCGGCTCCTACCTCGTCGCGCGCCGCATCCGGATGCACATCGAGACCTGGGACCGTACCTCGCTCAAGGAGCAGGAGGACATCTTCGGCCGCGACAAGGGCGAAGGCGCCCCGGTCGGGAAGCAGCGCGAGTTCGACGCGCCGCACCTGAAGTCGATGCTGCCCACCGCGCACGTACGGCTCGCCCACCCCGACTCCAACAACGGCGTCCGCATCCTGCGCCGCGGCTACTCCTTCACCGACGGCACGGACGGCCTGGGGCGGCTGGACGCGGGGCTGTTCTTCCTCGCCTACCAGCGGGACGTACGGGACGGCTTCGTGCCCCTGCAGCGCAGCCTCGCGCGCAGCGACGCACTCAACGAATACATCCAGCACGTGGGTTCGGCGCTGTTCGCCGTCCCGCCGGGCGTCCGCGGCGAGGACGACTGGTGGGGCCGGACGCTCTTCGCCTGACACCCGATGCACACGAGAGGGAACCGACGTGTTCGGTAACTATCTGATCGGCCTGCGCGAGGGCCTGGAGGCCAGTCTGGTCGTCTGCATCCTCGTCGCGTACCTGGTGAAGACCGACCGCCGTGAGGCGCTGAAGCCCATCTGGCTGGGCATCGCGGTCGCGGTACTCCTGGCGCTCGGCTTCGGCTGCGCGCTCCAGTTCGGCTCGCAGACGCTGACGTTCGAGGCGCAGGAGGCGCTCGGCGGCTCCCTGTCGATCCTCGCGGTGGGCCTGGTGACCTGGATGGTCTTCTGGATGCGGCGCACCGCGCGGCACCTGAAGGCCGAACTGCACGGCAAGCTGGACGCGGCGCTCGCCATGGGCACCACGGCCCTGGTCCTCACCGCCTTCCTCGCGGTGGGCCGCGAGGGGCTGGAGACCGCGCTGTTCGTCTGGGCCGCGGTCCAGGCCAGTTCGGACGGTACGCCCAAGCCGCTCATCGGCGTCGTACTCGGCCTGCTCACCGCCGTTCTGCTCGGCTGGCTCTTCTACCGCGGCGCACTCAAGATCAACCTGGCGAGGTTCTTCACCTGGACCGGCGGCATGCTCGTCGTGGTCGCCGCCGGTGTCCTCGCGTACGGCTTCCACGACCTCCAGGAGGCGCGCTTCGTCCCCGGCCTGGCGCACAAGGCGTTCGACATCAGCGAGCAGATCCCCGCCGACAGCTGGTACGGCACGCTGCTGAAGGGCGTCTTCAACTTCCAGCCCGACCCCACCGTCGTCCAGGTGGTCGTCTGGGCCCTCTACCTGATCCCCACGCTGCTCCTCTTCCTCGCCCCCGGCAGGGCCGACCGGAAGCGAGCCACCCCGGCGGCCGTGGACGGCGCCAAGGCCGTATAGCGGCCGGCAGGCGGGAGGCGGACGGGGCTCAGCGGCCGATCGGCCAGGCCGCCGACTCGTGCGCGTCCTCGTCGCCCGCGTGCGCGGCGCAGGCGTCGGTCAGCGTCTCCAGGAGGGACAGCGGGTCCGGCAGCGGGCGCTCCGGGCCGCGCAGCCAGGACACCGGCGGCTGGTCACCGCCGAGCCGGGAGGGCGGCAGCAGGACGTAGCTCCCACGGCAGTGCCAGCGCAGGCCCGGATGCTCGTCCATCGTCTCGGGATGGCAGTCCAGCTCGCAGGGCCACCACTCGTCCTCGTCGTCCGGGGTGCCGCGGGTGGCGGTGAAGAACAGCATCCGGCCCTGGCCGTACCCGGCACCGCTCAGCGCGACCGGGCCGACCTCGACGCCCTCGGCCTCCAGCCGCTCCAGCGCGGCGCGCCCGGCGTCCAGGGGCACGTCCAGCACGTCGTGGGCGATGCCGGTGGCGGTGACGAAATTGGCCTGCGGGTGTTTGCGCAGCCACTGCTGGACCTTCTCGCGGTCCGTGCTGGCGACGGTCTGCCAGCCGAAGGAGATCGGATGACGGCCCGGGGTGGGACAGCCGATGCGCTCACAGGAACAGCCGTAGCCGGAGGGGTGCGCCGCCGGGGCCAGCGGGAAACCCGCGTCGGCCGCTGCCAGCAGCAGGTCCTCGCGGCCGCGTCCGGCCGCGGATGATCCCGTGTCCGTATCGACGCCGTCCGAACCGCTCCTCGGCCGGCGCAGCCACTGGGAGAACCTGCTCTTGCGTTCCATCTATCCCCTCACTTCGAGCGGTGGTCTGGGATCAATGCTGCCACCATCCTCCTCCTAGGGTGACCGGAGCGGAGATTCGGGGTGTACGGGACGCGTTGTAAAGGGGGCGCACCCGGCGCTCAAGAGGGGCGCGGACGGAAGCCTGCGAGCGCCGTATCGACAAGGCTGTCGGTGAACGCGTACGTCAGTTCGCCGGTCCGCATCAGCCAGCGCTGTGAGAAAGGACTCAGCACCAGCTCCGCCGCGATCCGCAGGTCCACCCAGGCCGCGATCTCCCCGGCCTCCTGGGCCGCCCGCAGCCGCTCGACGTACACCCGCACGCCCGGCTCCAGCAGCCGCTCGACGAAGCGCGCCGAGAGCTGGGCGTCGGCCGCGCCGGCGGCTGCCAGCGCGCGGTACGGCGCCTGGAAGGCCGGGTCCCGGAACTCGTCCACCGTGGCCCGCAGCACGGCCTTCAGGTCCGCCGCGAGGTCCCCGGTGTCCGGCAGCCCCGCCGCGTACCCCTCGACGTCCGCGTCCGCGGTGAAGGCGTCCAGCAGCACGTCGGCCTTGGACGGCCACCACCGGTAGATCGTCTGCTTGCCGACGCCCGCCCGGGCGGCGATCCCCTCGATCGTGAGCCGCTGGTACCCGACCTCACCGACCAGCGAAAGGGCGGCGTCGAAGATGGCCTGCCGCGAGCGCTCGCTGCGGCGCGCGGCGTCCGGAGCTCTCTTCGCCACGGCCTACTCCCCGCCCGGCACGGTGCCGCCCCACGCGGCGTCGCGCGCCGCGCGGTACACGGCCCCCTGCCGCTTGGTGACCGTACGCCGCGCCAGACCGTCCTCGGTGCACACGTCGAGCAGTACCTGCCCCTTGCGCAGCTGCGGCTTGCGTACGATCCGGGCGGCCACCGGGCGCGCCTCGACGCGGGTCGCCGCGACGTACGCGAACTTCTCGTCCTCGTACGGCAGCGAACCGCCCTTCACCTGACGGTGCAGCGACGAGCGGTTCACCCGGGCCGAGAAGTGGCACCAGTCCTCGCCCGGGACGATCGGGCAGGCCGCGCTGTGCGGGCACGGTGCGACGACCCGCATCCCCGTCGCCACCAGCTGCTCGCGGGCCACGCGGATGCGCGCGTACCCGTCCGGGGTGCCCGGCTCGATCAGTACGGCCGTACGCGCCCGGGCCGCCGCCGCGACGACCGCCTCCCGGTCGGCGCCGGTCAGCTCGCCGAGCACGTACGACACGGTGACCAGGCCGGTGTCCTCGGGGACGGTCAGCCCCTCACCGATCACCTGGCGCTGCCAGCGGGTGTCGGGGAGCGTGCCGGCGGCCAGCTCCCGGCCGAGCGCGAGGGCCGGCTCCGCCCAGTCCAGCACGGTCGTCCGCAGCTCCGGCCAGACGTCGGCCGCCGCCCAGGCCGCCGCGCCCGTACCGCCGCCGATGTCGAGGTGCGAGCCGGGCGCCCAGCCGGGCACCCGCTCCTCGAACGCCGCCAGCGCGGACCGTACGGCCTCGAACGTCGCGGGCATCCGGTACGCGGCGTACGCGGCCACGTCCGCACGGTCCCTGAGCACCGGCGCGTCGGTCGGCGTCCGGCCCCGGTAATTGGCGATCAGCCGCTCGACCGCCGCCGATGCCTGCTTCGCAGGCAGGCCGTCGAGGAGCCCGGCCAGGGCGCCGCGGAGTTCTTCGTGCATTCCGCCGATTCTACGGGGCGGATGTCGGGCCTCTGGGGCGGATGCCGGGGGCCCGAGCTCGTCGCCGGGCGCCGTGGGGGGAGTGCGCCGGTCGGTGGTGGGTGCCGGTGGCGGGCCTCCGGTCGGCGTCACCAACGGGGCGGCGGGGGTGCCGTCAGCTGGTCCGCGAGGCGGGAGAGGCGGTCGCGGAAGCGGCGGTGGCGGCGGGGCGCGGGCAGGCTGTTCTCGCCGGCGGCCGCGCTGACCAGGTGCTGGACGGTGTCCAGGTCCAGGTCGGCCGGTACGTCCGGCCCCGGCGCTTCCGGCCCCGGGACGGCCAGCGCGTCGTGTGCGAGCCCCGCCAGCTCCCGGTCGCCCGCGTCCAGGGCCAGCACCGTCGCGCCGTTGCGCCGCGCGTCGTGTACCCGCTCCAGCAGGCCGGGTCCCGGCGCGTCCGGCGCCACGACCAGCAGGGTCTCGCCCCGCCGGGCCGTCTCCAGCCTGCCGAGACCCACCGACAGGTGTGCCGGGACGCCCAGCGGGACGCGGTGCCGCACCAGTGTCGGGGACAGTTCGGGGAGCCCCGACCAGGCGGCTTCGTCGTCCAGATGCGCCGCCAGGTGCCACGGCTCGTACTCCGCGCTGCCGACCAGCAGCAGCCCGCCGCCGTGCGGCGCGACGGAAGCGCGCAGCGACCCGGCGAAGCGGCGGGTGGCCTGGATCCACTCGGTCCCGGCGAGGACTTCGCGCAGCAGCGCGACGCGTACGGCATCCATGCCCCCGCATCCTGCCCCGCGCTGCGGTCCGCGTGTGCCGACGTCGAACGCCGCCACCCGTACGGGGCATGGCCGTTCGGCGTGTGCCCGTGGGCCGCCTACGCCTCCTGCTGCACGCGCGCCGGCCCCGTCGGCCCCGCGCCCTCCACCGCCGACTCCTCGGCGGCCAGGTGGTCGCGCGGGGCGTCCGGGTCGAGCAGGCGGTTCAGCCGGGCCGGTACGTCGAAGCCGACGAGCAGTACCACCAGGACCGTGCCGGCGAAGGTGAGCAGGGCCAGCGAGCCGCCCAGCGACCTGCCCTCGGCCAGGCTCGCGCCCAGGACCGGCGCCACCGCGCCGCCCAGCGCCCCCACGTTGTACGTGAAGCCCAGGCTCGCGGCCCGGCTCTCGGTCGGGAAGTGCCCGCCGATGTACCGGGGCAGCAGGCCGGAGATGCCGAAGCTGAGCGCCTGGAGGACGAAGAGCAGGACGCCGAGGACCAGCAGGCTGTCGCGGGCGGCGAAGACCGGGAAGACGAAGACGAGCGAGGCGAGCAGGGTGAACGCGTACGCCTTCTGCGCCCCGATCCAGTCGCCGACGAACCCCGCCAGCCAGCAGCCCGCCATGGTGCCGAACCCGGCGAAGAACAGCACGTTCGTGACCTCGCCGGGGGAGTAGTGCAGCTCGGTCTTCAGGTACGTCGGCAGCAGCGCCTGGATGGGCCAGGTGTAGAGGAAGGCGACGAAGACGGTGACGATCAGGGCGAGGTACAGCAGCCAGCCGCGGCGGCCGCCCAGCTGGACCGCGAGCCCGCCCAGGGCGAGCGCCGCGAGGACGGAGAGCACCGGGACCGCGCCCTCGCCCACCGGGGTGAAGACGCCGAAGAGGGCGAGCGTCGCGACGACCGTCAGTACGGTGTTGACCGTGGCGCGGACCGGTGTGCCGAACAGCGGCCGGAAGGGATTGGGCTTCGTCTCCCGTCCGGAGACCGTCGCGCTCCACTCATCGGCCTCCGGCAGGGCCCGCCGTACCCACAGCGCGATCAGGATCGGGGCCAGGCCGATGTAGAACATCCAGCGCCAGCCGAGGGACGGCACGACCCACTTGTAGCACTCGGCGGCCAGCACCGAGCCCAGGGAGAAGCCGGAGATCAGGAAGCCGCTGGCCCGGCCGCGTACCCGGGACGGCCAGCTCTCCAGCACGTACGTGGCGCTGGCGCTGTACTCGCCGGCCATGCCCATGCCGATCAGCAGCCGGGCCACGAACAGGCTGGTGAAGTCCCAGGCGAAACCGCACGCGAAGGTGCCGAGGGAGTAGAGCAGGATGCTCGCCACCATCGACGCCTTGCGGCCGAAGCGGTCGCCGAGCGCGCCGAGGACCGCGCCGCCGAGCCAGCGGGTGATGAAGGCGCCGGAGATCAGGCTCGCGCCCTGCACCGTGCTGAGCTCGAACTCGGCGCTGATCTCGGTCAGCACCAGGGTGATCAGTACGAAGTCGAAGCCGTCGAGGACGTAGCCGATCCAGGCGGCGAAGAACGCCTTCCAGCGGGCCGGGGTCACCTCTCGGTACCAGGGCAGCGCCGCCTTGCGCGCGGGGCGCGCGGGCCCCGTCATCGGACCGGCTCCAGGCCCGCGGCGGTCAGCCGGCGGGCGACCACGGCGACGGACTCCTGGCCCAGCGGGAGCTGCGGCGCCGCGGTGGCCGGGTGGTCGATGACGCCGAGCAGGTGCAGCGCCGCCTTGAAGGAGCCCAGCGCCGAGGAGCTGCGGCCCATCTCCGCCTCGGGGCCGGCGTCGACCATGCCGAAGAGCGCGACCAGCCGCTCCTGCTCGGCCGCTGCCGCCGCCCAGTCGCCCGCGCGGCAGGCGTCGTACAGCCGGACGTAGGCGGCCGGGTCGACGTTGCCGATGCCCGGCACCACGCCGTCCGCGCCGGCGAGCAGCGCGGCGTCCACGGTCAGTTCGGAGCCGGTGAGGACCGCGAAATCGGGCACCGGGCCGGTGCGGCGGCCGGCCCTGCCGCCCAGTTCGACGAGGAGCCGGCGCAGCCCGCCCTCGTCGCCGCTGCTGTCCTTGAGCCCGGCGAGCGTGCCGTCCTCGGCCAGCTCCCGCACCAGCGCGGGGGAGAGCTTGCTGTGCACCGACACCGGGATGTCGTACGCGAAGAGCGGCAGGTCCACGGTGGCCCGGAGCGTGCGGAAGTGCCCGGCGATCTCCTTGGGGTGCGTACGGGTGTAGAAGGGCGCGGTGGCCACCAGCGCGTCGGCGCCCAGCTCGGCGGCGGTGCGGGCGTGCTCGGCGACCCGGGCCGTGGTGGTGTCGATGACCCCGGCCAGCACCGGCACCCGGCCGTCCGCCGCCTTGATCACGGCTTCGAGGGCCGTGGCCCGCTGCGCGTCGGTGAGGTAGGCGACCTCGCTGGTCGAGCCGAGCGCGAAGAGGCCGTGCACCCCGCCGCCGACCAGGTGCTCCACGAGCCGCCCGAGGGAGCCGGTGTCGACCTCGCCGTGCGGGTCCAGGGGGTGCAGACCGGCGGTACGACACCGGTCAGCGGGGTGGGCAGTGCCATGACGGGCTCCAGGCGGTGATGGTGCGGGGCCGCCGACCACGGGTCCGGTGAAGAACGGGGGAACGGCCGGCGAACACGGGGAACGGCAGGTGATCGGACGTCGGACATGGGATGTCCTATGTCTGGGTCACAATAGACCCGCAGCGAAGGGATCGGTCAAGAGGTCGCGGGGCACGTCATCCGCCCCGCCGCCGGTCCGGTCAGCGGGGCCTGGACGCGGGTCCCGCGAGGAGACGGAGAGGCAGACACATGGCGCGCGGCACGATGTCCGAGGACGTCCAGGCGCAGATCAAACGGCTCATCCTGCGGCGGAAGCTGGTGCCCGGCGACCCGCTGCCGACCGAGGCCGAGCTCGTCGAGCTGCTCGACGTCAGCCGCAACTCCGTCCGCGAGGCCCTCAAGGCGCTCCAGGCCATGCGCATCGTCGAGATCCGGCACGGCTTCGGCACGTACGTCGGGACGCTCACCCTCGACCCGCTCGTGGAGGGCATCGCCTTCCGGGCCGCGGTCCGCCACCACCAGGGCGAGGCCAGCCTCTACGAGCTGATGGAGGTCCGCGAGGCGCTGGAGGCCGGGCTCGTCGCGTCGGTCGCGCGCGGTCTGCCCGCCGAGGACCTGGCCGTACTGCGCGGCCTGGTCGACCGGATGGAGAAGGAGGCGGCGGCCGGCCGGGTGGAGAGCGCCACCGACCGCGCCTTCCACCTCGCGCTGTACCGCTCGCTCGGCAACCACCTGCTCAGCGAGGTGCTGGACGCCTTCTGGGACGCGCTGCGCCGGGTCCGCAAGGACCTGGACGACAGCAGTCAGGACCCGGAGGTGACCTGGCGTCAGCACCAGGAGATCGTCACCGCGCTGGAGACGGGCGACGGCGACCGCGCGGTCGAGGCGATGCACCGGCACTTCGACGGCATCCGGGAGCGGCTGAAGGACGCCGCGCAGTCCCGCATCGGAGCCGTGTAACGGGCCAGGGGGCGGAAGGCTCCAGGAAGTCCGCCACGTCCGGTCTCCTTGCGTACAACCGAGGTTCACCCGTAGTTCCCCTGGCTGTGGCATCCGCGCGAGGCGGGCGACACGGGGCATGTCGGGTGCCTTGACGCCCCGTTGGGCGCTCCCTAAGGTCGCCGCAGGACAAGGGACGTCCTACGTCTGGTCGTTAGGGGCTGCCCGTGGCGTACGAGACTTCGCAACCCTTCCGCGCCGGGACCGGTGGCTACGCCAGTTACCGCATCCCGGCCGTGGTCGTCACCCGGGCCGGCACCCTGCTGGCCTTCGCCGAGGGCCGGGTCGCCTCGGCGTCCGACACCGGCGACATCGACCTGGTCCTCAAACGCTCCACCGACGGCGGCCGCACCTGGGGTCCGCTGACCGTCGTCGACCGCAACGGCACCGGCACCGCGGGCAACCCGGCCCCCGTCGTACTGCACACCGGCCCGCACGCCGGCCGCACCGTGCTGGTCCACGTACGCAACGCGGGCAGCGCCACCGAGAGCGCCATCCGCCGGGGCGAGGTGTCCGACGCGGACGGCCGCCGCGTCTGGATCCAGCACAGCGACGACGACGGCCTCACCTGGAGCGAACCCCGCGAGATCACCTCGCAGACGAAGCGGTCCGACTGGCGCTGGTACGCCACCACCCCCGGGCACGCACTCCAGCTCCGCGACGGCCCGCACGCCGGCCGGCTGGTCGTCCCCGGCAACCACTCCATCGCCCCCACCGTGCCCGGCGACACCGGCGCCGAAGGCCGCTACGACGGCGGCCACGGCCTGCTCAGCGACGACTCCGGTGACACCTGGCGGATCGGCTACACCGACTCCAACCCCAACGGCTACATCAACACCAACGAGACCACCGCAGCCGAACTCCCCGGGGGACGCCTCTACTTCAACGCCCGCAACGACTCCGGCGCGCCCGGCACCCGCGTCGACGCCTACTCCGCCGACGGCGGCGAACGTCTGGAGAAGCCCTTCCGGTCGCAGGCGGGCCTCGCGGCGCCCGTCGTCCAGGGCAGCGTGCTCCACCTCGGTACTCCGGACGTACTGCTCTTCTCGGCCCCCGCCGACCGGGAATCCCGCGCCCTGATGACCGTACGCGCCAGCCGTGACCACGGCCTGACCTGGTACGACGCCCATACCGTCAGCGGCCTCCCGGCCGCCTACTCCGACCTGGTACGGGCCGACCCCGGCACCGTCGGACTGCTCTACGAGACCGGCGACTTCAGCGCCTACTCGACGATCACCTTCCGCCGCATCCCCGTGGAGGAGCTGGCATGAGGACGTACGACACGATCCCTCCGGGCGGCGCGCGCCGCAGATCCGTGCTGGGCGGGGCCGCTGCCGTGGCCGCCGGCTTCGCGCTGGCCGGGTGCGGGGGCGGTGCCGAGGACGAGAAGGCCGCGCCCAAGGAACGCAAGAAGGGGCAGAAGATCACGCTGACCTTCTGGTCCTGGGTGCCCGGCATCGACAAGCCCGTCGATCTGTGGAACAGCAAGAACCCCGAGGTGCAGGTCAAGGTCGAGAAGGTGTCGGCGGTCAACGGCGCGCAGTACGCCAAGATGCACGCCGCCATCAAGGCGGGCAACCCGCCGGACCTCGGCCAGATCGAGTTCCCCGTCGTGCCCGGCTTCCTGCTCGACAACGGGCTGCTGGACCTGACGACCGTCGGCGGCGAGCGGTACAAGAGCCGGTTCGTGGGCTGGCAGTGGCAGCAGTCCGTCTTCGGCAAGGGCGTCTACGCCATCCCGCAGGCCTCCGGCCCCATGGGCCTGTTCATCCGCCAGGACCTCTTCGACAAGTGGGACATCGAGCCGCCCGCCACCTGGGACGAGTACGAGGCCGCGGCCAGGAAGATCCGCAAGAAGGGTGCCTGGATCGAGACCTTCGCGCCCACCAACGGCAACCGCTTCGCCGGCTACGCCTGGCAGGCCGGCGCCAAGTGGTACGCCGCCGAGGGCGACAACTGGACCGTCGCCATCGACGACGAACCCACCCGCAAGGTCGCCGACTACTGGGAAGCACTGGTCAAGCAGAAGCTCGTCAAGACCATCCCGGACCGCCAGAACGCCTGGTACAAGGACATCCAGACCGGCGCCATCCCCGCCTGGCTCGGCGCCAGCTGGGGCGACGCACTGCTCGTCGGCAACGCGCCCGACACCAAGGGCACATGGCGTGCCGTCCCCCTGCCGCAGTGGACCAAGGGCGCGAACGCGCAGGCCAACTGGGGCGGCTCGACCACCGCGGTGTTCGCCGGGGCCGCGTACCCCAAGGACGCGCTGGACTTCGCCGTCTGGCTCAACACCGACCCCGAAGCGATCAAGCTGCTCATCGAGGGCGGTTACGGGTTCCCCAGCGCGAAGACCGGCTACAAGACCAGCGACCTGGACGTCCACAAGGACTTCTTCGGCGGCCAGGCGTACAGCCAGGTCTTCCGGGAGGCCGGTGACCACGTGGACACCAGCTGGCAGTGGGGCCCTGGCGTCGACACCCTCTACCAGCGCCTGGGCGACGCCTTCACCGAGGCGCTGAGCAGCGGCGACTCCTTCCGCTCGGTGCTGAAGAAGGTCCAGGCGCAGACCGTGAGCGACCTCAAGGGCAAGGGCCTGAAGGTGGAGAGCGGCGGGTGAGACGGCCGACCCGCACGGAAGCCCGCAACGCCCGCGCGGCGGCGGGCTTCCTCCTCCCCTTCCTCGCCCTGTTCCTGCTCTGCTTCATCACGCCCATCGTGTACGCGGTGTGGCAGAGCCTGCACAAGACCGAACGCACCGGGCCGCTCGGCCTCGGCGGCGCGGAGCGCGAGGTCTTCGCCGGATTCGCCAACTACGCACAGGCGCTCGCCGACGACCGCTTCCTCTCCGGTTTCGGCCGGGTGCTGTTGTTCGGCGCCGTCCAGATCCCGCTCATGATCATCCTGGCGACCGTCCTCGCGCTGCTCCTGGAGAGCGCGAGCGCCCGCTGGGTGACGTTCTTCCGCAGCGCGTTCTTCCTGCCGTACGGCGTCCCCGGCGTGATCGCCTCGATCCTCTGGGGCTTCCTCTACGTCCCCGGCATCAGCCCGCTGGTGAAGATGGCGGACGCGGTCGGCTGGCAGGTGGACTTCCTGTCCCGGGACGCCGTCCTGTGGTCCATCGCCAACATCGTCACCTGGCAGTTCACCGGCTACAACATGCTCGTCCTGATCGCCCAGCTCAAGGCCGTCCCCCAGGAGCTGTACGAGGCGGCGCGCATCGACGGCGCGAACGCCCGCCAGGTGGCCCTCCACATCAAGATCCCGCTCATCCGCCCGGCCCTCGTCCTGACCTGCGTCTTCTCCATCATCGGCACGCTCCAGCTGTTCGCCGAGCCGATGGTGCTGCGGCCGCTGGCCTCCTCCATCGACTCCGGCTACACGCCCAACCTGCACGCCTACAGCGAGGCGTTCGTCGGCAACAACCAGCACCTCGCGGCCGCCGAGGCGGTCCTGCTCGCGCTGGTCGCCTGCGTCCTGTCGTTCGGCTTCCTGCGGCTGGTCGGGCAGCGGGGGAAGGGAGACGGCCGGTGACCCCCTCGGCGCTCCGCTACCGCATCATCACCTTCGCCCTGCTGACCGTCGCCGCGGTCTACTTCCTCGTACCGGTGTACTGGCTGGTGGTCTCGGCCACGAAGAGCAGCGGCGACCTCTTCGGCAGCTTCGGCTTCTGGTTCGCGAACCCCCGCCCCGTCGAGTACCTGACCGACGTCCTCACCTACGACCGCGGCATCTACGTCCGCTGGTTCGCCAACTCCCTGCTGTACGCGGGCGTCGGCGCGCTCGCCGCGACCCTGCTGTCCGCCGCGGCCGGCTACGCGCTCGCGAAGTTCCCCTTCCCGGGCCGGGAAGCGATCTTCAACGTCATCCTGGCCGGCGTGCTGATCCCCGGCACGGCGCTCGCCCTGCCGCTGTACTTCCTCTTCAGCGGCTTCGGGATGTCCAACACCTACTGGTCCGTGCTGATCCCCAGCGTGGTCAGCCCGTTCGGCGTCTACCTCTGCCGGATCTACGCGGCCGCCGCCGTTCCCGACTCGCTGCTGGAGGCGGCCCGGATCGACGGCGCGGGGGAGGGGCGGATCTTCGCGGGGCTGGGCCTGCGGCTGATGACCCCGGCCCTCGTCACCGTCTTCCTCTTCCAGTTCGTGCACATCTGGAACAACTACTTCCTGCCGCTGGTCATGCTCTCCGACTCCGGCCTGTACCCGATCCAGCTGGGCCTGACCTCCTGGACCGGCTACGCCGACCGGCAGCCCGAGCTGTACCAGTACACCGTCGGCGGCGCGTTCCTGTCCGTCCTGCCGCTGATGATCCTGATGACGGTGCTGCAGCGGTACTGGCGTACGGGGCTGACGGAGGGGAGCGTCAAGGCATGACCGGCGGGCGGCGCAGCTGCCCGTGAGCGGTGGCGCGGCCTGCCGCCCGTGTGCGGTACGGCACCGCGTGCCAGTATCGCTGGCATGACTACTGATGGAGAGCAGAAGAAGGCACCGGCCAAGGACCCCTGGGACCTCCCGGACGTGTCCGGGCTCGTCGTCGGCGTACTCGGCGGCACCGGTGACCAGGGCCGGGGGCTGGCGTACCGGTTCGCCAGGGCGGGCCAGAAGGTGATCATCGGCTCGCGTGCGGCCGAACGGGCACAGTCGGCGGCCGACGAGCTCGGCCACGGGGTGGAAGGCGCGGACAACGCGGAGTGCGCGCGCCGCTCCGACGTGGTGATCGTGGCCGTACCGTGGGACGGCCACGCCAAGACGCTGGAGTCGCTCCGGGAGGAGCTGGCCGGCAAGCTCGTCGTGGACTGCGTGAACCCGCTCGGCTTCGACAAGAAGGGCGCCTACGCGCTGAAGCCGGCGGAGGGCAGCGCCGCCGAACAGGCCGCGGCGCTCCTCCCGGACTCCCGGGTGACCGCCGCCTTCCACCACCTCTCCGCCGTGCTCCTCCAGGACCCGGAGGTCGCGGAGATCGACACGGACGTGATGGTGCTCGGCGAGAAGCGGGCCGACACGGACGTGGTCCAGGCGCTGGCCGCCCGCATCCCCGGCATGCGCGGCGTCTTCGCGGGCCGGCTGCGCAACGCCCACCAGGTGGAGTCCCTGGTCGCGAACCTGATCTCCACCAACCGCCGCTACAAGGTGCACGCGGGGCTGCGGCTCACGGACATGTGACGGGCGCGGCGCCGCGCCGCCGGGCCCGGGGGGCGGGCCGAACCGGGGCATGGGGGACACTGGAGGAGACCGCAGTACCGCAGTACCTCTGACAGGAGCCCCCTCCCATGCCCGCCCTGCCCTCCTCCGGCCCGGCCCGGCGCCTCGCCGTCTTCGCCCTCGTCGTCTGCGTCCTCGCGGTCGCCGCGGCCGTCGTGTCCTTCGTGGCGGGCAACCTCATCGGCATCGCATGGGTCCTGGTGGCCGGCGTCTCCAGCAACATGGCGTGGTTCTACCTGCGCCGCGCCAAGGCGGAGCGGGCGGCGGCGGAGGAACAGGCCCAGGCCCAGGCCCAGGCCCAGGCGCAGGCCCAGGGCTAGAGCAGGCTCAGGAACCGGGGGTCCGCCCCGTCCCTCCCCTCCCTGACTAGTACATCTGCGGCTCGCCCTGCCAGAAGCGGAAGAACTCCTGCCCGAGGTAGGTGTCGAGGTCCGAGACGCCCAGCGCCCCCAGGATCGCGTGCACCGCCTCGAAGAACACCTGGTTCACCCCCGGCACCCACAGCAGTCCGAAGACCGCGATCAGGCCGAACGGCGCGAACGGCTCGACCTGCCGCCGCAGCGTGTACGGCAGCCACGGCTCGATCACGCCGTACCCGTCCAGCCCCGGCACCGGGACGAAGTTCAGGATCGCGGCCGTCACCTGGAGGAGTGCGAGGAACGCCAGCGCGAACCTGAACGGCGCCGGCACGCCGCCCATCGCGCCCAGCCAGAACGGCGCGGTCACGACGGCCGCGAACAGGATGTTCGTCAGCGGGCCCGCCGCCGAGATCAGGCTGTGCCGCCAGCGGCCCCTGATCCGGCCGCGCTCGATGAAGACGGCGCCGCCCGGCAGCCCGATCCCGCCCATGATCACGAAGATCACCGGCAGCACGATGCTGAGCAGCGCGTGGGTGTACTTCAGCGGGTTCAGGGTCAGATAGCCCTTCGCCCCGATCGAGATGTCGCCGCTGTGCAGCGCCGTACGGGCGTGCGCGTACTCGTGCAGGCACAGCGAGACGATCCACCCGGACACCACGAACAGGAACACGGCGAAGCCGGTGCTCGCGGCGAGCTTCCCCGTCCACACGGCCCAGCCCGAGACCGCCATGACGGCGACGAGCGCGAGGAAGACGGGACTGACGCGCTGGTCCGCGCGCCGGACTGCGGTGGTCATCGTGCGGTGCTCCTGAGGGGGGGGGGAGGGGGCGGGAGGCGTACGGGGGACGGGGCCCCGCGTGGGGGAGGCGGCGGATCGTACTCGGAAAACGACGAGCGGGCTGCCGGTGGTTCCAGGCAGTCTGGTGCCCATGTTCGATCCGATGTCAGAACCCGCCGAGAACGTTTCTCCCCCGAACACCGCCGACGATGCGTCGGGGGCCGATGTGCCGTCCGGTGACGGCCCGTCCGGTGACGGCCCGTCCGGCGAGGTGCTGCGGATCTTCTACGAGGACTGGGAGATGGAGTGCTGCGGCACCCCTTTCTCCGTGGGGGACCGGGTCACCTGGACACTGAAGCGCGCGACGGGCCGCGCGAAGGACCGGATGTGGGACTGGGAGCTGAACAACCACGGCCCCGGCCCCGAGGACCCGTCCGCGATCACCGGCCTGGTCCGCTCCATCCAGATGGTCCTCCAGGGTTACCGGCGGCCGCCCGGCACCCATACGTACGAGGCCGTGCCCGGTGAGCGCCACCTGCGTCCGGTCCGTACGTGCCCGAAGTGGTTCGCCGACGGCCGGGCCGACGGGGCGGCGGGCCACCGCCCGGACCACTACGTGGGGGAGAGCGGCGTCCTGGTGGAGCTGGAGGTGGGGCCGCCCGCCGGTGCCGCGGCCGGGGCTGCGGGTGCGCGCGCCGACGCGCCCGGCGGAGGCTGAGCCCTGGGGCCGGGGGAGGTTGAGCCCCGGGGCCGGCCGAGGCTGAGCCCAGGGCCGGGGGAGGTTGAGCCCCGGGGCCGGGGGAAGCTGAGCCCCGGGGCCGGGCCGCGGCGAGTGGCGCACGGAGCATGTGGGAGTCGGGGGAGTACGGGCAATGCCGGGGGCGAGGGGGATGACGGGGGAGCGGGCAGCGGTGGGGGACGGGCGAGGCATCCGGGGCGTGGACGACAATGGGCCGGTGCGCTACGAAATCCTCGGGACGACCCAGGCACGCCGGGACGACGGAACCGACGTCGCCCTCGGCGGCGCCCGCCTGCGCGCACTCCTCGCCGCCCTCGCGCTCACACCGGGGCGGCCCCGTACCGCCGACACCCTGATCGCCGACGTCTGGGGCCCGGGGCCGGACGGGTACGCGGTGCCGGACGGGCCGTCCGGCGGTGGCCTGCCGAGGGACGCGGGCGCCGCGCTCCAGGCGCTCGTCGGACGGCTGCGGCGGGCCCTCGGCCACGCGGCGGTCGTCTCCGTGACCGGCGGTTACTACCTGGCCGCCGCCCCCGACGACGTCGACCTACACCGCTTCGAGCGGCTGGCGGGCGAGGGCGAACGCGCGCTCGCGGACGGCGACCCGGCGAAGGCCGCCGCACTGCTGGACGACGCGCTGGCACTGTGGCGCGGCCCCGCCCTCGCCGACCTCCCGGACGCGGTCGCGGAGGCGGCCGGGGCCGAACGGCTGCGCCTGGACGCGCGGCGCGTCCGCCTCGCAGCGGACCTCGCGCTCGGCCGCGCGGACGAGGCGCTCCCCGCCCTCACCGCGCTCTGCCGCCGGCACCCGCTCGACGAGCCGCTGCACCTTCTGCGGCTGCGCGCCCTCCGCGACACGGGCCGCACGGCCGAGGCGCTGGACGCGTACGCCCGCCTCGCCGCCGACCTCGCCGACCGTCTCGGCACCGACCCGTCCCCGGCCCTCCGCACCCTCCACGCCGAACTCCTGGAGGCAGCCTCGGCGCCCCTGCCCACGCCGGGCCCGGGGGCTCACCCGGCGACCCCGCCGCCGGGTTCGGCGCCCGGCCTGCCCTCGTCCTCGTCCTCGTCTTCTTCTTCCTTTTCCTCGTCCTCGTCCTCGTCCCCACAGTCCCGGCGGCGGGCCGGGAACCTGCGCGCGCGGCTGACATCGTTCGTCGGGCGCGAGGCGGAGCTGCACACCCTGCGCGCCGACCTGTCGGCCCACCGTCTCGTGACGCTGCTCGGGCCGGGCGGCGCCGGGAAGACGCGGCTGTCGCAGGAAGGCGCGGAGGCCGCGGCGGCCGGCGAGCCCGGCGCCTGGCCGGACGGCGTGTGGTTCGCCGAGCTCGGCCCCGTGCAGGACCCCGGTACGGTGCCGGAGGCCGTCCTCACCGCACTCGGCGCCCGCGAGACCGTCGTACGCGGCGGCGCCGCCGAGGGGCTGCGGGCCGCCGCCGATCCGCTCGCGTTCGACCCGCTCGCGCAGCTCGCCGAGCACTGCGCGGGCCGCCGCATGCTGCTCGTGCTGGACAACTGCGAGCACGTCATCGACGCGGCGGCCCTGCTCGCGGAACGGCTGCTGGCCGAGTGCCCCGGCGTGAGCGTGCTGGCCACCAGCCGGGAACCGCTCGCCGTGCCCGGTGAGCTCGTCCGGCCGGTGGAACCGCTGCCCGATCCCGTCGCGCTGCGCCTGCTCGCAGACCGGGGTGCCGCGGCCCGGCCCGGCTTCCGGATCGAGGACGACCCGGAGGCGTGCGCCGAGATCTGCCGCCGGCTGGACGGCCTGCCGCTGGCCATCGAACTGGCCGCGGCCCGGCTGCGGTCGCTCGCGCCGCGGCAGCTCGCGGACCGGCTGGACGACCGTTTCCGGCTGCTGACCAGCGGCAGCCGTACGGTACTGCCGCGTCAGCAGACGCTGCGCGCGGTCGTCGACTGGTCCTGGGACCTGCTCGACGCCCCCGAACGCGCGGTCCTCCGCCGCCTCTCCGTCTTCTCCGGCGGCACGGACCTCACCGCGGCGGAATCCGTCTGCGCGGACACCCCGGATGCCCCGGACACCTCCGGCCTCCCGGACACCTCGGCGACTCCGGACACCCCGAACACCGTCGGCCTCTCGGACACCTCGGCGACTCCGGACGGCCCGGCCGCCGCCCCGGTCGCCCCACCCGACTCGGCTCCCACCGCCGTCCGCGCCGACGCGGCCGCCCCCGCGGAAGACGCACCCGCCGGTCCGGGCACGCCCGGTGCTTCGGGCACGCCTGCCGGTGCGAGCAGGTCCGGCGGGCCGGGCATGCCTGGTGGTCCGGGCACGCCTGTAGACCCGGGCACACCCGGTCGGGAGGCGCCTGGCCGGCAGGACACGACCGGCGCATCGCCCGACCGGGCCGGGCGGCTCGTCGCACCGGGGGACGTGGCTCCGCTGCTCGGTTCGCTTGTCGACAAGTCGCTGGTGGTGGCCGGGCCGTCGGCCGACGGGGAGATGCGGTACCGGCTGCTGGAGACCGTCGGGGAGTACGCCGGGGAGCGGCTGGACGAGGCGGGGGAGCGGGGCGCGGCCGAGCGGCGGCACCTCGTCGCCTACCGCGAGCTGGCCCGTACGGCCGACCCCTTGCTGCGCGGCCCCGAGCAGCGCCACTGGCTGGACCGGCTGGAGCAGGAGCACGACAACCTCCGTACCGCACTGCGGCGCGCCGTCGCCGCCCGCGACGAACACGAGGCGCTCTGCCTCGTCCTCTCCCTCCAGTGGTTCTGGACGCTGCGCGACCACCGCGGCGACGGCCGCACCTGGACCGCGGCCGCCGCCGGGCTCGGCCCCAACCCCTTCCTGCCGCCGGTCACCCCGGCCCCGCCTCTGCACGAGCGCCCCATCGACGCCCCGCCGCCGATGCCGCCCGAGCAGCTCCTCGAAGCCCGGCGGGAGGTCCGGCTGGTCGCGCTGGCCAACGAGGACAACGACATGCGGGCGTTGCAGCGGCCCGAGCAGCAGGAGGAGCTGCGCGGCGTGGTCGCCGCCTACCGCGGCGGCCTGCCGCAGACCTGCCGGGTGCCGGGCGTGATGTGGTTCTTCGCGGTCATGCTGACCGGCCACGTCGACGACCTGGTCGGCCTGGCCGACGAGACCGTACGCGGCTGCCGGGAGTTCGGCTACGACTGGGAGCTGGCGTTCATCCTCCAGCTGCGGGCGAAGATCCAGAACGACCGGCCCGGCGGCCTTCCACAGGCGGCCCGCGACGCCGACGAGGCGCTGGCGATCTTCCGCAGGATCGGCGACGCGTGGGGGGTCGCCGAGGCACTGGCCGGGCGCGGTGAGGCCCGCGAGGGAGACGGGGAGTACGGCCTCGCCGCCGACGACTACCGCGCCGCGATGCGGTACGCGGCGGAGCTCGGCGCGCACGGCCAGCTCCCGCTGCTCAAGACCCGGCTGGGCGGCGTGCTCACCGAGTCGGGCGACGTGGAGACGGGGGAGCGGCTGCTGCGCGAGGTGCTGGAGGAGGGACAGCACGGCAACCGTGACGCCATGCCGTTCGCGCGCGTGCAGCTCGCCACCTGGCTCACGACGGTCGGCCGGCACGGCGAGGCCCGGCACCATCTGGAGCGGGTGCGGGAGGAGTACGTCGACCGGTTCGCGCCGGAGATGTTCCTCGGCATGGTCGAGGGAGCGCTCGCCGCGCTGGACGTGGAGGAGGGCCGGTACGACGGCGTACTGACCGCCCTGCGCGGGGCCGTCGCCAAGATGCGTGACCCCCTCACCCAGACGATCGCTCCCGACCTGCCGCTGTCCCAGCTGCTCGTCGCGGCCCGCGTACTGGCCCTGACGGGCGGCGAGGCCGGTGCGGCGGACGGCGCCCGGCTGCTGGGCGCCTTCGACGCGCTGCGTGCGCCCCGTCGGCACACGCCGCGCATCACCTCGTTCAGCCGCGCCGCGGCGGAGGAGGCCGTACGCGCCGTCCTCGACGGACCGGCGTACACCGCCGCCCACGCCGCGGGTGCCGCCCTCACCCTGGACGACGCGCTGGCCCTGATCTGACCTTGGTTGTCCTCGATCTACTTCCAGCTGACCTTGATCCGAGCTCCAGCTGACCGGCCTTGTGCCGACATCCGGGGGAGGTCGGAACAAGGCCGGCCCCATCGGCCCCGTGCTCAGGTCTTCGAGCGGAACTTCCGGACCGCCAGCGGCATGGTGACGGCCGTGATGCCTATCGCCCAGGCCAGTGTGATCAGGGCCGGCTGGGCCACCGGGCCCTGGCCGCCCAGGAGGCTGCGGGCCGCGTCGGCGAGGTTGGAGAGGGGGTTGACCTTCGTGAACCCCTCCAGCCAGCCGGGCATCGACGTGGGCGGCGCGAAGATCGACGAGCCGAACTGCAGCGGCATCAGCACCAGCATCGCCATCCCCTGCACGGCCTGCGGCGTCTTCACCGACAGCCCCAGCAGGATGAAGATCCACATCAGCGCCGCGCCGAAGACGGTCGACAGCACGATCGCCGCGACGAACTCCGGCACCGAGCCCCTGATCTCCATGCCGAGCAGGAAGCCCATGCACAGCAGGATCGCGGTGGCGATCAGCATCCGGCCGATCTCGACGACGATCTTGGCTATGAGGACCGAGGACCGCGCGATGGGCATCGTGCGGAAGCGGTCCATCACACCCTTGCGGAAGTCCTCGTTGACACCCGTGCCGACCGCCATGGCGATGTTCATGCCCATCATGGCCATCATGCCGGGGACCAGGTACTGGACGTACTCCTGCTGATTGCCCTTGCCGGCGATGGCGCCGCCGAAGACGTACACGAAGAGCAGGATGAAGATGATCGGCATCAGCAGGACGTCGAACATCGACTCCGGGTCCTGCTTGATCTGCAGGGCGTTGCGCCGCACCAGCGCGCCGATGTGGCGCAGGTTGGCCCGCAGGCCGATCCGGCCCTCGGCGGCCCCGGGCTTCGCGACGGGCGCCGTGATCGTTGCGGCGCTCATGCCGCGACCTCCTCGTACTGGGCGTCCGCCGGCTCGGCGGGCGCTTCGGTCTCGGACGTCTTCTGGCCGGTGATGGCCAGGAAGACCTCGTCCAGGCTGGGCAGGTGGGTGTTGATGCCGGCCAGCGCGAAGCCGCGCTCGCCGAGGACGTTGACCACCGCGGTCAGCTGCTCGTCGCTGATGATCGGGACGTTCACCACGCCGTCCTCGTGGTCCGCCGTGGCGCCGGCTATGCCGTCCAGGCCGGCCTGCGTGATCGCGCCGACCATCCGGTCCAGCTCGCCGCCGACCGCCGGGCGGATCTGCAGCGTGCGCCCGCCGACCTTGGCCTTCAGCTCGTCCACCTGGCCCTCGGCGATCACCCGGCCGCGGTCGACGACGGTCAGCTCATCGGCCAGCCGCTCGGCCTCTTCCATGTACTGCGTGGTCAGCAGGACCGTCGCGCCGTCGCGGACGAGGTGGTTGACCTCGTCCCAGACCTCGTTGCGGGTGCGGGGGTCGAGGCCGGTCGTCGGCTCGTCCAGATACAGCACGGCGGGCCTGCCGATCATCGACGCCGCGAGGTCGAGGCGGCGGCGCATGCCGCCGGAGTACTTGCCGGCGGGGCGCTTGGCGGCCTCGGTGAGCGAGAACCGCTCCAGCAGCTCGTCGGCGCGGGTCCGGGCGTCCTTGCGGGAGAGGTCGAGCAGCCGGCCGATCATGTAGAGGTTCTCCCGGCCGGAGAGCTTCTCGTCCACGGAGGCGTACTGCCCCGTCAGGCCGATCGTGCGGCGCAGGGCGCGCGGCTGGCGCACGACGTCGTACCCGGCCACGACGGCCGTGCCGGCGTCCGGCACGAGGAGGGTGGAGAGACAGCGCACGAGCGTGGTCTTGCCCGCGCCGTTCGGCCCGAGCACGCCCATGACCGTGCCTTCCCGCACGTCCAGGTCCACCCCGTCGACGGCCTTGACGTCGCCGAAGTGCTTGACCAGGCCCCGGACTTGGACGGCCGTGCGGCCGTCGGCGGAGTGAGTGTTCTGCGTCATGGGTCCACAGTGACAGGCACCACTGACAATGCCCCGACAGAGCGCCTACAGCCCAGGCCAGCCCCCTGCGCCCCACCGACAGACGACCGACAGCCCCTTCCCCGGGGCGGCAGGAACCGCCGACGGGGCGCCGGCGAAGTTCGCCGGCGCCCCGTGCGCCGCGGAGGGGTGGAGCGCTGGTACCCCGGCCCCCAGGGCTCAGTGGAAGGTGTGTTCCTCCGCCGGGAAGGTGCCGCCGACGACGTCCTCCGCGAAGGCCTTCGCCGCGTCGCCCAGTGCGTTCCGCAGCTCCGCGTACTGCTTCACGAAGCGCGGCACCCGGCCCTTGGTCATGCCGGCCATGTCCGTCCAGACCAGGACCTGCGCGTCGCAGTCCAGGCCCGCGCCGATGCCGATCGTGGGGATGTGCAGCGAGCGGGTGACCTCGGCGGCCAGTTCGGCCGGTACGGCCTCCAGGACCACCGCGAAGGCGCCCGCGTCCTGCACCGCCTTGGCGTCCCGCAGCAGCTGCTGGGCCGCCTCCTCGCCGCGGCCCTGCACCGGGTAGCCGCCGAAGGCGTTGACCGACTGCGGGGTCAGCCCGACGTGGGCCATGACCGGGATGCCGGCGTCGACCAGCAGCTTGATCTGGTCGGCCGAGCGCTCGCCGCCCTCCAGCTTCACCGCGCCCACGCCGGCCTCCTTGACCAGCCGGGTGGCGTTGCGCAGCGCCTGGACGGGGCCTTCCTGGTACGCGCCGAAGGGCAGGTCGGCGACGACGAGGGCGCGCTCGGTGCCGCGTACGACGGCGGCGGAGAGCAGTGTCATCTCGTCCATGGTGACGGGGACGGTCGACTCGTACCCGAGGTGGCAGTTGCCCATGGAGTCACCGACGAGCAGGACGGGGATGCCCGCGTCGTCGAAGACGGAAGCGGTCATCGCGTCGTACGCCGTGAGCATGGGCCACTTGTCGCCGCGGGACTTGGCGGCGGCGATGTCGCGGACGGTGACGCGGCGGGAGCGGGTGCCGCCGTAGAGCGACTTGACCCCGGTGGCCTTCGGGTCGGCGCCGGGCTTCCCGTCCTGTGTCCCCTGCTTCTTGTCCTGCGTCTGGGCAGGCGAGATCTGCGTCATGACGACGGCTCCTGTTCAGGTCATCTCGAGGCGCCCTGACGGCGTCCCCGGACTCACTGCCCATGCTGACACGCCACAGCGGACCGGTGGAAGAGGGCCCGGCGCCCCCTCCCCGGCGAGGAGCAGAGTGCCCCGCAGCGTTACGTGCCACGTACAGCTAACGATACGGAACGGTGCCGTATCGATATTGGCGTACGCTGAGTCGTATGGCACGTTCATCCGCTTCTCCGCCCGGCGCCGGTGCCGCCGGGAGTCCCTCCGACGGCCCGGGCACAGCCGCGTCGGGCGCCGCCCGGCAGGTGCCCGAGCACATCCACCGCCGCCGGTGGGCGATCCTCGCGGTGCTGATGCTCAGCCTGCTCATCGTGGTGCTGGACAACTCGATCCTGAACGTGGCGATGAAGACGATCGCCACCCCTGCCCCCACCGGCCTCGGCGCGAGCCAGAGCCAGCTGGAGTGGGCGATCAACTCCTACACGCTGGTCTTCGCGGGCCTGCTGTTCACCGCTGGGCTCCTCGGTGACCGGCTGGGCCGCAAGAAGATCCTGCTCACCGGCCTGGTGATCTTCGGCCTCGGGTCCGTGCTGGCCGCCGTGTCCGGTTCGCCCGGCCAGCTGATCGCCTTCCGCGCGGTGATGGGCCTCGGCGGCGCGCTGGTCATGCCGGCCACCCTCGCCATCCTCATGAACGTCTTCGAGCGTGACGAGCAGCCCAAGGCCATCGGCATCTGGGCCGGTGGCGTCGGCCTCGCCATCGCGATCGGCCCGATCGCCGGCGGCCTGCTGCTCGCCCACTTCTGGTGGGGCTCGGTCTTCCTGGTCAACGTGCCGATCGTGCTGATCGCGCTGGCCGCGATGGTGCTCCTGGTCCCGGACAGCAAGGACCCCCGGCCCGGCCGGCTCGACCCGGTGGGCGTGCTGCTGTCCGTCGTCGGCCTCGTGCTGCTGGTGTACGGCATCATCAAGGGCGGCCAGCTCGCCGACTTCACCGACCCGCAGGTGCTCGGTACGGTCCTCGGCGGCCTGCTGGTCCTGACCGGTTTCGTGCTCTACGAGAAGCGCATCGACCATCCGTCGATCGACATCGGCTACTTCCGCAAGCCCGCCTTCTCCGCGGCCGTCGCCGCCATCGCGCTGGTCTTCTTCGCGCTGATGGGCGTCACGTTCTTCATGGTCTTCTACATCCAGAGCGTGCGCGGCTTCTCCCCGCTCCAGGCGGGCCTGCTGCTCCTGCCGCTGGCCGCCGCTCAGATGATCTTCGCGCCGCGGGCCCGGCACGTCGTCGACCGCTTCGGCGCCCGCGTCGTCTGCACGGTCGGCATGCTGCTCGTCGCCGTCACCATGTCCGGCTTCGTCCTGATGGGCACGGACACCCCGATCTGGGTGCTGGAAGTGCTCTTCTTCCTCCAGGGCACCGGCATGGCGCACATCATGCCGCCGGTCACCGTCTCGATCATGCAGTCCCTGCCGCGCGAGAAGGCCGGCTCCGGGTCGGCGCTGAACAACACGTTCCGGCAGGTCGGCGGCACGCTCGGGGTCGCCGTCCTGGGCTCCGTGCTGTCCGCGACCTACCGCAACGACATCGAGGGCACGCTGAACGCCGTACCGGGCCTGCCGGACGCGGCGCGGCACGCGGCGGGCGAGTCCATCGAGGCCACGCTCGGCGTCGCCGACAAGCTGGGGCCCGCGGGGCGGCAGCTGGCCGCCGCGGCCGACGACGCCTTCGTGCACGCCATGCACGTCACCGCGCTCGGCTCCGCCACGGTCGCCGTCGTCGGTGCGCTGGTCGTCGGCCTGTTCCTGCCCGGCAGGGCGGCCGACCGGCCTGCCGGGCCGCCCCAGGAGACGCCGCGAGAGACTGCTCCCACGGGGCGGCGGCCGTAACGGCTCCCCGGGCGGTACGGAACGAGAGGCGGGCCAGGCGTGACGAGCGCGAAACGGGACGGGACACCGGCCGACGAGGCGGAGCGGACCGCGGCGGAACCGTCCGCCGCGGCCGGGCCCTCCTGCGCGGCGGCCGTCCGGAGGCCCGGGCGGCCGCGCAACGAAGCACTGGAGTCCACGATCATCGAGAGCGTGCTGGACCTCCTGGAGCGCGACGTCCCGCTCGCCGACCTGTCGATGGAGCGCATCGCCAGGGAGGCGGGCGTGGGCAAGGCTACGGTGTACCGGCGCTGGTCCGGCAAGACCGACCTGATGCTCGACGTCATGCGCTCGCTGGAGGAGGAGAACCCCGAGCTGCCCGGGGAGTCGGTCCGCGACGACCTGGTGTCGCTGCTGGAGTTTCTGCGCCGCCGCGGCCTGGCCAAGCGGAACTCCGCTCTGATGCGGACGGTGATCACCCAGGTCAAGGCGCAGCCCGAGCTGTGGCGTGAGTACCACGACACGGTCGTCCAGGCGCGCCGTGACGCGCTGCTGGCCGTCCTGCGGCGCGGGATCGCCGGCGGCGAGATCCGCGGGGACTGCGACATCGACGTCCTCGCCGACCTCTTCGTGGCGCCGATGCTCTCCCGGGCGCTGCTGCACGAGTGGAAGGAACTGCCCGAGGGGCTCGCCGAGCAGATCGTCGACACGGTCCTGGACGGGGTGCGCCCGCGTACGTGAGCCCCGGGGTACCGGCCGTGCAGGGGCGGCTACGGGACGGCCCGGGGCGGCCTTGCGGTCCCTACCGGGCGGCGTTGCGGTCCGTCCCGGGCGGCAGGCAGAATGATCTTCCCGCGCCCGAATCCGCGCCCGAATCCGACCGCTCCATGAGCGCTTCATGCCCGTTCTGTCACAGCACCTGTCGGTGCGGGCGGCCGCGGAACTCCTGGCCAGTCGTGCATCGTCCCCTGAGGGGACAGCACAGGCTGAGCGTCGCCTATGGTCGAAGGCCCTAGGGTCGGTGGCCAGGCGGGGCGCACGAAGTACGGCAGTGAGGGCATCGGGATGACGCAGGCGTACATGTCGGAGGCGGGCCGGGGCGCGGACCCCGACGGGACCGGCCGCCGGACGGGCCGTCTGTCCGGCTGGTGGCGTCGCGAGGGCATGTGGCGGCGCGGGATCGTGCTCGCGGCGCTCGCCGTGGTGCTCGGCCTGCTGATGGTCCTGCACGCCGACGTCCCCAATTCGGTGGGCAATCTCGGCAGCCTGCTGGAGACCTTCCTGCCGTGGGTGGGGCTGGGCGTTCCGGTGCTGCTCGTCGCGGCCCTGCTGCGGCGCTCGGCGACCGCGCTGGTCGCACTCGTGCTGCCGGCGGTCGTCTGGGCGAACCTCTTCGCCGGGCAGCTCACCGACAAGTCCGGCAACGCCGGCAATCTGACGGTGGCCACGCACAACGTCGACGCGGCGAACACCGACCCGGCCGGCACGGCCCGCCAGGTCGCCTCCTCCGGGGCCGACGTGATCGCGCTGGAGGAGCTGACCGCCGAGGCGCTGCCCGAGTACCGCGCGGCGCTGGCGAAGCAGTACCCGTACCGCACGGTCCAGGGCACGGTCGGCGTGTGGAGCAAGTACCCGCTCTCCGACGCCCGCCCGGTGGACATCAAGATGGGCTGGACGCGGGCCCTGCGCGCCACGGTCACCGCGCCCGACGGGCAGCGGGTCGCGGTCTACGCGGCGCACCTGCCCTCGGTCCGGGTGAAGGTCAAGGCCGGGTTCACCGCGAACCAGCGGGACCGGAGTGCCGCGGCGCTGGGCGAGGCCATCGCGCAGGAGCGGCTGTCCAAGGTCGTGCTGCTCGGCGACCTGAACGGCACGATGAACGACCGGTCGCTGGCCCCGGTCACGGCGCAGATGCGGTCGGCGCAGGGCGCGGCCGGTGACGGCTTCGGCTTCAGCTGGCCGGCCGCTTTCCCGATGGCCCGGATCGACCAGATCATGGTCAAGGGCGTGGACCCGGCGTCGGCGTGGACGCTGAGGTCGACGGGCAGCGATCACCTTCCGCTGGCGGCGTCCTTCAAGATCTGAGCCGTCGGCGACGGCGAGAGGCCGCGGGGCGGGACCACGGGAGTGGTCCCGCCCCGCGGTGTTTCCCTCATTTTTCCCTCTTCCGGGGCCGGGACTTGTCCCCGTAACGCCCTGTTCGCGCGCAGGAATGAAAACCCTGAGAGACTTTGTTCCCGGATAGAACTTAACGCTGTCCCTGTCTCGCGCGCGCCACCGTGGGCGCGCCTCCCTTTGATCCCGAAAGGTCACACATGCCCTTGGCTCTGCTCGCGCTCGCGATCTCGGCCTTCGGTATCGGCACCACCGAGTTCGTGATGATGGGCCTGCTGCCCAACGTCGCGGACGACCTGGGCACCTCCGTGCCCACCGCCGGCTACCTCGTCTCCGCCTATGCCATCGGTGTCGTCATCGGCGCCCCGCTGCTGACCGCGCTCGGCTCGCGCATCCCCCGCAAGCGGATGCTGCTGCTCATGATGGCGGTCTTCACGGCCGGCAACCTCGCGTCCGCGCTCGCCCCGAACTTCGGCATGCTCGTCGCGGGCCGGCTGCTGGCCGGTCTGCCGCACGGTGCGTTCTTCGGTGTCGGCGCGGTCGTCGCGGCCCGGCTGGTGAAGGAGGGCCGCCAGGCCCGCGCGGTCGCCACGATGTTCCTCGGTCTGACCGTGGCCAACATCGTCGGCGTGCCCGCCGCGACCCTGCTCGGCCAGCACCTCGGCTGGCGCGCGACCTTCCTGGTCGTCGCCGCCATCGGGCTGATCGCCATGGCCTCGCTGGCCAAGCTCGTCCCGCACGTACCGCGCGACGAGCAGAACGGCGTGCGGCAGGAGATCCGGGCCCTCGGCAACCGCCAGGTGCTGCTCGGCCTGCTCACCGCGGTCTTCGGCTTCGCCGGCGTGTTCGCCGTCTACAGCTACCTCGCCTCGATGATGACCAAGGTCACCGGCTTCGGCGAGGGGACCGTCCCCGTCGTGCTCGCCCTCTTCGGCATCGGTATGACCCTCGGCGCGCTCGCCGCGGGCCCGCTGACCGACCGGGCGCTGCGCCCGACGCTGTTCGGCGCGCTCGGAGCCCTCGCCGTCACCCTCGTCGTCTTCGACTTCACCGTGCACGTGAAGTGGGCGGCGCTGGTCACGGTCGTGATCCTGGGTGCGGTCGGCTTCATGACCACCACACCCCTCCAGATGCTGGTGATGAACAAGGCCGAGCACGCCCCGACGCTCGCCTCCGCGTCCAACCACTCCGCGTTCAACCTCGCGAACGCGGGCGGTGCCTGGCTCGGCGGCGTCGCGATTGCCGCGGACTGGGGCTGGACCTCCCCGACCCTGGTCGGCGCGGTCCTGGCGGTCGTCGGCCTCTCCATCGCGGTGACGGCCGCTCTGATGGACCGCTCGCCGAACCGGTCCCGCATCGTTGCCACCAGTGACGACAAGGCCCGGCACGAACCCGCCCGGCTCGGCTGAGCCAGGCGGTCCGGACGACCCGGCCGGCAGGGCGCCCCCGTGGCGTCCTGCCGGCCGTTTCCGTATCCGTCGCGGTCGAGGCCGTTTCCGTTCCCGGCGGCGATCACCGCGGCAGTACCGGCTCCACGCCCTCGGGCAGGACCGGGGGCTGTCCCGTGGTCCAGATCGCCTCGACGGACATCCGGGAGATCCGCCAGCCGTCGTCCGTGCGGCGCAGCTGCGCGTCGTAGCGGCCGCCCACGGTGAACAGGGGGTCGGCGTCCGGGCCGCGCCGCTCCAGGGTGGCGGGGTGGTGCACATGGGTCATCAGCGCGTTCCAGGACGCGGTGGCCGTTCCCGAGGCGGCGTCGGCGTCGACGAGGACGTCGGCGGAGACGTGCTGGGTCCGGGCGAACCGCCCGATCGCCTCCTCGGTGTGGCGCACCGCGGCGGCGCCCTCCGCGAGGCCGATCGGCGTCACCGTACGGACGTCGTCGGTGACGTAGGCGCGGGCCCACCCCGCGTCGAACTTCCGCTCGTCCAGGGCGCGGAAGAAGCGGCTGACGAGCAGGGTGATCTCGGCATGATCCTGTGAAGTGGTCATGGCACGAGCCAACAGCCTCAAGTGCGCTTGAGGTCAAGCCCGTTCCGGAGGCCGAGCCCGTTCCGATACGCGGTGTCTCACCCCTCGCGCCACCGGTTGGTCACCGGCAGGCGGCGGTCCTTGCCGAAGCCCTTGGCGGAGATCTTGGTACCCGGCGGGTACTGCCGGCGCTTGTACTCGGCCGCGTCGACCAGCCGCAGGACACGGGTCACCAGCTCCGGGGCGAAGCCGCGGGCGATGATCTCCTGATGGCCGAGGTCCCGGTCGACGTACAGGTCCAGGATCGCGTCGAGCGTCGGATAGTCGGGCAGCGAGTCGGTGTCGACCTGACCGGGGCGCAGCTCGGCGCTGGGCGGCTTGGTGATCGAGTTCTCCGGGACGGGCGGTGTCTCGCCGCGCTCCGCTGCCGCCTGGTTGCGCCACTTCGCGAGCTGGAAGACGGTCGTCTTGTAGACGTCCTTGATCGGGCCGTACGCGCCCACGGAGTCGCCGTAGAGCGTCGAGTAGCCGCACGCCAGCTCGGACTTGTTGCCGGGGGCCAGGACGAGGTGGCCCTCCTGGTTGGAGATCGCCATGAGCGTCGTGCCGCGGATGCGGGACTGCAGGTTCTCCTCGGCCAGGCCGGTGAGCGGGAGGGACTGCATGTAGGCATCGAACATGGGCCCGATGGGGACCGTGCGGTAGTGCAGCCCCGTGCGGCGGGCCAGTTCGGCGGCGTCGTCCTGGGAGTGCTGGGAGGAGTACCGGGACGGCATGGAGACGCCGTACACCTGCGCAGCTCCGAGGGCGTCGACGGCGACGGCCGCGACCAGCGCCGAGTCGATGCCGCCGGACAGCCCGATGACGACGCTGCGGAAGCCGTTCTTGGTGACGTAGGCGCGCAGGCCCATGACCAGCGCGCCGTAGATCTCCTCGGACGCGTCCAGGCGGGGGGCCGGGGCGGGCGGCGACAGCGCTTCGTACGGCGGCAGCGGGTCGGCGGAGAGGGTGACGTGGTCGATGCGGAGGCCGTCGTCCACGACGCCGGACGGCGGTTCCGCCGCGGCGGCCGGCAGGTCCAGATCGAGGAGCAGGCACTCCTCGGTGAACTGCGGGGCCCGGGTCAGCACCTCGCCGTGCGCGTCGACCACGATCGAGTCGCCGTCGAAGACCAGGTCGTCCTGGCCGCCGGTCATCGCCAGGTACGCCGTCGTGCAGCCGGCCTCCTGGGCGCGCTTGCGCACCAGCTCCAGCCGGGTGTCGTCCTTGTCCCGCTCGTAGGGGGAGGCGTTGACGGACAGCAGCAGGCCGGCGCCCGCCGTACGGGCCGCCGGGACCCGGCCGCCGTCCTGCCACAGGTCCTCGCAGATGGCGAGGGCGATGTCGACGCCGTGCACCCGGACGAGGGGGAGGGTGTCGCCGGGCACGAAGTACCGGTACTCGTCGAAGACGCCGTAGTTGGGCAGGTGGTGCTTGGCGAAGGTGAGCGCCACCCGGCCGCGGTGCAGCACGGCGGCGGCGTTCTGCGGGGCGCCGGCGGGCCGTCCGTACCGGGGCCGGGCCTGCTCGCAGCGGTCCAGGTA
The DNA here is from genome assembly GCF_040907265.1 of Streptomyces sclerotialus. Taxonomy (NCBI): domain Bacteria; kingdom Bacillati; phylum Actinomycetota; class Actinomycetes; order Kitasatosporales; family Streptomycetaceae; genus Streptomyces; species Streptomyces sclerotialus. Next base: position 2,630,425 of record NZ_JBFOHP010000002.1, on the reverse strand, counting down.
GCCGGTGACGACGGCGGTCCCGCCGAGGCCCTCGTCGGCCAGCCGGGCGGCGAGGGCGCGCAGCGCGTCGCGGCTCGCCTCGACGAAGGAGGGCCGCAGCGCGAGGTCCTCCACGGGATAGCCGGTCAGCGCCATCTCGGGGAACGCGGCCAGGTGCGCTCCCCGTCCGGCGGCTTCCCGGGTCCGGCGCACGATCGTTTCGGCGTTCCGCGCGATGTCACCCACGCAGAAGTCCGCCTGATGCAGAGCGAGTCGAAGTCGGGGCACGCGGCCGAGTGTAATCGTCGCACTGACGTTATAGGGGGCGCCGGCGTTTCGGGGGTGTTGCCGGAGCGGTTCCCCGCACCTCCGGTGCGGGGATCCGCGGGCGCCGGCGGCCTACTTGCGGTAGCCGAGGACCGTCATCATCCCGGACTCCGAGTGGTAGACGTTGTGGCAGTGGAGCATCCACAGGCCCGGGTTGTCGGCGTCGAAGTCGGCGTGCACGGTCTCACCGGGCAGCACGATCGCGGTGTCCTTGCGCGGGCCGCTGCCGCCGCCCAGCGCGAAGGTGTGGCCGTGCAGGTGCATCGGGTGCCACATCGTGGTCCGGTTGCGGAAGGAGAGCCGTACGCGTTCCCCCGCACGGACCGGGTAGCGCTGGTCGGGGTCGTACGGCAGCCGGTTGAGCGCCCAGTCGTACTTCGCCATCGAACCCGTGAGGTCGAACGTCACGGTGCGGTCCGGCGTGCGCGACCGCAGCCGTACGGACGGACCGGCCTTCAGGCGGTCCGCGGTCAGCAGCTTGCCGGACAGCTCGGCGGGGCGTACGGAGGCGTCGGGCGCGGCGCCGCCGCCGGTGCGCAGCACGGCCAGCCCGGTGCGCTTCTTGCCCTCGGCGAGCGCGGTGAGCGGGAAGGCGCCGTCCCCGGCCGTGACCAGCACGTCGTAGCGCTCACCCATGCCCAGCAGCAGCGCGTCGGTGTCCTGGTGCGCCACGGGGAAGCCGTCGGTGTGGGTGACCGTCATCGCGTGGCCGCCGAGCGCAACCCGGAAGGCGGTGTCGCCGCCCGCGTTGATCAGGCGGATGCGGATGCGGTCGCCCGGCCGGGCCCTGAACGTCTGCGGGTCCGTCGCCGTACGCCCGTTGACCAGGTAGTACGGGTACGCCACATCGCCCGCGTCACCGCCGAGCAGCTTGCTGGTGGCGCCCATCGTCATCCGGGAGGGGCCGTCACCCGCCGCGGCCGCCGTCTTCGACGTCATCGACATGGCCGACATGTCGTGGCCCATGTCACCGTGGTCCATGTCACCGTGGTCCATGCCGCCCATGCCCTTGCGGAGTTCGGCGAGCACGGCGTCCGGGGTGGAGCCGTCCACCCCGTCGACCCAGTCGTCCAGGACGACGACCCACTCCTTGTCGTACTTCAGCGGCTCCTTGGGGTCCTCGACGATCAGCGGCGCGTACAGGCCCCGGTCCTGCTGGGTGCCCGAGTGCGGATGGAACCAGTACGTGCCGGGGTGGGCGGTGGTGAAGCGGTACTCGAACGACCCGCCGGGCCTGACGGCGCGCTGGGTGAGGTCCGGGACGCCGTCCATGTCGTTGCGGAGGGCGAGGCCGTGCCAGTGCATCGACGTGGCCTGCGGGAGGTGGTTGGCGAGGGTGAGGGCGAGGGTGTCGCCCGCGGTGGCCCGGATCTCCTTGCCGGGGAGCGCGTCGCCGTATGCCCAGCTGCGGACCGTACGGCCGCCGAGGTCGAGGCGGGTGGCGGCGGCGGTCAGGGCGACCTTCCGGACGGTGCCGCCCTTCCTGGCGCGGGCCTTCTCGGCCGCGGCGACCTCCTTGCCGTCGGGGGACACGAAGCCGTCGGGGCCCACGGGGCGGGCGACGGTCCGCCCGTCGGTGCCGGAGTGGCCGGAGTGGCCGGAGTGGCCCTTCCCGGACGTGGAGCCGGACGAACAGGCGGCGAGCAGGCTGCCGCCCGTGGCGGCGAGGCCGGCGCCGAGCACGGCGCGGCGGGTGTGCGTACGCATGGTGGAACACCTCGTGATGTGGTGCGGGTGGATGAGCAGGGCGCGCGGGCCGCTGACGGGTACGGCGGGGAGCCGGTACGGGTGTCGGCGGCCGGGCGCTGCTACACGCGCAGCACGGAGAGGCGGGCGAGGTGTTTGTGCCGGGGGAGGGGGCGGCGGTATCGGCCACAGGGCACGCAGCAGGCGGGCCGGCGCCGCGGCGGACAGCCCGGCGGGGCGCCGCCGGACGAGCAGTCCGGCGGCGGTCAGCAGCGCGAGCGTCCCGACGGAGAGCACGGCCAGGCAGACCGATCCGGGGTCCATGCCGTGCGGGCCGGGTGCGGAGGCGTGGCCGTGGGCGTGCTCGGCGCGGGCGTGCTCGGCGTGGGCGGGGGGAGGCTGCGCGGCGTCCATGGGGGCGGCGTGTGCCGCCCTCGGCGCGGCGCCCTCCCCGTGCTGCATCGGGTGCCCGAACGTGTGCATGGTGACGATGCCCGCCACCAGCGCCGCGAACAGCAGCAGCCGGCCGCACCAGGCGGCGGCCTTCCGCTGTGCGCGCATCGGGGGCTCCCGCGGGGGCAGGGGTACGGACGGACGGACCTACCGCAGCACCTTACCCCCACGGGGTATGGAAGCGCGTCCGGGGCTCAGCTCCCCTGTGCTTGGTGGTAGAGGTTCTTCGCGTCGTCGCCGAAGTACGGCCCGAACATCACGTTGGGCAGGAAGGTGTAGCCGAAGCTGTTCACCGATGACTGCAGGCCGGTGCCGGTCGTCTCGTCGAACGACTCGAACCACGGGCCGCCGCTGGAGCCGCCGGTCATGTTGCAGGTCAGCGCGTGGTCCTTGGTGAGCAGCGGGTCCTTGGTGCTGTTGCCGCTGCAGTAGATGAGCTTGCTGCCGTCGTACGGGTCGGCCGCCGGGTAGCCGAACGCGTACATCTTCTTGTTGTAGCCGGTGTTGAAGGCGACGCCCTGGCCGCCGACCACGTCAGTGAGCCGTTTGCCGTCGAGCGGGGCGACGACCGCGGCGCCGATGTCGTAGTTGATGTCCTCGCTCGCGGTCCACTGCGGGGTGGCGAGGGTCTTGGTCGCGGCCCACTTGCCGTGCGGGGCCTGGCCGTCGTGGTAGGCGGGCACGAAGACCCAGTTGGTGTGCCAGGCACCGTCCAGCTTCACGCAGTGCCCGGCGGTGAGGACCGTACTGCCGTTCTGGCTGGTCACCGCGTCGCCGGAGCAGGAGGCCTGGCGGCCCTGGTAGGTGAAGAACACCCGGCCGGTGGTCCGGACGACCTTGCCGCCGCCGGTCCACGGGGCACCGGCCTGCGGGAACGCCTTCAGGGAGGGCAGGCGCACGGACGGCAGCGGCAGGGTGGGCGCGACGGTCGTCTTCTTGCCGCGCGGTATCGCGTCCGCCGTGGCGCGGGCCGCCGTTCCGGTGAGCTTCTTGCGCACGCCGGACAGCAGGTCCAGCGGTTTCGCGGCGCGCATGCGGTCGGCGGTCCAGTAGGCGGCCGCCTTCTTCGCGTCGTGCTTCTTCGTGTCCTGCTTCTTCGTGTCCTGGACGGAAGCGGCCGGTGCGGAGCCGGGCCGGTCGGCCGCGGTGGCCGGTGCCGCGAGTGCCGTGGCGCCGAGCGCGCCGGCGGCGAACAGTGCCGCAACGGTTCTGCAGGCCGTGCGGGCGGCCGTGCGGGAGCGGTGGCGCCGGTCGGTGCCGGCGTCCTGGGCGGTGTGTCTCACGCGTACCCCCTGGTGCGATGGCCACGCGGGTGCCGCGGGCCACGACGTACGGGCCGCCGGCCGGCGGCCCGGAGCGGAGCGGGCGGTGCGGATCAGCGCTGCGCGCGGTGCGGAGGACAGCGCCGTGCAGAGGCAGGGTCCCACCGCCCTGGCGTCGCTGTCAGGGGCGCGTCAAGGGTTTGGCCGGAACGGCAGGGGACCGCGAAACCCCGTGCGTCCCCCGGGCCTGCCCGAAGGGGCCGCGACAACGTAATGTGACGGTAACCCCCGCACGCGATACTGGCGTGCCGCGCCCCGCCCCGGGGCAAGGGCGTGGACAGGCCGTTCGACCTGCAAGGATTGGTGAACATGGACAAGCAGCAGGAGTTCGTGCTCCGCACGCTGGAGGAGCGCGACATCCGCTTCGTACGGCTGTGGTTCACCGATGTGCTCGGTTTCCTGAAGTCGGTCGCGGTGGCCCCCGCCGAGCTGGAGCAGGCCTTCGACGAGGGCATCGGCTTCGACGGTTCGGCCATCGAGGGCTTCGCGCGGGTCTACGAGTCCGACATGATCGCCAAGCCGGACCCCGGCACCTTCCAGATCCTGCCGTGGCGCGCCGAGGCCCCGGGCACCGCCCGGATGTTCTGCGACATCCTGATGCCGGACGGCTCCCCGTCGTACGCCGACCCGCGCTACGTCCTCAAGCGCATCCTGGCCAAGACCTCCGACCTCGGGTTCACCTTCTACACCCACCCCGAGATCGAGTTCTTCCTGCTCAAGGACAAGCCGGTGGACGGCGGCCGGCCGACCCCCGCCGACTCCTCCGGCTACTTCGACCACACCCCGCAGAACGTGGGCATGGACTTCCGGCGCCAGGCGATCACGATGCTGGAGTCGATGGGCATCTCGGTGGAGTTCAGCCACCACGAGGGCGCCCCGGGCCAGCAGGAGATCGACCTCCGGTACGCCGACGCGCTGTCCACCGCCGACAACATCATGACCTTCCGGCTCGTCATGAAGCAGGTCGCGCTGGAGCAGGGCGTGCAGGCGACCTTCATGCCGAAGCCGTTCTCGGAGTTCCCCGGCTCCGGCATGCACACCCACCTCTCGCTCTTCGAGGGCGACCGCAACGCCTTCCACGAGTCGGGCGCCGAGTACCAGCTCTCCAAGGTCGGCCGGTCCTTCATCGCGGGCCTGCTGCGGCACGCGGCGGAGACCTCCGCGATCACCAACCAGTGGGTGAATTCCTACAAGCGGATCTGGGGCGGCGCCAACCGCCCGGCGGGCGCCGGCGGCGAGGCCCCCTCGTACATCTGCTGGGGTCACAACAACCGCTCGGCACTGATCCGGGTCCCCATGTACAAGCCCGGCAAGATGGGCTCGACCCGGGTCGAGGTGCGCTCCATCGACTCCGGTGCCAACCCCTACCTGACGTACGCGGTGCTGCTGGCCGCCGGACTCAAGGGCATCGAGGAGGGGTACGAACTCCCCGCCGGCGCCGACGACGACGTGTGGGCCCTGTCGGATGCCGAGCGGCGCGCGCTGGGCATCGAGCCGCTGCCGCAGAACCTCGGCGAGGCCATCTCCCTCATGGAGCGCAGCGAACTCCTCGCGGAGACCCTCGGCGAGCACGTCTTCGACTTCTTCCTGCGCAACAAGAAGCAGGAATGGGAGGAGTACCGCTCCGAGGTCACCGCCTTCGAGCTGCGCAAGATGCTGCCCGTGCTCTAGCGGCGCCGACGCCGCGCATTCATCTGAAAAACCGATCCGGCAGGTTCTCCGAGAGGCAACCGCCCGATGGCACTTCCCGCTCCGCAGGGACGGCGGAGCAGCACGTTCACCCGGCTGCTGCGGTACGGATTCACCGACCCGCAGGCAGCCGGGAAGCTGCTGGACGCCCCCGAACTGTCCTCCGTACGGTCCGACTCGGTGCTCCTCGAAGCGCTCGGGGCCACCGCCGACCCGGACCAGGCGCTCAGAGAGCTCGTCCGGCTGGCCGAGGCGCAGCCGCAGGAGGACCAGCAGCGGCTGCTCTCCACGCTGGTGGCCGCCAAGCCGCTGCGGGACCGGCTGCTGGGCGTGCTGGGCGCCTCCGAGGCGCTCGCCGACCACCTCGTACGGCACCCCAGGGACTGGGAGACGCTGGCCACGTACGAGTCGGTCGACCTGCACCCCACCACCCCGGAGTTCGAGCAGGCGCTCGCCGAGGGCATCTGGGGCGAGCGGGGCGCGAAACTGTCCCGCGAGGACGCGCTGCGGGTCGCGTACCGCCGCGCGCTGCTGGGCATCGCGGCCCGTGACGTCTGCGGCACGACGGACGTGGCGCAGACCGCTGCCGAGCTGGCGGACCTGGCCACGGCCACGGTGCGGGCCGCACTGGAGATCGCCTCCGAGGAGCAGCCCGGGGACGCGGCCGTCAGCCGGCTCGCCGTCATCGGCATGGGCAAGTGCGGCGGCCACGAGCTGAACTACGTCTCCGACGTGGACGTCATCTTCGTCGCCGAGCCCAAGGACGGCGTCGAGGAGTCCGACGCGCTGCAGGCCGCCACCCGGCTCGCGGCGCGCATGATGCGGGTCTGCTCCGACGTCACGCCCGAGGGCACGATCTGGCCCGTCGACGCCAACCTCCGCCCCGAAGGCCGCAACGGCCCCCTCGTGCGCACCCTCAGCAGCCACCTCGCGTACTACCAGCGCTGGGCCAAGACCTGGGAGTTCCAGGCACTGCTGAAGGCCCGGACGGTGGCCGGCGACCCGGAGCTGGGGCAGGAGTACGTCGACGCGGTCACCCCGCTGGTCTGGCAGGCCGCCGAGCGCGAGAACTTCATCACCGACGTACGGCAGATGCGCCGCCGGGTCGTCGCCAACATCCCCGCCGGCCAGGTCGACCGCGAGCTCAAGCTCGGCCCCGGCGGCCTGCGGGACGTGGAATTCGCCGTGCAGCTGCTCCAGTTGGTGCACGGCCGCAGTGACGCCACGCTGCGCAGCGCCACCACGCTCGACGCGCTGAAAGCCCTCGCGGCCGGCGGCTACGTGGGCCGCCAGGACGCCGCGGCGCTGGACAAGGCGTACCGCTTCCTGCGCTCCCTGGAGCACCGCATCCAGCTGCACAAGCTGCGCCGTACGCACCTGATGCCGGAGGACGAGCACGAACTGCGCAGGCTCGCCCGTTCGCTCGGCATGCGCACCGAGCCCGTCGACACCCTCCGCAAGGAGTGGAAGTGGCACGCGCGCGAGGTGCGCCGGCTGCACGAGAAGCTGTTCTACCGCCCGCTGCTCGACGCCGTCGCCGTACTGGACCCGGGCGAGATCCGGCTCTCCGCGAAGGCCGCCGGGCAGCGCCTGGAGGCACTGGGGTACGAGGACCCGGTCGCCGCACTGCGCCACCTGGAGGCGCTGGCCTCCGGCGTCACCCGCAAGGCCGCCATCCAGCGGACCCTGCTGCCGGTGCTGCTGGGCTGGTTCGCCGACTCCGCCGATCCGGACGCGGGGCTGCTCGGCTTCCGCAAGGTCTCCGACGCGCTCGGCAACACGCCCTGGTACCTGCGCCTGCTGCGTGACGAGGGCGCGGCGGCGGAGAACCTGGCGCGGGTGCTGTCGGCCGGCCGGCTCGCCCCCGACCTGCTGCTGCGCGCCCCCGAAGCGGTGGCGCTGCTCGGCGCGCCGGACGGGCTCAAGCCGCGTGGCCGGGCCGCGCTGGAGCAGGAGGTGCTGGCCGCCGTCGGCCGCGCGGACGGCGCGGAGCAGGCGGTGGCGGCGGCCCGCGGAGTGCGCCGCCGTGAGCTGTTCCGCACCGCGGCCGCCGACCTGATCGGCGCGTACGGTACGGAGGCCAGCCCCGCCGAGGAGGACCACGGGCAGGCCGTGGACGCCGTGGGCTCGGCGCTCTCCGACCTGAACGCCGCGACGGTCGCGGGCGCGCTGCGGGCCGCGGTGCGCGAGCAGTGGGGCGACACCCTGCCGACCCGCTTCGCCGTGATCGGCATGGGCCGCTTCGGCGGCCACGAGCTGAACTACGGCTCGGACGCGGACGTGCTGTTCGTGCACGAGCCGCGGGAGGGCGCCGACGAGCAGGAGGCCGCCAAGGCCGCGTTCGCGGTGGCCAACGAGATGCGCCGGCTGCTCCAGCTGCCCTCCGCCGACCCGCCGCTGCTGATCGATGCCGATCTGCGCCCGGAGGGCAAGACGGGCCCGCTGGTGCGCTCGCTCGCCTCCTACGCCGCGTACTACCGCCGCTGGTCGCTGACCTGGGAGGCCCAGGCGCTGCTGCGGGCCGAGCCGGTCGCGGGCGACGAGGCGGTCGGGCGGCGGTTCATCGAGCTGGCCGACCCGCTCCGCTACCCGCGCGAGGGGCTGAGCGAGGATGCGGTGCGCGAGATCCGCCGGCTCAAGGCCCGGATGGAGTCCGAGCGGCTGCCGCGCGGCGCCGACCCGACGATGCACACCAAGCTGGGGCGCGGCGGCCTGAGCGACGTGGAGTGGACGGTCCAGCTGCTCCAGATGCGGCACGGCCACGAGCTGCCGGAGCTGCGCACCACCCGGACCCGGGTGGCGCTGGCCGCGGCGCGCGCCGCCGGGCTGATCGGCGAGGACGAGGCCCGGACGCTGGACGAGGCCTGGGTACTGGCCACGCGCGTGCGGAACGCGGTGATGCTGGTACGCGGCCGGCCCGGCGACACGTTCCCGGGCGATGCCCGGGAGCTGGCCGCGGTCGGGCGCTACCTCGGGTACGAGGAGGGGCACGTCGGGGAGATGCTGGACGACTACCGGCGGACCACCCGGCGGGCGCGCGGCGTCGTCGAGGAGTTGTTCTACGGGGCCTGACGCGGGCCGGTTCTCAGCAGCTCCCGGCAGTGACCGAGGAAGCCCGCCAGGGTCAGGTCGAAGGCCTGGTCGGCGCGGGAGGGGCCGGTGGCGGCCTGGGCCGTGGCCAGCCGGGGGACCTCGACGCCCGCGCTGACGTCCCACATGGTGTCCGGCGCCGACATGTCCAGGGCCGAGCCCAGCACGATGTTGTCCAGGCCGGTGATGACCGGCAGGACGAGGGACGGGGCGAAGCCCGCCGCCAGCAGCAGCCCGGCCACGGTCTCGTACTGCGCGAGCACGCGCGGCGCGCGCACCGGTGAGGTCATGAGCATCGGGATGGCACGCGGATGGGCGGCGAACGCCGCCCGGTAGGAGCGCGCCCAGCTCTCCAGGGCCACGTCCCAGGCCACGCCGTCCAGCGTGCCCGGGTCGATCTCGTCGGTGATCCGCTCCCGCAGCAGTTCGATCACGCCGGCCCGGCCGTCCACATGGTGATACACCGAGGCGGTCTGCACGCCGAGCCTGCGGGCCACCTCCGGCACGCTGAAGTCGCCTTTGTCGTCGACGAGTTCGAGCGCCGTCGCGCCGATGCGCTCCCGGTCCAGCAGGGCCTTCCGCGGCCGCCCCATCTCTGATCTCCCGCCCGTGAGGTCTTCCGGAATCGTACGGCGGCGGCTACATTACCGAAAACCGAAAGGCTTTAGGTTTTCGCCCGCGGTCAAGCTGCCGTTCCACCCGCGTTCGTGCCGGACCGCCCACCCCCTCTCCCGCAGCAGAAGGGCAGGAGCGCATGGCCGTAGAGTCCGGGGCCCGCGACGGGTCGCCGCAGCACACCGCACCCCCACCCCGCGAGGGCGCCGCCGACCTGCGCAAAGGCACCCTCGGCGTCGCCGACATCGCCTTCTTCGTGATCTCCGCAGCGGCCCCGCTCACCGTCATGGCCGGCGTCGCGCCGCTCGCCATCGGCGTCGGGGGCATCGGCGCGCCGGTCGGCTACCTCCTCGCCGGCGCCACCCTCGCCCTCTTCGCGGTCGGCTTCACCGCCATGACCCGGCACGTCCGGCACGGCGGCGGCTTCTACGCCTTCATCACCCGGGGCCTGGGCCGCCCGGCCGGCTTCGGCGCCGCGACGCTGGCCCTGCTCGCCTACAACGGCATGCAGATCGGCGTCTACGGCCTGCTCGCCACCGGCACCCAGGACGCGCTGGAGGCGCTGTGGGGCGTCCACGTGCCCTGGCCGGTGATCGCGCTCGGCGGCGTGTTCGTCATCTGGTACCTGGGCTACCGCTCCATCGACTTCGGCGCGAAGGTGCTCGGCGTCCTGCTGGTCGCCGAGACCGGCATCCTCGTGCTGCTGGCCGGCGGGGTGCTGCTGGACGGCGGCGCCGAGGGCCTGGCACTGGACTCCTTCACGCCCGGCAACGTCCTCGTGCCCGGCACCGGCGCGGTCCTCGCCTTCGCCTTCGCCGCGTTCACCGGCTTCGAGTCCACCGCCATCTACCGCCGCGAGGCCCGCGACCCGGGCCGCACCCTCCCGCGCGCCACCTACATCGCCGTGGCGTTCCTCGGTCTCTTCTACGCGTTCAGCGTCTGGATCGTCATCCAGGCGTACGGCGGTACGAAGGTCCTGAAGGCGGTCGCCACCGACCCGGCGGGCCTCTTCTTCGCCGCCACCACGCACTACGTCGGGCCCTGGGCCGCCGACCTGATGCACGTCTTCATCGTCACCAGCATCCTCGCCTCCCAGCTGGCCTTCCACAACGCGATCAACCGCTACGGGCTCGCGCTGTCCGAGGAGGGCGTGCTGCCGCCCCTGCTCGGCAAGGTGCACCCCAAGCACCGCTCCCCGTACGTCGCCGGGGTCCTCCAGAGCATCCTCGCGCTGCTGGTCGTCGCGGGCTTCGCGCTGGCCGGCGCGGACCCCTACCAGCAGCTGCTGCTGTGGATGAACACCCCCGGCATGATCGGCCTGCTGACGCTCCAGGCGGTCACCGCCGTGGCCGTGCCCTGCTTCTTCCGCCGCATCCGGCACACCGAGGGCCGCTGGCGCACCTGGATCGCGCCGGCCGCCGCGACCGTGCTGATGGCGGGTGCCCTCTGGCTGGTCGTCGACAGGATCGACCTGATGACCGCGGCGCCGTTCGCGACCAACGCCGCGCTGGTCCTCACCGTCCCCGCCGCCTTCGCGGTCGGTCTGCTGCTCGCCCTGCGGATCCGGCGCAGCCGGCCCGAGGTGTACGCGGAGTTCGCCGCCGAGCCCGCCGAGCCCGCCGAGCCGGAGGCTCCCGCGCGGCACCCGGCCGGCTGACCGGCCGCCCGTACCGACCACCACCCGCACCGACCCCGTACCGCCCCTCCCGTAAGGAGACCGCAGTGTCCCAGCCCCTTCCCGCCGCCGACACCGTCCTGACCGGCGCCCGCGTCCGCACGCTCGACCCCGGACGCCCCTGGGCGGGTGCCGTCGCGGTCAAGGACGGCCGGATCGCGGCCGTCGGCGAGGAGCGGGACGTACGGGACTGGCGCGGTGCGCGCACCGAGGTCATCGACCTGGGCGGGGCCACCCTCACCCCCGGCCTGGTCGACGGGCACAGCCACCCCGTCTGGGGCGTGGAGATGTCCACCGGGCTCGACCTCTCCGGCTGCCGCGACCTGGCCGGGCTGCGGGACGCGCTGGCCGGTGCCGCGCGCACGGCGGACCGCGGCGGCTGGGTCCTGGCGTACGGCCTGGACCACAACGTCTTCGGCGGCCGGCCCGTGCACCGCGACCTCATCGAGCCCGCGCTCGGCGGGGTGCCCGCCTTCATCCGCCTCTACGACGGGCACTCCGCGCTGGCCACCGGGCCCGCGCTGGCCGCTGCGAAGATCGACGGGCCGCGCGCGTTCGACCAGCGCGCCGAGGTCGTCTGCGACGCCGACGGGCGGCCCACCGGGCACCTCGTCGAGCACGCCGCGATGGACCTGATGATGCCGGTGCTGCCCCGCCCGACGGCCGCCGAGCGGCGCGCCCGGCTGCTCACCCTGCTGCGCGGGATGGCCGCGACCGGCCTGACCGGCGCGCACGTCATGGACCTGGAGGGCCCGGACGTCCTGGACCTGCTGACCGGCATCGAGGACGGTGACGAGCTCCCCGTACGGCTGCGGATCGCGCCCTGGTGCATGCCGGGTGCGGACACCGAGGCCCTGGACCACCTGATCGCCCTCCAGGAGCGGGCCGGCCGGCACTGGCGGGTCGGCGGCGTGAAGTTCTTCATGGACGGCACCGTCGAAGGCGGCACGGCCTGGCTGGAGCACGCCGACTGCCACGGCCAGGGCACCGAGGCCTTCTGGCCGGACCCCGCCGCGTACACCCGCGCCGTCCACCACCTGGCCCGGGCCGGCGTACGGACCGCCACCCACGCCATCGGGGACGCCGCGGTCCGGCACGTGCTGGACACCGTCGAGGCGATGGACGACCCGGGACAGCGCGGACGGCACCGCATCGAGCACATCGAGACCGTGCCGGACGCGCAGCTGCCCCGGTTCGCCGCGCTCGGGGTGGCCGCCTCCATGCAGCCCACCCACACCGCCTACACCCGCGCCGACCACACCGACGAGTGGTCCAAGCGGGTGGGCGAGGAGCGCGCGGGCCGGGCGTGGCGGTGCCGGGACCTGCGGGATGCGGGCGCCGTGCTGGTCCTCGGTTCGGACTGGCCGATCGCCCACTACGACCTGCGGGGCGTGCTCGCGACGGCCCGGCTGCGGCGCCCCGCCGGCTCGCCGGAGACCGCGCCGGTCACCGTCGAGCAGGCGCTCACGGGAGAGATGGCACTGGAGGGCTGCACCTCGCACGCGGCGCTGGCGGTGGGCGAGGAGGGATACGCGGGGCGGATCGCACCGGGCTACCGGGCCGATCTCACCGCGCTCGGGGTGGACCCGGTGACGGCCCCGGCCGACGAGGTGGGCCAGGCGCCGGTCGCCCTGACGATGACCGGCGGACACGTCGTCCACCGCGCCTGACGCGGGCCCCGGCCGGGTGCCGGGGCGCTCTCACGCGCCGGACGGGCTCGGTTCCGACGGACGGGTCGGGGCCGGGCCCGGCCGGGGCAGCCGGGAGAGGGCGGTGCCGTACCACAGGCGGGCCACCGTGAAGGCGAACGCCAGGCAGAGCACGCCGCCCACCGCGTCCAGCCAGAAGTGGTTGGCGGTGGAGATGATCACCACCAGGGTCAGTACCGGGTACAGGACGCCCAGCGCACGCACCCAGGCCGCGCGCGCCAGCAGGGCGATGGTGACGCCGCACCACAAGGACCAGCCGATGTGCATCGAGGGCATCGCGGCGTACTGGTTGGACATGCTGGCCAGGTTGCCCGAGGCCATCGAACCCCACGTGTCGTGCACCAGCACCGTGTCGATGAAGTGCCCGCCGGGCATCAGGCGGGGCGGCGCGAGGGGGAAGAAGTAGTAACCGAGCAGGGCGACCGCGGTGGTGAGGAAGAGGACCAGGCGCGAGGCGGCGTAACGGCCGGGGTGGCGGCGGTAGAGCCAGACCAGGACCCCGACGGTCACGAGGAAGTGCAGGGTGGCGTAGTAGTAGTTCATCGCCACGATCAGCCACGTCACGGCGTTCATCGCGTGATTGACGGTGTGTTCGACGGCGATGCCGATGCTGTGCTCGGTGCGCCAGACCCAGTCGGCGTTCCGCAGCGCGGCGGCCTTCTGCTCGGGCACGGCGTTGCGGATCAGGGAGTACGTCCAGTAGCTGACCGCGATCAGCAGGATCTCGAACCACAGCCGAGGTCTGGCCGCGCCGCGCACCCGGGCCGCGGTCACCCGTCCACGCGGTGGTTCCGTGCGCTGCGGAGGGGGCGGCGGTGCGTCTCTCCGGTCCTCCAGGATCCTCGCCTTGGCATCACCCATAAGGCGACAGTCTGCCAGAAATCGGGGTAGACCCGATCATCCCGCAGTCGGGTCCTGGACAGCCTTTCTCACCCTGGAGGGGGAGGGTATCCCCCCACCGCCGTCCGGGTCGGCACGGCGCGCCGACGCCGTCGAACCCCGTACCACCAACTCGGGATGGAAGACGAACTCGCTCCGCAGCGGCGCCCGCGAGGACTCCTGCGGGCTCTCCTGCGGGCCGGCGCCGACCTCCTCCAGCAAGGCCCGCACCGCCGCCTGCCCCATGGCCTGCACCGGCTGCCGGATCGTGGTCAGCGGCGGGTCGGTGAACGCGATCAGCGGGGAGTCGTCGTACCCCACCACCGAGACGTCGTCGGGCACCTCCAGGCCGCGCTGGCGGGCGGCCCGGATCGCGCCGAGCGCCATCATGTCGCTGGCGCAGACCACCGCGGTGCAGCCGCGCTCCAGCAGCGAACCGGCCGCCGCCTGCCCGCCTTCCAGGGTGTAGAGGGAGTGCTGCACCAGCTCCTCGGCCGCGTCCGGGCCCATGCCGAGCTGCTCGCGCATGGCGCGCAGGAAGCCCTCGATCTTCCGCTGTACGGGCACGAAGCGGCGCGGGCCGACCGCGAGGCCGATGCGCTCGTGGCCGAGGGCCGCGAGATGGGTGACCGCGAGGGAGATCGCCACCCCGTCGTCCGGCGAGATGAACGGCGCCTGGACTTTGTCCGAGTAGCCGTTGATCAGGACGAACGGCACGCCCTGGCCGCGCAGCGCCTCGTACCGGCTCATGTCCGCCGTGGTGTCGGCGTGCAGTCCGGAGACGAAGATGATCCCGGCCACGCCGCGGTCCACCAGCATCTCGGTCAGCTCGTCCTCGGTCGAGCCGCCCGGCGTCTGCGTGGCGAGCACCGGGGTGTATCCCTGGCGGGTCAGGGCCTGGCCGATGACCTGCGCGAACGCCGGGAAGATCGGGTTCTCCAGCTCGGGCGTGATCAGCCCGACCAGTCCGGCGCTGCGCTGCCGCAGGCGCACCGGGCGCTCGTAGCCCAGGACGTCCAGTGCGGCGAGTACGGACTGGCGGGTGGTGGCGGAGACGCCGGGTTTGCCGTTGAGCACCCGGCTGACGGTGGCCTCGCTGACACCCGCCTGTGCTGCGATGTCAGCCAGGCGCGCGGTCATGGAAGGCGACCTTACCGGTCGGGATGCGGCTTGCCCACCACGCGCAGGATTCGCCGGGCAGGCGCACCCGGCCCTCTCCGGCGCGGACCGGCGCGCTGGCGAGCAGCAGTTCGCCCTCGGCCGACACCTCCAGCGGCCGGGTGCGGGTGTTCAGCACGCACAGGAACCCGTGCCTGCGCAGCGCCAGTACCCCCTCCGGTGCGTCCAGCCAGGTCATCGTGGAGTCCCCGAGGCCGGGCAGGGCGCGGCGCCAGGCGAGCGCCGAGCGGTACAGCTCCAGGGTGGAGCCGGGGGTGCCGGTCTGCGCCTCGACGCTCAGCTCCGCCCAGCTCGCCGGCTGCGGCAGCCAGCTCCCGCCGGGCCCGAAGCCGTACGGCGGTGCGGTGCCGGACCAGGGGAGCGGTACCCGGCAGCCGTCGCGGAAGCCGTCCTGGCCGTCACCGCGGAAGAACGCCGGGTCCTGGCGGACCGCGTCGGGCAGTTCGGTGACCTCCGGCAGCCCCAGCTCCTCGCCCTGGTAGAGGTAGGCGGAGCCGGGGAGCGCCAGCATGAGGAGGGTGGCGGCGCGGGCCCGGTCCCGGCTGCCGAGCCGGGTGGCGTGGCGGACCACGTCGTGGTTGGAGAGCACCCAGGTCGTGGGCGCGCCGACCAGCGCGGTGGCGGCCAGCGAGTCGTCGATGACGGTGCGGAGCGCCGTGGCGTCCCACGCCGCTTGCAGGAAGTGGAAGTTGAACGCCTGGTGCAGCTCGTCGGGGCGTACGTAGCGGGCCAGCCGGCGGGCGTCGGGGGCCCAGGCCTCGGCGACGCCGATCCGCTCGGCCGGGAGTACCCCGGGCCGGAGGCCGCGCGAGTAGGCGTCCAGCAGTCGGCGCCAGTGGCGGTGGATCTCGTGCACGCCGTCCTGGTCGAAGAAGGGCAGCACGTCGGTGCCGATGAGGCGGGCCTGCTGCCGGCGGCCGACGTCGGGCAGCCCCGCCGCCTTGACCATGCCGTGCGCGACGTCGATGCGGAAGCCGTCGACGCCGCGGTCCAGCCAGAACCGCAGGATCGCGTCGAACTCCGCGCGTACCTCGGTGCGCTCCCAGTCCAGGTCGGGCTGTTCGGGCGCGAAGAGGTGGAGGTACCAGTCGCCGCGCTCGGTGCGGGTCCAGGCCGGGCCGCCGAAGACCGACTCCCAGTCGTTGGGCGGCAGCTCGCCGTGGCTGCCGCGGCCCGGCCGGAAGATGTACCGCTCGCGGGCCAGGTCCGGGTCGCGGAACCACGGGTGCTGGTCGGAGGTGTGGTTCGGGACGATGTCGACGATGACGCGCAGGCCCAGTCCGTGGGCGGTGTCCAGGAAGTCCTGGGCGTCGTCGAGGGTGCCGAACAGCGGGTCGACGGCGCGGTGCTCGGTGACGTCGTATCCGCCGTCGGCCTGCGGTGACGCGTAGAACGGCGTCAGCCAGACCGCGTCGGCACCCAGCTCCTTCAGGTACGGCAGGCGGGCGCGGGCGCCGGGCAGGTCCCCGATGCCGTCACCGTCACCGTCCCCGAAGGAGCGTACGTAGATCTGGTAGATGACGGCGTCGCGCCACCAGCCCGTGCCGGGGCGGTCGGGGGCCGGCGGCGCGGCGGGCGAGGGAAAGGTCAGCTCATCGGTCATCGGCCGTCCTTCGGTCGATCGGGCTACGGAAAGATCAACGCCCCGGCGGGCCCGGGGGTGACGGCCCGAGGTAACCGGGCTGCAACATCTTCCGGTGTACTTGCAGAAATTTGCCGCAAGCTCTTTCGGTTTCTTTTCGCCGCTGTTACGTTCCTGACGCCCTCTCGGGCGTTTCCCTGCGTATCTCGTGCGTATCTCGGCCCTTTTCAGAAGGAGTTCACATGCGACGACGTGGCATAGCGGCCACCGCGCTGGTCGCGGGTCTGGCACTGACGGCGACCGCGTGCGGCGGCGACGGCGGTGGCGACCAGAAGAGCGGGGGTGAGCTGTCGGGCACCGTCACCTTCTGGGACACCTCCAACGACGCGGAGAAGGCGACGTACAAGGAGCTCGCCGAGGGCTTCGAGCGCGAGCACCCCAAGGTCGACGTCAAGTACGTGAACGTGCCCTTCGGCGAGGCCAACGCCAAGTTCAAGAACGCGGCCGGCGGCAACTCCGGGGCCCCCGACGTGATGCGCACCGAGGTCGCCTGGGTCGCCGACTTCGCCAACCTCGGCTACCTCGCGCCGCTGGACAACACCCCGGCGCTGGACAAGAACGAGGACTACGTGGAGCAGGCGGCGGGCAGCACCCGCTTCAAGGGCAAGACCTACGCCGCGCCCCAGGTCATGGACACCCTCGGCCTCTTCTACAACAAGAAGCTGCTCGAGGAGGCGGGCGTCGAGGTCCCGAAGACCTTCGACGAGCTGAAGGACGCCGCCAAGAAGATCAAGTCGAAGACCGGGGCGACCGCGCTCTACCTGCGCGGCGACGACCCGTACTGGTTCCTGCCCTACCTCTACGGCGAGGGCGGCGACATGGTCGAGGCGAAGGGCAAGAAGGTCCTCATCGACGACCCCGAGGGCGTCCGGGCCTTTGCGACGATCAAGGACCTGGTGGACTCCAAGGCCGCCGTCACCGACGCCACCGACGGCCAGGAGAACCAGCTCAAGGCCCTCAAGGACGGCGACGTCGCGATGGCGATCGACGGGCCGTGGGACATCGAGGGCGCGCTGGCCGGCAAGGAGTTCAAGGACAAGGGCAACCTCGGCGTCGCGCCCGTGCCCGGCGGCAGCAAGGCCCAGGGCTCCCCGCAGGGCGGCTGGAACCTCTCCGTCTACGCCGGGTCCGGCAACCTCGACGCCTCCTACGAGTTCGTGAAGTACATGAGCTCCGCGAAGGTCCAGCAGAAGACCACCGAGAAGCTGAGCCTGCTGCCGACCCGCAAGTCGGTCTACGAGGTGCCGTCCGTCAAGGACAACGAGATGGTGAAGTTCTTCCGGCCCGCCGTCGAGAAGGCCGTCGAGCGCCCCTGGATCGCCGAGGGCAACTCCCTCTTCGAGCCGATCAAGGTCCAGATGAACAAGGTCCTGACCGGCAGCGCCACCCCCGACCAGGCTGCCAAGGCCACCGGTGACGCCTACCGGAAGCTGCTCAAGGACTACAAGTGACCACGCTCGCCCCTCCGAAGAGCCAGGAACGGGCGGCGCGCACCGCGCCGCCCGGCCGGGTGCGCCGGGCCCTGAGCACCCACTGGTACGCCTGGACCATGGTCGCCCCGGTGGTGCTCGTCATCGCGGTCATCATCGGCTACCCGCTGGTCCGCGGCCTGTACCTGTCGCTCACCGACGCCACCGAGGCCAACGTCGCCCGCGACATCGGCATGAACCACATCCCCGCCACGTACACGTTCGTCGGCCTCGACAACTACACGGCGGTGCTGAGCGACGGCGTCTTCTGGAGCCGGCTGGGCTGGACCGTGGTGTGGACCGTCGCCTGCGTCGGGATCACCTTCGCGCTCGGGCTCACCCTCGCCAACCTCCTCAACCGCAAGATGAAGGGCCGGACCTTCTACCGCCTCGCGCTGATCCTGCCCTGGGCGATCCCGGCCTTCATCTCCGTCTTCACCTGGCGGCTGCTCTACAACGAGAAGCACGGTCTCCTCAACAAGCTCCTCCAGGGCGGCGGCATCGACGCGATCCCGTGGCTCAACGACCCGACCTGGGCCAAGCTCTCCGTCATCGTCGTCAACGTCTGGCTGGGCGTGCCCTTCATGCTCGTCGCGCTGCTCGGCGGACTCCAGTCCATCCCCGGCGAGCTGTACGAGGCCGCCGAGATGGACGGTGCCAACGCCTGGCAGCGGTTCCGCAACATCACCGTGCCGTCCCTGCGGTCCGTCTCCAGCACGGTGATCCTGCTCAGCACGATCTGGACCTTCAACATGTTCCCGGTGATCTTCCTGCTGACGCGCGGCGGGCCCGGCGACGCCACCGAGATCCTCGTGACGTACGCCTACCGGCTCTCCTTCGTCGACAGCCCGCGCAACTTCTCCTCCTCCGCCGCCTGGGGCGTACTCATCCTGCTGATGCTCTCGGCCGTCGCGGTGGTCTACCGGCGGGCGCTGCGCAAGCAGGGAGAGGTGTGGTGACGATGCGCGACAAGAAGCGGAGCCCGCTGGCCTCCACCGGCCTGCACGCCACCCTCATCATCGCCGCCGTGGTCGCGGTCTTCCCGCCGCTGTGGCTGCTGGTGACCTCCTTCAAGCCGAAGAACGACGCCTTCACCACCGCGCCGGTCACCGACTTCACCTTCGCCAACTACACCCACGTCCTGGCCGAGACCTCGTTCCTGACCTGGTTCGGGAACTCCGTGGTGATCGTCGGCGTGACCACCGTGCTCGGCGTCTTCCTCGCCGCCACCACCGGCTACGCCGTCAGCCGCTTCCGCTTCCCGGGCATGCGCCCGCTGATGTGGCTGCTGCTGATCACCCAGATGTTCCCGGTCGCGGTGCTGATCGTCCCCCTCTACAACCTGATGGCGGGGCTCGGCCTGCTCAACCAGCCCACCGGCCTGGTCATCACCTACCTGACCATCGCCGTGCCGTTCTGCGCCTGGATGATGAAGGGCTTCTTCGACACCATCCCGGTGGAGATCGACGAGTCGGGCCGGGTCGACGGGCTCAACCCCTTCGGCACCTTCTGGCGGCTCGTCCTGCCGCTGGCCCGCCCCGGGCTCGCCGTCACCGGCTTCTACACCTTCGTCACGGCCTGGGCCGAGGTCGCCTACGCGTCGGCCTTCATGACCGGTGAGGAGAACCTCACCCTCGCCGGCGGCCTGCAGACCTTCGTCAGCCAGTACAACAACGACTGGGGCTCGATGACCGCCGCGGCCGTGATCGTCGCCGTGCCCGCGGCCGCCGTCTTCGCCTTCGCCCAGCGCCATCTCGTATCCGGCCTGACCGCCGGCACGACCAAGGGATGACATGAACCAGAACTCCACCACCCCTGCCACCGGCTGGTGGCGCGACGCGGTGATCTACCAGGTGTACCCGCGCAGCTTCGCCGACGGCAACGGCGACGGCATGGGCGACCTGGCCGGCATCCGCGGCCGCCTGCCCTACCTCAAGGAGCTGGGCGTCGACGCCGTCTGGCTCAGCCCCTTCTACGCCTCGCCGCAGGCCGACGCGGGCTACGACGTCGCCGACTACCGCGCCATCGACCCGATGTTCGGCACCCTCGACGACGCCGAGGCCGTGATCCGCGAGGCCCACCGCCTCGGCCTGCGGATCATCGTCGACATCGTCCCCAACCACTGCTCCGACCAGCACGAATGGTTCCGCCGCGCGGTGGCCGAAGGCCCCGGCTCGACGCTCCGGGACCGCTTCCACTTCCGCAAGGGCCGCGGCGAGAACGGCGAGGAGCCGCCCAACGACTGGGAGTCCATCTTCGGCGGCCCGGCCTGGACCCGGCTCCCGGACGGCGAGTGGTACCTCCACCTCTTCGCCCCCGAGCAGCCCGACTTCAACTGGGACCACCCCGCCGTACGCGACGAGTTCCGCTCCATCCTGCGCTTCTGGCTGGACCTCGGCGTCGACGGCTTCCGCGTCGACGTGGCGCACGGCCTGGTCAAGGCCGCCGGGCTGCCCGACATGGGCCACGGCGAACAGCTCAAGCTGCTCGGCAGCCAGGTACTGCCCTTCTTCGACCAGGACGGCGTGCACGAGATCTACCGCTCCTGGCGGCAGGTCCTGGAGGAGTACGCGGGGGAGCGGATCGCGGTCGCCGAGGCCTGGACGCCCAGCGCCGACCGCACCGCGCTCTACCTGCGCCCCGACGAGCTGCACCAGGCGTTCAACTTCCACTACCTGAACACCGGCTGGGACGCGGCGGCGCTCCGCGAGGCCATCGACGCCTCCCTGGACGCCATGCGGCCGGTCGGCGCGCCCACCACCTGGGTGCTCTCCAACCACGACGTGGTCCGGCACCGCACCCGGCTCGGCGGCGGCCTGCCGCGCGCCCGCGCCGCCGCCCTGCTGATGCTCGCGCTGCCCGGCTCCGCCTACGTCTACCAGGGCGAGGAACTGGGCCTGCCGGAGGTCACGGACCTGCCCGACGAGGTACGCCAGGACCCCTCCTTCTTCAAGGAGAACGGGCAGGACGGCCTGCGGGACGGCTGCCGGGTACCGCTGCCCTGGTCCGGTACGGAGGCGCCGTACGGCTTCGGGACCGGCGGCAGCTGGCTGCCGCAGCCGGCCGCGTGGGCGGAGCTGAGCGTCGCGGCGCAGACCGGCGACCCGGACTCCACGCTGGAGCTGTACCGCACCGCGCTCGCGGTCCGCCGGGAGCACCCGGCGCTCGGCGCCGGCGAGTCGGTGGAGTGGCGGCCCGCGCCCGACGGCGTGCTCCACTTCCGCCGTGCGGGCGGCTTCACCTGCGCGGTGAACACCACGGCGGAGCCCGTACGGATCACCGTCCCCGGCCGCCCCCTGCTGTCCAGCGGCACGCTGCCGCAGCAGCTCCCGGGCAGCCCCGGCACGTACGAGCTGGCCGCTGACACGGCCGTATGGTGGGCGGAGTGACACTGCCTCCGAGGCTCTCGGACATCGCGGCACAGGCCGACGTCAGTGAGGCCACCGTGAGCCGGGTGCTCAACGGGCGGACCGGGGTGGCCGGGGCCACCCGGCAGCGGGTGCTGGCCGCGCTGGACGTGCTCGGGTACGAGCGTCCGGTGCGGCTGCGGCGCCGCAGTGCGGGGCTGGTCGGGCTGGTCATCCCGGAGCTGACCAACCCGATCTTCCCGGCGTTCGCGCAGATCATCGAGCAGGCGCTGGCCGGGCACGGCTACACGCCCGTGCTCTGCACGCAGATGCCGGGTGGCGCCACGGAGGACGAGCTGGTCGAGCAGCTGGAGGCGCGGGGCGTCACCGGCATCGTGTTCCTGTCCGGGCTGCACGCGGACACCGGCGCCGATCCGTCCCGCTACACCCGGCTCACCGCGCGCGGCGTGCCGTACGTCCTGATCAACGGCTACAACGAGCACGTACACGCGCCGTTCGTCTCGCCCGACGACCGGGCCGCCGCGCGGATGGCCGTCACCCATCTCGCCGCGCTGGGGCACACGCGGATCGGGCTGGCCGTCGGCCCGTCCCGGTACGTGCCGTCCCGGCGCAAGGCGGAGGGGTTCACCGCGGTCATGGGTGAGCTGTTCGGCCTGCGCCGGGGAGAGGCCGAACGGCTCGTCCAGCACACGCTGTTCAGCGTCGAGGGCGGGCACGCGGCGGCGGCCGCGCTGCTGGAGGCCGGCTGCACGGGGGTGGTGTGCGGCAGCGATCTGATGGCGCTGGGCGTCGTACGGGCCGCCCGGCAGCGCGGGCTCGCCGTGCCGGGGCAGCTGTCGGTGGTCGGCTTCGACGACTCGCAGCTCATCGCCTTCGCCGACCCGCCGCTGACCACCGTGCGCCAGCCGGTACAGGCGATGGCGACGGCCGCGGTCGGCGCGCTGATCGAGGAGATCCAGGGGAATCCCGTGCAGCGCACGGAGTTCGTCTTCCAGCCTGAGCTGGTGGTACGGGGTTCGACGGGGCCGGTCCCGGGGGGACCGGTCCGGCCGGCCGGGCGCGTGGGACCCGCGTGACGGCGGGTCCCCGGCCGGCCGGACCGGAGTGTTGCCCGGTGAAGTTAACACCGTTGCAATAGCTTGCGAAAGGTCTTGCAACAACGGATTGCGGCGGCTACAACTGCATCAGCCTTACGGGCATGGCGCGTTGCCGGGCAAGGCTTCCGTTCTCCCCCTCAGGAGGAACCATGCCCCACCGCAGTTCTCCGGTCCGCCGCAGATCCCTGGCCCGCGGCTGTGCGGCCGCGGCCCTCGCCCTCACCGCGGCGGCCCTCGCCGTCCCCGCCCAGGCGGCCCCGCCCGGCGCGAAGGACGTCACCGCCGAACTCTTCGAATGGCGCTACGACTCCGTGGCACGCGAGTGCACGGACACCCTCGGCCCGGCCGGATACGGCTACGTCGAGGTCTCCCCGGCCACCGAGCACATCCAGGGCGGCCAGTGGTGGACCTCGTACCAGCCGGTCAGCTACCGGATCGCCGGCCGGCTCGGCGACCGCACGGCCTTCAAGAACATGATCGACACCTGCCACGCGGCCGGCGTGAAGGTCGTCGCGGACGCGGTCATCAACCACATGTCCGCCGGGTCCGGCACCGGCACCGGCGGCTCGTCGTACTCCAAGTACACCTACCCGGGCATCTACCAGCCGCAGGACATGGACGACTGCACCGCGCAGATCAGCAACTACCAGGACCGCTACAACGTCCAGCACTGCGAGCTGGTGGGCCTGGCGGACCTGGACACCGGCGAGCCCTACGTCCGCTCCCGCATCGCGCAGTACCTGAACGACCTGCTCTCGCTCGGCGTGGACGGCTTCCGCATCGACGCCGCCAAGCACATGCCCGCGGCGGACCTCGCCGCGATCAAGGGACGGCTGAGCAAGCCGGACGTGTACTGGAAGCAGGAAGCCATCTACGGGGCGGGCGAGGCGGTCTCGCCGACCGAGTACCTGAACACCGGTGACGTCCAGGAGTTCCGCTACGGCCGCGACCTCAAGCGCGTCTTCCAGAACGAGAAGCTCGCGTACCTGAAGAACTTCGGCGAGGGCTGGGGCTACATGGCGAGCGGGAAGTCCGGCGTCTTCGTCGACAACTGGGACACCGAGCGCAACGGCTCCACGCTCAGCTACAAGAACGGCGCGGACTACACCCTCGCCAACGTCTTCATGCTGGCCTGGCCGTACGGCTCCCCGGACGTCCACTCCGGCTACGAGTTCTCCGACCACGACGCCGGCCCGCCCAACGGCGGCACCGTGCACGCCTGCTGGCAGGACGGCTGGAAGTGCCAGCACAAGTGGCCCGAGATCAAGTCCATGGTGGCCTTCCGCAACACCGCGGCCGGCGCCCCCGTCAGCAACTGGTGGGACAACGGCAACGACGCGATCGCCTTCGGGCGGGGCGACAAGGCGTACGTCGCGATCAACCACGAGGGGTCGAGCCTGAACCGTACGTTCCAGAGCTCACTGCCCGGCGGGAACTACTGCGACGTCCAGAGCGGCCGGACCGTCACGGTCGACGGCTCGGGCCGGTTCACCGCGACCCTCGCCCCGAACACCGCCCTCGCCCTGCACACCGGCGCCCGCAGCTGCGGCTGACCCGCCGCGCGTCAGGCCCTCCGATCCGGCCGCCCGGCGACCTCCCCGCCTGCCGGGCGGCCCTTCACCCCACCGAGGAGAATCCGCCGTGACCGGCACCCTCCGCCGAACCGTCACCGCGCTCGCCGCGGCGCTCTGCGCCGCGGCGGCCGCCGCGCTGCCCGGCGCCCCGCCCGCACAGGCGGCCCCGCCGCCCTATCCCGCCAAGGCCGAGGCCCAGTGGATCGACCGGGACACCGTCGTCTGGAAGGGCGCGCCCGACCCGGCCGGCGGCACCCTCCAGCTCGAATCCGGCCCCGACGGCGACCGGCGGCTGCGCCTGGCCCCCGGCACCCTCACTCCCGCCGAGCGGGCCAAGTACCCGCACCTGAAGGACTTCCCCGCCTTCACCGTCGACCCCCGCGACCAGGCGCAGGCCGCCACCGCGCTGCGCGACCGCCTCGTCGCCACCCGCCGGGCCGCCGACGGCAGCCTGCGCGAGACCACCGGCGTGCAGATACCGGGCGTGCTGGACGACCTGTACGGCGCCGCCGCCTCCCGCACCCGGCTCGGCCCGGTCTTCGACCGCGGCCGCCCCACCCTCTCCGTCTGGGCACCCACCGCGCGCACCGTCGCCCTCGAACTCGACGGCCGTACCGTGCCGATGACCCGCGACGACCGGACCGGCGTGTGGCAGGTGACCGGCGCCCGGGGCTGGACCGGCAAGCCGTACCGCTACGCCGTCACCGTCTTCGCGCCCGCCGCGGGGAAGACCGTCACCAACAAGGTCACCGACCCGTACTCCACCGGGCTCACCGCCGACTCCGAGCACAGCCTCGTCACCGACCTCACGGACCCGAAGCTGGCCCCCAGGGGCTGGGACCGGCTGAAGAAGCCCGCCGCCGTGCCGCTGCGCGACGCCCGCATCCAGGAGCTGCACATCCGCGACTTCTCGGTCGCGGACCGCACCTCGAAGCACCCGGGCCGGTACCTCGCCTTCACCGACCGGTCCTCCGACGGCATGAAGCACCTGCGTACCCTCGCCCGCACCGGCACCAGCCACGTCCACCTGCTGCCCGCCTTCGACCTCGGCACCGTCCCCGAGCGGCGCGCCGACCAGGCCGTACCCGACTGCGACCTGGCTTCCTTCCCGCCGGACTCCGAGAAGCAGCAGGAGTGCGTCGCGAAGACCGCCGCCAAGGACGCGTACAACTGGGGCTACGACCCGCTGCACTACACCGTGCCCGAAGGCTCGTACGCCTCCGACCCGGACGGCACGGCGCGCACCGTCGAGTTCCGCCGCATGGTGCAGGGTCTGAACGGCGCCGGACTGCGCACCGTCATGGACGTCGTCTACAACCACACCGTGGCGAGCGGCCAGGACCCGAAGTCCGTCCTGGACCGCATCGTCCCCGGCTACTACCACCGGCTGCTGGACGACGGCACCGTCGCCACCTCCACCTGCTGCGCCAACACCGCGCCCGAACACACCATGATGGGCAAGCTCGTCGTCGACTCGATCGTCACCTGGGCGAAGGAGTACAAGGTCGACGGCTTCCGCTTCGACCTGATGGGCCACCATCCGAAGGCCGGCATCCTCGCCGTCCGCAAGGCCCTGGACGCACTGACCGTGCGCAAGGACGGGGTGGACGGCAAGTCGGTCGTCCTCTACGGCGAGGGCTGGAACTTCGGCGAGGTCGCGAACGACGCCCGCTTCGTGCAGGCCACCCAGAAGAACATGGCCGGGACCGGCATCGCCACCTTCGACGACCGCGCCCGCGACGCCGTACGCGGCGGCGGCCCCTTCGACGCCGACCCGCGCGTCCAGGGCTTCGCCTCCGGCCTCTGGACCGACCCCAACTCCTCGCCCGCCAACGGCACCCGGGACGAGCAGAAGGACCGGCTGCTGCACTACCAGGACCTCATCAAGGTCGGGCTGACCGGCGGCCTCGCCGACTACACCTTCACCGACAGCGCCGGCCGTACCGTCAAGGGCTCCCAGGTCGACTACAACGGCGCACCCGCCGGATACGCCGCGGCGCCCGGTGACGCCCTCGCCTACGCCGACGCACACGACAACGAGACCCTCTACGACGCCCTCGCCTTCAAGCTCCCGCAGGGCACGAAGGCCGCCGACCGGGCCCGTATGCAGGTGCTCGCCCTGGCCACCGCCACCCTCTCCCAGGGCCCGGCGCTCTCCCAGGCCGGCACCGACCTGCTCCGCTCGAAGTCCCTGGACCGCAACTCCTTCGACAGCGGCGACTGGTTCAACGCGCTGCACTGGAACTGCGCCGTCGGCAACGGCTTCGGGCGCGGCCTGCCGCCCGCCGCCGACAACAAGGACAAGTGGCCCTACGCCCGGCCGCTGCTCGGCGACCCCGCACTGCGCCCCGGCTGTGCCGAGATCACGGCGGCCTCCGCCGCGTACCGGGACCTCACCCGCATCCGCGCCACCGAGCCGGACTTCGGCCTGGCCACCACCGACGAGGTGCAGCGGGCACTGTCCTTCCCGCTGTCCGGCCCCGGCGAGACGCCCGGAGTGATCACCATGCGGCTCGGCCGGCTGGTCGTGGTCCTCAACGCCACCCCCGAGCGGCAGGAGCAGACCGTACGGGCCGTGGCCGGGGCGCCGTACACCCTGCATCCGGTGCAGGCACGCGGCGCCGACCCGGTCGTGCGCGCCTCCGCGTACGACGGGCGGACCGGTACCTTCACCGTGCCGGGCCGTACGGTCGCGGTCTTCACCCGCGGCTGACCCGGTCCGCGGCTCCGGCTCAGCCCCGCTTGCCCGTCCGTTCCCCCGGTGCACGCATCGCGGGAACGGACGGGAACATGCCGTGGACGTCCGGCTGGCACAGCATCAGCGCCAGGTCGTCCCGGAGCGGCGCCGCGGTGTGCGCCGTCACCAGGGCGTGCAGCGCGTCGAGCGCGTCGTCGAGCGTGGGGAGGGTCAGCGCCTCGTGGACCCGCTCGTCCAGCGGGAAGGGCTCAGCGTGCGCGTCGAGCGCCTCGGTGAGCCCGTCGGTGTAGAGCAGCAGCCGCTCGTTGGCGGCGAGCCGGACGCGCTGCCGGTGCTGGTCCGGCCCTAAGCCGAGCGGCAGCCCGGCCTCGACGGGGGACAGCGGCTCCAGCCTCTCCCCGACCCGCAGCGGCGGCGGATGCCCGCAGTTCACCAGCCGCACCTCGCCCGGCGCGAATTCGGCGAGCACCGCCGTCACGAATCCCTCCGCGTCCAGCTCGGCGGTGAGCCGGTCGTCCAGGATGCCGGTCAGCGTGACCAGGTCGGGTGTGGTGAAGGCGTGGTCGCGGAAGCAGCCGATGGTGATCGCCGCGAGCCGCGCCGCCTCCAGGTCGTGGCCGCGCACGTCACCGATCAGCACCCGCAGGCCGTACGGGGAGCGGGCGACGTTCAGGAGGTCGCCGCCGATCTGGACGTACTCCGCCGCGGGGAAGTAGCGCGCGGCGATGCTGACGCCGCCCAGGTCGCCGGAGAGGGGCCGCAGCAACGCCTGCTGGGCGCTCTGCGCGACGCCGAGCAGAGCGGTGTCGTGGGTGCCGGAGGCGGGCGGGGGCGAGGGCCGGTCCGGGCCGGCGGCGGCCCGGCGGGAGAACCATGAGCGCCGCACGGCGAGCACGCCGCAGCAGACGCCGGAGGCGAAGCCGCAGCCGTACCCGAGCAGCGCGCCCATGATCCCCATGCCGGTCAACCCACGTCTCTCCCACGCCACGGCGGTGGGATGGCCACTCTGGCAGCGCGGCGGAGAGCGGCGAAAGGGAATGCAAGAAGCTGGTGGGAGTCGATCGCCCAGCGGTCGGATGTGTCGTGGGATGACGCGCAGACGGTCGGTTCCGGAGGCCGGGGCGCACCTCGTGTGACCTGCGGACAAACTGGGCGGATCACTGGTGAGCGGGCGCCGGCGCCCGCGTCCGGAAGATCGGCGAGGAGCGGACGTGAACGGCACTTTCATCGGGCGCGCCGTCGAACTGGCGGTACTGGACCAGGCGCTGGGCGAGCACCGCCTGGTCACCCTCACCGGCGTCGGCGGCGTGGGCAAGACCCGCCTCGCGGCCCGCGCGGCACACGCCCGGCGCACCGGCCACCCCGACGGCGTCCACTTCGTCGAGCTGTCACCGCTCCAGGACCCGGCGCTGCTCGCCGTCACCATCGCCGAGACGCTGCGGCTGGCCGACCGGACGACCCGGCACCAGACCGACGTGCTCTGCGAATGGCTCGCCGACAAGGACCTGCTGCTCGTCCTGGACACCTGCGAGCACCTCCTCGCGGCCTGCGGCGAACTGGCCGAGCTGATGCTCGCCGCCGCGCCGGGCCTGACCGTGCTCGCCACCAGCCGCCAGCCGCTGGGCCGGGACGCGGAACACGTCCTGCCGATGCGGCCGCTCTCACTGCCCGCGCCCGGCAGCGCCGATCCCGGCACGAGCGACGCCCTCGCCCTGCTGCGGGACCGCGCCGAAGCGGCCGCCCCCGGACAGCGGCTCACCGAGCGGTACGCGGCGGAGTCCGCCGAGCTCTGCCACCGCCTGGACGGCATCCCGCTCGCCATCGAACTGGCCGCCGCCCGGCTCGGCAGCCTCACCGTGCCCGGCCTGCTGGCCCGGCTGCACGCCCGCTTCGAGGTACTGAGCACCGAAACCGGCAGCCGTACGCCGCGGCGCCACCGCACCCTGCGCACCACCATCGGCTGGAGCCACGAGCTGTGCGAGCCGCTGGAACGCCTGCTGTGGGCCCGGCTGTCCGTCTTCCGCGGCGGCTGGTCCCTGGAGGCCGCGCGGGAGGTCTGCGCCGGCGGCCCGCTGCCCGGAAGCCGGGTCGAGTCCGTCCTGCGGGGCCTCGCCGAGAAGTCCGTCGTGCAGTGCGAGCGGTCCGGGGAGCCGCCGCGGTACCGCATGCTCGACACCCTCCGTGAGTACGGCGCCCAGTGGCTCGCCGAACTGGGCGAGACCACCGTCCTGGGGGACCGGCACGCCGCGTACTTCCGTGCCCTCGCCAAGGCCGGTGACGCCGCCTGCATGGGCGCTGACCAGGTCGCGTGGCACCGGCGCCTGCACACCGAGCACGCCAACCTCCGCGCGGCACTGGACTTCCTCGTGGCGCGCCGCGACGGCCGGGCCGCGCTGGAGACGGCGGGCGCACTGTGGTTCTTCTGGTTCGGGTGCGGCCGCCAGCGCGAGGGCCGCGGCCACCTCAGCCGCGCCCTGGAGCTGGTACCGGAGGACTGCCCGGAGCGTACGAAGGGGCTGTGGAGCCACGGCACCCTCGCACTGATCCAGGGCGACCTGGACGTCGCCGCTGCGGCCGGGCGGCAGTTCGCCGAGGCCGTGGCCGGGCAGGACGACCCCGACGTCCGGCATGCCGTGACCTACCTCGTCGGCGGCACCCACTGCCTCAAGGGCGACCAGCGGAGCGCGTACGAGGTGCTGGACGCGGCCCCGGACGACCCGGGCGACGGCCGCGGTTACCCCGCGGCCTGGCTGCTCACCCGGCTGCTGCGGCACTTCGTCCAGCTGCAGTGCGGACAGTTCGCCGAGGCGGCGGCGGACGCGGCGGTGACCCGCGCGGAGTGCGAGCGCCGCGGCGAGCTGTGGGTGCGCTGCTTCGCCGGGTACATGCAGGCCACCGCCGAACTGGGGCTGGTCGACCTCGGGTCGGCGCTGGCGCACGGCCGCGAGGCGCTGGCGGGGATGCGGTTCCTGCAGGACAGTCTGTGCACGGCGATGATCCTGGACGTGCTGGCCGCCGTGCTCGGCGCGGCGGACCGCGGGGTGGCGGGGGCCCGGCTGCTCGGCGTCGCGGACGCGGTCTGGCTCACCGTCGGCCGCCGCCAGTTCGGCGCCCCTGAGCTGAGCGCCGCGCGCGCCGACTGCGAACGGCGGCTGCGTGCGCAGCTCGGCGACGCCGGGTACGAGAAGGAGTTCCGGCGGGGTCTCGCGGCCGACGCGGAGGACGGCATCGCGTACGCGCTGGGCGAGCCGGCGCTGCTGGCGGCGGAGGGCTGACCGCGGATCCCGGCACACCCGGGGCCGGGCCGTGCTCAGGCGTCGCTCGGCACCAGTGCGAACAGCCGGGCCGCCAGGTCGGCGAACGGCCCGTCGATCGGCTCGGCGGCGAGGATCGCCCGCAGCGTGTCCGCCATCTCCTCGTCGTACGCGGCGCTCACCGCGGCCAGCGCGGCGAAGTCGTGCACCAGCTGCCGTTCCAGCTCCTCGCGCGGGATGCGCTTGCCGTCCAGCCACTGCAGCGCGGTGGACTCCGCCAGCGAGATCCAGGAGCGGATGACCAGTTCCATGCGCGGCGCCGGGGCCGCCAGGCCCAGGTGGTCGACGATCTGCTCGTACGCGGACTGCCGGACGCCGTTGATCATCGCGCTGGTGCGGCTGGAGCCGACCGCCGGGCCGCCGCGCATCAGCGCGGAGAAGCCGGGGCCGTGCTCGTCGACGAAGTCGAAGAAGCGGCCCATCACCCGCAGCAGCCGCTCGCCCAGCGGCCCTTCGCGCGGCTCGACGAAGCGCGTCGCCAGCTCGTCGGCGGCCCGGCCCAGCGCCGCTTCGTACAGGCTCTGCTTGCCGGGGAAGTAGTGGTAGACCAGCGGCCGCGAGATGCCCGCGGCCTCGGCTATCTCGTCGATGGACACATCCTCCGGGGCGCGGTGGCTGAAGAGGCCAAGAGCCACGGAGATCAGCTGTTCACGGCGTTCCTCGACACCCATCCTGCGGCGCACCCCGGTCGTCATACGAACACCCTAACGACCGGGGTGCGGCAGCGGTATGCCACCGACGGTGACCGGCCGGACGCGCACCGGTTCCGGCTAGAGGTCCAGCACCAGCCGTTCTCCGCGGCACCGCGAGACGCAGATGAGCATCTGGTCGTCGCGTTCGGCGTCGGTCAGCAGCTCGTCGCGGTGGTCGATGTCGCCTTCGACCACGTTCTGCAGACAGGTTCCGCAGAATCCCTGCTCACAGCTGTACGGCAGGTCCGGCAGCGCCTGTTCGCGGAGGGCCCGCAGGATGCTCTGGTCACCGGCCACCGACACCGTACGGCCGGTGCGCCGCAGCTCGACCTCGAAGGCGCCGCCCGCGGTGCCGCCCGGCCCGGCCGCCGGTGCGAACGCCTCGGTGTGCAGCTCCAGTCCGTCCGGCAGCAGGGCGGCGACCGCGTCCATCAGGGGCTGCGGGCCGCAGCAGTAGACGGCGGAGTGCGGCGGCGCGTCGGCCAGCGCGGCGGCCAGGTCCGGCCGCCCGTCCTCGTCCTCGGCGACGACCGTCACCCGGTCCGCGTTCGCCCCCGCCAGCTTCTCGATCTCGGCCAGGAACGGCATCGAGGCGCGCGTCCGCCCGCCGTAGAGCAGCCGCCACGGCACGCCCTCGCGCTCCGCCTGGCGCAGCATCGGCAGGATCGGCGTGATACCGATGCCGCCCGCGATGAAGAGGTAGGCGTGGCACTCGTCCAGCCGGAAGCGGTTGCGCGGCCCGCGCACCTCCACGACCGTGCCCTCCTGGAGCTGCTCGTGCACCTCGCGCGAGCCGCCCCGGCCGTCCTCGACGAGCCGGACGGCGACGGTGTACGTACCGCCGTCGGCGACGTCACCGCAGAGCGAGTACTGCCGCACCGCGCCCGAAGGCAGCACGAGGTCGATGTGCGCGCCCGGCTCCCAGCCCGGCAGCCGCTCGCCCTCCAGGCGCAGCCGTACGACGCCTTCGGCCTCCTCGGCGCGCTCGACGACGAGGAGTTCGCGGCGCCCGCCGCCGGGACGCCCGGTACCGGATATCGGCTCCTCCAGGGCCGGCATCGGCCAGAGCGGGGAGTCCTTGACCCGGCGGCGCAGGGCCCGGCCGACGAGCAGGGCGGCGCCGGTGGCCACCACCAGGGTGCGGACGCGGCGGGAGCGGAGGATGGCGGTCATGTCAGGCGGCTCCGGGGGAGGTACGGGCTTCCGCCGCCGTCGCGGCGGGGGAGGCGGCGAGGTAGGCGGCGGCCTGTGCGGTGCTGCCGTACTGCGAGGGGTGGTACGCGCGGTGCAGGTACTGGGGGATCGTGCGGACCACGGCGCCGGTGGTCGGCAGGACGCCCTGCCGCCCGGCGCGGAAGAACTCCTTGAAGGAGGCCTTGCCCTCCAGCAGCGTCGGGTCGTTGGCCATGAAGAAGCGCACGCCGCGCTGCCACAGGAAGACCAGCGCGGCGAAGGCGGTGGCCCAGGTGCGGGTGCGGCGCCGGTAGCCGCCGTCGAGGTGCATGAAGAGGTCGAAGGCGACCGAGCGGTGCTCGACCTCCTCGGCGCCGTGCCAGCGCAGCAGGTCCAGCATGGTCGCGTCGGCGCCCTTGGCGTCCAGCGCCTCGGCGTTGAGCACCCAGTCGCCGAGGAACGCGGTGTAGTGCTCGATCGCCGCGATCAGCGCGACCCGCTCCAGCAGCCACCACTGCCGGGCCCGGCCCGGCGGCAGGGTGCGGTCGCCGAGCAGTTTCTCGAAGAGCCAGTCGACCTGCGCGGTGTACGGCGCGGGGTCCAGGCCCTGCTTCTTCAGGTGCGGCAGCACGTCGTCGTGCGCCTGCGAGTGCATCGCCTCCTGGCCGATGAACCCGATGACGTCGGCGCGCAGCCGTTCGTCCCGGATGTACGGCAGCACCTGCTTGTAGACGTGCACGAACCAGCGCTCGCCGGCCGGCAGCAGGAGGTGCAGCACGTTGATGGTGTGCGTGGTGGACGGGTCGCCCGGGACCCAGTGCAGGGGCGTTGCGGCCCAGTCGAAAGCGACGTTGCGGGCCTTGAGCGGGATGTGTTCCGACGCGACCGGCGCGGGCCGCAACGAGGCCTTGTTAGACATGGCGTCAATGTACTGGGGAGTAAGTGCGAGCGACAGCCCCTTGCAGGAGATTTCCCGCCGGTACGCGAAAGGGGCCACGGACCGCGCCCGTGACCCCCGCACCCGCCCGTCCTCAGTGCAGTGCCGCCAGCCCTCCGCCGCCCGGCAGCCGGGCTGACAGCCGCGCGTGCGCACCCGCCTCGGCACGCACCGCCAGCAGCCGGCCCTTCGTCCGGCCGGTCACGCCGCCGCCCGCCGTCACCCCGCGCACCTCGGGGCTGCCCGCCGCCACCAGCCACCAGTGCCCGTCCGCCGACTTCCACAGCACCCCGGCCAGCGCGTGCGGCGACCGCGGCCCGCAGGCCCGGCCGCCCTCCGCGCGGGCCGCCACCGCACCCGGCGGATACCGGCGCGCGCCCGGCCCGCCACCGGCCCCCGCCACCGGCGCCTGGAACTGCGCCATCGTCCGGCTCCCGGCCCCGCGCCAGGTCTCGGCGCGGGTGCACAGCCAGGCCGCCGTCCCGCCACGCTCCGGCAGCCGCTGGCGCGCGTACTCCCAGGCGTTCACCTCCCGCACGCCCAGCGCCCGGACGGCCGGCAGCAGGCAGGCCGTCCGCGCCCAGGCCGTCAGCGCGGCCTTCCCGGCGGGCTCGGCCGCCCGCCCCGGAGCGCCGTACGTCAGCCGCGCCGGGGTCAGTTCGCCCAGGTCGGTGTAGAGCTGCCCGCCCATCGTCAGCGCGGGCCAGCGGGTGCAGGACGGACCGTGCGCGGGTGCGGGCGCGGGGACCGTCACCCCGTCCGCCGTACGCCGCAGCGTGGCCGGCCGCTCCTCCGGGCCGCCGGCCAGGTCGGCGAATTCCACCGTGCGCACCCAAGGGGCCGTCAGATAGCGGACGTTGCCGTCCGTGCGGCTGACCACCAGCGCCGCGGCACCGGCCGGGCCGGCGCCGTCCGTGCGCGCGAGGTCCAGTGCCGCGCCGCCGCCCGGCCCGTCCGCCGACTCCGCGTACCGCACCACGCGCAGCCCGTCGTACAGCAGCACCACGGCCGTCCGGTCCACCTCGCCCGCGTACAGCAGCTGCGCCGGCCCCGCCGCGGGTCCGGCCGGTGTGCCGGGCGTCGCGGAGACCTGCACCCGGCCGCCGGGACGCGCCCAGGCCGCCAGCGCGCGGCGCAGCAGGGCCGTGTCGTGGACCCGGGCGCCGCGCGCCGGCCAGGCCGAGAAGTCCGTACGGACCGCGGTCCGCCAGGCGTCCTCGGGAACGCGGGTCAACTTGCGTGGGTCCAGGGCCGCTTCGGCCGCCGCGTTACGGGCGTACGGGGGAGCCGCGGCGCCGTCCCGGCCCCAGCCGTCGCCCGGCAGGGCCAGCAGCGCCCCGCACACCACCGCCGCGACGACCGCCGCCAGCACGGCCCGCACGTGCTGCCGCCGCCGGATCAGGTCCGTCGGCCGCGCCTGGAGCGAACAGGGGTCGAACTCGGCGGAGTCCAGCAGCGATCCGTCCCGGCTGCCCGCAGGGGCCGCGGCGCCCGCCGCCTCGGCCGACGCGTCGCGCGGCTCCGGCACGCCCGCCGCCGCCAGGACGCGCCGCACCTCGCGGTCGTCCATGCCCTCCAGGCCGCGCAGCGCGTACGCCGCGCGGGCCGGCGCGGACAGGGCCGACAGGGCCTGGTCCAGGGCGAGTTCGTCGGCACCGCCCGAGCGCGGGAAGAGCCGCAGCCCCCACACCTGGGGGAGCAGCGGCGGGAGCGGGGGGAGCGGCAGCCGCCGGCGCCCGAAGCGCAGCGCCGGACGGTCGGCGGCGAGCGCCGCGCGCAGCACCCGCTGCCGCACGAAGGCGTATCCCGGGTCCGGGCCGGGCCGCCCGTCACCGGGGCGCTGCGCGGGCAGTACGGTCTCCTCGGCGGCGGTGCGGTGCCGGGGCAGCGCCCGCTGGGTGACGGCGTGCGCGGTGAGCACCCGGCGGTTGCGGCCGAGCCGGGGCGGCAGCACCAGATAGGCCAGCCGCACCAGCCGGGGGTAGTGCTCCACGAGTGCGGCTTCCGCCTGCTCGACGTCGATGACGCCGAGCGGGGAGGTGCGGTCCGGTGGCGGAGTTATCGCCTGCTGCTGTTCCACGTTCCGTAGAACGAGTGATTCATGGGATGGTCACTTCGGCCACCGGACGCTTGCTCAGTGCTGCCGGTCGAGGTCGAACTCGCCGTCCCGGGCGCCCAGGACGAAGGCGCGCCACTCGCCCTCGGTGTACCGCAGCACCACGTCGGGGTCGGTGGAATTGCGCATCGCCACGGCACCGCGCTCCAGGAACGCGATCTCCACGGCCTCCTCGGCGTCGCCGGGGGCGCGCTGCCAGACGGCGTCGGAGATGTCGAGGGCGTAGAGCCACTCCTTCTCAGCTGCGGCGCTCATGCGGTGCTCTCCTCGCGATAGCCCGGTCGGTACGGAGGTCAGCGTACGCCGCGCGGGCCGGTCACGGGGAGCGTGCGAACGACCCCGGACAGTGTTCCGCCGTCCGGGGTCGTCACCGTGCCGTGGCCGGCCGGTCAGTCGGTACGCCAGTCGCTGAACTCCACCCGGCCGCGGGCCTCCGAGCCTCCGTTGGCCGCCGACATGTGCAGGCCGGCGTCCTGCGCGTCGGCCGCGCCGGGCACGGTGGCGGTGGCGACGGCGCGCCAGGTGGTGCCGTCGTCCGTGGAGTACTCGCCCTTGAACGTGCCGCCCGCTTCCCGCGAGAGCCGCAGCGTCACCGGCGCCTTGACGCCCGTGACCCGCTCGTACCGGTCCAGGGTGCCGTCGCCGTCGGTGTCGTAGGACAGCGCGACACCGTTGGCCGGGGTGACGGAGAGGTTCACGAACCCCGTCGAGCCCGCTTTCCCCAGGTCGTTGCGCACGACGATGCCGGCGCGTGCCCAGGGCCCGGTGGCCGTCTGTTCGGTGACCTTCACCGTCACCGAGCCGCCCGCGCGCAGCGCGCCCGCGCGGTAGACGGCACCGAACTCGGCGGTGGCCTTCCACAGGTCGGCGCCGGCCCCGTCGATGGCGAACCGCCCGTCGAGCTGACCGAAAACCGCCTCGTTGGTGGTGACCGTGCGCAGGTCGTCGTCCAGCGGTCCGGCCACGAAGAGCGACCCCGTGCGCACCGTCGAGACCGCCGTCTCGCCCTTCGGCCCGTAACTCACCGTCAGTTCGTACGGCATCGGCTTGAGCGGCGACGTCAGGGGCTCGGCGGGTGCCGCGACCCGCCAGTCGACGTCTCCCTTGCCGCCGGCCGGTATCGACGGGAGGGAGACGGGACCGCGGTCCTCGGCGTCCAGCCCGCTCAGCGCGAAGTCCACCCGGCCGGTGTCCCGCAGCCCGCTGAGGTTGTGCAGGGTCGCGGTGAGCGTGGTCGAGCCGCCGGGCTCCATGGCGGCCGGTGCCGCGCTGACGAGGACCCGGCCCTGGTACGGCGCCTTGGCCAGCACGTCGTGCACCTTCCGGGCGGTGCGGTAGGCGTCCGTGGTGGGCCGCAGCGGGTAGTCCTTGCGCTCGCGGGTCCACGGCTCCTCGATGGCGTACCAGTCGAAGGTCTTCGGCTTCCGGCCGGCGGCGAGCGCGTCCTCCAGCTCGTCCAGGTACCGCTGCCACTGCGGGAGGTGGAAGTCGCCGATGAGGCCCTGCCAGTCGCGGTTGGCGTAGTTGGCGAGTTTCCCGCCGTCCGCGGTGGGCCGGTCCGCCCAGGTCGTGATCAGCACCCGTGCGGTGCGCTCCAGCTGCGCGGCCTCCTTGTCGTCGGCCGCCATCCGCTTGGCGGCGTCCAGCCAGGGGCCGAGGAGGAAGTGCCGGTGGGCGCCGGTCATCTCCTCGCTCAGCCGCATCAGCTGGAGCCAGAGCCTGGCGAGGGCGCGGAAGGCGGCGAGGTCCTTGCGTGTGTAGGCCTCCTGGAGCTGGGGGATCAGCTGCCAGGAACGGTTCGCCAGCGCCTGCCGGGCCCAGTCGGTCAGGTCCAGCCGGTAGGCGTCGCTGTTCCGCAGTGCGGGCCGGACGCCCAGCAGCGCGGCGAACGCGACGTCGAACCGCGCCAGGTCGAACGCGGGGGTGTGGGTGGCGTAGTGCGTGCCGGACCGGGCCGACAGCGACGGGCGCGCCGCGAAGACCGAGTCGTGCGGCCGGCCGTCCTTGCTGCTGATCTCGTACGTGCTCTCCCGCAGCGCCGCGAACGCCGCCCGCGCCCTGGCGTCCCGGCCGCCGTACCGCGCGTCCGCGTATCCGTCGAACCACGCGGCGCGGTCCACCGCCTCGTCCCGCCACGCCAGCTCGCTGAAGAGCTCGAACGCGGCCGGGTCCCGCTCGGCGGCCTCGGCCATGTACGCCGTGCCGACGAGCTTGCTGCCCTTCTTGTCCCGCCACTTCGTGAACCGTTCGGCCCACATGTGGGTCTTGGCCCCTATGGTCGTCCGGCCGCCGAAGTTCGGGATGGTGCCGAAGGCGTACGGCACGTCGCCCCAGTCCTTCTCCCGGTCCTGAACCGTCTCCAGGTCCGAGAGGCCGTCCACGATCAGCATGTGCCGGTGGTCGACGGCGTCCAGCAGGTCGCGCCGCGGATTCTCCTGCCAGCCGAGGATCACCCAGACGGCGTCCTTGTGCGCGGCCAGCATCGCCCGCTCCACGGCCTTCGCCGCGGCCGGCACCGGTACGTCGCCGGGGTTGCCGCCCTCGTGCAGCAGGTCCATCTTGAAGTGCCGGACGGTGCCGAAGATCTCCTTCTGGTGGCGGTAGAAGGACCGTGCCACCTTCGCGAAGACCGGCGTACGCGGGTCCAGCCAGTCCGGCCGCTTCAGGCCCGCCCAGTTGCCCTGCGGGACGACCTTGGCGCCGGGATTGCGCTTCACGAAACCGTCCGGGACGGTCCCGAAGTAGCCCGGCAGCACCGGGTGCATCCCCAGCGACCGCAGCCGCTCGGCGATCCGGCGGCCGAGGTCGGTGCGCTTGGCGAGCAGCTCCTTGCTGACCGGGCCGCCGTAGCCGCTCATGTTCTGCAGCAGCCACCACGGCTGGTGGGTCGGCGCGGGCAGCCAGGCCCGTGCCTCGGCGTCGGAGTATCCGAAGTCCTTGAGCACCCGGTGGTACACGGCCTCGGAACCGGTTGTGACCAGCACCTCGTTCACGCCGTGCAGCGCCAGGACGTCGATCATCCGTTCCCAGCTGCGCCAGTCGGCGTACGGCGCGGTGTACCCGTCGTGCGTGTCGTTGAGCGCGAAGCGGTGGGCCAGCGCGGTGGAACGCTCCAGCGGGCTCTTGGGTGCGGGCAGCTTCGCCGGCAGGTCCAGCTGTTCGCCGGCCCAGGAGATGTGGGCCTGGCAGACGTACTTCAGGTACCAGTTGACGCCGGTCAGCATCGCGGCCGGGCTGGTGCCGGTGACCTCGATGCGGCCGGGGGCGCCGGTGACGCGGAACCGCTCGGAGGTACCGGCGGCCCGCTTCTGGGGGGTGAGGCGGAACTGATCGGCGTGCTGGGGGAGGAGGCGCTGGAGCGCGGCGCGCGCGGGTGCGGTGTCGAAGGGAGCTGCGAGGGGTGCGCGGCCCGTCGGGCCCGCGGGGCGCGCCGGCTCCGGTACGGCGGAGGCGGCCATGGCGGGGGTATGCCCGCCGATCGCGGCGGTGACACCCAGGGCGCCGGCGGTACCCAACACGTTGCGTCTAGTGACGTGGCTCACGCATGCCCCCACTGCTCGGCAGTATCAACGGTTACGTGCGAGGGGAAACGCTAACGGCCGATCAGCTCGTAACCAAGGATGTTGATACGACCAGAACGCGCCGAATGTCGCTGGTGTGAGCCAGTGGAGTGAAAGGGGGCGGGCGTACGTCCGGACGCCCACGTGGCTTCGGCGCCGGGCGTTGCCCCGGCCCTTCGGGGCCAGTGTTCGGCGGTTTCTTACCCGCGCTCCTCCTGGGCTTCACGCGACGGGACGGCGGGCGGGAGGACAGTCGGCCGGGCGGACCCCGCTCACCCGGATCGGAGCTGTCATGTCCACATCTCTTCCGACGACGACCCCGTACCCGCAACCCCACCCCACCCCGCACGTCCCCGCCGCGTACACCACCGCCATCGCCGACTCCACCGCGCAGATCCGCGCCGCGCAGCGGCTGCGCCACCAGGTCTTCGGCGAGGAGCTGGGCGCCACGCTGCACTCCCCGCTGCCCGGCCACGACATCGACGACCACGACGACCTCGCGGACCACCTGATCGTGACCGAAACCGCCACGGGCGACGTGGTCGGCACCTACCGGCTGCTGCCGCCCGGACGCAGCGAACGCCTTTACTCGGACGGCGAGTTCGACCTCTCGGCCCTGGACGCGCTGCGCCCCTCGCTGATCGAGGCCGGCCGCTCCTGCGTCCATCCCGACCACCGCACCGGTGCCGTCATCAACCAGATGTGGGCGGCGCTCGCCCGCTACACCCTGCTGTCCGGCCACCGCTACCTCGCCGGCTGCGCGTCCGTACCGCTCGCCGACGGCGGGCGGTGCGCCCGGGCCGCATGGGAACTGGGCCGGACCAAGCACGCCGCCCCCGAAGAACTGCGCGTACGGCCGCACCGCCCCTGGCTGCCGGACGCGGGCACCGCCTCCGCCGCGGCCGGTGCCGTCGCCTACGCGCAACTGCCGCCCCTGCTCAGGGGCTACCTGCGGGTGGGCGCCTGGGTGTGCGGGGCCCCCGCGCACGACCCGGAGTTCGACGTGGCCGATTTCTTCGTCGTGCTCGACATGGACCGGCTCAGCGACCGGTACCGGCGGTTCTTCCTGGGCGACCAGCGGTGAGCGCCCAGGCCGCGGCGCCCGGCACCGTACGGCCCGGTGTCTGGGACACCTTCTCCACCTGTACGTCCGGATGCATCGCCCACGGCGCGCCCCGGGTGCCGCTCGCCGGGACCGCACGCCGTGCCGCCTCCTTCGCCCACGTGCTGCTGCGGGCCGCCGCCGACCGCGACCGGCTCGCCGAGCCCGGCCGGCTGCGGCGGCACGCGCGCGCCGCACTCGGGGCGCTCGGCGTGGCGCTGGCACACGACGGCCCGCTGCTGACCGTCGCGGCGGAGGAAGCCGGCGGGGCGCGCCGGACCGGCACGCTCGTCGTCGTCAACCACATCTCCTGGCTGGACATCCTCGCGCTGCTCGCCGTCGAGCCGGTCCCCATGCTCGCCAAGCGCGAGGTCGCCGGCTGGCCCGTCATGGGCCCGCTCGCCCGGCGCGCCGGTACCCGCTTCCTCGACCGGGGCAGCCCGCGCGCCCTGCCGCTCGCGGTGGCCGACCTCGCGGCGGCGCTGCGCGACGGCCGCTCGGTGGTGGTCTTCCCGCAGGCCACGACGTGGTGTTCGGCGACCGCCGGGGTGTTCCGGCGCGCCACGTTCCAGGCGGCGATCGACGCGGGCGCGCCGGTGCGGCCGGTCACCGTCCGGTACCTCCAGCACGGCGCGCCCTCCACGGTGGCCTCCTTCGTCGGCGAGGAGGACCTGGCCTCCTCGCTGCGCCGGGTGCTCGCGGCGGGCGGGCTCACCGCCCGGGTCACGGTGCACGCGCCGCTGCCCTCGGCCGGGCGGGACCGGCGGGAACTGGCGGCGGCCGCCCAGGCGGTGGTGCTCGGGCCGCGGTACCGGGAGCCGGCCGTGCACGCCTGACGCCGTCCGGGGCGGCCCACCCGGGGGCGGCGGGGGTGTGCGGGGGTGACAGGATTGCGGCCCGTGACCTCCGACGCCCGCCCGCCGTTCCGCGCCGTGCGTGCCGCGCTCTTCGCGGCCGTGTGCGTGGTGCTGGCGGCGGCCGGGCACGCGGTCATGTCCGGGCACGGCATCCCGCCCGGTGTGCTCGGCGCGGCCTTCGCCGTGGTCGGCGCGGCGGCCTGGCTCGCCGCCGGCCGGCAGCGCGGCCTGCCCGCCATCGCGGGCGGCGTGCTGACCGTACAGGCCGCCCTGCACCTGGCCTTCGCCGCGGCACAGGGCTCCGGGCACGCGCACCCGGCCGGTGACCCGATGACGTCCGGCATGTCCGGTACGGCCGGGATGCACGGCGCTTCGGGTACGCACGGCGCGACAGGCGCGCACGGGATGACCGGCTCGCACGGGACGGCGGGCATGCACGCCGGGCACGCCATGGCCGGTATGTCCGGTGACGGCGCCGCCCTGCACGCCGGGCACGACATGGCGGGCGGTATGTCCGCCGGCATGACGGCCGCCCATCTCCTCGCCGCCCTGCTCTGCGCGCTCTGGCTGCGGCACGGCGAGGCCGCCTTCTTCCAGCTGCTGCGGTGCGTGGCGGCCCTCGCCTTCCGGGCGCTGCGGCTCCTCGTCGCGGTCTGCTCGGGCCCCGCGCCGGAACGCCGGCAGCGGATCCCGGTCCGTACCCGGCCGCGCGTGCCCCGCTGGGAACTGATCGCCGACGCCGTCAGCCGGCGCGGCCCGCCACCGGGCGCGGTGCTCCATGTCACCGCGCCCGCCGGACCGCGCCCACCCCACTGAGGACCGGGCCGGGACACGGCCGTGGCGCGGACATTCCTCATGTCCGCCGCTGAAAGGTGAAGGCATCACCATGTCCGTACTCGACCCTGCCCGCGCGCACGCGGCCGCCGAGCCGCCGCCCCGCCGCACCGGATGGCCCGCACTGCGCCCGCTCGTCCTGCGGCTGCACTTCTACGCGGGACTGCTCATCGCCCCGTTCCTGCTCGTCGCCGCCGTGACGGGCCTGCTGTACGCCGGTTCCCTCCAGGCGGAGAAGATCGTGTACGCCCACGAACTCCGCACCGAGCCCGGCGACTCCGTCCTGCCGCTCTCCCGCCAGGTGGACGCCGCCCTGCGGGAACACCCCGAAGGCACGCTGACGGCGGTCCGACCGTCCGACGGGCCCGGCGCCACGACCCGGGTGATCCTCGACGCGCCGGGGCTGGCGGACGACAACTCCCTGGCCGTCTTCGTCGACCCGTACACCGGCGAGGTGCGCGGGGCGCTGGAGAGCTACGGCAGCTCCGGCGCGCTGCCGCTGCGTGCCACCCTCGACCACCTCCACCGCGACCTGCTGCTCGGCGAGCCCGGCCGGCTCTACAGCGAGCTGGCCGCCAGCTGGCTGTGGGTGGTCGCGCTCGGCGGGGTGCTGCTGTGGCTCGGGCGGCGGCGTGCCGCGCGGCGGCTGCGCGGTACGACGGGACGGCGGCGCACGCTGTCCTGGCACGGGACGGTCGGCCTGTGGTCGGCCGTGGGCCTCGTCGCGCTGTCGGCGACGGGCCTGACCTGGTCTGCGTACGCGGGCGAGCACATCGGCCGGGTGCAGGACGCGCTCGGCGGCGCCACCCCCGCCGTGTCGACGGAGATCCCCGGCGCGGCGGAGACGCCGGGCACGGACCACGGCGCGCACGCCGGGCATGAAAGCCACGCCGGGCACGAGGGCCACGCCGGGCACGGCGGCACCGGCGCCCGTCCGCTCGCCGGACTCGACGCCACCCTGCGCACGGCGCGGCAGGAAGGCCTGGACGGACCCGTCGAGGTGCGCGTACCGACCGCCGCCGCGCCCGCCTACGTCGTCCAGCAGACCGACAAGGAGTGGCCCGAGCGCCTGGACTCGATCGCGGTCGACCCGGCGAGCGGACGGGTCACCGACCGGCTGGACTTCGCCGATCACCCGCTGCTCGCCAAGGCCACCCGGTGGGGGATCGACCTCCACATGGGCCTGCTGTTCGGCCTCGCCAACCAGGTGGCGCTGGCCGCCCTGATGGTCGCGCTGATCCTGCTGATCCTCTGGGGGTACCGGATGTGGTGGCAGCGCCGCCCGCGCCGCGACCCCGGATGCAGGGGCGGCCGCGCCTACCCGCGCGGGGCGTGGCGGCAGGTTCCGGTATCGGTGCTGCTGCCGATGGCGGCGGTGGCGGCCCTGGTCGGCTGGTTCCTGCCGCTGTTCGGCATACCGCTGCTCGGCTTCCTGGTGCTCGACGTGTGCGCCGGTGCCCTGGCCCGGCGGCGTGCCCGGATCGTCTGAGGCGGCGGTCCGTCGACGGGCCGCGGGGCCCGGCCGCACCGGCCGGGCCCCGCGGGCCTTCCGTCAGGAGACCGGCACGTACTTGTAGCCGACCCGCCGCACCGTGACGATCGAGGCGCGGTGCGCCGGGCCCAGCTTGCGGCGCAGCCGGGCGATGTGGACATCGACCGTGCGGCCGTCGCCGACGTGGCCGTAACCCCACACCGTCGTCACGAGCTGATCGCGGGTGTGCACCCGCTGAGGGTGCGCCACCAGATGGGCCAGCAGCTCGAACTCCAGGAACGTCAGCTCCAGTTGGCGGCCCTGGACGTGGACGGTGCGGCGCTCCGGGTCGACCTGGAGGCCGCCGTCGCCGTAGACGGTGGCCGGG
This sequence comes from Streptomyces sclerotialus, assembly GCF_040907265.1. Lineage (NCBI taxonomy): Bacteria > Bacillati > Actinomycetota > Actinomycetes > Kitasatosporales > Streptomycetaceae > Streptomyces > Streptomyces sclerotialus. The sequence goes on along the minus strand of NZ_JBFOHP010000002.1, from coordinate 2,587,530 downwards.
GCCGCCGGCTCCGGCAGCGGCTTCTCGGCGGCCGGTACGAGGACGAGGTAGCCGACCATCGGGGGCCGGCCCGGCAGCTCGGGCAGGGTGTGCGGGGGAGCCGGCAACCAGGTGGCGTCGGCACCCAGGAGGTCGGCGACCGGCGGTACTTCGCCGGGGGCCACGGCACGCAGCCGGGGCGGGGCGGGAACGGTGGCCGTCGGGGGAGTGGCAGGAAGGGGTCGGACGTTCGTCATCGAGGTCAGCTCTTTCGCGCAGAGGGGCGTCAGGGACGTCGTGCGCGCGGGCAGGGCTGTGTCTGTGGGTGCGTTGCGGGCCCGCGCTCAGTGCGCGCGGCAACACAGACGGTCGAAGAGGTGATCCTGCCGGGACGGCCAGAAGGGCTCCAGGTCGGTGCGACCCGTCGCGCTGTCGTTGAGGCTGGCCATGCCCCCATTGAACCAGACCGGACTTGATCTGTCCTTCGTCCGCCCGTCATGCGGACCCGCATGCGCGAGGGGCGCCCCGCGTCGAGCGGGGCGCCCCTCAAGGGAGTTGCGTGGCCGCAGGCTCTCGCCCGGGGCGGCGCCGGATCAGACCTGGAGGGCCTTCGCCAGCGCAGTGCAGCAGGTGTCCACCATCAGGCGGGTGACCACGTACGGGTCGACGTTCGCGTTCGGGCGGCGGTCCTCGATGTAGCCCTTCTTGTCCCGCTCGACCTGCCACGGGATGCGGACCGAGGCGCCGCGGTCGGACGCGCCGTAGCTGTACTGGTCCCACGGGGCGGTCTCGTGGGCGCCGGTCAGGCGGTCCTCGATGCCGGTGCCGTACTGGCGGACGTGCTCCAGCGGCTTGTCGCCCTCGCCCAGCGCCTCGCAGGCGGTGATGATCGCGTCGTAGCCCTCGCGCATCGCCTTGGTGGAGAAGTTGGTGTGCGCGCCCGCGCCGTTCCAGTCGCCCTTGGCCGGCTTGGCGTCCAGGGTGGCGGAGATGCCGAAGTCCTCGGCGGTGCGGTAGAGCAGCCAGCGCGCGACCCACATGTGGTCGGAGACCTCCAGCGGCGGCAGCGCGCCGACCTGGAACTCCCACTGACCCGGCATGACCTCGGCGTTGATGCCGGAGATGCCCAGGCCGGCGGCGAGGCAGTTGTCCAGGTGCTTCTCGACGACGTCACGGCCGAAGATCTCGTCCGCGCCGACACCGCAGTAGTAGCCGCCCTGCGGGGCGGGGAAGCCGCCCTCGGGGAAGCCGAGCGGGCGGGTGCCCTCGAAGAAGGTGTACTCCTGCTCGATGCCGAAGATCGGCTCCTGGTCCGCGAACTTCTCCGCGACCTCGCGCAGGGCCGCGCGGGTGTTGGAGGAGTGCGGGGTCATGTCGGTGTTGAACACCTCGCACAGGACGAGGATGTGGTCGCCGCCGCGGATCGGGTCCGGGCAGGAGAAGACCGGCTTCAGCACGAGGTCGGAGGCGTGGCCCTCCGCCTGGTTGGTGCTGGAACCGTCGAAGCCCCACAGCGGCAGCTCGGCCGTGTCGACGCGCTCCGAGAGGATCTTCGTCTTCGAGCGGAGCTTGGCGGTCGGCTGCGTGCCGTCGATCCAGATGTACTCGGCCTTGATGGTCACGGGGGCTTGCCCTTCCTGCGGGGTAGTACGAATACGCGTGCGGGCGTACTCGTGCACAGTGGCAACGGGCCGTTTCCCTGCCATTGCTCGTATGTGAACCCCGTGTTACTCAGGACCTCGAGTGACGCACCCCACCCCGAGTGGGGCGGGGCGTTCGCGGAGGTAACCGGGCATAGCGTCCGCGTTACTCGACGACGATCTCCACGGGAATGTTGCCGCGGGTCGCCTTCGAGTACGGGCAGACCTCGTGCGCCTGCTTCACCAGCTGCGCGCCGGTCTCGCCGGCGAGCGAGTCGGGGAGCTCGACGCGCAGGGTGACGGAGAGGCCGAAGCCGCCGGCCGGGTCGGAGCTGATGCCGACCTCCGCGGTCACCGACGCGTCCTTGGTGTCCGCCTTCGCCTGCCGGCCGACCAGGCCCAGCGCGCCGGCGAAGCACGCGGCGTAACCGGCCGCGAACAGCTGCTCGGGGTTGGTGCCCGCACCGTTGCCGCCGAGCGCGGGCGGCATCGCCAGCGCCAGGTCCAGCTGCCCGTCGGAGCTCACGGCGCGGCCGTCGCGTCCGTCGGCCGTGGCCACCGCGGTGTACAGAGCGCTCATCAGAACCATCCCTCTCCGAGATACGGGCCGGCCGGCCGGCGATCCGGCCCCGGTCTCCCTGACGCCGCTACTACAGCACACAATTAAGTGGTGCACAACTTAAATGTGCGCCACCGTAGTGTGTGCAATGGTGGTGCGCGCGATCGGAGAGCGCGCAAAGCAGCCGGATAGGCTGGCCGTATGGCGGAGAAGGAGACGGCGGGGAAGCGGATGACCGAGAAGGGGGCCGGCCGGGCGGACACGGACCCGGGGACGGAGACCGCGCCGCAGGACCACCTCCGCCTCGACCAGCAGATCTGCTTCGCGCTGCACGCGGCGACCCGGGCGTTCGGCGGCCTGTACCGCACCGCCCTGCGCGACCTCGGCCTCACCTACCCCCAGTACCTGGTCATGCTGGTCCTCTGGGAGCACGGCGAGCTGCCCGTGAAGCGGATCGGCGCCCATCTGCGGCTCGACTCCGGCACCCTCTCCCCGCTGCTCAAGCGCCTGGAGGCGGCGGGCCTCGTCCGCCGGGAGCGCAGCGCCGCCGACGAGCGCTCGGTCACCGTCCGCCTCACCGCCGACGGGGACGCCCTGCGTACGCGCGCCGAAGAGGTGCCCCGCCGGATCGCCGCCGCCACCGGCCTTCCCCTCGCCGAGCTGGCCGACCTCCGCGGCCGGCTGAACGCCCTGACGGAGACCCTGGACGCCGCCTCCCTCGACGGCCCGGAGTGCACCTGATCCCGCACCGGGGCCGCACCTGATTCGGCAGGTGGCGTACGGCCGCCCGGCTTTCTCCACTCACCCGGCAGGTATGCCTGCCGGGCCCGTGTGACGTGTCACAGCCGGCAAAGTGCCACTGTGGCACCTCAACTGCGTTACTCATCCGTAGAGTTGGGGAGTCCGCCCGCGCGTGGAGAGGATCGCATGAGCACGCTGGAAGCCATGACGCTCGACCAGGTGGTCGACACGACCCGCTACCCCCTGACGGAACCGGCCGGGGCCGAAGGCCGGGCAGTGATCGCCCGGGCCCGTCGTGACCTGGCCGAACTCGGCTGCACCGTACTGCCGGACTTCGTCCGCGCGGAGCTGCGCGACCTGCTGCGCCAGGAGTGCTCGGCGCTCGCGCCCCGTGCGCACTACGACGTCGAGACGGTCAACGTCTACAACATCGCGGTGGACGACTCGCTCCCGGCCGACCACCCCGGCCGCATCCCCTTCGAACGGGGCAACGCCTTCGTCGCCCGGGACCGCATCCCGCAGGCCGCGCTCATCAGCCAGCTCTACACCCACGAGGCGTTCCGCTCCTTCATCGCCCGCTGCTTCGGCCTCCCGGAGCTGCACGAACTCGCCGACCCGCTGGCCGGGCTCGTCCTGAACGTCGTCGAACCGGGCCGGGAGCACCCCTGGCACTTCGACACCAACGAGTTCACCGTCAGCATGCTGACCCAGGAGGCCGAGGCCGGCGGCGCCTTCGAGTACTGCCCCGGCATCCGCTCCGCCGAGGACGAGCACTTCGACGACGTGCGCGACGTCCTCGAAGGGCGGGGCGAGCGGCTGATCCGCCGCCTTCCGCTGCACACCGGCGACCTCCAGCTCTTCAAGGGCCGCTACTCCCTGCACCGCGTCAGTCCCGTGCAGGGCGACACCGCACGCCACTCGGCGATCTTCGCGTACAGCGAGCGCCCCGGCGTCATCGGCAGCGTGGCCCGCACCCGCCAGCTCTTCGGCCGGGTGCTCCCCGAACACCTGGCGGCGGCCGAGCGCCGCGCCGTGCGGGGCGACCAGCTGCTGGACTGAGCGGCCACGGGGCATGCTCCGACGGAAGGGCGCCCCGCAGCACACCGCAGGACGTTTTCCCACTCGCGATCCACGGAGGAGCAACCCCGTGCGCTTCGACACGACCGGAAAAGTCTCGCTCGACCACATCTACACGCAGCCCGACCCGCGCGCGTACTTCACGGTGCTGCGCACGCTGGACTACTGCGTACCGCAGCTCGCCAAGCCGTACTTCGCCAAGTTCGTCAAGGAGTACCGCGAAATCCACCGGGTGGCGGTGCCCAAGGTCGTCGACATCGGCTGCTCTTACGGCATCAACGCCGCCCTGCTGAAGTACGACGTGACCATGGACGAGCTGTACGCACGCTACGGCGGCGACCCGGCCGCCGGCCTCACGCGCGAGGAGCTGCTGACGCGGGACCGCGAACTCTCCCGCGCCCGCCGGCCCGCGCACCCCACGCGCGTCGTCGGCCTGGACGCCTCCGAGAACGCGCTGTCGTACGCGCGGCAGGCCGGCTTCCTCGACGACACCGTCCACGCCGACCTGGAGAGCCACGACCCCACGCCGGACCAGCGCGACCGGCTGACCGGCGCCGACCTGGTGTTCTCCACCGGCTGCATCGGCTACGTCACCGAACGCACGCTCACCCGCGTCGTCCGCGCGCAGGGCGGCCACCTGCCCTGGATGGCCCACTTCGTGCTGCGGATGTTCCCGTTCGACCCGGTCGAGCGCGAACTGGCCGCCCTGGGCTACGAGACCACCCGCGTCGACGGCATGTTCAAACAGCGGCGGTTCGCCTCCCCGGAGGAACAGGCGCTCGTCCTGGACACGATGTCGGAAGCCGGAGTGGATGCCACCGGCCTGGAAGCGGAAGGCTGGCTCTACGCACAGCTCTACGTCTCCCGGCCGTACGGCCCGGCAGGACGCACCAGGTCCCTCGGACGCACCAGGTCCCTTGACCGTCACGACCCGAATCGAGAGCAGCTTTGAACCCCAGTCGGTCCACGGCCACCGCCACCCCGGCGACCGCCGCCCCGTCCAGCTCCGCCGCCCCCTCCACCTTCGTCCACGAGGACACCCTGCCGCGGGTGCCGCTGCCCTCCCTGGCGGACAGCTGCGAGCGGTTCCTCGCCTGGTGCGGACCGCTGCTGACGCCCGAGGAGCGGGCGGCGACCGAGGCGGAGGTGGCCGCCTTCCGCAGCCCGGACGGGCCGGGGCCGGTCCTCCAGGCGGCACTGGAGGGGTACGACAGCACGCCGGGCGTGCACAGCTGGCTCGACACCTTCTGGCCGTACCGCTACCTCGGCCGCCGGGACCGGATCGCCCTCAACGCCAACTTCTTCTTCCTCTTCCAGGACACCGGGCAGCCCCAGGTGGCGCGGGCGGCCGGACTCATCGCCGCGGCCGTCGCCTACAAGCGGCGGCTGGACCGGGAGGAGATCCCGCCCGTGGTGCTGCGCGGCGCGCCGCAGACCATGGAGCAGAACAAGTACCTCTTCTCCACCACCCGCATCCCGGGCGCGCAGCAGGACACGGTCCGCCACCCCTACTCCGAGGAGTGGCCGGGCCCCTCCGACGCGCGCCACGTCGTGGTGTTCTTCCGGGGCGCGATGTACCGCATGGACGTCCTCGGCGCCGACGGCACGCCGCACGGCCTCGCCGACCTCGAAGCGGGCCTGGCCGCCGTCATGAAGGCCGGTACCGAACCGGCCGCGCCGGGCACCTCCGTCGGCCACCTCACCACCATGGCCCGCGCCGAATGGGCGGCGGCGCGCGACGCGCTGCGCGCGTACCACCCCGGCAACGCGGCGGCGCTCGACGACATCGAGACCGCCCTCTTCTGCGTCTGCCTGGAGGACTTCGCGCCCGCCGACACCCAGGAAACCTGCGACGAACTGCTCTACGGGGACCGCGGCAACCGCTGGTTCGACAAGGCCGTCTCCTTCGTCGTCTTCGCCGACGGCCGGGCCGGCATCAACGTCGAGCACTGCGGCCTGGACGGCACGACGATCCTCAGCTTCGTCGACACCCTCCTCGGCACCCCGGCCGAGGAGCAGTCCCGCGAGTCCGGCGCCCGCTCCCAGGGCCGTCCCGAGCTCGCCCCGCTCCACTTCCACCTGGACGACGCCCTCCAGGCACAGATCCGCACCGCCGCCGAGGCCTTCGCGCAGTACGGCGCCGACACCGCCACCCGGACCGTCTCCTTCGACGACTTCGGCTCCACCGCGGCCAAGGCCCTGCGTGTCTCGCCCGACGCGTTCGTCCAGCTCGCGTACCAGCTCGCCCATCAGCGCGCCAAGGGCAGGCTGGGAGCCACGTACGAATCGATCGCCACCCGGCAGTGGCGGCGCGGCCGCACCGAGGCCATGCGCGTCGTCACCCCCGAGATCCAGGCGTTCGTGGCCGCGATGGAGGACCCGGCGGCCGACGCCGGCACCCGCCGCGCGGCCTTCCGCGCGGCCGCCACCGCACACGTCACCCGCGCGAAGGAGTGCCAGGCGGGCGACGCGCCCGAACAGCACCTCTGGGAGCTGGAACTCATCCAGCGCCGCCGCGGCGCCGAACTGGGCATCACCGAGCAGCCGGCCCTCTACCGCTCCCCGGGCTGGACCGTCATGCGCGACGACTACCTGAGCACCAGCTCGGCCCCCTCCGAGTACATCCAGTACTTCGGCTTCGGCTCCACCAGCAGCCGCTGCATCGGCATCGCGTACGTCCTCCTCCCCGACCGCTTCAACCTCTACCTCAGCACCCCCCGCCCGGTCGCCGACCAGATGCACGCCTTCGCCGGCCACCTCAGCGCCGCGGTCACCGAACTCCGGGAGCTGCTGGCGGGGGAGTAGCGCGTCCCGTTCCGCCCCGGCACACCGAGGGCCGCCACCCCGCTCCGGGGTGGCGGCCCTCATGGATGTATCACTCACGAATGTGCTGGTGGCGCCGGATTTGCCCCGGCCCCGGGGCGGTGTGTCAGAGTGGACCGTCCCGGTGGGCCGGGCGCGCGCGTGCGCTGCCGCTGCCGGGGACCCCCTTACTCAGACGGACCTTCCTGCCGTGCCTCCCGCATGCCCGGAATGTCGGAGTCTGCTCACATCCCTGTACCTTCCCTCCCTCAGAGAGCGATGCTGGCAACGACTCTTGTCCCCCGGACCGCCGACCTGTTCGACCAGGGCCTGGAGCGCCGGGCCGGTTCCGCGCTGCTGCGCTTCGGTGCCGCGCGGCAGCGCCCGGCCGACCGGATCGGCTGGACCGGCGAAGGCGCCGCCGCCTGGCTCGACGACGCCCGCGGCCATGTGTGGAGCGTCGGCGAACCGGAAGCCGCCGCCGGCCTCGTCCTGCGCGCGGCACTGACGATGCCCGACCGGATACGGGAGTTCACCGGCCCCCGCGGCACGGAGACCCTGGTCGGCCGCCACCTCCCGGTGACCGGCGTCGTCGAGTGGATCTTCCGCTGGACGGTGGAGGAGCCGCCCGTGCAGCGCGGTGAGGACCGGGTGGTGGCCCTCGACGAGAGCCACCACGACGAACTGCTCGCCTTCCTCAACGCGCACAGCCCAGCGCACTCGACCGGCCCCGGCTCCGCGGACGTCAGCCTGTGGGCCGGCATCCGCGACGCGGACGGCCGGCTGGTCGCCTGCGGCGCCCTGAGCAGCCTCCGGGACAGCGGCGCCCCGCTGATGGCCTCCGTCGCGACCGACGCGGCCCTCCGCGGCCAGGGGCTCGGCGCGGCGCTGACCTCCTGGCTCACCCGCCACGCCGTACGCCGCCACGGCTTCTGCACCCTCTGGCAGCTCACCGACAACGCCCCCGCCGAACGCCTCTACGACCGCCTCGGCTACCGCAACGAGGACCCCTGCGTCTCGGCCCGGATCTCCGACGGCGGCTGAGGCGACGGCGACTCGGGCGCGTCCGGCGTGGACCCGGGCGCGTCCGGGGTGCGGTCGGACAGCCGGAGCGCCATGACGACGGGCACCAGGAAGACGGCGACCAGCACGTAGAACGTGACGCTCAGGCCGCTCGCGTCGGCGAGCCGGCCGAACGCGGGGGAGCACAGGCCGCCGGCCGCCATCGCCAGCCCCAGCGTCAGGCCACTGGCCGTACCGGGGCGGCTGGGCAGGTAGTCCTGGGCGAGCGTGACCTGCGCGGCGAACGGCAGGAACATCGCGACACCGAAGACGACGGCACTCACCACCAGCACCGGCAGCGCCGGGGCCCAGGCGATGACCAGCAGCGCGGGCAGCGCCACCAGGTAGCCGACCCGGATCGAGGTCATCCGGCCGTACCGGTCCCCGACCCAGCCGCCCAGCAGCGTGCCGACCGCCCCGGCCGCGGTGAAGCAGGTCAGCACGGCGGCACCGGCCCCCGCCGAGCTGTCCAGGTCGCGCTGCGCGTGCAGCGACACCATCGAGGTGACCATGACGTACGGGATGGACCACCCGATGATGACGGCCACCAGGCGGGCGAAGGAACGCCAGTCGTCCGCCTGCGCCGCGCCGCTCGCCCCCGCCGCGGCACGGGCCGCGGCGGACGGCGGGACCGCCGTCGTGTGGCCCCGCCACCGCATCCAGGGGCCCTTGAGCACCCACAGCACCGCCATGACCAGGGCGGGAATCGCCAGCAGATAGCTCCCGGAGAAGCCCGCCGAGCCGATGACCAGGGTGACCAGCGTCGGTGCGAGGGAACCACCGACCGTGCCGCCGACCGAGAAGACGCTCATCGCCTTCTGCGACGACCCGCCGGCGGCGCGCGCCTGGCTGGTCGCGGGCGGGTGGTAGGCCGCGATGCCGATCCCGGCCAGCGCGATGAACAGCCAGGTGGCCGCATAGCTGCCCGCCAGCCCGGCCGCCACGACGCCCAGCGCGGCGGCACAGAACCCGGCCGGCACCAGCCAGGGCCGCGGCTTGCGGTCCGAGAGGACGCCGAACACCGGCTGGAACAGGCTGGAGATGCCGCTCGCCGCGAACGCCAGGCCGGAGACCGCGGCGTAGCTGTAGTGGCGCTGGGACATCAGGAACGGCAGCATCGCCGGGATCGCGCCCTGGTACAGGTCGTTGACCACATGCGTGCCGGACAGGAAGCCGAGCTGTCCCTTCTTCATCGGGCACCCCCGGACTCACCGGCCGGACGGGTCCGCAGCGCGCGGTTGGCGGCGGCCAGGACGGCCTGTACCGACGCCACGAGTACGGAGGTGTCCCAGCCGGCGCCCCAGCACGTCGTACCGTTCACCCGGCACTCCGCGTAGGCGACGGCCGGGCTGCCCGGACCGGTGGCCGTCGCGTGCTCGGTGTAGTGCAGGATGTCGAGCGCGATCCCGGCGGTCCCGAGTGCCGCGGCGAAGGCCGACAACGGTCCGTTCCCCGTCCCGCCGTACTGGTGCTCCTCCCCGTCCGTGCGCAGGGTGCAGGTGAACCGGTGCTCCCCGGGCGCCGTCTCCGCCGTGTGCCAGGAGACCAGCGTGACCGGGCCGTCCTCGGCCGGAGCGAGGTAGGTGCTGCGGAACAGCTCCCACAGGTCCTTGTGGGTGAGCTCCTGCCCGTCGGCGTCGGTGACCCGCTGCACCGCGCGGGAGAAGTCGGGACGCATCCCCTTGGGCAGGTCCAGGCCGTGGTGGGTGTGCAGCAGATGCGCGACCCCGCCCTTCCCGGACTGCGAGTTGATGCGGATGACTTCCTCGTACGTACGGCCGATGTCGCCCGGGTCGATGGGCAGGTACGGCACCTCCCACGGGGCCTCCGACGCGGGGACGCCCAGCTCGGCGGCGCGCTCGGCGTGGTGCGCCATGCCCTTGGAGATGGCGTCCTGGTGGGTGCCGGAGAACGCCGTGTGCACGAGGTCGCCGCCGTAGGGGTGGCGCGGCGGGACCGGCAGCCGGGTGCAGTGCTCCACCACTTCCCGTACGGCGTCGATGTCGGAGAAGTCGACCATCGGGTTCACGCCCTGCGTGTACAGGTTCAGGGCCAGCGCGACCAGGTCGACGTTGCCGGTCCGCTCGCCGTTGCCGAACAGACAGCCCTCCACCCGCTGCGCCCCCGCCAGGACGGCCAGCTCGGCGCAGGCGACACCGGTGCCGCGGTCGTTGTGCGGGTGCACGGACAGGATCACCGAGTCACGCCGCGCCAGGTGGCGGTCCATGTACTCGATCTGGTCCGCGTAGACGTTGGGTGTGGCGATCTCCACCGTCGCGGGCAGGTTGAGGACCACCGGCCGGTCCGGGCAGGCGTCCCACAGCTCGGTCATGCTGTCGCAGACCTCCAGGACGTAGTCCGGCTCCGTGAGGTTGAAGACCTCGGGGGAGAACTCGAACCGGATGTCGGACCCGGACTGCTCCTCCGCGCGCCGCATCAGATGGGTGCCGGCCTCCCGGATCAGTCCGTGCAGCTCCGCGCGGGACCGCCCCAGGACCACGTCACGCCAGGTGGGTGCGGTGGCGGTGTAGAGGTGGACCAGGACACGCGGCAGTCCCGCGACGGACTCGACCGTCCGGTCGATCAGATCGTCACGGGCCGCGGTGAAGACGGAGATCGTCACGTCCTCGGGCACCGCGCCGCTGGTCGCCAGGTGCCGGACGAAGTCGAAGTCGGCCTGGCTGGCGGACGGATAGCCCACCTCGATCTCCTTGAACCCCATGGTGCACAGGAGGTCGAACATCCGGCGCTTGCGCGCGATGTCCATCGGCTCGGCCAGCGCCTGGTTGCCGTCGCGCAGGTCGACCGGCACCCACAGCGGGGCCTGCTCGATCCGGCGGGACGGCCACGTCCGGTCCGTCAGGGGCAGCGCGACACGGGAGTGCGCGGGCCGGTAGCGGTGGTGCGGCATCGCACTGGGCCGCTGCGGATTCCACGCCGGAGCGTGCGCGGGAACCTCGCCCGACGGGGTACGCAGCGTGGGGAACGTCGTGGTCTCGGAGGAAGCCATGACTGGGAACTTCTTTCGTCGGTCAACGGATGACCGGCAGCACGGCACCCCGCGGCGGGGTGCCGGTCGCGTCAGGCCCCGCCGCGGCGGCCAAGAAGAAGGAGTCCGCACAGCGTCATACCGCGTACACTAACCACAGCTCAGCTCCTCAGACAACCTGAGAGGTAAGGACCTCGTGACTCTCGGTGCGCTCCGCCCCAGCCCCCTGGTCGAACAGGCCACCCAGCACCTACGCGATCAGATCACCGGAGGCGACTGGCCGGTCGGCACCAAGATCCCCGGCGAGACCACCCTCGCCAAGACCCTCGGCGTGGGCCGCTCCACTGTGCGGGAAGCCCTGCGCGCCCTCGCCGGGGCCGGCCTGGTCCAGGCCCGCCAGGGCGCCGGCGTCTTCGTCGTCGCCACCGAGCCGCAGGAGGACTGGGCCGGCCAACTGCGCAGGTCAGCCGTGACCGACGCCTACGAAGTCCGCATGCTGATCGAGGTCGAGGCCGCACAGCTGGCCGCGGAACGCCGCACCGACGCCGACCTCACCGCCCTCCACGCGGCCCTGGACCGCCGCCGCGCGGCCGCAACCGGCAGCGACGCCGAATTCGTCGACGCCGACATCGCCCTGCACCACGCCGTCGTCGCCGCGGCCCACAACCCCGTACTCACCGCCCTCTTCGGCGAGTTCGTCCCCGTACTCCGCCAGCGCCTGATCGACCTCGTGGAACTCCTCGACCTCCGCTCCGCCGACCCCAACCACGGCGACGCCGGCCACGCCGCCCTCGTCGACGCCGTCGCCACAGGCAACGCCGCCGCAGCCGGCCACGCCCTGCGCGAAGAACTCCAGCAGACCCTCACCCGCCTCCAGTCCCTCTGAGCCCGCCCTCAGCCGTTCCGACAACGCCCTCCCGACAACGCCCGAGGGCCACCACCCCGGCTGCGGGGTGACGGCCCTCGGCGAGAAGAGCAGGTGCTCTTTAGATGTCGAAGTACAGCTGGGAAACGCTTCTGACCTGCTCGGACGTGTGACCCACGACGAGCTCGGTGCACAAGCGGTGCACTGGAGGAGCGTCAGACGGAATCGCTACGCCTCTTGTGACTTCGGCGGTGTGCCTTGCGGTACTTGCCAGCGACTCGTCGCTGCCGTACGGCCGTCCCGGCGGTACGGCGGCGGTGCTCCAGGACGGCGATCCACCATGCCAATCGGTCACGGGACTCATCTGGGATGAGCATTCGCAGGGCCCGGAGACAGAAGAAGACCACGCTAGTGAATGCGACGACCAGGCATGCTGCCCACCAAGGCATGCCGGTGCCAAAGGCCCCAAGGATCTCGATCACGACGCGAGTGCTTTCTCTCGGTAGCTCATAGAGACGAATGGCGTGCGGCCGACTAGGAACGTCGCGAGCGAAGGCGGAGCGTAGCGTTGCCGAGCGTGATGGCGAGATGGTCGGGTGCCGACACCGTCCTGGCCCCGGGAATGCCGATGACCGGATCAGTCAATGAAGCGGCCAGGTCGTCTGGATAGGGGTATGAGTCCCATCGCAGCTCCCAGCTGTCACCGGTCCCTTGAAGCTGCCGGTCTTCACCGAGACTGCGGGGATTGCCGAGCCAGCCTGAGCGCTGCAGGGGGTCGTAGAACCAGTTGCCGATTGCCCACCTGCGGTGAGGGTCTCGTGCTGAGATGCGGCAGAAGACGCCGGCCAGCAGGCACTGTGCGTACTCAGTCATGGGAGGCACGCTGGCAAGCTGTTCGCGTTCGCCGGGAGTGAGCGGAGCGTCCACGGTGAAGAAATCGACGTAGGACTTCCTTCGTGCGCCGGCAGGCTTCCCTGACGGATTGTCCGTGACTACGAACTGAGCGTCGGTGGGCAGATGCCGCATGATGTAGGTCCCGTACCCGCGGTGCTCCTCAACCCGCAGACCCGGCAACCCGCCTACCCCGTTCGGCTCCGGCAGCAGGTAGTCGACCACGTTGTGGGGCACGTCAGTGATGAGCACCATGCGATGGAACCGTGGGGACGCCGTGATGGTGTACGCGGAGAGGGCAGCCATGCGCCACCCTGCGGGAGTGCTGTAGTCATACCCGCGGTTCAGCAATCCGAGTGCGAGCAGTGCACGTAGCTCTCGTTGCCCTGCGATACACACATCTAGCCCGATGGAGTGGTCGCGGGCGATGCCTGCTTTGGCTGCGTCGAACTTCTCGCCGGTGTATAGCAAACGAGTACGGGCCGCCATGTTTCGCTGGCTTTCGGGCATGCTTCACCTCACACCGCTGCCCGGTCAGCGAATCAGAGCCACATACCTTGTGAAACCACGCGTCGTTTGCTGCGTCGCGGAGTAGGTGCTCCACACCCTGCACAGCTTCCGTGAGTACCGGGCTCACATACTTCTGCTGGCAACCGGGCCTCCGCGGACCGGCATCTGGCCGCACTGTACCCGATGTCTGTCCACCTCTGCGTCGAGTTACAGGAAAGCCTTAGCACAAGCGGGGCGTGCGTTCGCCTCCGCCACTGGCCCGCCTGAGGGGGGCGGGCAGCGCCGTTGTGGGTTTGCGACGCAGCGTTCGACGCAGAAGCGGATAGCGAGGGAGAGGCAGCCGTCGCCGCCTGGCAGTGGTCTCCCATCGGCGGCGCTCTTTCTCAGCCAGAGGTGCCGCCGACGGCCTGCGCTTGGGACCTAGGGAGATCACACTGGTGGCATGGAGCAGTTCCTGTTGGTGATGCTTGGTGCGATCGTGTCCTTCATTGCGAGCTATTTCGCGCATCGCTGGGAGGCTAAGCGAGCCAAGAGCGAGCGTCTGGAAGGGAGGCAGGACGCTGCTGTGGCGGCGCTATCGGAAGCGTTTGTGCGGATTGAGTGCCACCTGCGCAGCATGCCCTGGGAGCCAGATCCGCCCCCGAAGACAGGACCGGACGTGATCAGGGAGGAGGTGCGAGAGGAGTACTACCTACAGGCGCGGGAGTGGGGAACGGTTCTGAATGACTCGCTGGGCCCTGCCAAGATCGCAGCCTATGTCGTCCGAAATGACGAGCTGCGCGAACGCCTCCTCCGCACACTTGAGCTTTTGGAGAACTGGGAGGAGATAGATAGGTGCACGCCGATCCGCCGGCAGTGGACATTCCAGGCCGTGACCGAACATGCCGTTGAGTGCATGGGTGCCTGGCGACGTGGTGATCCCATCCCAAGAGAGACCGGCGCCTTCACTGTGGCCTGGAAGGAGTGGGAGCGAAGCAACCAGTCTGAGATGAGACGAATGCTCAGGGCTAGACTGAGGAACCCCGATGGTTTGGGTCCCAGGTCCGAAGCCAGCGACGAATGACCAGTCAAGCTAGGGCCGACTGACACGGCAGCGCCGTGGGCCGCGCCTTCCGAGGGTGGAAGAACTTGACCCACGGCCCACAGGCGACACAGGAGAGCGAAAAAAGCGTTCTGACCTGCTCGGACGCGTGTTCCACGGCCGGTCCATTGTACAAGCGGTGCACATCGCGGGGGAGAAACGACGGGCTGGCGTTTCGAACAGCCCTCGGCGGCACATCCTGTCCCTCATGACTGACACACCAAAGGAACAGCTCGATGGTTTCGTACGCGCCATCAACGATCTCCACATAGCCACCGTGCCTGCTCAGGACGCTCGCGCGGTGTCCGAAGCTGCTGCCAACCTCCACTCAGGCAGCGGCTACCTGAACGCCCCGATGGAGGTCCTTGAAGCGTTCTCGCGAGCCATCGAGATCGGTTACGCGGCTGCTCTCCAGGACGTCCGTCGAGGCAAGTTCGACATAGATATCCAGGAGTGGCGGTGGATCTGCTCGAAGGCGAGTGAGGCGGGTGGGACCTCTTCAGGCGGCTAGGCGGTAGCGTCGGCCGATCGCCTTGCGGGCCTTCTCGACCGCACCCGTCACACGGTGGACGTAGCGGTGGAGGGTAAACGCAGGGTCCTCGTGGCCGAGGAGGTCGGCGAGCGTGTAGACGTCGACGCCCTCGTTGATCGCCTCGGAGGCGAAGAGGTGCCGTAGTGAGTGCATCATCTTGTCCCGGCACTCTTGCCACTTGCGGCCCCTTCCGACGGGCTTGTCGTTGAGGGCTGCTATCGCGCCGATTGCCTCCAGGGCGCCCTTCCAGAGGTAGTTGAAGTAGTTCTTGTTCAGTGGCTTCCGCTCGCGCGTGGTGAACACGAGGCGGACGGTGATCGGCTCGGCGCCCTTCTCCAGCCAGGGAAGTGAGACTTCGACCGGCGGATGCTTACGCATGTGCTCGGTGAGCAACGCCGCCAGCTCGTCGCTGAGCGGCACGAACCGATCCTTCGGGTCGTCCTCTGTGCCGCCCTTCGGGGGAGCGAAGACGAGCGTGCCGCGATCGTGGGCGATCTGACGGCGTATGTGGACGACCTTGTTCTTCTGCAGCCAGTTGACGTCCTCGGGGCTGAACCCGAAGATCTCGCCCTGCCGCATGCCCAGTCCTCGGCCGCAGTCGACTGTGGCCTGGTAACGCTCGGGCAAGTGCGGCCGTAGGGCATCCGTCTGCTCCCACGACAGCGGTACATCCTTCGCCGTCTTCTTTGACCGCCGGGGCTTCACCCGCTTCACCGAGCCTGTTTCACAAGGATTCTTGGCGATCAGGTCGTCGTCCACGGCCATGGCCAGGATCGAAGATAGGTGTGTGAAGACGAGGCCCACGGTCGTCTCGTCGAGTACCTGCAGCCGGTGCTTGATCCAGGTCTGCACGGTGGACGACTTGACCTGGCGCAGCTTGAGCGCCCCGAGCGGTTCGATGATGTGGTTGCGTACGCGTGACTCGTACTGGGCGTACGTCCGGGGATTGTCGAAGATCTGGTTCTCCAGCCACTGCTCGGCCACCGACTTGAGCTGGGCCTCGCCCTTCCTCGGATCGATGTACGTTCCGTCGTCGACGCCGCTCCGCATCTTGGTGAGGTGTTGCCGGGCGTCCTCGAACCGGTCGAAGCTCTCGCTTTGCTGGTTCCCTTCCGGGTCACGCCACCGGGCCAGCCAGCGCTTTCCGCGCCCGTGTTCGCCGGAGGGTACTTTGCCGTGGTTCTTGCACTTCTCCTCGCCGGGCTGCGGCCGCTTCTTATGCCAGCGGTCGTACGGCTCAGCCAAGGAGGGCCTCCTGTACAGCTGCGGAGCGGGAGGTGACGCTGAGATCCGTCCACTGGGGCAGAAGGGCAGCCGGGGGTATGCCGAGGGCGGCGGCGATGGTGACGAGGTCGTCGATGTCGCAACGGCGGCGGGTGCGCTCGGTGCGACTGAGGGCGATGTTGGTCAGTGGCCGACCCAGTGCGGTGCAGCGTTCGGCGAGCTGGTGCTGGGAGAGCCCACGCGCCAGGCGCAGGCTCTCGATGGTGCGGGCGGCCTGGATTCCGGCAGGGCCTATTTCGATGGGTCGTGTTGCCATGACAGAAAGCTGTAACTCGAATTACCGGGCCGTGGCAAGCGATGGCTCTGAAACTTTCCATAACTCGCATCCGACGGGTAAAGCGAGATGCGGGATGAGCGATTCAGTGAAGCCGGAATTTTGTGCTATGGTCCCGCGCCGCCACTGCGGCGACAGGCATCGCCGCTCGTCACAGCACCCTCCTGGCCTCGTGGTTCTTTCTGGGAGGGTTGATCGGTTCCGCCCGGACCTTCCGGTGGTAATCGGTCAGATGGAACTCTGATTTTTGGCGATGAAGATCAACAGGGGATTTGCTTTTACGGTGACAGCCCAGTCGGCGATGTGCCGTTTGGTGGGGCCGTGAAAGCTCTGCACAATGCCGCTGGATGCGGCAGGAAAACTGTGGTCATCATGTCCAGCCCCCTATCCCTGTTGAAGGAGACCCATGCCCCGAAACTCTCGCCCCGTAATCGCCGCCGGCAGCACGAGCCGCACCCCGCTGGCCACGCCGGAGGAGGTCGCCGCCTACCTCGGTGTGCCGGTGAAGACCCTCTATCAGTGGCGGCACCGCCGTACGGGCCCGAACACCCTCAAGGTCGGCCGCCACCTGCGCTACCGCTGGCCGGAGGTGGACGAATGGCTCGCAGCCCAGGCCACGTACGACCTCACGGCCTGACCGGCACCGAAACAGTGCGGCCCCCGGCGCGCCAACGCCGAGGGCCGGCTCCCCAACTCGCTGCCCTTTCCTGAACAAACGAACCGGTGAGAGGCGGGGCTTCGCCCGCCCTGCCTCTCACCAGAGAGGAACATCCATGGGCGACTCTACGTCCCCCGCTGCTTCGAACACATCCTCCAAGGTCGTGTGGCCGCAGGTCGCGGTCCCCGGTCAGGGCATTCCCGGGCGCCGTCCGGACAAGTTCGACATACAGTCCCCTGTAGTGCGGACCACGGGCCAACCGGACCACGGCGTTGGTCCGCAGCCACCCGAGGGCGCGGACCGATCCGCCGACGAGGCGCGGACCACGCTACCGACTCCGTTCCAGACCGCCGCAGGAGCAGAAAAGAAGCAGGTCAGCGACGCGCGGACCGGACCACGGGCCGCGGACCACACCGGCCCCGGCGGACCAGATCGCCTCCCGAGTGCGGACCAGGGCTCTGGTCTCGGTCCGCTGGTTCCGGATGCGGACATCGATCCTCACGACGCGAGCGGTGCACCAGAAGACTGCGATGGTGACCGTGGTTCCCACCAGCCACTGCGGACCAGCGGCCCTGCGGCGGAGACCGCGCAGCACGGAACCGTGGCCGCCCCTGACGCCGGGCAGGAGGACGGAGGCCACGACGGTGCCGGCGTCGAGGCGACCGGTGACGGGGCCACACTGCTGGACGAGTTGCGGTCGGCGATCGGCCGGTACGTGGTGGCGCCGAGCGAGGAGGCACTGACCGCGGTCACCCTGTGGGTGGCGGCCTCCCACATTCAGCCCGCCCTGCAGCACGCGCCCCGCCTCGCGGTGGTCGCGGCGACCAAGGGGGCCGGCAAGTCCCGCGTCCTGGACGTGCTCCACGAGACCGTCCACCAGCCGATGATGACCGTGAACACCTCCCCGGCGGTGGTCTTCAGGGTCATCGGCAAGAACCCGCCCACGCTGCTGGTGGACGAGGCCGACACCATCTTCGGCCCCAAGGCGGGTGACAAGGAGGACCTGCGTGGCCTGCTGAACGCCGGGCACCAGCGCAACCGGCCCGCCTGGCGCATCTCCGGACCAGAGCACAAGCCCACCCCGTATCCGACCTTCGCCATGGCCGCGATCGCGGGGATCGGCGACCTGCCGGACACGATCATGGACCGGACGGTCGTGCTCCGGATGCAGAAGCGCAAGCCCGGCGAGAAGATCACCCCGTTCCGCTCGCGCTACGCCAAGCCTGAACTCAACGCGCTGCGCGACAAGCTGGCCGCCTGGCTGGGGCCGCTGCGCGGGACGGCCGCCCGTATGGTGCCGAGGATGCCGGTCGAAGACCGGGCCGCGGACACCTGGGAGCCGTTGGTCATCGTCGCTGACCTGGCCGGTGGTCACTGGCCGGACAAGGCCCGCGCGGCCTGCCTCATGATGACCCGGTACGAGGCCGTCCAGGACGAGCAGAGCAGCCTGAAGACGCGACTGCTGCGTGACATCCACCGCATCTTCGCCGAGAACCAGGACCCTGAGGTCCTGGCCACGCAGGATCTGGTTGTTGCTCTGATCCAAGATGTGGATGGCCCGTGGGCGGAGTATGGCACCAAGGGCCTGAACGCCTACCACCTGGGCAACCTGCTGCGGGATTTCGGCATCAGCTCGGCCAATTACCGGTTCACCAAGAACAAGCAGGCCAAGGCATACATGCGCAACCGCTTCCTCGACGCCTGGGCCCGCCACTGCCCCGATCTCACTGAGACCGCGCCCGAACCGGCACACGGCGCCGCGCCCGCGCGCTCGGTGGTACACACGCTGCCGCCCGTCGGACCTCCAGGGGAATTTCCCGGCCCCGAGCGCGCCCGCTGACCCCAGCCTGAGTCCGTATCACTGCGTCGCATCCGTCCCCGCGCAGGTCAGCGCGGGGACGGATCGCCTTTCCGGGACGCATCTCTCCGTACCTGCCCGTGTGTCCGTACCTGTGCTGACCAGCCCTGCGACGGATGCAACGGATGTGACATCACCCGCGCACACGCCACCGGAGCACCGCCATGTACGACAACAGCACCAACGACGCCGCCCCCTCGCGCCGCCGCAGGGGATGGTTCGGCCTGGGCCGACGAACAGCAGCAAGCTGGAGCGAACGAGCCTCTAACGAGGCTTCGTCCGCGCTTGCCCCCGCCCCTGGTGTGGCGGAGGAGGAGGCCGGGCGCCAGCGGACGCCCGAGCCAGGGGAGGGGGTGGCCGAGCCCAACGCTGTCCCTTCCGACGCTGTTCCTCCCGACACGGTGCCTGACGAGCCGCCCGCCGACACCGCGCCGCCTGTCGAGCACCCTTCGTGGCGCGAGCCCGACGCCCCGACCCTGCCCGCGCTGATGAACCGCAAGCGCACCACCGAGAAGCGCGACCAGGACAAGACCATCCGCTTCACTCCCACTGCGGTCCGCATCATCGCCGCGGAGGCTACGCGGCGCGGTCAGAAGTTCGCTGGGTTCGTTGGCGACGCCGCACTCGCCGTCGCCCTCGGCCAGACCACCCTGACCGGCAGCCCGGAAGACGACCCGGCCCGCCCCCTGGTGGAGGCCGTCGAGGCGCACGTCACCGCGCTCAACCGCATCGGCAACAACCTCAACCAGATCACCATGGCCATCAACAGCGGAACCATCCCCGACCACGCCGAGGCTGTACTCGACCACGTAGACCAGGCCGTCGAGCACAGCTATCAGCTGATGGACAAGCTCATGGAGGAAGGTGCCGCATATGGTGCCTGATGTCTCCACCGGCTCCGACACCCGCGGCCTGATCAAGTACCTGTTCGGCAAGGGGCGGTGCGAGGAACACACCGACCCGCACATCGTGGCCGCCTGGGACATGGCCGGCGCCCCCGACCCCGGCCGTGACCCGCGTGCCACCTTCAGCCTGCTCGCCAAGCGCCTCGACCACCACGTCGACCTGCGCCCACGCGAACTCGGTGCCAAGCCACCCAAGCACGTGTGGCACTGCCCGGTACGCACCGCGCCCGGTGACCGCTACCTGACCGACGCCGAGTGGGCCGAGGTTGCCCGCCGCGTCGTCGCCACCACCGGCATCGCCCCCGAGGGAGACGCCAAGGCATGCCGGTGGATCGCCGTGCGGCACGCGGATGACCACATTCACATCCTGGCCACTACCGTCCGCGCCGACGGCCGCCGCCCGCGTACGAATCGGGACGGTTGGCGGGCCCAGAAGGAGTGCCGGAAGATCGAGACCGAGTATGGCCTACGCCGCCTCAAGTCCGGCGACCTGACCGCCCCCAAGACGCCCACCGGGGCGGAGCGAGCCAAGGCCGAGCGGCAAGGCCAGGAGGTGACCGCGCGGGAGTGGCTGCGGGAACGCGCGTACGCGGTTGCCGCCGCTGTCCAGAGCACCGACGACTACTTCACCGTCCTTACCTCGCTCGGCATCCAGGTCAGGCCGCGCATCAGCGCCAAGAACGGCGAGATAGACGGCTACAGTCTGGCTGCCCCCGGCGACACCGTCTTCTTCGGCGGCTCCAAACTCGCCCCCGACCTGTCCTACAAGCGCCTGGCTGAACGCCTCCCCAGCCAGAAGATTGCTGACCCTCCGCAACCGGCGGCGGACCCGGCCGACCCGTGGCGTCGCACCGAATCAGCCGTCCGCGCAGCCCGCACCGTGCTCGAAACGGGTGACGCCGCTACCGCCCAGGGCCACCTGGACGCCTTCGCCGACACCCTGCACAACCTGGCCCGCGTCACACCGCCCGGCACGCACCGAGCCGAACTGCAAGTGGCGGCACAGGCGTTCAACCGGGCCCGCCGCTCGGCAATCCGAGCCGACCACCAGGCCGCTACTGAGCTTCGCCAAGCCGCCAAGGAACTCGTCTATGCTCCCGACGTTCCGGGCGGAGTCGCCATCGCTCTCGTATTCACTGCCCTGCACCTGGCCCGTGCCGCCGCCCAGTGGCACGAGCAGCGCGGCCACGAGCAGCAGGCCGCTGCCGCCGAAGAAGCGTTCCGCCACTTGCAGGAGGGTTACCGCCAAGCCGCCGAGCCCGCCCTGGCAGACCTCGCCCAACGTGTCCCGCGCCCCCAGACCACCCAGCGCTTTGAGGCCACCGTGCGTCAGACCCTCCCCGACCACTCTGACCGCATCATTACCGACCCCGCCTGGCCCGCCCTGGCCACCACCCTTGCCATGACCGAAAGCGCCGGCCACAACGCCCACCGCCTCCTCGCCGAGGTGGCCGCCCGCCGGGAACTCGACACGGCTGAACGCCCCGCCGAAGTCCTCAACTGGCGCATCACCGTCCAACCCAACAAGCGCGCACAGGCAGCACAGAAACGAAGTGCCTTCCGCGGCACTTCGCCCATGCCGATCGCACTGCGACCTCCGGCCACAGCGGTAAACACAAGGCCCGATGAACGTGGTCGCCATCGATAGCGGTACCTTCAATCGGTATCGCTGAGTCCGACCTGATGCCCTCGCCGCTACGAGCGGGGAGGGCATCAGCGCTTCCTGGCGAATTTCTGTCACGCGGCTTCGGCGCCGTGCGGCGCGTCCGCCGCGCCGGTCCGTGCGCTTCGCAGCTGCGCCGCCCACGTCGTGACCTGGGTGACGTGTTCGAGGAGCAGCCCGACATGAGGGTCAGGCTGCACCAGGAGGGTCGTCAGGCCGCCAGCGGTGCGTTCTGCGGCCCAGGTGTGGTCGAGGCCGGTGAAGTCGTCGTCGATCCAGGCGACCGGTGCGTCGCCGAGCCAGCCGTCTACGTAGTCGCGTTTCCACAGGTAGCCGTTGGGGTGGCTGGTCGTGATCTGTGGGCGGGGAAGGTCGACGTACGGGAGGGGCGGGAGGCCGAGCAAGGGCCCGATCATGGTGGCGGCGTCCTGGCGCCAGCTCGTGCACCAGACCGGCGCGAAGATTCCAGTACGGATGAGGTCCAGAAGCATGGGGCCGTGGGCTGGGTTGAGCCAGACCGTGACGGGCTGGTCAGGGTTCCGGCCGGTCGGGAGGACGTCGTGGCGGTCGTGGGTTGCCGGGGTGGTCCCCTCCGAGGAGGGGAAGGGGACCAGGACGCCGTCGATGTCCATGAGTAAGTAGGGCAGGCGCATCGGTACCTCCGGGTAGGTGGGTGAGGCGTGTGGGTCAGTCCTTGCGTGCGGTGATGAGGAGCGTGGTTGGGCAGGAGCCGCTGCGGGAGCCGTAGAACTCCTGAGCCGCGGTGAGCCGCAGACCAGCGCGGTCCAGGTGGACGGCCCAGCGGTCGGTGTCGAACTCCCAGCGGGCGATCGGCAGGCGGGAGCCATCAGGTACCGCGACGTAGTCCCGGAGCGGCCGGTCATCGAGGGAGGGGCGTCGCCCTCCCCGGGCGGGGTGCGGTACGGAGAAGGCCAGGATGCGGCCTGGGCGTAGACGGTCTGCGATGGCGGGCAGCAGGAGCTTGGGGTCGACGAGTCCGACGGCACCGAAGACCGAGTAGATCGCGTCGTACGGCTCGTCGGTGGCTTGCAGATAGTGGAGCGCGTGGCCGGCGGTGAAGGTGACGCCGGCCAGGCGCCCGTAATGGGATCGGGCACGACGGACCTGGAGGCCGACGAGGTCCACACCGGTAGCTATGGCCGCTCGGCGGGCGGCGAGGTAGGCGACGTTGTGGCCGGGGCCGCAGCCCAGTTCTAGGATCCGCATGCGCCGCAGGTCCGTGCCGAGGATTTCCGAGCCGGGGCCGAGCCCCGGTCGGGTGGTCCATTCCATGCGGCGGGGGATGGGCAGGGGCTGGGCGGGTTTGTGCTGGGTGCGCTGGGGGGCGTGGGCGTGCCAGGGGGAGGCTTGGGCCAGCATCTAGACCGCCAGGAGCTGGAGGGTGTCGGTGAGGTGGCGGCGGACAACCTTGATGTAAGCGGGGTCGGTGGCCGGGTCGTTGATCCAGCGGATGGACTGCTCCATGAACCATTCGATGGCCCACATCCGGTGCCATCCCAGCGCCCATGCCTCCGCCGACAGCCCACCGCGTCGGGCCAGGGCGTCGGGAGTTCCGCCCTGGGCCGTGTACGTTTCCAGCAAGGCGCGCAGGCGTGCGGGGTCGGGGCTGCCGATGGTGCCGTGCCAGCTGGCGAGGTCGAGCAGGCCAGGGCCGGTGAAGGCGCGGGCGAAGTCCAGCAGCCGCCAGCCGTGGTGGCCGAGGTGGAGGCTGGTGGGATGGAACTCGGAGTGCACCCAGCCGAAGGGGGCGATGGCGGCGCCCTCTGCCCGCGTGTCGGCGGCCTTGGCGATCTGCCCCAAGCCGGTTTCGATGTCGTCAGTGTCCTGCCAGCGCCCGGCCTCGCGAAGGCACCCGAGATGCTCCAGGGCGCGAAGAGGTAGTTCTCGAAGCCCCTTCTCATCCAGCGTCGTCAGCGCGTGGGCCGGCTCTGCTCCGTGCAGGGCGACCGCGGCAACGGCGCCGTCGAGGCTGTCGGCCTCACGGACCGGCTCGCCGAGGTCTTCCAGCAGCATGCCGAGCCAGCCTTCACGTACGGCCGAGGCGTGGACCTGCGGCACGGGTACACCGCAGGTGTGGGCCAGGCGAAGGGCCTGGTCCTCGCGGTCGAACGGTCGCTGGGCGTACTTGAAGATGGCCGTACTGCTGTCGGGAAAGGTCAGCCGTTCGACGCCGGACATCGACCACACCCGTACTTTCTCCCGCTCCGGTGTGGGCTGGGTGGTGACGGTGCACAGGTCGGTGAGCAGTTCGGCGATCAAGGTCTCGTCCATGGGCGGTGCTCCGGTCGGTGAGGTGAGCTGGTGGCGTCCGGGGCGGGCGAATGCGGCCGGCCCGCCCCGGAGCCGTACAGGTGCCGCGAGAGCGGTTACGCGGCCGAGGTCACGCGGTGGGCGTAGACCCGTTCGATCCACCCGGCCTTGAAGGCGGCCAAGTCCTCGCGGAAGGTGGCCATCGAGGCACCGTAGGGCGCGACGACGCCACCGGACTGGTCAGGCACGGACTGGCAGCCGTGCACCAGCCGCCCGCCGAGCGCGGCATGCGCCTTGATGGACTCGATCCGGCGGTGCTCGTTGAACCAGCCTCCGTGGTAGACCTCGTCGAGCAGGCCGCCCATCGCCTCGTCGAGGTCGAAGACGACGGAAGTGGCGGCCGGGAAGAACCAGCACGGGCCGACATTGGAGATGCGCCCGTCCAGCTCCACCTTGTTCAGCGCCATCAGTGTTGCGGCCTCGCGCAGCATCCGCAGATGCGCCGCGGTGATCTGCGGCAGGCCCAGGCCCGCCAGGTGCTCCTCGCGAAAGAGGTAGGCGTACACCTCGTACGCGGTGGCCAGCACACGGGCCGGGTCCGAGGTGGACTCGGCGTGCTCCTTGATGAACTCCAGCGCCAGCTGCTCGACCGCGCTCTCCGCGGTCTCCTCGACGGGCAGCAGCCGGGTCTTGACCAGCTCCCAGTCGGCGACGAGCCAGCTCGCGGACTCGAATCGGAAGAAGTACTCGGCCGGGTCGATGGTGATGCGCCGGCCCTCGACCTGGATGCCGGACAGGCGGCTCCAGCGCGGATCGAACGCCTCGGGCAGCTCGACCGTGAAGGCCGCGGTGTTGATGGTGGTCACCGTGTCTCCGTCTCTCATCAGACGGGCCGGGGCATAGGAATGCCCGGGCCCATGGCGGTGTACGGAACTGCGGGAGCCGCCCGGCCAAGGGGGAGCCTGGAACACGGTCTTGCCGTTCCGGGCGGCTGCGAATAAGTGAACCGCCCGCCACACACAGTGGGTACGGTGGTGAGGGGGCCGAGGGGTATACACGGTTTACAGCTCTGGATCGGGGAGGCCGTGGCAGCGCCCAGAGAACCCAACGCACGCCTGCGCGAGACCATCGAGGCCATCGGCTGCACATACGAGGCGCTGGCCAAGGACGTCCGCCGCATCGCCGCTGAGAACGGCGAGATCGTCAACACCAATAAGTCGGGCGTCTCCCACTGGGTGAACGGCATCCGGCGCCCCTCCGGCCGGATCCCGCAATATGTCGCCGAGGCGCTCTCCCGCCGTGCCGGACGCACCATTACCCCTGCCGACATCGGTCTGGCCGCCGCCGAAACGTCCGCCCTCGGCGACGCTGACCCGGTGATTGCGGCAACCGAACTCGGCAGAGCTGATGTCGAGCGCCGTCACTTCCTCGCGGTCGCCACCTTCACCACGGCCGGCGTCGCCATGCCACTGGGATACGACCATGAGGCCACCTCCCGCATGCTCCGCGCCAGGACCGCCACCACCGCGGTCGGGGCTGAGGACGTCGACGTGGTCCGCCAGATCACCGCCGCCTTCAGCGCCGCCGACGAACGCCTCGGTGGCGGCCACGGCCTGACCACCGTCACCGCCTACCTCGCCGACACCGCCGCCCCCATGCTCCGCGCCCGCTTCCCCTCCGAAGACGTACGCCGGGCCGCCTTCGGCGCGGTCGCCGAACTCGCCTATCTCGCAGGCTGGAAACACCACGACCTCGGGCAGGAAGGCGCAGCCCAGCGCTACTACCAGGTCGGCTACCAGCTCGCCTGCGAAGCCGACCCCCACGGCCACGCCGCCTGGATGATGCGGGCCCTCGCCCACCAGGCCCTCAGTCTCAAACAGCCACACCACTGCGTCGACCTCGTCGAAGGCGCCCTCGCCCGCGGCCTCGGCCACGTCGACGGCCAGACCGAAGCCCTCATCCACATCACCCACGCCCGCGCCTACGCCGCCGTCGGCGACAAGGCCCCCGCGGCCCGCGCTCTCCTCGCCGCCGAAGACGCCCTCCTCCGCGACGACAGACCTCAGCCCAGCTTCTCCCTGGTCAGCGGCCCGGCTGCCGGCACCGTCGCCAGCCACACCGCCCGCACCCTCACCGATCTCACTGACCACCCCGGCACCGAACTCCAGCACCGAGCCGCCCTCACCCGCTGGGACCCGATCAAGTACAAGCGCGTCCACGCGCTCACCTACGCGGACCTCGGCGACAGCCTCGCCGCCCAGGCCCGCGCCGACGAAGCCGTCGCTGCCTGGACCCAAGCCCTCACGCTCATGAACGGCATGACGTCCGACCGCACCCGCAAAGCGATTTCCTCCATCAGATCGACACTCGCGATCTACCAGCGCCGCAAAGTGCCCGGAGCCGCCGACCTCGCCCGCCGGGCCCGCGAAGCCCTGACCTAACTGACCTACTATGCCGATCAACCCGGCCGACGAAGGGATCACCGTGGCTCAGCCGAACACCGACGACCGCCCCCAGGCACTCAAGCCCGCCCTCGACTCCATGACCCTCCTCGTCGCGGCCGTCATCGTCCACGACAAGGCCACCAACCGCGTCGTTCTCCTCCAACGCAGTGAGAACGCCAAGTTCGCCCAGGGCATGTGGGACCTCCCCGTCGGCAAGAGCGAGCCCGGAGAGCCCATCACTGAAACCGCCGTCCGCGAGCTCTACGAGGAAACGGGCCTGACGGTGAAACCGGAATCGCTCAAGGTCGCCCACATCATCCACGGCGCCTGGGGCGTCGAAGCCCCCAACGGCTTCCTCACCGTTGTCTTCGCCTCCCACGAATGGACCGGCGAGCCCGAGAATCGCGAACCGCGCAAGCACGCCCAGGTCCGGTGGGTCGGCACCGACGCTATTCCCGAAGCGTTCGTCGACACCACCGCCAGCGCCCTCCACCGCTACCTTGACGATGGACCCCAGGTGTCTCTCGCTGGTTGGCGTCAGTAAACACTCGCCTCATTCGTAGGGCCCGGCAATGGCAGTGACTCCGGGGAGCCGCCTGTGAGCCATGAGCTGCTGGCCCAGCCCCATTGCCTGCACGTGCTATATCTCTGGCGGCGAGGGCAGCCTCTGAGAGACATGGACGAGGGCCGACTGCAGTCAGCTCGCGTTACTCCGGCGATGGCGCGGGAAGGGGACGCCGATCGGCCAATGCTCGGGCAGGCCGAGGGCGGTGTAGATGGGGCAAGTCGGTGGCTGGTGTTCGACGTGGGCATCGATCACCTGTGCCGTTGCCCAGGTGGGGAGGACAAGGGCCGGGAGCGATCTGGGGTCGGAACTATGCCAAAGGACGGGGGTGTGCTTCGTCCAGGTCCAGGGCGCCGGGTTGTTGACGGTGAGCACACCGCTGACCCGCCTGTGAGCGTGGTCGTAGGTTGCAGTCCAGTATCCGTCGGGCTGCCGGCCGAAGGTCGGCGTGCTGTTGCGCACGTACTCGACAGAGGTCCCGTACAGTGCGCTCTCTACGTCTTCGTCTTCGGGGAAGGCGCCCGCACGGCCAACCGCCACGATGAACGGCAGCGCTAGATCGCCGTATTTCCCTCCCTTCTCCTTGACCGCGTCGAGCACTTGATCCGACTCGTCATTGAACCAGGTCATCGGGGGGTAGAAGCCGATTGTCCTGCTCGTTGGATCTCCTCGCCTATCGGGGCTACGAGGGATCGCCTCGAACGAGAGGGACCAGCCGGCCTCCTGCCAGGTGTGCTTGGGCAATGGCGCCTCGTCGGCGATTACCTGATCGGGATCCAGGCTGGCGAGCCACCGCTCCAGTCCAGTTTTCAGCCGCCTCTGCGACGGTGTTCCCGACCCTGTCTGGTGAATCCTGTATGACACGAAGAAATTGGGGCTCGGTACACCGTCGATGGCATCGATCAAGACGGGTGGGAGCTGCTTGTTGGATACCGTGCCGTCCAGGCGCTGGACTGTCCATTTCGCCTCGACGACGAATTGCTGGCCCTCGCGGGTGACCAGGAAGTCGGGGTTTGTGCCGCGAGTACCTATTCCAGGCTCGATCTCCACGGTGCAACCGGACCCAAGCAGCATCTCGTGCAGATACAACTCCCACAGCGCGGAGGAAACGTTCGCGTCGGAGTTCCGGTCGCGAAGCCGACTGCGCAAGCTGGGCTGATCCTGATCAGGGAGGTGCGAGCACCACTCGTTGATCACATCCCGAACCTGATCCCAGTACGGCCCGGCGATCCTGTCATAGAACTCTGATTCCGGCTCCGCAGCTCGCCTCGGCGAGGCGTCTGTCCGATTCCAGCTAGCGTATACGACCACGACCAATGAGCGTAGATGGTCCCTCCGGCAACTCCCATACATTTTCTGCGGCCGGGTGGGCTGCAGGGCTCAGGTGGGATGGTTCTCTGGACGCTGCCATGTCTCTCGCAGTTCACGTCAGGTAGCGGATCAGAGCCAGCCTGTGAGGAAAGACGTCGTGACTGGCATGTGGTCCGAGCAACGAGTGAAGGCCGTCACTTATAAGTGACGGCCTTCACTAACGTGCCTGACACCGAGTCAGGGTTTGCGTGCTGCGGTGCACACGCGGTGCACAAGGGGGCGGAAAACAGCTGGGAACCATGAGAACTCAGGAGAAGAGTCTCCGCAGGTCACAGCCGGTTTCCGAGGATCCCGCCCAGGTCGCCCGACCTCGCCTCTTAGATGTCGAAGTACAGCTCGAACTCGTGCGGGTGCGGGCGGAGCTGGATCGGGGCGATCTCGTTGGTGCGCTTGTAGTCGATCCAGGTCTCGATCAGGTCCGAGGTGAAGACGCCGCCCTGCTGGAGGTACTCGTTGTCCGCCTCCAGGGCGTCGAGGACCGCGGGGAGGGAGGTCGGGACCTGCTGGACGTTCGCGTGCTCCTCGGGAGCGAGCTCGTAGAGGTCCTTGTCGATCGGCTCGGCCGGCTCGATCTTGTTCTTCACGCCGTCCAGGCCCGCGAGGAGGAGCGCGGAGAAGGCCAGGTACGGGTTGGAGGACGGGTCCGGGGCGCGGAACTCGACGCGCTTGGCCTTCGGGTTCGAGCCGGTGATCGGGATACGCATGGCCGCGGAGCGGTTGCGCTGCGAGTACACCATGTTGACCGGGGCCTCGAAGCCGGGGACCAGGCGGTGGTAGGAGTTCACCGTCGGGTTGGTGAAGGCCAGCAGCGACGGGGCGTGCTTGAGGATGCCGCCGATGTAGTAGCGGGCGGTGTCCGAGAGGCCCGCGTAGCCCTGCTCGTCGTAGAAGAGCGGCTCGCCGCCCTGCCACAGGGACTGGTGGACGTGCATGCCGGAGCCGTTGTCACCGAAGATCGGCTTGGGCATGAAGGTCGCGGTCTTGCCGTTGCGCCAGGCGACGTTCTTCACGATGTACTTGAAGAGCATCAGGTCGTCGGCCGCGGCGAGCAGCGTGTTGAACTTGTAGTTGATCTCGGCCTGGCCGGCGGTGCCGACCTCGTGGTGCTGGCGCTCGACCTTCAGGCCCTGCTTGTCCAGCTCCAGGGAGATCTCCGCACGCAGGTCGGCGAAGTGGTCGACCGGCGGGGCCGGGAAGTAGCCGCCCTTGTAGCGGACCTTGTAACCGCGGTTGTTCTCGACCGCGCCGGTGTTCCAGGCGCCCGCCTCGGAGTCGATCTCGTAGACCGAGCGGTTGGCGGAGGTCTCGAAGCGGACCGAGTCGAACACGTAGAACTCGGCCTCGGGGCCGAAGAACGCGGTGTCGGCGATGCCGGTGGAGGCGAGGTAGGCCTCGGCCTTCTTCGCCACGTTCCGCGGGTCACGGCTGTACTGCTCGCCGGTGATCGGGTCGTGGATGAAGAAGTTGACGTTGAGGGTCTTGTCCCGGCGGAACGGGTCGACCCGGGCCGTGGAGAGGTCCGCGCGCAGCGCCATGTCGGACTCGTGGATGGCCTGGAAGCCGCGGATCGAGGAGCCGTCGAACGCGAGCTCCTCGGCGGGGTCGAACGCCTCCGCGGGCACCGTGAAGTGCTGCATCACACCGGGCAGGTCGCAGAATCGGACGTCGACGAACTTGACGTCCTCGTCCGCGATGAACTTCTTGGCCTCGTCGGCGTTCTGGAACATCCAACTCCTCCTAGCCCGGTCACCGGTCGGCGGCTCGGGGTTGCTCCTCGGATCGCGACCATGTGCGGTGGCGCGCTCGCCCGACCATAGGTAGGCGGGATTTCCCAAGCATGACCCATTTGTTTCGCACAGGTTAACCGGCGCGCGGTGCGCGTGACCCGCCGTGGTGGGCGGTGCGCGCACCGGTACGGCCCCGTTACGCCGTACGGCGAGGTGGTCGCGGCGCCCCGTCCCCGGGCGCCCCGGCCCGCCGGAAATGTATGCGGTCGCAGTACCGTGGACGGGTGGACAACAGGCAAGCAATGGGATCGTGGCTCTCCGGGCCCCGCGCGGCGGCCGAGGACATGGGCATCGACTTCGGCTACCGGGGCCAGCAGCTGGGGCTGCCGGAGCACGGACCCGGCTCGGTCGCCCGGCCGGGCCGCCGGATCGTGGCCCTCCTGATCGACTGGGCGCTGTGCATGCTCATCGCGTACGGACTGCTCAGCGGCGGCAGGGCGAACGCGGCGAGCAACTGGGCACTGCTGGTCTTCCTCGTCCTCAGCCTGCTCACCGTCGGCACGGTCGGCTTCACGCCCGGCAAGCGGCTGCTGGGCCTGCGGGTGGTCGCCGAGGGCGGCGGCCGGCTCTCGCTGCCGCGGGTGCTGCTCCGTACGGTCGCGCTGATGATCGTCATCCCGGCCGCGATCTGGGACCGCGACGGCCGCGGCCTGCACGACCGGCTGGCGCGGTCGGTCCAGGTGCGCATCTGAGACCGTTCCGTACGCGCGCGTACGGAACGGTCTCCCCGGCCGGTCCGGGGCGGCGGTCTGCGCGCGCACGTAGGGCGGCCGTCTCCGGGAGACGCAGACGGGCCCGGGGTGCGGCCCCGGCACTCGTATGACCGGCGCACCCGTACGGCCAGCGGCCCGGGACCACCAGGTCCCGGGCCGCTGGCCATGTCGTCGGTACGACGGCCATGTCGTCGGTACGACGGTCATGTCGTCGGTACGACGCCGGAGGCGTCAGCGCATCCGGCCGCCCTTCGGCATCCGCATGCCCTTGGGCATCGGCCCCTTCGGCACCGGCATGTTGCTCATCAGGTCGCCGAGCGCCCGCAGCCGGTCGTTGACCACCGTGACCTGCGAGCCCGGCAGTACGCGCGGCAGCTTCATCAGCGTCGTACGGAGCTTCTTCAGCGGTACCTGGCCCTCGCCGTCACCGACCACGAAGTCGTGGACCGGGGCGTCGGAGACGACGCGGGCCATCCGCTTCTTCTCCGCCGCCAGCAGGCCGCGGAGCCGGTTCGGGTTGCCCTCGCCGACGAGCACGATGCCGGCCTTGCCGACCGCACGGTGCACGACGTCCTGGTTGCGGTTCATCGCGACCGCGGGCGTCACCGACCAGCCGCGGCCGATGTTCTCCAGCACCGCGGCCGCGGCTCCCGGCTGGCCCTCCATCTGACCGAAGGCGGCCTTCTCGGCGCGCCGGCCGAAGATGATCGCCATGGCCAGGAAGGCCAGCAGGAAGCCCAGGATGCCCAGGTAAACGGGGTGGCCGATCAGGAAGCCGATGGCAAGGAGAACGCCGAATACGACGATGCCCACGCCCGCGACGACAAGACCGACCTTGGAGTCGACCCGACGGGTCATCTTGTAGGTCAGGGCGATCTGCTTGAGCCGCCCGGGGTTCGCAGAGGTGTCTGCGTTTTCCTTCCTCGCCATGTACGGAAGTTTACGTGGCCGGGGTGCTCCGGGTCGCCGCGGCCTCCAGTACGTACTGGGCGGCCCGCCGGTCCTCGGCACGACGCCGGTCCTCGAGGACGGCGGTCCAGGCATTTCGGCGGGCGGTGCGCTGACCGTTGCGCATCAGCAGCGATTCCACGGCGCGCAGGGCACCGGTGACGGACGGGATCGGCAGAGCGGCGGTGTCACGGACGGGCGCGGCCTGCATGGCGTGAGTCCCCTTCGGGGTGGTGGGAACAACGGGGGTGTGAGCGGTGCGTTCAACCATCGTCACGGAAAGCGTCACGGAACGGTGTTACCAACGGATGACCGGACGGTCAAACTGCCATGAAACGTCGGTGCGGCCCGCACCGCTCCAGCCTGGGAGAAGTACGGACCGCGTCCTCCGGCGTGTGCCGGGATTCACATCATCGGGGTCCTGGAAGGCCGCTCGCGAATGCAAAGAATCCACGGATGAAGCCAGGGATGATCATGCGGATGGAGG
Source organism: Streptomyces sclerotialus (assembly GCF_040907265.1). Lineage (NCBI taxonomy): Bacteria > Bacillati > Actinomycetota > Actinomycetes > Kitasatosporales > Streptomycetaceae > Streptomyces > Streptomyces sclerotialus. Next base: position 2,555,574 of record NZ_JBFOHP010000002.1, on the reverse strand, counting down.
GCGCCCGAGCGTGATCGACGAGGCGCGTGACGACGTCCCGTCCGCCATGCGGCCCACCGCGCGGGCGCTTCCCGAAGGTGATCGGACCGAGCCCGCCGACGGCGGTCACACCGCCGGGCGCTCGGCCTCCGCCGCGCGCTGCTCCATCGCCTGCTGGTAGAGCCGGCCGGCCCGGTACGAGGAGCGGACCAGCGGCCCGGACATGACGCCCTTGTAGCCGATCTCCTCCGCCTCCTCCTTGAGCTCGACGAACTCCTGCGGCTTCACCCAGCGGTCGACCGGGTGGTGCCGCACCGACGGGCGCAGGTACTGGGTGATCGTGATCAGCTCGCAGCCCGCGTCGTGCAGGTCCTGCAGCGCCTCACTGATCTCCGCACGGGTCTCGCCCATGCCCAGGATCAGGTTCGACTTGGTCACCAGGCCGTCCTTACGGGCCTCCGTGATGACCTTCAGGGAGCGCTCGTAACGGAAACCGGGACGGATCCGCTTGAAGATCCGCGGCACCGTCTCCACGTTGTGCGCCAGCACCTCGGGGCGCGAGGAGAAGACCTCGGCCAGCTGGTCGGGCTCCGCGTTGAAGTCGGGGATCAGCAGCTCCACGCCCGTGTCGGGCATCAGGCCGTGGATCTGCCGGACGGTCTCGGCGTACAGCCAGGCGCCGCCGTCCTCCAGGTCGTCGCGGGCGACGCCGGTGATCGTGGCGTACCGCAGACCCATCGTCTGCACGCTTTCGGCCACGCGCCGGGGCTCGTCGCGGTCCAGCTCCTGCGGCTTGCCGGTGTCGATCTGGCAGAAGTCGCAGCGGCGGGTGCACTGGTCACCGCCGATGAGGAAGGTCGCCTCGCGGTCCTCCCAGCATTCGAAGATGTTGGGACAGCCCGCCTCCTGGCAGACCGTGTGCAGGCCCTCGCTCTTCACCAGGCCCTGCAGGTGGTTGTACTCGGGGCCCATTTTCGCCCGGGTCTTGATCCACTCGGGCTTGCGCTCGATGGGGGTCTGGCTGTTCCGGACCTCCAGGCGCAGCATCTTGCGTCCGTCGGGTGCGACAGCGGACACTCCGGCTCCCTAAGCTTCGTTTCTTCGGCGTACCCAGGGTACGCCCGTTGATTCGCACGTCTTTACGTGCTGCGCAACCCGCTACCACCGGGCTGCATTCCGCCGGGCCCGCTCGTGGGCGGCGCCGGCGGGCCGGGTCAGACGGCGCGGGGCAGGAGCTCGGCGTTCTCCAGCACGTCCCGCAGGTGCTTCTCGGCCACCGGCAGCACCTCGTCGATGGTGACCTCACGGCCCAGCTCGTACGAGAGCGACGTCACGCCCGCGTCCCGGATGCCGCACGGCACGATCTTGTCGAACGAGGTGTTGTCCGGGTTCACGTTCAGCGCGAAGCCGTGCATCGTGACGCCCTTGGCCACCCGGATACCGATCGCCGCCAGCTTGCGGTCCTCACGGCGCTGCCCCGCGTTGGAGGGGGCGTACTCCGGGCCGTTCAGCCGCGGGTCGAACAGCTCGTCGTTCACGCGCGGGTCGAAGTCGAGGTTCAGGCCCCCCAGCGCCGCGCGCTGCTCCACCGGGTCGCCCAGCACCCACACGCCGCTGCGGCCCTCGACGCGGCTGGTCTCCACGCCGAACTCCGCCGCCGTACGGATCAGCGCCTCTTCGAGGCGGCGCACGTGCGCGACCACGTCCACCGGGCGCGGCAGCTTCTGGATCGGGTAACCGACCAGCTGGCCCGGGCCGTGCCAGGTGATCTTCCCGCCGCGGTCCACGTCGATGACGGGGGTGCCGTCCAGGGGGCGCTCGTCGTCGGTCGTGCGCCGGCCCGCCGTGTAGACAGGCGGGTGCTCCAGCAGCAGACAGGTGTCCGGGATCTCGTCGGCGAACCGGGCGGCGTGCACCCGGCGCTGCTCCTGCCACGCCGTCTGGTATTCGACGCGGTCGGCGCCGAAGCCCATCCGGACAAAGCGCAGCTCACTCATGGCGGCTCCTCTTATTGCAAGACCTTCGCGCCCGTCACCACTGTACGGCCGTGGCCAGGAAGCCCCGCGGGCGGCCGGTCCCGGGCCGGTGCGGGCGGGCGGGAGAGGAGGACGGGCACCGGTGGCGAGGGGGCCGGGAGGCCGGCGGAAGGTCGGGGCGGGCTCCGTTCGTGACGGTGGCCGGAAGGGCGTGCCGGAGGGACAGCTCGTACGGGTGACCGGAAGGTGTTCGGTGGCGGTCTCCGGGAGCGGGGCTCTACGGGGCGGCGGCCGCCGGGGGCACGGCCGCCGAGGGGCGGCTGAGCAGGGGCGCAGCGCGGAGCGGGGACCGGGCGCGCGGAGCGGGGCCCCGGGGGCCGCATCGCCTCGTGGTGCTGTGCTCACACGATCGGATGAACGCGGACGAAACGTGGCCGGAACTCCTCCTTGGGCCGCTACATTCACGCCGTTCCAGGAGGGCGAAAGCGCCGGACGGTGTCGACCGGGCCCGGTCGGCGCGGCCCGGAAGGCAGGAGACCGTAAAGCTGATGACGGAACGACCCGACCCAGGCCCACAGCTTGAGGGATCGCCGCAACGCACACCCAACCGCAGACTCGCCGCGCTGATCGCGGAGGCGGGGTTCTCCAATGCCGGTCTGGCCCGCCGGGTGGACCAGCTGGGGCTGGAACACGGGCTCGACCTGCGCTACGACAAGACATCGGTGACCAGATGGCTGCGCGGCCAGCAGCCACGCGGCACCACCCCCGCACTGATCGCCGAGGTGTTCACCCGCCGCCTCGGACGCCGGCTGTCGGCGCAGGACCTGGGTCTGGACGCCTGCGCACCCGTGTACGCCGGGCTGGAATTCGCCGCGACACCCGCCGAGGCGGTGGACATCGTCAGCGGCCTGTGGCGCAAGGACTCCGGCAGCCACGCCGAACTGCGCAAGATCGCGTTCACCCCGGCGGGTCTGGTCGTACCCAGCCGCGACTGGCTCATCGGCCGCGCGGACGAACGGGTCGCGCGCGGCGAACCGGCCCCCGAGCACGGCCCTCCCGGACCGCCCGGGCACCCCGGGCCGCCCCGGGTGCCCGCGCAGATCCGCGCAGGAGTGCCCCGCCAGCGCCGCCCCGACCGTCCGGAGCGCCCGGACCCGGCGCACGGCTACCGCGTGTCCAGCGGGGACATCGCGGCCCTGCGCTCGGTCGGCGAACTCTTCAGGACGCTGGACCACGCGTACGGCGGCGGCCATGCCCGCCAGGCACTCGTGCGCTACCTGGAGCACGAGGCCGAGCCCATGCTGCGCGGCTCCTACAGCGAAACCGCCGGCCGACGGCTCTTCTCCGCCACCGCCGACCTGACCCGGCTGGCCGGCTGGACCTCGTACGACATCACCGCGCACGGGCTCGCGCAGCGCTACTTCGTACAGGCGCTCCGGCTGGCTCAAGCAGCCGGCGACCGCGCGTACGGCAGCTACGTCCTGATCACGATGAGCCGGCAGGCGGTGTACCTGGGCCACGGCCGGGAGGCCGTCCAGCTGGCGCGGGTGGCCCAGCAGGGCATCGGCAGCGGGCCGCCGCCCCTGGTCCAGGCGCTGCTGCACGCCGCGGAGGCACGCGGGCACGCCGTACTGGGCGAGGTACGCGCCTGTACCGCCTCCCTGGCCCGCGCCGAACGGGCCCTGGAGGCCGCGCGCCCCGGTGACGAGGTGCCGCACTGGGCACGGCTCTTCGACGAGGCACAGCTCGCGGACGAATTCGGGCACTGCCACCGCGACCTCCAGCAGTACCGCGCCGCGGCACAGCACGCCGAGCGGTCGCTGCAGCTCCGCGGCGCCGGTTACGCCCGCAGCCGGCTGCTCTGCCGCATCGTCCTGGCGACCGCCCGGCTCGGCCTCGGCGAACTGGAACAGGCCTGCACGCTGGGCGCGGAGGCGGCCGTACAGGCGGCGGAGATGCGTTCCGTACGGGTGCATGAGTACGTACGGGACTTCGAGCGCAGGCTGGAACCGTACCGGGACGCCGCACCCGTACGCGGCTACCGCGACAAGGTGACCGCGCTGGGGTGAGACGCGCGGAGGACGGGCCCGACGACGGGGCCGGGGCGGCGATCACGCCACCCCGGCCTTGTCGTGTCCGCGTGCGGGTGCGGGTGCGGGTGCGGGGCTCAGGGCGAAGTCGTGCTGCGGTGGGGTGGTGACGGGGTCCTGCCGAGCCCGGGTGGGCCTGCCGCCGAGCACCAGGCACGGCCGCCGGGCACCGGCCGCCGGGCACCAGGCACCGGTCGCACCGTCGTCGTCAGGCGGCGTCGGGCAGGGGATGGGCGGATCCGTCGTCCGGTACCGCGATGCCGAAGTCCTGCAGCAGCGCGTGCGCGGCGCGGCGGCCGGACCGCAGGGCGCCCTGGACGGTGCCGGTGTCGCGGTGGTCGCCGCACACGTACAGCCCGGCCAGCACGCGGACCGGCCGGAACGGATCGTGCGGCGCGGGCATGGCCGGCACGGCGTACGGGTCATGGTGCGCGGCCAGCAGCCGCCAGCCGTCGGTGGCGGTGCCGTACAGCCGCTCCAGCTGCGGGCGGACCGTCTTGTCGAGCGCGCCGGCGGGCAGCGTGGCGGCGGAGCCGAGCACGGCCGTGGTGATCAGCGACCTGCCGGGCGGGGTGCGGGAGGGGTCGACCGCGCTCGCGGCATAGCTGTACGCCACCGGCCCCTCGGTCGGCAGGAACAGCGCCGCGTCCTGTGCCTGTGGACAACTCAGGGAGGTGTCGGCGGTGTGGTGCAGCATGGTCACCGGATGGAAGTCGGGGACCCGCAGCCCCGGCAGCAGCTCAGCGGCGTCGCGCGCTCCCGTGGCCACGAGCGCGGCGCGGCAGCGCAGTTGACGGTGATCGGAGGTGGTGACGAGCGTGGTGGAGACGGAGACGGCGCGGACGGACGTGCGCACGGTGCCCGGCGGCAGCGAGGCGGCGAGCAGCTCGGGGACGCTCGCCGCACCTCCCGCCGGCAGACAGAGCCGCCCGGTGGCGAAGGCGCGCAGGGTGAGGGCGGCGCCGAGGCTGGAGCCCTGCAGCGTGGGGTCGCCGAGCAGGGCGGTCAGCAGCGGACGCAGCGCGGCGGCGCGGGGCGACAGGACGTCGTGGACGGGCTGGTCGCGGCCCGGGCCCGGGGCGGTCCGGGAGGACCGCTGCGCGCCCGGGGCGGTGCGCAGCGCGGGCAGCCGGGACGAGCCGAGCGTGGCGAGTGCGGGCAGCCGGGGGGAGCCGAGACCGGGGAGCCGGGACACTCCCAGGGACGGCAGGCGCGCGGTACCGAGCGGTCCGAGCTGCCCGAGCGTGCCGAGCGACCGGATCGGCCCCAGCGGCCCGAGGGAAGGCAGGCGGGCGGTGCCGAACGGGGGCCGCAGGGACGAAGGGAGCAGGGACGACGGGCTCAGCGGGCCGCCGGGCGAGGGCAGGCGGGAGCCGAGCGAGGGGATACGGGCGCCGGAGCGTGACGAGGGGCGTGCGGAGGCGCGCGTAAGGGCGCGTGCCGTGGAGAGTGCGACCCTTGTGCTCCGGACGGCGCCGATATGTTGTGCGCGGCGCCCGTTGTGCAGGCAGATACCGGGGGCGAAGGGCCGTAGCGCGAGGTCGTCGAGGGCCGGGGTTCTGCTCAGCTCCGGATAGGAGCTGACCAGGAGCTGACTGCCCCGGTCCAGGCGGAAGCCGTCCAGTTCCTCGGTGGTCGCGCGGCCACCGACGCGGTCGGCGGCCTCCAGGACGGCGACGGTGGCGCCGGCGCGGGTGAGGTGGTGTGCGGCGGCCAGACCGGCCACTCCACCACCGACGATGACGACGTCCACGGTGTCCGACGGGGGCACCGGCTGGGGCGAGGGGTTTCGGGAAGCGGGGCTGCGCGGCACGGGTCCCTCCCTGGGTCGGCCGGGGTTTCGGCCCACGTCTCATGCCCTTCGCAAGCCTCCCTGATACCCACCCCCGCAACCGGACCGACGCACACGGGGTCGCACACCCCTCACCCGCCCCGGAAATGCCAGAGGCACCACCGCCGAGTCACAACGAGAGGGGCCGGGGAGGGAGGGGCGGGTCCCACCCGTTGGCCGCCCACCCGGGTCGCCTTCCCCACCCGGGTCGCCTTCCCCGCCCGCTCCGCGCCGGCCGCCCGCCCCCGGGGGGCCCGGCCGGGCCCGGATCCCGGCCCGGGATGACTAGGCCGCCTGGATGGCTGAGGTGATGGTCGGGTGGGTGAAGGTGAAGTGGGAGGCCTGGAGGCGGGTCGGGATGATGCGTTGGCTCTGGAGGATGTTGTCGGCGAACTCGCCCAGGGCCAGGCGGAGGGCCGGGGGCGGGACGGTGAAGAGGGTGGGGCGGCGCAGGGCCTTGCCCATGGCGGCCGTCGCCTCGCGGTTGGTGACCGGTTCCGGGGCGGTGAGGTTCACCGGGCCGGACAGCGTGTCGTCGTCGATGAGGTGGCGCAGGGCGCGGATGTGGTCGTGGAGGGAGATGAACGACCAGTACTGGCTGCCGTCGCCCAGCCGGCCGCCCAGGCCCGCCTTGAAGAGGGGGAAGAGGCGGCCCCAGGCCCCGCCGGTGCGGGAGACGACCAGGCCGGTGCGCGCGAAGGCGGTACGGATGCCCGCCTCGACGGCCGGGTCGGCGGCGGCCTCCCAGTCGACGCAGACCCTGGCCAGGAAGTCGTCGCCGGGCGGCGCCTCCTCGTCCACGCGGCGCGCCCCGGTCTCGCCGTAGTAGCCGATCGCGCTGCCGCAGACGAAGGAGCGCGGCGGGGTGTCGAGGGAGGCGAGGGCCTCGGCGATCGCGGCCGTGCCCAGGACCCGGCTGTCGCGGATCGTCTTCTTGTACGCGGCTGTCCAGCGGTGGTCCCCGACGCCGGCGCCCGCGAGATGGACGACGGAGTCGCAGCCCGCGAGCGACGCGGTGTCGACCGTCTGCCGTCCGGGATCCCAGGCCACTTCGTCGGCGGCGCGTGGCGCGTGCCGGACGAGACGCAGTACCTCGTGCCCGTCCGCGCGCAGTGACCGCAGGAGCGCCGTGCCGATGAGACCGGTCGAGCCGGTGATCGCGATCCGCATGGTTCCCATACTGCCGGGGGCAGCACGCGCGTGGCACAGTGACCCGCATGCCCGAGCTGACCGTACGTACCGCTGTGCCCGCCGACGAGGCCGCGCTGGGGGCGCTGGACCGGCGGACCTGGTCGCCGCTGCACTCCGTCCAGCCGCGTCCGGAGCCGCCGTACGATCCGTTCTTCGACGCCTGGCACGTCCCGGACGACTTCCTCGTGGCCGAGGCGGACGGGCTGATGGCGGGCTATCTGCGGCTGGTGCGGCCGACGCCGCTGCCCTGCAATGCCCATGTACGGCAGATACAGGGCCTCGCCGTGGACGACCGGGTGCGCGGCCGCGGGGTGGCCCGCGCGCTGCTGGCCGCCGCGGTCGAACGGGCGGCGGCGGAGGGCGCGGAACGGATGACCCTGCGGGTGCTGGGGCACAACGCGCCGGCCCGGCGGCTGTACGAGTCGGCCGGGTTTCGGGTGGAAGGCGTCCTGCCGGGGGAGTTCCTGCTGGCGGGGGAGTACGTGGACGACGTGCTGATGGGGCGGAGGCTGGGGGAAGCGCCGGGAGCCGTGGAAGCGGCGGACTGAGATCCGTCGTCGTACGCACGTACGTGCCTTGCGTGGCGGCCCCGGCGTGACAACTCAGGCGTAGCGGCTCAGGTGTAAAGGCTCAGGAGTAGCGGCTCAGGTGTACGGGTCGCCGCGGAAGCGTTCCCAGAGGGCGGGGAAGCGTTCCTCCAGGGCCGCGTCGTCCTCGAAGTCGATGACGGTGCCCAGGGGTTCCCGGGGCGCGGGGGCGATACCGAGGTCGGGCATCACGATGCCGGTGAGGCGTTCGTACGCCTCGTCCGCCGCGTACCCCAGGTCCTCCGCGTCGCCGTCCTCCTCCTCGTCGAACTCCGGGAGGAGGTCGGCGAGCCGGTCGGGATCGTGCAGCGCGCCCTCGAAGACCTCCCGGCCCTGGCCGATCAGCCAGCAGCGGAAGTAGTCGAAGGCGTCGTCGCTCGCGCCGTCCAGCAGGATGACGGCCGCGGCCCACAGGTCCCAGGTGTACGCGCGGTTGTAGCGCGCCTCGAAGTGCCGGGCGAAGTCGAGCACGGCGTCGGGGTCGAGCCGCATCAGCCGCTCGATCAGCTGATCGGCCTGTTCCTCGGGGTCGCCCTCGGCGGCTTCGCGGGAATCGTCGATGAGCTCCCAGAACTCCGTCTCGTCCATCACAGGGTCCAGCATCCAGCCTGCCGCCCGGCGACGCACGCGGAGCGCGGGCATCCGTCCGGGTCGTTACCGACACGGAATTCCGCGGAAAACCGGACAGGAGGTGACGGAATTGGGTGCGAAGGTCGGCGCATGCGAAGGGAAGGGGAAGCGATGAGCGACGAGCCGGTACGGACGACCGGGAAGCCGGGCGATGCGGCCGAGCAGCCGGCCGGGGCGGCCGGGGCGCTGGAGGGCAAGGTGGCGCTCGTCGCCGGGGCCACCCGGGGTGCGGGGCGGGCGATGGCCGTGGAGCTGGGGCGGGCCGGCGCGGTCGTCTACGTCACCGGGCGTACGACGCGGGAGCACGTCAGCGAGGTGGGCCGGGCGACCGAGACGATCGAGGGCACGGCGGAACTGGTGACCGCGGCGGGAAGGGACTCCGGCACCGGCGGCACCGGCATCGCCGTACCGGTCGACCATCTGGAGCCGGACCAGGTGCGGGAGCTGGTCGAGCGGATCGAGCGGGACCATGGGCGGCTGGACGTGCTGGTCAACGACCTGTGGGGCGGTGACCAGCACGTCGAGTGGGACAAGAAGGCGTGGGAGCACGACCTCGGCAAGGGGCTGCGCGTGCTGCGGCTGGGCGTCGAGAGCCATCTGATCACCAGCCGGTACGCGCTGCCGCTGCTGGTCCGGCGGCGCGGCGGGCTGCTGGTGGAGGTCACCGACGGCACGGCCGAGTCCAACCGCGAGTACCGCAGGCCGCTCTACTACGACCTCGCGAAGAGCGCGCCGATCCGGATCGCGCACGACCTGGCGGAGGAGCTGGCGGAGTACGGGTGCACGGCGCTCTGCCTCACGCCGGGGTGGCTGCGGTCGGAGGCGATGCTCGACACGCACTTCAAGGTCACGGAGGAGAGCTGGCGGGACGGCTGCGCGCAGAACCCGCACTTCGCGATCTCGGAGTCGCCGGTGTTCGTGGCGCGTGCGCTCGCGGCCCTGGCCACCGACCCGGACGTGGCGCGGTGGAACGGACGGTCGCTGTCCAGTGGCGGGCTGGCGCAGGTGTACGGCTTCACGGACGCGGACGGCTCGGCACCGGACGCCTGGCGGTACATCGAGGAGGTCGAGCGGAGGGGCAAGCCGGCGGACGTGACGGGATACCGGTGACCGAGCCGCGGCGCGGCCGTGCGGGCAACCGCGGCTACTCGTACAGCGCGTGCGTGCGGCGGGCCGCCTCCGCGAAGCGGGTGCGCAGCCCGGGCGGGGCGAGGACCTCTGCCTCCGGGCCGAGGCCCAGCAGCTGGGAGTAGGCGACGTCGGGCGACTCGACGGCGAGGACGACGGTGATCCGGCCCTCGTCGTCGGGGTCCGACGCCGCGTCCAGAGCCTCCCGGGCCGCCACGCGGTCGGTGACGTGCGGGAGCTGCCGGGCGCCTGCGGGCGTGAGCCGTACGGTCACCTCCTCGCGCAGGATCGAGCGGGCGAACTGGGCGGCCCGCTCCGCCCAGAAGGCGGGCAGGTCGAAGTCCGGGTCGCGGATGAAGCGGTCCTCGCCGACGGCGGCGGAGCGGAAGCGGTCGACGCGGTACACCCGGTGGCCCTCGCGACGTCCCTGGGGCTCCTGGCGCCCGCGGCCCCCGTCGCCGCCGTCCGCGCGCGCCACGAGATACCAGACCCCCGCCTTCAGGACCAGCCCGTACGGCTCCAGGACGCGGTCGACCTCGGTGCCCTTGCGGCCGTAACGGGCTGTCAGCACGCGGTCGTCCCACAGCGCCTCGGCGATCGCGGGCAGCAGTTCCGGCGTGCTCGGGGTCTGGTACCAGCCGGGCGCGTCCAGGTGGAAGCGCTGGGCCGCGCCGGTCGCGGCGTCCCGCAGCTCGGGCAGGAGGGCCGCCGAGACCTTCAGACGGGCGGCGGAGGCGGCGTCGGCCAGGCCCAGTTCGCGCAGTGCGGAGGGCACGCCGGAGAGGAAGAGGGCTTCGGCCTCGCTGCGGCCGAGGCCGGTGAGGCGGGTGCGGTAGCCGCCGACCAGGCGGTAGCCACCGGTCCTGCCGCGGTCGGCGTAGACGGGTATGCCGGCCTCGGAGAGGGAGAGGACGTCCCGGGCGACCGTGCGCTCCGAGACCTCCAGCTCGCGCGCCAGCTCGGCCCCCGTCATGGAGGGCCGGGACTGGAGCAGCAGCACCATCTTGATCAGCCGGGCAGCGCGCATGCGGACATCATGCCGCCCGCCACCGACAGCCGGGCCGGCTCCGACCGTCGGCCGGGCCGAGAAGAAGAGGTGTCCCGTGCGGAGGTCCGGGCGCGGGTGGATTGCCTCCGCACGGGAGCTGTGGGGCGTACGGGCGCGCGGCCCGTACGCCGGGGGTGGCGCCGGGGCTCCCTCACGGCCCCGACGCCCGCCGGGAGGTACGGTCCCGGTGCTGACCGGAGCGCTACGGCCCCGGCGTCCTGCGGGTACGGCTCACAGGCCGTACTTCTCGGCGGCCTCCTTGACCGTCTCCGCCTTGACCTCGCCACGGCGGGAGAGGGCGGCGAGCACCTGGACGACGACCGACTGCGGGTCGACGCCGAAGTAGCGGCGGGCGGCCTCACGGGTGTCGGAGAGACCGAAGCCGTCGGTGCCGATGGAGACCCAGTCCTGCTCGACCCAGGGGGCGATCTGGTCGGGCACGGCCCGCATCCAGTCGCTGACCGCGACGACCGGGCCCTCGGCACCGGCCAGCGCGCGGGTCACGTAGGGCACGCGGTCCTCGCCCTTCAGGCGTGCGGCGTCGCACTCCAGCGCGTCGCGCCGCAGCTCCGTCCAGGACGGCGCGGACCAGACGTCGGCCGCCACGTCCCACTCCTCGGCCAGCATCCGCTGCGCCTCAAGGGCCCAGTGGATCGCCGTGCCGGAGGCCAGCAGCTGGGTCTTCGGGGCCTTGTCGGTGGTGCCCTCGGCCTCCTTGAAGCGGTACAGGCCCTTGAGGATGCCCTCCTCCACGCCCTCGGGCATGGGCGGCTGCACCTTGGTCTCGTTGTAGACCGTCAGGTAGTAGAAGACGTCCTCGGCGTTCTCGCCGTACATCCGGCGGAGGCCTTCCTTGACGATCACCGCGACCTCGTAGGCGAACGCGGGGTCGTAGGAGAGGGCCGCCGGGTTGGTGGAGGCGATGAGGTGCGAGTGGCCGTCGGCGTGCTGCAGGCCCTCACCGGTCATCGTCGTACGGCCGGCGGTCGCACCGATCACGAAACCGCGGCCGAGCTGGTCGGCGAGCGCCCAGAACTGGTCGGCGGTCCGCTGGAACCCGAACATCGAGTAGAAGATGTAGAACGGGATCATCGGCTCGCCGTGGGTCGCGTACGCGGTGGCCGCGGCGGTGAAGTCGGCGAGCGCGCCGGCTTCGGTGATGCCCTCGTTCAGGATCTGACCGTTCTTGGCCTCCTTGTAGTACAGGAGCTGGTCACGGTCGACCGGGTCGTAGGTCTGGCCCACGGGGGAGTAGAGGCCGGCGCTCGGGAAGAGCGACTCCATGCCGAAGGTGCGGGCCTCGTCGGGGACGACGGGGACCCAGCGCTTGCCGGTCTCCTTGTCCCGCATCAGGTCCTTGACCAGCCGGACGAACGCCATGGTCGTGGCGATCTCCTGCGAGCCCGAGCCCTTCTTCAGCGCGTCGAACGCCTTGTCCGACGGCATCGGGAGCGGTTTCGGGGTGACCTTGCGGGCCGGGGCCGGGCCGTCGAGCTCCGCGCGGCGCTTGCGGAGGTACTCCATCTCGGGGGAGTCCTCGGCGGGGCGCCAGTACGGCACCGTGTCGCCCTCCAGCGCGCTGTCCGGGATGGGCAGCTCCAGGAGGTCCCGCATGGCGCGGAACTCCTCGCCGGTCAGCTTCTTCATCTGGTGATTGGCGTTGCGGGACTCGAAGCCCGCGCCGAGGGTGTAGCCCTTGACGGTCTGCGCCAGGATGACGGTCGGCGCGCCCTTGTGCTCGACGGCGGCCTTGTACGCGGCGTAGACCTTGCGCGGCTCGTGGCCCGCGCGCGAGGTCTGGAACAGCTCGATGATCTTGGCGTCGGACAGGCCCTGGCCGATGCGCTTCAGGGAGTCGTTCGCGCCGAAGAAGTGGTCGCGGATGTAGGCCGCGTCGCGGGTGGCGTACGTCTGGAACTGCGCGTCCGGGGTCTCCCGGAGGCGGCGGACCAGCGCGCCGTCGGCGTCCTGCGCGAAGACCTCGTCCCAGGCCTGGCCCCACAGGGACTTGACGACGTTCCAGCCGGCCGCGCGGAACTGGGCCTCCAGCTCCTGCACGATCTTGAAGTTCGGGCGGACCGGGCCGTCCAGGCGCTGCAGGTTGCAGTTGATGACGAAGGTGAGGTTGTCCAGGCCCTCACGGCCGGCCAGCGCCAGTGCGGCGGTCGACTCGGGCTCGTCCATCTCGCCGTCACCGAGGAACGCCCAGACGTGGGAGTTCGAGGTGTCCTTGATCCCGCGGTGCTCCAGGTAGCGGTTGAAGCGCGCCTGGTAGATCGCGGATATCGGGCCGAGGCCCATGGAGACGGTGGGGAACTCCCACAGCCAGGGGAGGCGCCGCGGGTGCGGGTAGGAGGGGAGGCCCTCGCCGCCGGCCTCGCGGCGGAAGTGGTCGAGGTGGTCCTCGGTGAGCCGGCCTTCGAGGAAGGCGCGGGCGTAGATGCCGGGGGAGGCATGGCCCTGGATGTAGAGCTGGTCGCCGGAGCCGTCCCCCTCCTTCCCGCGGAAGAAGTGCTGGAAGCCGGTCTCGTAGAGCCAGGCCGCCGAGGCGAAGGTGGCGATGTGGCCGCCGAGGCCGTCCTTGGAGCCGCGGGTCACCATGGCGGCCGCGTTCCAGCGGTTCCAGGCGGTGATGCGGGCCTCCATCGCCTCGTCGCCGGGGAACTCCGGCTCGTCGGCGGTGGGGATGGTGTTGACGTACTCGGTCTCCAGCAGGCCGGGGAGGGTGGACCCCTCGGTCTGCGAGGCGTGCTCCAGAGCGCGGCGCATCAGGTAGTCCGCGCGCTGCGGGCCCGCTGCCTTGGTGACGGCGTCCAGCGACTCACGCCACTCGGCCGTCTCCTGCGGGTCCCTGTCCGGGAGCTGGTCGAGCTGGTTGTACGCGGGGCGTACGGGATCGGGCATGGGTGGCCCCTTTCCGGACGGAGGGAGGGAGGGTGCGAGAGCTTGCTGGCAGGCAGGGTGTCGCGCCCCACTGGCCGACGATACGCCCCTGATCGATGATCGATCAACGCTCGAAGGCGGAAAAACCGCAGGTCGGCACGGGGTGCCGCCGATTTGGGCACCGCGTGCCAGCCTCAGATGAGCCCCCGGAGGCTCACTCCGCTACGCCTCCCGGACCGGCTCCCGGCCGCCCCGGTCTCCCTCAGACGCGAGGCGCGCAGCTCAGGACGTGTGTCCGCAGAATTTCGCCGATCTTGGGGTCGCGCCGCCGGAACGCGTCGACGATCTCCTGGTGGTCCTGGGCGTGCGACCGCGGGTCGGGCGAGAACCACCGGATCGACAGTGTGGTCCACACCTCCACGCCCAGCGACTCCCAGGTGTGCAGCAGCACGTCGTTCTGTGCCGCCCGGATGATCTCACGGTGGAAGGCCACCGTGTGCCGCACCTGCGCCTCGCCGTCCGCCGCCGCGTCGGCCGTGGTGAGCGCCGCCACCTCGCGCTCCAGGGCCGTGGTGTCGTCCGCCAGCCGCCCGGCTGCCAGCTCCGCGGCGACCTGCTCCAGGCCCGCGCGGACGGGATAGCTCTCCTTGAGGTCGGCCGCGGTCAGATTCCGTACCCGTACGCCCTTGTTCGGCGCCGACTCGATCAGCCGCAGGCTCTCCAGCTCGCGCAGGGCCTCCCGTACGGGCGTCTGACTGACCTCCAGCTCCACCGCGATCCGCCGCTCGACGATCCGCTCGCCCGGCTGCCAGCGGCCGCTGACGATCCCCTCGAGGATGTGCTCGCGGATCTGCTCGCGCAGCGAGTGGATGACGGGTGGGGTCATGCGGGTGCTCCTTAGCCGGACGGGCCGGCGCGCGGGACGGGCAGGCCAACGGTTCATTATCTGCGGGGACGCAACGGGGGACGGCCCCGGTTCGTACGAACCGGGGCCGTCCCCTTCGTCACACCTGCTGAAAGCCGGTCGGGCTCAGAGACCGATCTCGGTCTCGAACTCGGCGGCCTCCAGGATCTGCTTGACCGTGGTCAGGTAGCGGGCGGCGTCCGCGCCGTCCACCAGACGGTGGTCGTAGGAGAGCGACAGGTACGTCATGTGGCGCACCGCGATCGTCTCGCCCAGCTCCGGGTGGTCCACGACCACCGGACGCTTGACGGTGGCACCGATACCCAGGATGGCGACCTGGTTCGGCGGCACGATGACGGTGTCGAACAGCGCACCGCGCGAGCCGGTGTTGGAGATGGTGAAGCTCGCACCCGACAGGTCGTCCGGGCTGATCTTGCTCTCGCGGACCTTGCCGGCCAGCTCGGCGGTCTTCTTCGCGATGCCCGCGATGTTCAGGTCACCGGCGCCCTTGATGACCGGGGTCATCAGGCCCTTCTCGTTGTCCACCGCGATTCCGACGTTCTCGGAGTCGAAGTAGGTGATGGTGCCCTCGTCCTCGTTGATCCGGGCGTTGATGACCGGGTGGGCCTTCAGCGCCTGGACCGCGGCCTTGACGAAGAACGGCATCGGCGAGAGCTTCACGCCCTCACGGGCGGCGAAGCCGGCCTTGGCCTTCTCGCGCATCCGCATGATCTTGGTGATGTCCACCTCGACCACGGAGGTCAGCTGCGCCTGGCCGTGCAGGGCCTTCATCATGTTGTCGCCGATGACCTTGCGCATCCGCGGCATCTTGACCGTCTGGCCACGCAGCGGCGAGGCCTCCAGGACCGGAGCCTTCGGCGCGGCGGAGGCGGCCGGGGCGGCAGCGGCAGCCGGAGCAGCGGTCTTCGCGGCCTCGGCGGCGGCGATGACGTCCTGCTTGCGGATGCGGCCACCGACGCCGGTGCCCTGGACCGAGGCCAGGTTCACGCCGTTCTCCTGGGCCAGCTTGCGGACCAGGGGGGTGACGTAGGCGCCGTCGGGCTCACCGGCCGGGGCCACCGGGGCGGGCTGGGCGGCCGGAGCCGGAGCCGGAGCCGGGGCGGCCGGCTGCGGGGCCGGAGCGGGGGCCGGGGCCTCCTGCTTCGGCGCCTCCTGCTTGGGGGCCTCCTGCGGGGCGGGCTGCTCGGCGGCCGGCGCGGGCGCCGGAGCGGCGGGGGCCTCGGCCGGGGCCGGGGCAGCACCCTTCTCGCCGATGACGGCGAGCTTGGCGCCGACCTCGGCGGTCTCGTCCTCGCCCACCACGATCTCCAGCAGGGTGCCGGAGGCCGGGGCCGGGATCTCGGTGTCGACCTTGTCGGTGGAGACCTCCAGCAGCGGCTCGTCGGCCTCGACCGACTCGCCGACCTCCTTCAGCCAGCGGGTGACGGTGCCCTCGGTGACCGACTCGCCCAGCGCGGGCAGCACGACGTCGGTGCCGGAGGCGCCGCCGGCCGGGGCGGCGGCGGGCTGCTCGGCCGGGGCCGGGGCAGCCTCGGCGGCGGGCTGGGGCTCGGGCTCGGCGGCCGGCGCGGGCTGCTCCGCCGCGGCGGGCTGCTCGGCGGGGGCACCGGAGCCGTCGTCGATGAGGGCCAGCTCGGCGCCGACCTCGACGGTCTCGTCCTCGGCGACCTTGATGGACGCCAGGACGCCGGCCGCGGGGGCGGGGATCTCGGTGTCGACCTTGTCGGTCGACACCTCCAGCAGGGGCTCGTCGGCCTCGACGCGCTCACCCTCGGCCTTCAGCCAGCGGGTGACGGTGCCCTCGGTGACGCTCTCGCCGAGCGCCGGAAGGGTTACGGAAACCGCCATGGTTCCAGTTGCTCCTTACGAATTACGGATGTGGTCGTCGCGCCCGGACTGAGGTCAGTCGTGGGAGTGGAGAGGCTTGCCGGCCAGCGCCAGGTGGGCCTCGCCGAGTGCCTCGTTCTGGGTGGGGTGCGCGTGGATGAGCTGCGCAACCTCGGCCGGCAGTGCCTCCCAGTTGTAGACCAGCTGGGCCTCGCCGACCTGCTCGCCCATACGGTCACCGACCATGTGGACGCCGACCACGGCACCGTCCTTGACCTGGACGAGCTTGATCTCGCCCGCGGTCTTCAGGATCTTGCTCTTGCCGTTGCCCGCGAGGTTGTACTTCAGAGCGACGACCTTGTCGGCGCCGTACAGCTCCTTGGCCTTCGCCTCGGTGATACCGACGGAGGCGACCTCCGGGTGGCAGTACGTCACGCGCGGCACGCCGTCGTAGTCGATCGGCACGGTCTTCAGACCGGCCAGCCGCTCCGCCACCAGGATGCCCTCGGCGAAGCCGACGTGCGCGAGCTGGAGCGTGGGAACGAGGTCACCGACGGCGGAGATGGTCTCCACGTTCGTCCGCATGTACTCGTCGACGAGGACGTAGCCGCGGTCCATGGCGACCCCGGCCTCCTCGTAACCGAGGCCCTGCGAGACCGGGCCGCGGCCGATGGCGACCAGCAGCACCTCCGCCTCGAAGGTCTTGCCGTCGGCGAGGGTGACCTTGACGCCGTTGTCGGTGTACTCGGCCTTTTCGAAGAAGGTGCCGAGGTTGAACTTGATGCCCCGCTTGCGGAAGGCGCGCTCCAGCAGCTTGGAGCTGTTCTCGTCCTCGACCGGGACGAGGTGCTTCAGGCCCTCGATCACCGTGACGTCGGTGCCGAAGGACTTCCACGCCGAGGCGAACTCGACGCCGATGACGCCGCCGCCCAGGATGATCGCGGACTCCGGCACGCGGTCCAGCGTCAGCGCGTGGTCCGAGGAGATGATGCGGTTGCCGTCGATCTCCAGACCCGGCAGCGACTTCGGCACGGAGCCGGTCGCCAGCAGGATGTGGCGGCCCTGGACGGTCTGGCCGTTCACGTCGACGGAGGTGGGGGAGGACAGCCGGCCCTCACCCTCGATGTAGGTCACCTTGCGGGAGGCGACCAGCCCCTGCAGACCCTTGTACAGGCCCGAGATGACCTCGTCCTTGTACTTGTGGACCCCGGCGATGTCGATGCCCTCGAACGAGGTCTTGACACCGAACTGGGCGGCCTCACGGGCCTGGTCCGCGATCTCACCGGCGTGCAGCAGCGCCTTGGTGGGGATGCAGCCGTTGTGCAGGCAGGTGCCGCCGAGCTTGTTCTTCTCGATCAGGGCGACGTCCAGGCCGAGCTGCGCCCCGCGCAGGGCAGCCGCGTAGCCGCCGCTACCGCCTCCGAGGATCACTAGGTCGAAAACGGTGCTGGCGTCGTTCGCCACGTCACGTCCTCCATGCATGGGTACGCCGGAGCCGGTCTCCGATGACCGGACGGCGGCTGTGGTTCGGCCGCTTGTCTACTTCGGCCCTGGGTAAGGGGGGCCCTGTCCTGCCAGGCCCCATCTTCGCACTTGTTGAACACGGACGGGACGGCGGGCCGGGCTCCGGGCCCGCCGATCGGCTGCCCGGACCGCGTACCCAGCCGCACGACCGTGCGGATTTCGTCGAGAGCGAACACCCGGGGCCGTGCGCACGCGAGGCCCCGGGCGGCGGGCCCGGGGCCTTACGGGGTGAGGGCTGCGCCGCAGGTCAGAGCAGGTCGCCCGCCGCGGTGCGCTCGGCCAGCCGGACCAGGGTGCGGACCGCGGAGCCGGTGCCGCCCTTGGGGGTGTAGCCGTACGGGGCGCCCTCGTGGAAGGCCGGGCCCGCGATGTCCAGGTGCGCCCAGGTGATGCCCTCGCCGACGAACTCCTGGAGGAAGAGGCCGGCGACCAGGCCGCCGCCCATCCGCTCGCCCATGTTCGCGATGTCGGCGACCGGGGAGTCCATGCCCTTGCGCAGCTCGGCCGGCATCGGCATGGGCCAGGACTGCTCGCCCACCTCGGTGGCGATCTCGTGGAGCGAGGTACGGAAGGCGTCGTCGTTGGCCATGATGCCGAAGGTGCGGTTGCCCAGGGCCAGCACCATGGCACCGGTCAGCGTCGCGACGTCGACGATCGCGTCCGGGGTCTCCTCGGAGGCGCGGGTGATCGCGTCGGCGAGGACGAGGCGGCCCTCGGCGTCGGTGTTCAGCACCTCGACGGTCTTGCCGCTGTACATGGTCAGCACGTCGCCGGGGCGGGTCGCCGAACCGGACGGCATGTTCTCGGCGAGCGCGAGCCAGCCGGTGACGTTGACCGGGAGGTTCAGGCGCGCCGCGGTGACGACCGCGGAGAACACGGCGGCGGCGCCGCTCATGTCGCACTTCATCGTCTCGTTGTGGCCGGCCGGCTTCAGGGAGATGCCGCCCGAGTCGTAGGTGATGCCCTTGCCGACCAGCGCCAGGTGCTTCTTCGCCTTGGCGTGGGTGTGGCTGATCTTCACCAGCCGCGGCGGGTTCTCCGAGCCCTGGCCGACGCCCATCAGGCCGCCGTAGCCGCCCTTCTTGAGCGCCTTCTCGTCCAGCACCTCGACCTTGAGGCCGTACTCCTTGCCCGCGGCCTGCGCCTCGGCGGCGAAGGTCTTGGGGGTGAGGCCGTTGGAGGGGGTGTTGATCAGGTCGCGGGCGCGGTTGACCTCCGCGGCCAGCGCCTGCGCACGCTCGGCGGCGGCCTTGTGGGCCTTGTCGCGCGGCTTGGCACCCAGGACGGCGATGTCGGCCAGCGGCGCGGACTTGTCCGTGCCCTTCTTGGCGTCGCCGTTGCTGCTGCGGTAGGCGGTGAAGCTGTACGCGCCGAGCAGCGCGCCCTCGGCGACCGCGGCGACCGCGTCGGCGTCCGCGACGGGCAGCGCGAAGGCGCCCTTCTTGGCGCCGGCCAGCGCGCGTGCGGCGGCACCGGCGGCGCGGCGCAGCGCCTCGTTGTCGTAACCCTCGCCCTTGGCCGGGGCCTCGCCCAGGCCGACCGCCAGCACGACCGGCGCCTTGAGCCCCCCGCCTGCCGGGACCTTGGTCACCTCGCCCTCGGCGCCGCTCGCGCCCAGGGTCTCCAGGACGTCGGCCAGCTTGCCGTCGAAGGCCGACTCCACGGCCTCGGCGCCGGGCGCCAGGACGGGGCCCTTGTCGCCCTTGGCCAGGCCGATGACAACGGCGTCCGCGCGCAGCGTCGCGGCGGAAGAAGTACTGAGGGTCAGTGCAGTCACGGTATTGAAGGTCCTGTTCCGTCCGGGGAATCCATGGGCGCTCGTGGCGCCGCTGGCGCCGAGCCTACGCTCGGGTGCCCTGCCCGGTCCCGCCCGATGCCATACCCGTGCCCCCGGCCGACCGGTCGAATTGTCGCCTCTCACGACGAACTCCCCTCTTTTCGCCGACACTTGGCGGACATCGGGACGTGGATACGGATTCATCCGGAGGGTGTGGCGCCGGGCCGGGGCAACCGTCCACCGCCGATCACCGTCCCCCAGGACGGACGCGCACCTGCGCGCACGGCGTACAACAGGAAAGTGGAGACCGCTCAGTGGAACGACCGGCAGCCGCCCGAAGACTCCTGTCCCTCCGGCCCCGCCGCACCCGGAAGCGGCGCGGCGCCCGCCGGGCGCCCCTCCTGCTCGGCGCGGCGGGCCTGGTGCTCGCCCTCGCCACCGCCTGCGGCACGGCCCCGGCCGGGGACGGGGGAGACGGCACGAAGGACCGGGCGGCGGGGGAGCGGTGGCGGCCGAAGCCCGGTACGGACTGGCAGTGGCAGCTGAGCGGCCGTCTCGACCGCGGCGTCGACGCGCCCGTGTACGACATCGAGGGCTTCGACCACACGAAGGCGACCGTCGCCGGCCTGCACCGCGACGGCCGCAAGGTGATCTGCTACCTCAGCGTCGGCGCCTGGGAGGACTGGCGGCCCGACGCCGGTGACTTCCCGGAGTCCGTGATCGGCAGGTCCAACGGCTGGGAGGGCGAGCGCTGGCTGGACATCCGGCAACTGGACGTCCTGGAACCGCTGCTGGCGAAGCGGTTCGACATGTGCCGCGACAGGGGCTTCGACGCGGTCGAGCCGGACAACGTCGACGGCTACGCGAACCGCTCCGGCTTCCCGCTGACCGCCGCCGACCAGCTGACGTTCAACCGCATGGTGGCCCGACTCGCGCACGAGCGCGGCATGGCGGTCGGCCTGAAGAACGACCTCGACCAGATTCCGCAGCTGGTGAAGGACTTCGACTTCGCGGTGAACGAGCAGTGCGCGCAGTACGACGAGTGCGATCGGCTCACGCCGTTCATCCGCGCCGGCAAGGCCGTCTTCCACGTGGAGTACGAACTGCCGACGGACCGCTTCTGCGCGACGTCGCGGAAGCTGAAGCTCAGCTCGCTGCGGAAGGACATGGACCTGACGGCCTGGCGGCAGACCTGCTGACCCGGCGGTGACCGGCGGCGTCAGCCGAGGGCCAGCACCACGACGGTCACCAGCCCGGCCGTCTCCGCGAGCCCGCCGAAGACGTCCCCGGTCACCCCGCCGAGCCGCCGCCGGCAGTGCCGCAGCAGCAGCTCGGCGGCGCCGAGGCCGAGGAGCACGGCGAGCGCGGCGTGCAGCGCCCCGTACGCTCCGCCGTACGTCCCGGACCCCACGGCCGCCGCCACGGCGACCACCAGGACCCCGGCGAGGACCGCCGCCCGGCCCGGCACGGTACCGGCGACCGCGGCCCCCAGCCCCTCGGCGCGGGCCGCCGGTACGCCGGTGCGGGACGCGAGCGTGAGGGCGAGGCGGGCGGTGACCGCGCCGGCCACCGCCGCCACCGCGCCCGCCGCCCAGCCGGCCGCGTACAGCTCGTACCCCGCCGCGACCTGCGAGAGGAGGACGAGCAGCAGGACGATCACGCCGAACGGGCCGATGTCGGACTGCTTCATGATGCGCAGCGCGTCCGCCGCCGGCTTGCCGCTGCCGAGCCCGTCGGCGGTGTCCGCGAGCCCGTCCAGGTGCAGGCCGCGGGTGAGCGCGGCGGGCACCGCGACCGTGCCGACGGCCGCCAGCAGCGGACCGCCGCCCAGCAGGAGCAGGACCGTACCGAGCGCCGCCGCGCACACCCCGACGACCAGCCCGGCCAGCGGCGCGCAGAGCATTCCGCCGCGGGCCGTCGCGCGGTCCCAGCGGGTCAGCCGTACGGGCAGCACGGTCAGCGTCCCGAAGGCGAACCGCAGCGCGTCGGCGGTGGTCGGGGGACCGGAGGGGGGCTCGGTGGGGGTGGTGCTCACCGCGGCAGGCTAACCCGCGGCCACCGCGTCCAGGCGGCCCGGGCCTCCGCCGCCCCGCAGCCCGCCAGCACCGCCACTATCGCCGCGAGGTGCTCCTTGCCCGCGAGATTGGGGGCGACGACGACCTCGGCGACCATGGCGGCCACCACCAGCGCGCCGGTCGCCCACGCCCGGTACCGCCAGCAGACCGCCACCGCGAGGCCGACCACGGCGGCGGACGGACCGGCGTCGACGACCTGTCCGTCCGCGGCCGGCAGCCCGAACGGGACGTCCGGGCCGAGGGCCACGCCCATCCGCGCGTACAGCGTCCCGGCGAGCGAGGCGGCGTACGCGATCAGCAGCGTCCGGCGCCGCCCCAGTACGGCTTCGGCGATCCCGAAGACCACCAGGATCTGCGCCAGCGCGCCCCACACGGGCAGGTCGAGGGCGGGCACGAACAGCGACAGCGGCGTGCGGAGCAGCCCGATCCACAGCGGCTCACCGGCGCGCACGGCACCGAGCTGCTGGACGGTCCCGTATCCCCAGTGCTGGTGCTGCGCGAACTGGCAGAACGCGGTGAGGGCCAGCGCGGCGAGCGTCATCGGGACCGCGCGCAGTACTCCGGCGCCGAGCGCGGGCCGCAGCGCGGCCAGCAGCGGTCCCCACTCCGCGCGCGCGGCGCGGCTCAGATGATCACGGATGAGCGGGTCGACGGTGCACCACCGGGGCGAGGACGTGGGACGGCACCTCGGGCGGTACCGGGTCCGCGCCGGGCCGCGCCGACCGTGTAGCTAGACCGGCCGGCGCGGCAGGAGGTTGAGCGGGCCGCCCGTGATCTGTGCCTCGGCCCGCTCCGGGAGCCCGTGGCCGTCCAGGCGGATCAGTCCTCGGCGGCGTCCTGTGCCGGGGTGCCGTCCTGCTCCGGCTCCCGTACCGGCAGCTCGGCCGCCAGCGAGGCGGCGGCCTGGACCAGCGGCAGCGCGAGGAGCGCGCCGGTGCCCTCGCCGGCCGTGACGCCGTGGTCGAGCAGTGGGGTGAGCGCGATCCGGTCCAGCGCCTTGCCCTGCGCGGGCTCGCCGCTGGCCTGCCCGGCCAGCCACCAGTCCGGCGCGCGGAACGCGATCCGCTGCGCCACCAGCGCGCACGCCGCCGAGACCACACCGTCCAGGATCACCGGCGTCCTGCGGACCGCGCTCTGCAGCAGGAAGCCGGTGGCCGCGGTCAGGTCCGCGCCGCCGACCGTGGCCAGCAGCGCGAGCTGGTCGCCGAGGACCGGACGGGCCCGGCGCAGCGCGTCGCGGATCGCCGCGCACTTGCGCATCCAGGCCAGGTCGTCGATGCCGGCGCCGCCGCGCCCGGTGACCACCGAGGCGTCGGTGCCGCACAGGGCGGCGATCAGCGCGCCCGCCGCCGTGGTGCCGCCCACGCTCAGGTCCCCGAGCACCACCAGGTCCGTACCGGCGTCCGCCTCCTCGTCGGCGATCGCCATGCCCGCGCGGAACGCCTGCTCGGCCTCCTCGGGCGTCAGCGCGTCCTCGATGTCGATACGGCCGGAGCCGCGGCGCACCCGGTGCCGGGTGACGTCCTCGGGCAGCTCGCCGGGGTCGCAGTCCAGCGCCATGTCGACCACGCGCGGCGCGGCACCGAAGCGCCGCGCGAGGACCGCCGCCGGGCTCGTCCCGTCCAGCACCGCGCGCACCAGGCCGGCGGCGCCGCCCGCAGGCCGCCCCGAGACACCCAGCTCCGCCACCCCGTGGTCACCGGCGAACAGCACCGTACGGACCCGGTCGAGCGGGCGGACCGGAACCTGCTGCTGTACGGCGGCCAGCCAGTCGCCCAGCTCGTCGAGGCGGCCCAGGGCGGCCGGCTGCACGAGGCGGCGCTCCCGCCGCTCCTCGGCATCCCGGCGCCGGCCGCCGTCGGGGCGCTCGATCAGGTTCGCGAAGTCATCGAGGTTCAGGGCGCTCATTCGGCGCAGGTTACCGGCAACGCGCCCTTCGGTGCGCGGGCGCCCGGGGCCGGGACCGCGCCCGGCCCGGACCGGAACCCGCTCAGCCCCCGAAGCGGAATTCGGTGAGGGCCGGTGCGGCGGCCCGGCGGGCGCTCCACGAGCGCCGTTCCGTGCCGACCGGCCAGTCCCCTGTGGTGGCCGCGAGGTGCCGGAGCGGGGCGTCCAGCAGCAGCGTCGCGCCGGGCAGCCGGCGGGCGCACAGCACGCACAGCTCGTGCAGCGCACCGGGCGCGGGCGGCGGCCCGAAGGCGAGGACGAGGACGCCGAGCGCGGGGCGGGTGACGGCGGCCGGCCAGTGGGGCCCGGTGGCCCGCCCGGTGAGGGTGTGCCACCGCGGGCCGTCCGGCAGCAGCATCCGGCGCAGCGCCGCGGTCCCCGGCTCCTCGACGGTCAGCCAGCGCAGCTGCCCGTTGTCCACCCGCCAGAACCCGGGGTCCAGGCCCTCGCCGAGCGCTACGACCGTGGCCTGCGGGCGGTCGCGCAGATACCGGCGCACCGCCTCGTCGAACCGGCCGGCGGCCGGGCGCGCCGCCGCGTCGGCGGGCCGGGTGCGCCAGGTCTGCCAGGTGAGGCGGGCGTACCGGGTACGCCGTACGGCCGGGGTGCCGTGTCCGGGCGGTTCCATGCCGCCAGGTGACGGTACGGAAGGCCGCCGGGCAAGCGGGACACGGTACGGCGGCCGCGCGTGTCACCCGCGCAGCGTAAGGGCCTGCCCCGCGACGACCAGGAGGACGTGCTCGCACTCGGCGGCGAACGCGGCGTTCAGACGGCCCAGTTCGTCCCGGAAGCGGCGCCCGGCGGGGGTCGCCGGGACCACCCCGGAGCCGACCTCGTTGCTGACCGCGACCAGCGGCCTGCGGGTGGCGCGCACGGCGGCCACCAGCTCCGCCACCCGCGCGTGCAGCGCCCGTTCGCCGCCACCCGCCCAGGTCTCGTCGTCCCAGGCGCCCACCTCGTCCATGGCGTGCGTGAGCCACAGGGACAGGCAGTCGATCAGCAGCGGGGAGGCGGCGGTCTTCTCCGCGCCGGGCCCGTCACCGGCCTCGTCCGCACCGGCCAGCAGGGGCACCAGGTCGCAGGTCTCGGCGGTCCGCCAGGAGGCCGGGCGGCGCTCGCGGTGTGCGGAGACCCGCGCCGCCCACTCCGCGTCGCCGTTCCGCAGCCCACCGGTCGCGACGTACAGCACGTCGGGGAAGGCCGCGAGCCGCCGCTCGGCCTCGACGGACTTGCCGCTGCGCGCACCGCCCAGCACCAGCGTCCTGCGCGGCAGGTCGGGCACCGCGTGGTACTCGCCGACCAGCAGCGACGTGCCGTCGGGCACCGCGCGGGCGCCCAGCGCCGCGAGCCGCCGGTGCAGCTCGGCGCCGGGCGGGGTGTCGTGGTCGATGTGCACCGCGACGACGTCGGTCGTCGCGTCCACCGCGCCGCTCGCGCGCAGCCGCGCCAGCGCGTCGGGGCGGCCCAGCACGTCCAGCACGACCATCTCGTACGGCCCCTTGCCCTCGGCGGCCCCGGCGGGCGCGGCGCCCGGCGGCAGGTACAGCAGCCGCTCGCCGTACGGGCCGCCGATCTCGTACCCGGTGCCCGGCACGTCCACCGCCACTGCCCGCACCCGGTGCCCGTCCAGCAGCGCCAGCTCCCGGCCGTCCGCGACCCGGCCCGGCTGCGGCAGCCCGGTGGGGACCTCGACGGCGGGTCCCTCGTGCGGGTGCGACAGGAGCACCTGCCGTACCCCCGTGAGCGACTGGCCCGCGCGGGCCGCGGCGAACGCGGCCCCCGGTGTGAGGTCGAGGAGCAGCGCCCCGTCCAGGAGCAGCGCGGTGGCCGCCCGCGCCGCGTCGCCCGTGGCGCCGGCGCAGGAGGCGCAGGGGCAGCCGGGGCGGGGCAGACCCTCGGGGGCACCGGTGCCGAGCAGTGTCAGTTCCACGCGCCGATTTTCTCCTGACCCCGGCTCGCGGGCGCGCGGGGGGACCTCTCGACACGGCCGTTAGGCTGCTGATTGATCAGTACGCGCACCACGGGACATGACACCTGAGCGGCAGAACAGGGCATGACCACTGCACGGCACCAGCACGAGCGAACACGTACCCGGTGGGACCAGGAGGCGGACATGGCGTGGACGTGGCGGTTCGAGAAGGCCGACGGTACGGAGGCCACTGCGGGAACGGAGCCGGAGGACTTCTCCACGCAGGGGGATGCGGAGTCCTGGATCGGCGAGGAGTGGAAGTCGCTCCTGGACTGCGGCGTGGACCAGGTGACCCTGTTCGAGGACGGCGCGAAGGTCTACGGCCCGATGAGCCTGCACGCCGAGGAGAGCGGCGAGGCGGCGGAGGGCTGAGCGGCTCACGGCACGAGTGAGGGGCGGCGGGCCCGGTGGCCCGCCGCCCCTTCACGTCCGCGGGATCAGCCCCGTACGCCGCAGACGTGCAGCAGGGCCGCCACCGCGCGGTACGGGTCGGTGCGCCCGGCGCGTTCCTCGGCCGCCAGCAGCCGGGTCAGCTCCTCGGCGGGCGGCGGCACGGCGTCGTCGGCCGCGAGGTCGGTGAAGAGCCGTACGCCGTACCAGGTGTGCAGCGGCGCCCCGATCCCGGCGAGGGTGGTGGTGAGCGCCGACAGCCGGTCGGCGCGCACGCTCAGGCCGAGCCGGTTCTTGTAGCGCGGCGAGTCGAAGGCCGACAGCGCGGTGTCCCAGTCGCCGGACAGCCCGGGGCGCAGCGCCAGCGCGTCGGCGTTGCGCACCAGGACGGACAGCAGGCCGCCGGGCGCCAGTACCCGGGCCAGCCCGGCGAGCATCGGGTCGGGGTCGTCGACGTACATCAGGACGCCATGGCAGAGCACCACGTCGAAGGTGCCGGCGGGGAAGTGCACGCCGGTGTCCCGGCCGTCGCCCTCGATCAGCCGGACCCGCTCCTGGATGCCGGCCGGCTCACCGGCCAGCGTGGTGCGGGCGGCGGCCAGCATCGTGGGGTCCGACTCCAGGCCTGTGACCTTGTGCCCGGCGCGGGCCAGGCGCAGCGCCTGGGTGCCCTGGCCGAGGCCGACGTCCAGGACGCGCAGCCGCTGGCCCACCGGGAACCGCGCGGAGATCTGCTCCTCCAGCTGCCGGGCCACCAGCTCCTGCCGGACGGTGTTCCGGATGCCCCCCAGCTCCTCCAGCCAGGGCTCGGCCCCTCCGGCAAAGCCGGAGGAACCGGTGCTCAGGGTCGTTCTCCCCGCTTGACCTGCGGCTTGGGCAGCCGCAGGCGGCGCATCTGGAGTGTGCGCATCAGGGCGTAGGGCTTGACGCCCTTGAGGTTCTCGTTCGGGAAGCGCTCCTTGAGGCGCTTGGTCAGGCCGACCCAGACGGTGATCGAGTCCAGCACGATCAGCAGGATGACGACCAGCCACAGGATGAGCGCGATGCTCTGGATCTGCGGCACCCGGATCATGGTGAGCACCAGGATGATCACTGCCACCGGCAGGAAGAACTCCGCGACGCACCAGCGCGAGTCGACGTAGTCGCGCGCGAATCGGCGGACCGGGCCCTTGTCCCGGACGGGGAGGTACCGCTCGTCACCGTTGGCCAGCGCCTCACGCTGCCTGGCCATGTCGGCGCGGCGGGCCTCCCGCTGGGCCTTGACGGCCTCCTTGCGGTTGGCCGGCGCCGAGTGCGCGCGGGCACGGCGCTGGGACTGCGCCTGACTGCGCTTCGGCGTCGGGCGGCCCTTGGGGGCCTGCGGGTCGCGGGGCTGCTGGGGCTGGTCCGCGGTCACCTTGGAGGTCGCGGCCTGCTCATCCTTCGAACGGCTTCGGAACACAGAACCCAAGGGTACGCGGTCGCTCTCCGTGGGCCAGTGTCCGAGGGGAACGATCCGGCAACGGCCGCGTGGGTACCCGTACCCCCTCTACTCCCTGCGCTTGAGAAAAGGAGCTGCCTGATCGTCCTGCAGGAGGAGCACATCCGGGTCCAACCAGTGCGGTAATGGAACCGGGGCCCGTACTGTGGGGTCTGTAGATGTGCTGGAGCCGAAGCCCGAAGAAACTCGGTCAGAAGGGGGCGCGCGAGGCCCATGAGCGATGGTGTCATGAAGCGGATGGGGATGATCTTCCGCGCGAAGGCCAACAAGGCCCTGGACCGGGCCGAAGACCCGCGCGAGACCCTCGACTACTCCTACCAGAAGCAGCTGGAGCTGCTCCAGAAGGTGCGGCGCGGGGTCGCCGACGTCGCGACCTCACGCAAGCGCCTGGAACTCCAGCTCAACCAGCTCCAGGGCCAGTCCGCCAAGCTGGAGGACCAGGGCCGCAAGGCGCTCGCGCTCGGCCGTGAGGACCTGGCCCGCGAGGCCCTCTCCCGCCGGCAGTCCCTGCAGCAGCAGGTGACCGACCTGGAGACGCAGCACCAGACGCTGCAGGGCGAGGAGGAGAAGCTCACCCTCGCCGCGCAGCGCCTCCAGGCGAAGGTGGACGCCTTCCGTACGAAGAAGGAGACCATCAAGGCCACCTACACCGCGGCGCAGGCGCAGACCCGTATCGGCGAGGCCGTCTCCGGCATCTCCGAGGAGATGGGCGACGTCGGCCTGGCCGTACAGCGTGCCGAGGACCGGACCGCGCAGATGCAGGCCAGGGCCGGGGCCATCGACGAGCTGCTGGCGTCCGGCGCGCTGGACGACCCGACCGGCATGGCCAAGGACGACATCACCGCCGAGCTGGACCGCATCTCCGGCGGCGGCGACGTCGAGCTGGAGCTGCAGCGCATGAAGGCCGAGCTGGCCGGGGGCACCTCCGGCGGCCAGCAGGCCATCGAGGGCGGCCAGGGCGGCCAGGCCCAGCAGGCACCGCAGCAGGACCAGCCGCGTTTCGACAAGCAGTGACCGGCGGACGCGGATAGCCTCGTCGGGATCGCCGGACCGGACCAGAGGAGACCGTCGTGATCGTACGGATCATGGGCGAGGGGCAGGTAAGGGTGGCGGACAGCCACTTCATCGAGCTCAACAAGCTGGACGACGAGCTGCTCGCCGAGATGGAGAACGGTGACACGGACGGCTTCCGGCGGACCCTGGGCGCGCTGCTCGACGCGGTGCGCCGGCTGGGCGATCCGCTGCCCGACGACTCCCTGGAGCCTTCGGAGCTGATCCTGCCCGGCCCCGACGCCACCCTCGACGAGGTTCGCGAGATGCTCAGCGACGACGGCCTCATCCCGGGCTGACCCGCCCGGCCACCGGCGATCCGGCCCCGCCGTACGGGACCGCGGCCGCCCGGCACACCGGCGTTCCCGCCCCGCCCGTACGGGACCGGCGACCGCCCGGCTTCATCCAGCAAGGCAGCGCCCCGGCCACCGGGCCGCCGCCCGCCGATTCCCTCGGCGGGCGGCGCCCGGCGGCCGGGGCGCTACCGTTTCTTCCCGTGACTCCCCTCGCCCCCGGACAGGGCCCGCGGCCAGGGCCCGCGCTGCTCGCCCGGCTCCGCGCGCATCCCGTCGCGCTCGACACGGTCCTGGCGGCGGCCGTCTTCGCGGCGATCCTGGTCGGCGCGGCGGCCGGTCCGCACGGCCGGTACGGACCCCGCTTCGGCGAACGGCCACTGGCGGCCACCACGGTCCTCCTCGCGGCGCTGGCCTGCGCCGCCCTGGTGCTGCGCCGCCGCTACCCGCGCAGCGTCCTCGCCTTCACCTGCGCCATGACGCTGGCCGAGCTGGTGACCGCCACCAGAGATCCGCGCGGGCCGGTCGCCGCCGCCTCGGTCATCGCGGTCTTCACCGTCGCAGCCCGCACCGACCGCCCCACCACCTGGCGGACCGGCGCGCTCACCGTGCTGGTGCTCACCGCCGCCGCGATGCTCACCAGCACTCGTCCCTGGTACGCGCAGGAGAACCTGGCGATCTTCGCCTGGACGGGCATGGCGGCCGCGGCCGGGGACGCCGTCCGCAGCCGCCGGGCCTTCGTCGACGCGATCAGGGAGCGGGCCGAGCGGGCCGAACGCACCCGCGAGGAGGAGGCGGGCCGCCGGGTCGCCGAGGAACGCCTGCGCATCGCCCGCGAACTGCACGACGTCGTCGCCCATCACATCGCACTGGTCAACGTGCAGGCCGGCGTCGCGTCGCACGTCATGGACAGCCGCCCCGACCAGGCCAAACAGGCCCTCGCCCACGTCCGTGAGGCATCCCGCTCGGCGCTGGAGGAACTGCGCGCCACGGTCGGCCTGCTGCGCCAGTCCGACGACCCGCAGGCCCCCACCGAACCGGCACCGGGGCTCGGCGTCCTGGACCAGCTGATCGACGGGTTCGTACGGGCCGGGCTCCCCGTCGAGCTGGAGCTGCCGCCCGGCAGCCCCGAGGGCCTGCCGGCGTCCGTCGATCTGACGGCGTACCGCATCGTCCAGGAGGCGCTGACCAACGTGCGCAAGCACGCGGGCGAGGACGCCCGCGCCACGGTGCGGATCGTCCGGTCGGCCGACGCGCTGACGCTGACGGTGCTGGACGACGGCGGCGGCCGGCCCGCGCGGCCGCGCCCGCGCCCGGGTGGCCAGGACGGGCCGGAGGGGCCGGCGGAAGGCGGCGGGCACGGCCTGATCGGGATGCGCGAGCGGGTCGCCGCGCTCCGCGGCACGGTGGAGACCGGGCCCCGCCCGGCCGGTGGATTCAAGGTACGGGTACGGCTGCCGTTGCAGACCGCGCGCACGGGGGAGACGACATGACGATCAAGGTGCTGCTCGCCGACGACCAGGCGCTGCTGCGCAGCGCGTTCAAGGTGCTGGTGGACTCCGAGCCGGGCATGCAGGTGGTGGCCGAGGCGTCGGACGGCGCCGAGGCGTACGAGCTGACCCGGTCGGCGGCGCCCGACGTGGTCCTGATGGACATCCGGATGCCCGGCGTGGACGGTCTCGCCGCCACCCGCATGATCAGCGAGGACCCGGAGCTGTCCGGCGTACGCGTGGTGATCCTGACGACCTTCGAGGTCGACGACTACGTGGTGCAGGCGCTGCGGGCCGGCGCGAGCGGCTTCCTCGGCAAGGGCGCCGAGCCCGACGAGCTGCTCAGCGCCATCAGGGTCGCGGCGGCCGGGGAGGCGCTGCTGTCGCCGGTGGCCACGAAGGGGCTGATCGCGAAGTTCCTGGCCCAGGGGAGCGGGGAGGACGGCGCTGCGGGCCCGGAGGCCGAGCGGCTGGCGTCGCTGACCGGGCGGGAGCGCGAGGTGCTGGTGCTGGTCGCGGGCGGCCTGTCCAACGACGAGATCGCCGAGCGGCTCACCGTCAGCCCGCTCACGGTCAAGACGCACGTGAACCGTGCGATGGCCAAGCTGGGCGCCCGCGACCGGGCCCAACTTGTGGTCATAGCGTACGAAAGCGGACTCGTCCGCCCGCGGGTGTAGCAGCGGGTGGAGCGGGGCGTACTGCGGACGCGGTACGCCCCGGCCGTGGAAATGGACCTGGGTGCTAGGGAAACAGCGCTTCCCGTGCCGGATCGTGTAAACGGGCCCGCCATGGGCCGGTGCCGGAAGCGTTCAGAACAAAAGAGAGAGACCCCACCCATGTTCAGGCTGTCCCGACTCAGCCTCGCACAACGGGGCCTGATAGCACTGATGTCGATCGTCGCGATCGTCTTCGGGGCCATCGCGATCCCACAGCTGAAGCAGCAGTTGCTGCCGTCCATCGATATGCCCATGGTGTCCGTCGTGGCGCCGTACCAGGGCGCCTCGCCCGACGTCGTCGAGAAGCAGGTCGTCGAGCCGCTGGAGGACGGCATCCAGGCGGTCGACGGCATCACCGGCGTGACCTCCACCGCCAGTGAGGGCTCGGCCGTGGTCATGGCCGAGTTCGACTACGGCAACGACTCCCAGCAGCTGGTCGCCGATGTCCAGCAGGCCGTCAACCGGGCCCGCGCCAAGCTGCCCGAGGACGTCGACCCGCAGGTCGTGTCCGGCGGCACCGACGACCTGCCGACCGTGGTGCTGGCCGTCGCCGGAGGCGAGCAGGACCAGCAGGCCCTCGCCGACCGCCTGGACCGCAGCGTCGTCCCGGCCCTGAAGGACATCGACGGCGTCGGCCAGGTCAGCGTCAGCGGCGTACGCGACCAGGTCGTCGCCGTCACCCCGGACGACGCGAAGCTCGCCAAGGCAGGGCTCACCCCGGCGGCGCTCGGCCAGGCCCTGGAGGCGGGCGGCGCCTCCGTACCGGCCGGTTCCTTCTCCGAGGACGGCAGGAGCCGCACCGTCCAGGTCGGCAGCGGCTGGACCTCGCTCCAGCAGATCAAGGACCTCACCGTCTCGCCGGCGGCGGCCGGTGCCGCGGCGGGCAAGGCCGGGGCCGGCGCGCCGGTACGGGTCGGCGACATCGCCACCGTGCAGCAGGAGTCGGCCGCCCCGACCTCGCTCACCCGCACCAACGGCAAGCCCAGCCTCTCGGTCCAGATCACCATGGACCAGGACGGCAGCGCCGTCGCCATCTCCGACGCGGTCAAGGACAAGCTCCCGCAGATCCGCGCCGACCTCGGCAAGGACGCGGACGTCACGGTCGTCTCCGACCAGGGCCCGCAGGTCTCCAAGTCCATCGAGTCCCTCACCACCGAGGGCCTGCTCGGCCTGGTCATGGCCGTGATCGTGATCCTGGTCTTCCTGCTGAGCCTGCGCTCGACGCTGGTGACCGCGGTGTCCATCCCGCTGTCCGTCGTCATCACGCTGATCGTGCTGTGGACCCGCGACCTGTCGCTGAACATGCTGACCCTGGGCGCGCTGACCATCGCCATCGGCCGCGTCGTGGACGACTCCATCGTCGTCCTGGAGAACATCAAACGGCATTTGGGCTACGGCGAGGAGCGCAAGCACGCGATCCTCACGGGCGTCCGCGAGGTGTCCGGCGCGATCACCTCCTCCACCCTCACCACCGTCGCGGTCTTCCTGCCGATCGGCGTGGTCGGCGGCATGGTGGGCGCCCTCTTCGGCGACTTCTCGATCACCGTCACCGTGGCCCTGCTGGCCTCGCTGCTGGTCTCCCTCACCGTCGTCCCGGTCCTCTCGTACTGGTTCCTGCGCGCCCCGAAGGCCGCCGAGGGCGGCGACCCGGAAGCGCTGCGCAAGGAGGCCGAGGAGAAGGAGAGCCGCAGCGCGCTGCAGCGGCTGTACGTACCGGTGCTGCGCTTCGCGACCCGGCGCCGGGCCACCAGCCTGGTCATCGCCGTCGTCATCCTCATCGGCACCTTCGGCATGGGCCCGCTGCTCAAGACCAACTTCTTCGACCAGGGCGACCAGGACACCCTGTCCGTCCAGCAGGAGCTGGCGCCCGGCACCAGCCTCGCCGCCGCCGACAAGCAGGCGAAGCGGGTGGAGAAGGTGCTCGCCGACACCGACGGCGTGCAGGACTACCAGGTCACCGTCGGCTCGTCGGGCATGATGGCGGCCTTCGGCGGCGGCTCGTCGGCGAACCAGGCGTCGTACCAGGTCAAGCTGGCGAACGCGGACGACTCCGACCGGGTCGTCGCGGACATCCGGGACGGCCTGGAGAAGCTCGGCCCCGCCATCGGCGACACCACCGTCTCCGCGGGCCAGGCCTTCGGCAACCAGGACCTGAGCGTGGTCGTGAAGGCCGCCGACGCGGACGTGCTGAAGGACGCCGCCGAGCAGGTACGGAAGAAGGTCGCGGGCCTGGACGACGTCACCGACGTCACCAGCGACCTGGCCCAGAGCGTGCCGCGGATCTCCGTCACCGCGAACGAGAAGGCCGCGGCCGCCGGTTACTCCCAGGCCACCCTCGGCCAGGCCGTCGCCCAGGCGGTACGCGGCACCACCAGCGGTACCGCGCTGCTGGACGACGCCGAGCGGGACGTCGTGGTGAAGTCGGCGCACCCGGCCACCACCGAGGCCCAGCTGAAGAAGCTGACGCTGCCCGGCCCCGCGGGCATGGTGAAGCTCGGCGACATCGCCGAGGTGAAGACGGTGGCCGGCCCGGTGCAGATGACCCGCATCGACGGCGCCCGGTCCGCGACCATCACGGCCAAGCCGACCGGCGACAACACCGGCGCGGTCACCACGCAGCTGCAGTCCGCGCTGAACGACCTGGACCTGCCCAAGGGCGCGACCGCCGAGATCGGCGGCGTCTCGGCCGACCAGGACGAGGCGTTCAGCTCGCTCGGCCTGGCCATGCTGGCGGCCATCGCGATCGTCTTCATGCTGCTGGTCGCGACCTTCCGGTCGCTGATCCAGCCGCTGATCCTGCTGGTGTCGATCCCGTTCGCGGCGACCGGCGCGATCGGCCTGCTGGTCGCGACCGGTACCCCGATGGGCGTCCCCGCGATGATCGGCATGCTGATGCTCATCGGCATCGTCGTCACCAACGCGATCGTGCTGATCGACCTGATCAACCAGTACCGGGCCCAGGGGTACGGCGTCGTCGAGGCGGTCGTCGAGGGCGGCCGCCACCGGCTGCGGCCCATCCTGATGACGGCCCTGGCCACGATCATGGCCCTGCTGCCGATGGCCCTCTCGGTCACCGGTGACGGCGGCTTCATCTCCCAGCCGCTGGCCGTGGTCGTGATCGGCGGCCTGATCACCTCCACCCTGCTGACCCTGCTGCTCGTCCCGACGCTCTACGCGATCATCGAGCTGCGGCGGGAACGCCGGGCGGCCAAGAAGGCCGCGAAGCGGGCCGACGGCCCGAAGGCCACCGACGAGGACCGCACGCCGGAACCCGCCGGAGTCTGACCCGCACAGCACGTGGGGCCCGTACCGCATCCCGGTACGGGCCCCACGCGCATGCCACGGCTACGGGAGAGCCAGCATCCGCTCGAGCGCCAGCTTCGCGAAGCTCTCCGTCTCCTTGTCGACCTCGATCCGGTTGACGACCTTGCCGTCCACCAGGGACTCCAGGGCCCACACGAGGTGCGGGAGGTCGATGCGGTTCATGGTCGAGCAGAAGCAGACCGTCCTGTCGAGGAAGACGATCTCCTTGCCCTCGGGAGCGAAACGGTTCGCCAGCCGGCGGACCAGGTTCAGCTCCGTACCGATCGCCCACTTCGACCCGGCCGGCGCCGCCTCCAGGGCCTTGATGATGTACTCCGTCGAGCCGACGTAGTCGGCCGCCGCCACGACCTCGTGCTTGCACTCCGGGTGCACCAGCACGTTCACGCCCGGTATCCGGGCCCGTACGTCCTCGACCGACTCCAGCGAGAAGCGGCCGTGCACCGAGCAGTGACCGCGCCAGAGGATCATCTTCGCGGCGCGCAGCTGCTCGACGGTGAGCCCGCCGTTCGGCTTGTGCGGGTTGTAGACCACGCAGTCGTCCAGGGACATGCCCATGTCGCGGACGGCGGTGTTGCGGCCGAGGTGCTGGTCCGGCAGGAAGAGCACCTTCTCGCCCTGCTCGAAGGCCCAGTCCAGGGCCCGCTTGGCGTTGGAGGAGGTGCAGATCGTGCCGCCGTGCTTGCCGGTGAAGGCCTTGATGTCGGCGGAGCTGTTCATGTACGAGACGGGCACGACCTGGTCGGCGACGCCGGCCTCGGTCAGCACGTCCCAGCACTCGGCGACCTGCTCGGCGCTGGCCATGTCGGCCATCGAGCAGCCGGCCGCCAGGTCCGGCAGGACGACCTTCTGGTCGTCGCCGGTCAGGATGTCGGCGGACTCGGCCATGAAGTGCACGCCGCAGAAGACGATGTACTCGGCGTCCGGGCGCGCGGCCGCGTCCCGCGCGAGCTTGAAGGAGTCGCCGGTCACGTCGGCGAACTCGATGACCTCGTCGCGCTGGTAGTGGTGCCCCAGGACGAAGACCTTGTCGCCGAGCTTCTCCTTGGCGGCGCGGGCGCGCTCCACCAGGTCGGGGTCGGAGGGCGCGGGCAGGTCGCCCGGGCACTCGACACCGCGCTCGCTCCTCGGGTCGGCCTCCCGGCCGAGGAGGAGCAGCGCGAGCGGCGTGGGCTGCACGTCGAGGTCCTGACGGGGCTGGGCGGTGGTCACGACACGCACCCTCTCTTTTCTGCGGACAGGAGTTTCTGCGAACCGGCTTTTCGTCTAATTGACGTTATCTATCATAGCCGCTTCACGTCAGTTTGACGATGGGCATTGTGTCGATGTGACGCATCACCCGAGAGGCCGTGCACCGACAGCCGCTGACCTTCGGGACCGGGTGTGCGAGCATGAGGAGGGACGGAAAATTCCGCCAGAACTTCGAGCCCGCCCGGAATGAATCCGGGGCCCCGTCGGTTACTGCCGAGGGCAAGGGGTCCGTACAACCCGGGAGAGATGTAGATGAGCGTTCAGGACGAGACCACCGTCAGCGACGGCATCATCCTGTCCGACGCGGCCGCGTCGAAGGTCAAGAGCCTGCTGGAGCAGGAGGGCCGGGACGACCTCGCGCTGCGGGTGGCCGTTCAGCCCGGTGGCTGCTCCGG
The DNA here is from genome assembly GCF_040907265.1 of Streptomyces sclerotialus. Lineage (NCBI taxonomy): Bacteria > Bacillati > Actinomycetota > Actinomycetes > Kitasatosporales > Streptomycetaceae > Streptomyces > Streptomyces sclerotialus. The sequence goes on along the minus strand of NZ_JBFOHP010000002.1, from coordinate 2,519,801 downwards.
CCTGCGCTACCAGCTCTTCTTCGACGAGCGCTCGCTCGACGGCGACGTCGTGAAGGACTTCGGCGGCGTGAAGGTCGTCACCGACCGGATGAGCGCCCCGTACCTGGGCGGTGCCTCCATCGACTTCGTCGACACCATCGAGAAGCAGGGCTTCACGATCGACAACCCCAACGCCACCGGCTCCTGCGCCTGCGGCGACTCCTTCAGCTGAGCCGGCCGGCTCCGGCGACACGGAGACACAACGACGAAGGCGGCGTGCCCCTCGGGGAACGCCGCCTTCGTCATGGCCGCCCAAGAGCCTCCGGCTCACGGCGGCGGCCCGCCGTCACTTCCGCGGTACGGTCTCACCGCTGGAGGCGTCGATGACCTCCCGCCCGTCCAGCGGGGAGTCCAGCGTCACCGTCTCGGTGAACTGCTTGGCGACCTTCACGCAGACCCCGCCCGGCTTCTTCTCCTTGCCGGTGACCTGCGCGGTCACGGCCGTACCCGACTGGTCGGCGCTGGCCGAGTAATTGCTGCACACGCCGCCCCAGAAGCGCAGCGTCAGCTTCTTGCCGTCCTTGGAGACCGAGTACGACTCCAGGCTCTGAGCGCCCTTCTTGTTCTCCTTGCCGCCCTGCGGGGGCTGCGCGGGCCGCTGCGTCGCGGCGTCCCCGGCGTCCCGGTCCACCACGTACTTCGGGTCGACCGCCGGGTGCGCGACCGTCGTACCGGCGTCCTTGCCGCCGGTCGAACCGGGCTGCCGCACCTCGTACATCCACGACGGCACCAGCGCCTGGCTGCCGTTCACGAACTGCACCGACAGGCCGAACCTGGCACCGGTCACCTCGGCGGGCGAGGGCTTCCCGGGCGCGGGCTCACAGGGCGCGACGTCCTTGCCGGCGTCCTTCCCCGTCTTCCCGGCCTTCTCGCCCTTGTCCGGCAGCGGCGTGGCGCACTTGGTGTCCTCACCCTTGCCCTCGCCGGAGCCCGTCCCGCCGTTCAGGTGGGCGAGCGTCTTCTCGGCGCTCAGCACCGGATACGTGTCGCCCTTGGCCGGCCGCGCCAGCTGTCCGCTGCCGCCGACCACCTGGCCGTCGGAGCCGACCTGGAGGTCGCTCTGCCAGCCGTACGTCGGCAGACCGCCGATCACCGGGTTCGCGGAGACGATCCGCACCGCGCCGGACAGCCCGCCGGCGTCCAGCTTCGCGCCCTCCTGGCCGAGCGCGGCGAGCACCGGCTTCACCGCCTGCTTCGCCTTCTCCTGGGACACCGCGCCCTTGCCGCTGCCGTCGTCCTCGGTGCTGGCCTCCCGGCCGCGGTACGAGGGGCAGCCGGGCCCGTCGGAGGAGTGGCCGGTCTTCGCGTCCGCCGCCTCGCCCTTGGGCGCCGCGGGCAGTGCGCAGTTGACGCCGCCCGGGGTGCCGTACTGCGCGAACGTCCACGAGCCGGTGCCGGCCTTGGCCACCTGGAGCACGGGACCGCGGGAGTCCTTCTCCTGGCCGCCGACCTTCCACGTACCGCCCTCGGAACGGATCGCGCCCGACACGTCCAGCGCCTTGGCCAGCCGGGCCACCGCGTCCTTGCCGACCGGGCCCTGCGGGCGGTAGACGGGCGCGTCGGCCGGCCCGTCCGGCAGGTCACCGGCCGGGCGGTACCCCGCGCCCTGCGGGTTCGGCTCGCCCGGCGCGATGCCCTCGCGCGACTGGCCGTACCCCTCCAGTGCCAGCGGCGGGGGATCGGCCGCCGGGCCCGCGCTGCCGTCGCCGCCCTGGCCGGAAGCGCCCGATGCCCAGTACGCCGCGCCGCCGCCGGCCAGCAGCACGGCCGCGGCCATCGAGGCGACCACCAGCGGGCTGCGCCCGCGCCGCCCCGGGGTGGTGGGGGTGTCGGTGGGGTTCTTCCCGCTGCCGGTGGCAGGGGGAGTGTCCTCGGTGCTCACCGCATCGCTCCTTCGGCTCCGCTGAACAACTGATGCGCCATCCTCCGTGAGGGGGACGCCGATTGGACGGAGCCGGGCCGCGGGCGGTTCCGCCCGCGGCCCGGACGGGCCCTCGGGAGCCCGCGGAAGAGCGGTGGTGGAGGTGGCTCGCCGTACTCGTTACTCAGTCGCCGTACTCGGACATCCCGTCCAGCAGTTTCGCAGAGGCGGCGGGGACCGTGATCCCGCGGAGCTCGGCGGCCGGGCGCTGCGGAGCGGCGAACAGGCCGTCGGTCCGCCAGTGCGGTGCCATGCGGGCGCAGTCGCCCCACAGTTGCTCCATCGAATCCGGCTCGGCGCCGTCCGGGCGGCGGCCGTCCGGGCGAGCTGCTGTGACGGGCTTCACATATTTGGTCATACGCGCACCGTACGCACCCTTCGCCCCGCGGAAGAAGACCTACTATCTGGTAGTTTCGCCAGGTCGGAAGGGTCGTCCCGAACCGGTAGCGTTGGGTCACGTCCGTCACCGCCCCACGCCTCCCCGCAGGAGCGAATCGCCGTGCGTATCGCAGTCACCGGCTCCATCGCCACCGACCACCTGATGACCTTCCCCGGACGCTTCGCCGACCAGCTGGTCGCCGACCAGCTCCACACGGTCTCCCTCTCCTTCCTCGTCGACCAGCTCGACGTGCGGCGCGGTGGCGTCGCCGCGAACATCTGCTTCGGCATGGGCCAGCTCGGCACCGCGCCGATCCTGGTCGGCGCCGCCGGCAACGACTTCGGCGAGTACCGCGCCTGGCTGGACCGGCACGGCGTCGACACCGCCTCCGTCCGGATCTCCGAGGTGCTGCACACCGCCCGCTTCGTGTGCACCACCGACGCGGACCACAACCAGATCGGCTCCTTCTACACCGGTGCGATGAGCGAGGCCCGGCTGATCGAGCTGCAGCACGTCGCCGAGCGCGTGGGCGGCCTGGACCTGGTCCTGATCGGCGCCGACGACCCCGAGGCGATGATCCGCCACACCGAGGAGTGCCGCTCCCGGTCCATCCCCTTCGCGGCCGACTTCTCGCAGCAGATCGCCCGCATGGACGGCGACGACATCCGCACCCTCATGGACGGCGCTGCCTACCTCTTCTCCAACGAGTACGAGAAGGGCCTCATCGAGTCCAAGACCGGCTGGACCGACGAGGAGATCCTCGGCAAGGTCGGCACCCGCGTCACCACCCTCGGGGCCAGCGGCGTCCGCATCGAGCGGGAGGGCGAGCCGGTCATCGAGGTCGGCGTCCCCGAGGAGAACGCCAAGGCCGACCCGACCGGCGTCGGCGACGCCTTCCGCGCCGGCTTCCTCTCCGGCCTCGCCTGGGGCGTGTCCCTGGAGCGCGCCGCGCAGGTCGGCTGCATGCTGGCGACCCTCGTCATCGAGACGGTCGGCACCCAGGAGTACGAGCTGCGCCGCAGTCACTTCCTGGACCGCTTCACCAAGGCGTACGGCCACGAGGCCGCCGCCGAGATCCAGCAGCACCTGGACTGAGGTCCGGCACGGCCTAGACGCGGCGCCGCACCACGTACGCGGCGCCGCGCTCCCGGGGCTCCGGGGCTTCCCCCAGGTACTCCTGGCCCTGCGTCCAGCACCACGCGGGGATGTCCAGCGCCGCCACCTCGTCGTCGGACAGCACCGTCACCGTCGTGCCGACCGGCACCTCCGCGACCGCCTTGGCCAGCTCGATCACCGGCACCGGGCAGCGGGCGCCGAGCGCGTCCACGACGACCTCACCGGCCGCGCCCTCCGGAGCCCGCGCGGGCCGCGCCGGCGCGCCCAGCTGTTCCCGTATGCCGGCCACCGCGTCCGGCAGCACCGCCAGGAAGCGGTCCACGTCCGCCTCGGCGGTCCCGGCCGGCAGCGACACCCGCACGTTGCCCTCGGAGAGCACGCCCATCGCCTTCAGGACGTGGCTGGGCGTCAGCGTGCTGGAGGTGCAGGAGGAGCCGGAGGAGACGGAGAAGCCCGCCCGGTCCAGCGCGTGCAGCAGCGTCTCCCCGTCGACGTACAGGCAGGAGAAGGTCACCAGGTGCGGCAGCCGCCGGACCGGGTCGCCGACCACCGCCACGTCCGGCACCAGCTCCGGCACCCGCGAGCGGATCCGGTCCACCAGGCCGCGCAGCCGCGCCGCCTCGGCCGCCGCCTCCGCGCGCACGGCACGCAGCGAAGCGGCCGCCGCCACCACCGCCGGGATGTTCTCGAAGCCGGGCGCGCGCCCCGACTCACGCTCGTCGGCCGGTCCCTGGTGCGCGAAGCGGGTGCCCTTGCGCACCGCCAGCAGCCCCACCCCGGCCGGGCCGCCCCACTTGTGCGCGCTGCCCGTCAGCAGCGACCAGGCGCCCTCGACCGGGCCCCAGGCGAGCGACTGGGCGGCGTCCACCAGCAGCGGCACGCCCGCCTCGCGGCACGCCTCGGCCGCCTCGGCCACCGGCTGTTCGGTGCCCACCTCGTGGTTGGCGGACTGCAGGACGGCCAGCGCGGTGTCCGGGGAGAGCGCCGCCGCGAACTCCCCGGCGGCCACCCGGCCGGTACGGTCGCAGCCCACCACGGCCACGGTGCCGCCGGCCGCCTCGTGCGCCTCCGCCGCGTGCAGTACGGAGGAATGCTCGACGGCGGAGTGGACCAGGCGGCTGCCGACACGCCGGCGTCCCGCCAGCGCGCCCGCCACGCCCGTGTGCACCGCGCGGGTGCCGGACGGAGTGATCACCAGCTCGTCGGGGCGGCAGCCGACCGCCTCCGCCGCCGTCTCACGCGCGGCGTCCAGCAGCAGCCGGGCGCGCCGTCCCTCCCGGTACAGCCGGGCCGGGTCGGCCCAGCCCTCGTCCAGGGCGGCGAGCAGCGCCTCGCGGGCGACCGGGTGCAGGGGAGCGGAGGACGCGGCATCGAAGTAGGGCACGGCAAAACGCTAACGCGTTCGGACCGGGGCCCGTCGGGCGGAGCGGGCCGGGCCGGGGCGGTGTCCGGCGGGCCGGGCGCGGCGTCAGATGCCGGGGGGAAGCGGGGAATCCGGTTGCCGTGGGGGCCCGCCGGGAGGGGAGTGCCACCCCTTCGGGGGGTGACGCGCCGCGTTGGGCACCCTCCCCGCGCGACGCCAAATAGCGTCCAGTAGGGTTTGGTCCGCATAAACATCCAAACCCCTGCCCGTGACGGGCCGGCGACCGACCAGCTGAGACGGCCGCAGCCGGTCATTGCGGGCGAGACTCTCGGGAAGGCGCTACGTGAGTCCCAACGGCTCCGACCGCTCGTCGCGGCGCCCGATGCGGCGGAAGCTGCCGCAGGTGCTGGCTGCGGGCCTGGTCCTGGCGACCGCGACCGGTTGCACATACAAGGACTTCCCCCGCCTCGGCATGCCAACGCCCGTCACGGACGAGGCGCCGCGGATCCTCTCCCTTTGGCAGGGCTCCTGGGCCGCCGCCCTCGCAACGGGCGTGCTGGTGTGGGGCCTGATCATCTGGAGCTGGATCTTCCACCGCCGCAGCCGGACCAAGGTGGAGGTCCCCGCACAGACCCGGTACAACATGCCGATCGAGGCGTTGTACACCATCGTCCCGTTCATCATCATCGCGGTGCTGTTCTATTTCACCGCGCGCGATGAGAACGAACTCCTGAAGACTTCCAAGAAGCCGGACCACGTCGTGAACGTCGTGGGCTTCCAGTGGAGCTGGGCGTTCAACTACATGGAGGACGTCGACGGCGACAAGTCGAATTCGGCGGTCAACTCCAAGGAGCTCTCCGCGATCCCGGACAAGTGGAAGAAGTCGGCTCCCGCGGGTGCCGAGGGCGTCTACGAACAGGGCACGCCGGGCGAGCGGAACCCGCAGAACGGCAACCCCGGCCCCACGCTGTGGCTGCCCAAGGGCGAGACCGTCCAGTTCATCCTGACCTCGCGTGATGTCATCCACTCCTTCTGGGTGGTGCCGTTCCTGATGAAGCAGGACGTCATCCCGGGTCACACGAACGTCTTCGAGGTGACTCCGAACAAGGAGGGCACCTTCATGGGCAAGTGCGCCGAGCTCTGCGGCGTTGACCACTCCCGGATGCTCTTCAACGTCAAGGTCGTGTCTCCCGAGCGGTACCAGGAGCACCTGAAGGACCTGGCGAAGAAGGGCCAGAACGGTTACCTGCCGGCCGGTATCGAGCAGACCGACCACGCCAGGAACGCGGAGACCAAGAACAAGTGAGCATCCTCAACGAACCTCAGGGTGCCGCCGCCGCATCGGCCTCGGCAGCACCACCCGTACGCAGGAAGCAACCCGGCAACGTCGTGGTGAAGTGGCTGACGACCACCGACCACAAGACGATCGGCACGCTCTATCTGGTGACGTCGTTCGCCTTCTTCTGCATCGGCGGCCTGATGGCGCTCTTCATGCGCGCCGAGCTGGCTCGTCCCGGCACGCAGATCATGTCGAACGAGCAGTTCAACCAGGCGTTCACGATGCACGGCACGATCATGCTGCTGATGTTCGCGACGCCGCTGTTCTCCGGGTTCGCGAACTGGATCATGCCGCTGCAGATCGGCGCGCCCGACGTGGCGTTCCCGCGGCTGAACATGTTCGCGTACTGGCTGTACCTCTTCGGCTCGCTGATCGCGGTGGCCGGCTTCCTCACCCCGCAGGGTGCGGCCGACTTCGGCTGGTTCGCCTACTCCCCGCTGTCGGACGCGGTCCGTTCGCCGGGTGTCGGCGCCGACATGTGGATCATGGGTCTGGCCTTCTCCGGCTTCGGCACGATCCTCGGCTCGGTCAACTTCATCACCACGATCATCTGCATGCGCGCGCCCGGCATGACGATGTTCCGCATGCCGATCTTCACGTGGAACGTCCTGCTGACCGGTGTGCTGGTCCTGCTGGCCTTCCCGGTGCTGGCCGCCGCGCTGTTCGCCCTGGAGGCGGACCGTAAGTTCGGTGCGCATGTGTTCGATGCGGCAAATGGTGGCGCATTGCTCTGGCAGCACCTCTTCTGGTTCTTCGGACACCCAGAGGTGTACATCATCGCGCTGCCGTTCTTCGGCATCATTTCCGAGGTCATTCCGGTCTTCTCGCGGAAGCCGATGTTCGGTTACATCGGCCTGATCGCGGCGACGATTTCGATCGCGGGTCTGTCGGTGACCGTGTGGGCGCACCACATGTACGTCACGGGCGGCGTACTGCTGCCGTTCTTCTCCTTCATGACGTTCCTCATCGCGGTTCCGACCGGTGTGAAGTTCTTCAACTGGATCGGCACGATGTGGAAGGGCTCGCTGTCCTTCGAGACCCCGATGCTCTGGGCGGTCGGCTTCCTGATCACCTTCACCTTCGGTGGTCTGACCGGCGTCATCCTGGCCTCGCCGCCGCTGGACTTCCACATCTCCGACTCGTACTTCGTCGTGGCGCACTTCCACTACGTCGTCTTCGGTACGGTCGTCTTCGCGATGTTCGCCGGCTTCCACTTCTGGTGGCCGAAGTTCACCGGCAAGATGCTGGACGAGCGGCTCGGCAAGATCACGTTCTGGACGCTGTTCATCGGCTTCCACGGCACCTTCCTGGTCCAGCACTGGCTGGGCGCCGAGGGCATGCCGCGCCGTTACGCCGACTACCTGGCGGCCGACGGCTTCACCGCCCTGAACACGATCTCGACGATCAGCTCCTTCCTGCTGGGCCTGTCGATGCTGCCGTTCATGTACAACGTCTGGAAGACGGCGAAGTACGGCAAGAAGATCGAGGTCGACGACCCGTGGGGCTACGGCCGCTCGCTGGAGTGGGCGACCTCCTGCCCGCCGCCGCGGCACAACTTCCTCACGCTGCCGCGTATCCGCTCGGAATCCCCGGCGTTCGACCTGCACCACCCTGAGATCGCCGCGCTCGACGCGCTCGAGAACGACGGTCAGAAGGACACGGCGCTCATGGGCGGCACGAAGGAGGCCGGCAAGTGAAGATCCAGGGCAAGATGTTCATCTGGCTCTCCGTCTTCGTCCTCGCCATGGCGATCGTCTACGGCGTCTGGTCGAAGGAGCCGGCGGGCACCACCGCGCTGTTCCTGGCGTTCGGTCTCTGCATCATGATCGGCTACTACCTGGCCTTCACGGCCCGGCGGGTGGACGCGGGTGCGCAGGACCGCAAGGACGCGGACGTCGCGGACGACGCCGGTGAGGTGGGCTTCTTCAGCCCGCACAGCTGGCAGCCGCTCTCGCTGGGCATCGGCGGTGCGTTCGCCTTCCTGGGCGTCGTCTTCGGCTGGTGGCTGCTGTACTTCTCCGCTCCGATCATCCTCGTCGGCCTGTTCGGCTGGGTGTTCGAGTACTACCGGGGCGAGAACCGCACGCAGTAAGCGCGGCATCGAACGGACGGGTCGGGCCCGGTCACTCCACGGAGTGACCGGGCCCGACCCATTTGCAGTCCTTCAACGCGCCGCACCGGCGTGGCTCTTCCTACTTTGTGTCCATGAGCCATATGCCACGATCCCGGACGGTGCTCAGCTCGGCGCTCCTGCTGCTGCCGCTGGCGGCGGGGGCCACCGGGTGCGGCGGGGCGTCGTCGGATCCGCTCGCCGCCCAGCCCTACGACGCGGCCGGCCAGATCGCGGCCAACGCCCCGGCGGGCGAGCAGAAGGCCGATCCCGACGCACCGCTGGAAGTCACCACCAAGGGCGACGAGGCGCGGATCACCGACGTCACCGCGACGGACGCCGCCGGACGCTACGTCCGCGGCCGGCTGACCGCCGACGGCACGCGCTGGCGCAGCACCGTGCCGCTCGCCGCCGGCACCCGCTACACCGTGCGGGTGAGCACCGAGGACAGCGACGGCGCACCGGGCCGCAAGGTCCTCCATGTGGAGACCGAGGGCAACGGCGACCGGCGGCTGCGGGTCACCTTCGGACCCGACAGCGGCACGTACGGCGTCGGCCAGCCGCTCACCGCCGAGCTCAGCCGCCCGGTGCGCGGCGCGCGCGCCAAGGCCCTCGTGGAAGGCGCCCTGAAGGTCGACAGCAACCCGCGCGTGGTGGGTTCCTGGCACTGGGCGGACGACAGGACGCTGCACTACCGCCCGCGCACGTACTGGCCCACGCACGCCACCGTCGAGGCGTACAGCAACCTCCAGGGCCTGAAGGTCGCCAAGGGCCTGTACGGCGGGCCCGCGAAGCCGGTGCGGATCCGCACCGGCGACCGGGTCGAGGCGCTCACCGACGCCGCCGCGCACCGGATGACCGTCCGGCGCAACGGCAAGGTGATCAAGACCCTGCCCGTCACCACCGGCAAACCCGGCTTCGACACCCGCAACGGCATCAAGGTCGTGCTGGGCAAGGAGGCCTTCGTCCGGATGAACAGCAACACCGTGGGCATTGCGCGCGGCAGTTCGGAGTCCTACAACCTGCCGGTCCACTGGGCCACCCGGGTGACCTGGAGCGGCGAGTACGTCCACGCCGCGCCCTGGTCCGTGGGTTCGCAGGGCGCCGCCAACGTCAGCCACGGCTGCACCGGCATGTCCACCGCCGACGCCCGCTGGTTCTTCGGCCACGTACGCGTCGGCGACCTGGTCGAGGTGGTCAACAGCAAGGGTGACGCCATGACTCCGTTCGACAACGGGTTCGGCGACTGGAACATGCCGTGGGACAAGTGGCGCGCCGGCAGCGCTCTCGGCGGCCGGCTGAGCGGCGCGGGGAGCGGCGAGAAGGCCTCCGGGCCCGCCGCAGCGGCCCGGCTGCGCCCGCAGGTCTGAGCGGGCCGCAGAAAGACACGCGAGGGCCGCAGAACGGCACACAGCGCCTCGTCCGGACATCGGGGTCCGGGCGAGGCGCTGTACGTCTGCGTGCCGGTGTCGGAGCCGGGGCTATGGCACCCGCTCTCAGGCCTCTGTGAGCAGGCGGCGGCGCAGCAGCCCCGCCAGCGCGTCGGCGAACGCCACCGGGTCGACCGGATGGGTCACCGCGGCGTCGGCCCGGCTCCAGGTCGCCAGCCAGGAGTCCTGGGGGCGGCCGATCAGCAGCAGCACCGGCGGGCAGTGGAAGATCTCGTCCTTGATCTGCCGGCACACGCCCATGCCACCGGCCGGCGCGGTCTCGCCGTCCAGGACGCAGGCGTCGATGCCGCCCTGCTCCAGGGCCGCGAGGACGGCCGGGAGTGTCGCGCACTCCACAATCTCCACCTGCGGCACGTCGGCGGCGGGGCGCCGGCCGGCCGCGAGGCGTACCTGCTCGCGGGTGCCCGAGTCGTCGCTGTAGACCAGCACCGTGGCAGTCGCCTGCATCGTTCCTCCACGCTTTTGGGGAGCACCGTTCACGGGAGCACCTCGGGGGCCGGTTCCCGTTCAGCGGATGCTACTGCCCGGAAGGGCCCGCGCAGGAGGGTCCGTACCGGACGAAGATCTGCCCGACGGCCCGTCAGGACTGGTCGGAGCGGGGGCGTCAGGGGGGCGCGGAACGTCTGCTTCCCCCCTTCGGGGGACCCCCGCGCTGGACCGTATGGCCAGGGCACACCCCCTTGACACACCGAACGGCACCCCCCGGAGTGAGCGCAAGATAAGCGACCGACATAATGTCGGTCGTGGCGACAGCAACAGCAGTAGAAACCGGGCACGCGCACCCGTCGGTCAATCGGCCGAACCTCACCAGCGTCGGAACCATCATCTGGCTGAGTTCCGAGCTGATGTTCTTCGCGGCCCTCTTCGCGATGTACTTCACCCTCCGATCGGTGACCGGAGCTGATTACTGGAAGGAATCCGCCGATGCGCTGAATCTTCCGTTCTCCGCGACGAACACCACGATCCTGGTGCTCAGCTCCCTGACGTGCCAGCTCGGTGTTTTTGCGGCCGAGCGCGGCGATGTCAAGAAGCTCCGGGCCTGGTTCGTGGTCACCTTCATCATGGGTGCGATCTTCATCGGCGGTCAGGTCTACGAGTACACGGAGCTGGTCAAGCACGAGGGGCTCTCGCTCTCGTCCGGCCCGTACGGCTCGGTGTTCTACCTGACCACCGGCTTCCACGGACTGCACGTGACAGGCGGTCTGATCGCCTTCCTGCTGGTCCTGGGCAGGACGTACGCGGCCAAGAGGTTCACCCACGAACAGGCCACCGCGGCCATCGTCGTGTCCTACTACTGGCACTTCGTCGATGTCGTCTGGATCGGCCTCTTCGCCACGATCTACCTGATCAAGTAGGTAGTCCGGTCCCGACCGGACCCGCAGTTCAGACAGACACAGACCAGAAGCATCGACGCAGAAGATCCTGACACCGGGGTAATCCGTGAAAAAGCTCTCCGCACGACGGCGCCATCCGCTGGCGGCGCTCGTCGTCCTACTCTTCGCGCTGGCGGTCACTGGGGGGCTGTACGCCGCGTTCGCGCCGGCGGACAAGGCTCAGGCCGATGACACCGCCCAGTCTCTTGCCATCAAGGAGGGCAAGAAGCTCTTCGCCGTGGGCTGCGCCAGCTGCCACGGCACCGGCGGTCAGGGCACCTCCGACGGCCCGAGCCTGGTCGGCGTGGGCGCTGCCGCCGTCGACTTCCAGGTCGGCACCGGCCGTATGCCGGCGCAGCAGCCGGGCGCTCAGGTGCCGCGGAAGAAGAACATCTACAGCCAGGCCGAGATCGACCAGCTGGCGGCGTACGTCGCGTCGCTCGGCGCCGGTCCGTCCGTGCCCAGCAAGAGCGACTACAGCAAGGACGGGGCCGACATCGGCAAGGGCGGTGAGCTCTTCCGTACCAACTGTGCCCAGTGCCACAACTTCACCGGTAAGGGCGGCGCCCTGACCAACGGCAAGTTCGCACCGTCGCTCGACGGGGTCGACCCGAAGCACATCTACGAGGCCATGGAGACCGGCCCGCAGAACATGCCTTCGTTCGGTGACGGCTCCCTCTCCAAGGCCAACAAGAAGGACATCGTCGCGTACCTCGGTGAGGTCAACGGCGACAAGACCGCGAGCCCTGGCGGCATGGACCTCGGTGGTCTCGGCCCGGTCAGTGAGGGCCTCTTCGGTTACATCTTCGGCCTGGGCGCGCTGGTCGCGGTCGCCATCTGGGTCGCAGCCCGGACTACGAAGGCCAAGAAGTCATGAGTGAGACTGGACGACACGCAGACGTGCCAGAAGAGAACCTTCCCAGTGGGCGGGACGACGCTCACGGTGCCGTGGCGACGAAGGACAACCCCTTCGCCGACCCGGGGCTGCCGCCCCACGAGCACCGCATCCAGGACATCGACGAAAGGGCGGCCAAGCGCTCCGAGCGCACCGTGGCGCTGCTCTTCACGGTGTCGATGCTCGCGACGATCGGCTTCATCGCCTCGTACGTGATCTTCCCGATCGACAAGATCATCTACGTCTGGCCGCTCGGCCACATCAGCGCGCTGAACTTCGCGCTGGGCCTGACGCTCGGCGTGGCGCTGTTCTGCATCGGCGCCGGCGCGGTCCACTGGGCCCGCACGCTGATGTCGGACGTGGAGGTCGCCCAGGAGCGGCACCCGATCGAGGCCGAGCCCGAGGTCAAGGCCAAGGTCATGGCCGACTTCCGGGAAGGCGCCGCGGAGTCCGGCATGGGCCGCCGCAAGCTGATCCGCAACACCATGTTCGGCGCGCTGGCCCTGGTGCCGCTGTCCGGTGTGGTGCTGCTGCGCGACCTGGGCCCGCTGCCGGAGAAGAAGCTCCGCACCACGGGCTGGAAGAAGGGCGTCCGCCTGGTCAACCAGTCCACCAACCTCCCGCTGCGTCCTGAGGACATCGCGGTCGGCTCGCTGACCTTCGCCAAGCCCGAGGGCCTGGAGGAGGACGACCACGAGTTCAACCAGAAGATCGCCAAGGACGCCCTGATGCTCGTGCGGATCCAGCCGCAGAACATCAAGGACAAGCAGGAACTTGAGTGGTCGCACGAGGGCATCGTGGCGTACTCGAAGATCTGCACCCACGTCGGTTGCCCGATCTCCCTGTACGAGCAGCAGACGCACCACGTGCTCTGCCCCTGCCACCAGTCCACCTTCGACCTTTCCGACGGTGGCCGCGTGATCTTCGGTCCGGCCGGCCACGCCCTGCCGCAGCTGAACATCACGGTGAAGGACGGCTACCTCGAAGCCGTCAGCGACTTCGCGGAGCCCGTCGGCCCGAGCTTCTGGGAGCGCGGATGAGTAACGAGACGAGCGCGACCAACGCGCGCCGCGGCCAGGCGCCGCGGGGCGAGCGGATCGCCGACTGGGCGGACGGCCGGCTGGGCATCTACAGCCTCGCCAAGTCCAACATGCGCAAGATCTTCCCGGACCACTGGTCCTTCATGCTGGGTGAGATCTGCCTCTACAGCTTCATCATCATCATCCTGACCGGCGTCTACCTGACGCTGTTCTTCCACCCGAGCATGGCCGAGGTCGTCTACCACGGCTCCTACGTGCCCATGCACGGCATCCGGATGACGCAGGCCTTCGAGTCGACGCTGGACATCAGCTTCGACGTCCGCGGCGGCCTGCTGATCCGGCAGATCCACCACTGGGCCGCGCTGGTGTTCGTCGCCGGCATGATGGTCCACATGATGCGGGTGTTCTTCACCGGCGCCTTCCGCAAGCCGCGCGAGGTCAACTGGCTGTTCGGCTTCCTGCTGCTGGTGCTCGGCATGTTCACCGGCTTCACCGGCTACTCGCTCCCGGACGACCTGCTGTCCGGTACCGGTGTCCGGTTCATCGAGGGTGTCATCCTGGCGATGCCGCTGATCGGCTCGTACCTGCAGATGTTCATCTTCGGCGGGGAGTTCCCCGGCCACGACATCATTCCGCGGTTCTTCTCGATCCACGTGCTGCTGCTGCCGGGCATCATGCTCGGCCTGCTGGTGGCGCACCTGATCCTGGTCTTCTACCACAAGCACACCCAGTTCCCGGGTGCCGGCAAGACCGAGAAGAACGTGGTCGGCATGCCGCTGCTGCCGGTCTACATGGCCAAGGCCGGAGGCTTCTTCTTCCTGGTCTTCGGTGTGATCTCGGTGATCGCCGCGATCGCCACCATCAACCCGGTGTGGGCCATCGGTCCGTACCGTCCGGACCAGGTGTCCACCGGCGCCCAGCCCGACTGGTACATGGGCTTCGCCGAGGGTCTCGTCCGTGTCATGCCCGGCTGGGAGTGGACCATCGCCGGTCACTACACCGTCAACTTCGGTGTGCTGATCCCGATCATCATCTTCCCGCTGGTCCTGGCGGCCATCGCGGTCTACCCCTTCATCGAGTCCTGGGTCACCGGCGACAAGCGTGAGCACCACCTGCTGGACCGCCCGCGCAACGCCCCGACCCGTACCGGCTTCGGTGTGGCCTGGCTGATCGCGTACCTGGTGATGCTGGTCGGTGGTGGCAACGACCTGTGGGCCACCCACTTCCACCTGTCGATCAACTCGATCACCTGGTTCGTCCGGATCGCGTTCTTCGTCGGCCCGGTGCTCGGCTTCATCGTCACCAAGCGGATCTGCATGGGTCTGCAGCGGCGCGACCGCGACAAGGTGCTGCACGGACGCGAGTCCGGCATCATCAAGCGGCTGCCGCACGGTGAGTTCATCGAGGTGCACGAGCCGCTCAGCCAGGAGCAGCTGCACGCCCTCACCCAGCACGAGCAGCCCAAGCCGCTCGAGATCGGCCCCGAGGTCGACGAGAACGGCGTCAAGCGCAAGATCAAGCGCTCGCAGAAGCTGCGCGCCAAGCTCTCCAAGAGCTACTACGGCGAGGACAACTACATTCCGAAGCCGACGGTGGAGGAGTACCAGGAGATCACCAGCGGCCACGGCCACCACTGATCTCCACGGGGCCAGGTCTGCACACCGGGCCGACCCCGAGCACGTAGCAAAGAACGCCACCCAGAGGGCCCTGTCCGAGCACCGGACAGGGCCCTCCGGCGTTGCACCGGGCCCGATAGGCTCGACCGAAGCAGTTGGGACGAACCAGGAGTGTGGACCATGAACGTTGTGACCCCGGATGGCGGCGGCAGCGTGGCGGCCCGCACCTGGCCGGGCGTGCTGAACGCCCTCCTCGAAGGCCGTGACCTCTCCGCCGACTCCACCGAGTGGGCGATGGACCGGATCATGCGCGGCGAGGCCAGCGACGCGCAGATCGCCGGCTTCGCGGTGGCCCTGCGCGCCAAGGGCGAGACCGTCGCGGAGATCTCCGGACTGGTCCGCGCGATGTACGAGCACGCCAACCTCATCGAGGTACCGGGCCCCAGCGTGGACATCGTCGGGACCGGCGGCGACGGCGCCAAGACCGTCAACATCTCCACGATGTCCTCGGTCGTGGTCGCCGGCACGGGCGCGAAGGTCGTCAAGCACGGCAACCGCGCCGCGTCCTCGGCCAGCGGCGCGTCCGACGTCCTGGAGAAGCTGGGCGTGAACCTGGACCTGACGCCGCGCCGGGTGGTGGAGGTCGCCGAGGAGGCGGGCATCACCTTCTGCTTCGCGGTGAAGTTCCACCCGGCGCTGCGGCACGTGGGTGCGGCGCGCGGCCAGCTGGGGATCCGGACCGTCTTCAACTTCCTCGGTCCGCTCACCAACCCGGCCCGGGTCCGGTCCCAGGCGGTCGGGGTGGCCGACGCCAGGATGGCGCCCATCGTCGCCGGCGTCTTCGCCGAGCGCGGGCACTCGTCCCTGGTCTTCCGCGGTGACGACGGCCTCGACGAGCTGACGACGACCACCACCTCCCGGGTCTGGGTGGTGCGCGACGGCGCGGTCCGCGAGGAGTCCTTCGACCCGCGGGACGTGGGCATCGGCCTGGTCCCCGTAGAGGCGCTGCGCGGTGCGGACGCCTCCTACAACGCGGACGTCGCGCGCCGTCTGCTGGCTGGTGAGACGGGCCCGGTACGGGACGCGGTACTGCTGAACTCGGCGGCGGCGCTGGTCGCGCTGGAGCCGACGGACGCGCCGCTCACGGAGCAGATCGCGGCCGGGATCGCCCGGGCCGCCGAAGCGATCGATTCCGGGTCGGCCCAGCGCGTCCTGGAGCGCTGGGTGACCGTCTCGCAGGCGTAACCCGGAGGCGCAGGCGACCCCGCGCCCCGCTAAGGGCGCGGGGAACTGCGCGACAAGCCGCAACGGCGCCGCACCCGGCAACGGGGAGACGACCCTCCCCGGCGGCCGAGGGGTGTCCGCATCCCGGACGCCCCTTGCGGCTCCGCGATCATGTGGCATGATTCTCGCCAGGTCACGAGTGACAGCGATCAGGCCCCGGCTTGCTGTCCGGCAACCCTCCGTCCGTGGCGGGGTGCCCCGGGTGATGACCAGGCCGCAGGCAGCAAGGCCCGCGGCAAGCGCGGATCCCTCGCCAGGGATCCTGGTTATCGAGGGAGCTCTTCCGTGATGCAGCGAATGCGATAGGGCCGGTCGGCCCCTTTTTCCCACACCCCGCCTGTGGCGCCCCTCTGTACGCGTCGTACGAGGTTCATGTGCGCGCCCGCGGGTTCCTTCCACGCCCCGTGCGTGTCATTCGCCTACTCCGTACGTTCGTACGGTTTTACGCCTCCGGGAGACTCCGCCATGTCCGTGCGCGCTGAAACCGCCATCCCCTCCGCCGACGCCGACCCCGCCTGCACCGCCGCCGCGCCGCTGCCGGTCCTCGGCCGTGACGTGCGCGTCCCGCTCGTCACCGGCGGCGAGGTCACCTACGCCGCGCTGGACTACGCCGCCAGCGCCCCGGCCCTGCAACGGGTGTGGGACGACGTGGCCGCGTACGCGCCGTACTACGGCAGCGTGCACCGCGGCGCCGGGTACCTCTCCCAGCTCTCCACCGACCTCTTCGAGAACAGCCGGAAGACGGTCGCGGAGTTCCTGGGGTGCCGCGAGGCGGACCAGGTGGTCTTCACCCGGTCCACGACCGACTCGCTCAACCTGCTGGCGGGCGTGCTCCCCGCGGGCACCCGGGTGTTCGTCTTCGAGACCGAGCACCACGCGTCGCTGCTGCCCTGGGAGCAGCGGGACGATCTGACCGTCACCTATCTCGACGCGCCGAGCTCCCCGCGGCAGGCGGTCGACACGCTGGAGAAGGCGCTCGCCACGCGTGAGCCCTACGGCCCGGCCCTGGTGTGCGTGACCGGCGCGTCGAACGTGACCGGTGAGCTGTGGCCGGTACGTGAACTGGCGGCCGCGGCCCACGCGCACGGCGCGCGGATCGTCCTGGACGCGGCCCAGCTCGCCCCGCACCACCCCGTCGACATCGCCGGCCTGGACGTGGACTGGGTGGCCTTCTCCGGCCACAAGCTCTACGCGCCCTTCGGGGCCGGCGTGCTGGCCGGCCGCGCCGACTGGCTGCAGGCGGCCGAGCCGTACCTGGCCGGCGGCGGCGCAAGCCGTACGGTCGCGCGCCGGGAGGACGGGGGAGTGGCGGTCGAGTGGCACACCACGGCCGCCCGCCATGAGGCCGGTTCCCCGAACGTGATCGGCGTGTACGCGATCGCCTCCGCCTGCAAGGCGCTGACCGAGGCGGGCTTCGACGCGCTGGTCGCGCGGGAGCGGCAGCTGATCGCGAAGGTGCGGGCCGGGTTGGCCGAGGTGGCGCAGGTGAAGGTGCTCTCGCTCTTCGGCGACGACGCCGCCCGGGTGGGCGTGCTGTCCTTCGTCGTCGAGGGCTGGAACAGCTCGCACTTCGCTGCCGCGCTGTCCGCGGAGTACGGCATCGGCGTACGGGACGGACTCTTCTGCGCCCACCCGCTCGTGCGGACCCTGCTGGGCAGCGACCCGCAGGACCCGGGGGAGTGCGGCGCGCCGGACGCCCGGCCGGGGGAGCGGTCGCTGAACGCCATCCGGGTGAGCTTCGGGGCGGGGACGCCCGATGAGCACGTGGAGCGGTTCGTACGGGCGGTCAAGGAACTCGTCACCGAGGGCGCGCGGTGGTCCTACCGGACCGAGGAGGGGCGCTGCGTCCCGGACCGCGGCGCGGCGGTCTGAGACCACGGACGACGGACGGCGGGGTCCCTGCGGGGCCCCGCCGCGGCGTTGCGCGTCAGGCGTCCAGCCCGATCGCGAACGCCGCTTCCAGGTCGTGCTGAGAGTACGTGCGGAACGCGATGTGGGTCTCGGTGGAGGCGACGCCGGGGACCTTGCTGATCCGGCCGGGGATGACGTCGGCCAGCTCGTCGTGCTCGGCCACCCGGACCATCGCGATCAGGTCGTGCGCGCCGGTGACCGAGTAGACCTCGCTGACGCCGTCGAGGGCCGCGATCTTCTCGGCGATCTCCGGGATCTGGTCCACGCTGGTCTTGATGAGCACGATCGAAGTGATCACGGTTGGCTCTCTCCCTCGGTCGGCCGTTCTGTGGGCCCCACCCTACCGGGGAGCCCCGGCGCGGCCTGCGGTGGAGCGTCCGGTACGCGGTAGCGGACCCAGGCGTACCCGAAGCCCAGCAGGAAGCCCACGACGTGGGCCAGGTAGGCGACGCCGGGGCCGCTCGCCGCGCGCTGCGCCGCCAGCCACTGGAGCACGAACCAGAAGAGCAGCACCGCCCAGGCAGGGAAGCGCAGCGGCAGGAAGAAGAGGAACGGGAAGAGGCTGGTCACCCGCGCCCGGGGGAAGAGATAGAGGAAGGCGCCGAGCACGCCGGAGATCGATCCGGACGCGCCGACCAGGGTCTGGCCCGAATCGGCGTGCGCCGCCGCGTAGCCCAGCAGGGCCACGTAACCGGTCAGGACGTAGAAGACCGCGAAGTGCAGCCGGCCCGTCCTGGCCTCGGCCATGCCCCCGAAGACGTAGAGGAAGAGCATGTTGCCCAGCAGGTGCAGCCAGCTGCCGTGCACGAAGAGCGCGGTGAGCGGGGTGAGCAGCGCCTTCGGGTCGCCGCTCCACAGGTCGCGGGGGATGACGCCCCAGCGGGCGAAGTACGCGCTCTGTGCCTGCAGGAGCGATTCGCCCGTGCCGTGTATCCCGTTCAGCCCCGACGCCGGGCCGATGACGAAGACCACGCAGCAGATGCCGATGAGGACGTTGGTCGTACGGGAGAACACGGTGCGCAGGGACGGGGGCGAGGCCGACATGAAGTGATCATGCCGTAATAGCCACAAAGGGGACAGAGTGCCTCGCCGTGTTCCGGCAGCCGGGCGCGGACGGCGGCGGGCCGCCGCCAGGCCGTAGGGTTACGGGCAGTACTTTCCGTACTTCCGCAGTTCGACGGCGCACCGCGTGAATCCGCACGACCGCACGACGCTTGACGAAAGAGGACGAGAGAATGGCTGTTCCCCTGCCGACGGCCGAAACCCGGTGGCGCTGCACGCTGTGCGGCAACCTCACGCGTTTCGACGTGACCCGCCGGTCCAAGGTGGTGGAGTACGTCCACCTCGACCTGGCCGGTGAGCCCAAGGTCGAGGAGCGCGAGGTGCTCAGTGAGAGCATCGAGTCCGTCCGCTGCCGCTGGTGCAACGCGGTCGACCAGATCGAGCTGGTGGACCGGCCCGGCGCGGACGCCTGAGATCGGAGCGGTGCAGCAGTGGTGGAGCGTCCAGCAGGGCATGAGGGGGAAGAGCGCGACCCGGAGGCCGGTGCGGCCGACGAAGTGCTCGACCGTCCCCTGCCCGAGGGCGTGCGGCGCCGTGTCGTGGCGCTCACCGCGGAGTCCTTCGGCGGCCTGACGGTCGCCGAACTCCCGCCACCACTGCGCCAGTACGCCCGCTTCACGCCCTCCCGGCGGGTGAAGTTCGCGGGCAACGCGATGGCCGCGGCCCTGGAGAGCGATCCGGTCTTCCGGCAGCGGATCGCGGCCCGGCTCCGCGAGACCCAGCGGGAACTGGCCGACGCCCTCCAGCAGGGCACCCCGCCCGCCGCCGCCGACCCGCAGGACGTCGCGGCGGCGGCGTACGTTCTGCGCCCGCCGGGCTGGGTGAAGCTGGTCGCCGCTGCGGGCGAGGAGGTCCGGCGCGCCGACGAGCTGCGGGCCGACGAGGAGGCCGAGCGGGAGCTCGCGCGGCTGCGGGAGGAGCTGGCCGAGGCACGGGCGGCGGCCCGTACCGAGGCCGACAAGGCCAGAGGCGACCTCGAAGCGGCGCGCAAGGAGAACGACGTGCTCCAGCGCAAGCTGCGCAGCGCGCTCAGCGACGTCAAGCGCGCCCAGGCCGCGGCGCGCAAGGCGGAGGCCGAGACCGAGTCGCTGCGCTCGGCGGCGGCCACGGAGAAGGCGACCGCCGACAGCGAGATGCGCCGGCTGAAGGCCCGGGTCGCGGAGGCGGAGTCGGCGCTGGAGGCCGGCCGCCGTGCCGCGCGCGAGGGGCGCAGCGTGGAGGACATGCGCCTCCGGCTGCTGCTGGACACCGTGCTGGACGCGGCTCAGGGGCTGCGCAGAGAACTGGCGCTGCCGCCCGCCAACGTCCACCCCGCCGACACGGTCGACGCGGTGGAGCCGGGCCGGATGACGCCGAAGGACGTCGCCAACCGCGCGCTGTCCGACATGGATCCGCAGTTGCTGGACCAGCTCCTGGCGCTGCCCCAGGCCCACCTCGTGGTGGACGGCTACAACGTCACGAAGACCGGCTATCCGACGATGCCGCTGGACAAGCAGCGGCTGCGGCTGCTGGGCGGCCTGGCCGTACTGGCCGCGCAGACCGGTGCGGAGATGACGTGCGTCTTCGACGGTGCCGAGCTGGCGGCGCCGGTGCTGCTCGCCCCACCACGGGGCGTAAGGGTTCTTTTCAGCAAACCGGGCGTAACGGCCGATGAGTTGATTCGTCAGCTCGTACGGGCCGAACCGCCGGGGCGTCCGGTCGTGGTGGTCTCCACCGACCGCGAGGTGGCCGACGGAGTGGCGAAGGCGGGGGCCCGTCCCGTCGCATCGGCCCTTCTCCTCAAGCGACTTGCCCGTACCTGAGCGCGCGTGGAGCGCTGTGCGCGCCGTGTGGGATAGAACACTCCGGCTGCCTTTTCCCGGTGTCTGAGCGTCAATTCCCTGCTACAGGCGGTGCGCTATTGGTAAAGGATGCGCGTGTGACCAACTTTTTTCCCGTGAAGATTTGAAGCGATCACAACTCGGTTACTAAGGTCAGGCCTCGAACCTTCATGCAGTTGATCATCCAACCGGGATGAACAGTGAAGGAACCGCCGAGTCCGCGGCGTTCACGCGGAGCCGGGGACCCCAGTTCCCCCCACCACCCGGTAGGCGGCTGAAGGAAGAAGGAGCTCGCCCCCGTGGCGTCCCACCGTCGACCCAAGCAGCCGAGCCGCACGCGCGTCACCGTGTTCACCGCGACCGCCGCTGCGGCAGTCGCCCTCTCCTCCCAGGCCGCCCAGGCCGCGCCGAAGCCGACCAAGGAAGAAGTCAAGTCCGAGGTCGACAAGCTCTACGAGCAGGCGGAGCAGGCCACCGAGAAGTACAACGGGGCCAAGGAGGACCAGCAGAAGCTGCAGAAGGAGGTCGACCGCCTCCAGGACAAGGTCGCCCGCGGACAGGAGGAGCTGAACAAGCTCCGCAAGGGCATCGGTGCCGTGGCCTCGGGACAGTACCGCAGCGGCAGCATCGACCCCTCGGTGCAGCTCTTCCTCTCCGGTGACCCGGACACCTATCTGGAAAAGGCCTCCACGCTCGACCAGTTGAGCGGCAAGCAGGCCTCGCAGCTGAAGATCATCGCGGACAAGCAGCGCACCCTGTCCCAGGAGCGCGAAGAGGCCGCGGACAAGATCAAGGACCTCGCCGACACCCGCAAGGCGCTGGGCGACAAGAAGGACGAGATCCAGGGCAAGCTCAGCAAGGCCCAGAAGCTGCTCAACACCCTCACCGCGGAGGAGCGCGCCGAACTCCAGAAGAAGGAGGAGCGCGCCAACCGCGCCAACAGCCGCGTCGACCTGGGCAGCGCCGTCCCCAGCTCCCAGCGTGCCGCCGCCGCCCTCGCGGCCGCGAAGACGAAGATAGGATCGCCGTACGTCTGGGGCGCCACCGGCCCCTCCTCCTTCGACTGCTCGGGCCTGACCTCCTGGGCGTACCAGCAGGCCGGCCAGTCGCTGCCGCGCACCTCGCAGGCGCAGGCGTCCGCCGGCACCCAGATCGGCCGTGACCAGCTCAAGCCGGGCGACCTGGTGCTCTTCTACAGCGACCTGCACCACATCGGCCTGTACGCGGGCAACGGCCAGGTGCTGCACGCGCCCAAGCCGGGCGCCGCGGTGCGTTTCGAGGCCATGGACAACATGCCCTTCATGTACGGCGTCCGCGTCTGACGCGGTACGCCTTCGCGAGGCCGGACACACCTTCCGTGTCCGGCCGTTCGCGGTTCCGGAGCCGGGACGCGGCTGACGCTGCGTGACCGGGGCGTGCCGACACGCCGGAGAGCGCCCGGACGCGCCGCCCGATCGGGCGAATTGCGGCAGTAGCCGCTGACTTACCGCCTCGCCGGTGACCTGCACGGTCAACGTCGAGGCGGATTTTTGTGCGGGGTCCGGGGTCTTTGGCCGGGATGTACCGGCGCGATTACTGTCTGCCCTCGCAGCCGCCGGTCACCGACCGCCCGCCCCGGGCGGCAGGGGCTGCACGGGAAGGGAGAGCGGCCTCACGTGGCGTCCCACCGCCGTTCCTCGCAGGCCGGTCCGCAGGGCCCGGCACGGATCACGCTGATGTCGGCCGCGGCCGCGGCCACCGCCGCACTGACCGCGGTCCCCGCCGCCGCGGACCCCGGCACCGACCGGACCGCCGGCCGCGCGGAGCTCACCTCGCGCGTCGACGCGCTCTACGCCGAGGCCGAGCGGGCCACCGAGAAGTACAACGGCGCCAGGGAACGCACCGCCGAGCTGCGCGACCAGGTGACCGTGCTCCAGGACCGCACGGCCCGCGCCCAGGAGCGGGTGAACCGGCTGCACGACCGGCTCGGCGCGATGGCCGCCGCCCAGTACCGCTCCGGCGGCGTGGACCCCTCGCTCGCCCTGATGCTCTCCGCGCACCCGGCCGACTACCTCGACAAGGCCCAGATCCTGAACCGGCTCGGCACCGCACATGCCGGGCGGCTGAACAGCCTGGTGGACGCCGAGCGGGTGCTGAACAAGCAGCGCCGCGAGGCGGCCGGCCGGCTGGCCCGGCTGGAGGAGTCCCGCCGCGCCGTCGCCCGCCACAAGCACGCCGTCGAGCGTAAGCTCGCCGCCGCCCGGCGGCTGCTCGACGCGCTGCCCGCGCGGGACCGGGCGGAGTACACCCGGGCCTCACGCGGCCCGCGGTCCGGCTCGCTCCCGGAGCCGCCCGAGCTGCCGGCGCTCTCCGGCCGCTCCTCGCTGGCGGTGGCCGCCGCGCGGTCCGCGGTCGGCGCGCCGTACGTCTGGGGCGCGTCCGGGCCGAGCTCCTTCGACTGCTCCGGGCTGATGCAGTGGGCGTACGCCAGGGCCGGGGTCTCGCTGCCACGCACCTCGCAGGCGCAGCGGTACGCCGGACGCCAGGTGCCGCTGTCCCAGGCCCGCCCCGGCGACCTCGTCATCTACCGTTCGGACGCCAGCCACGTCGGGATGTACGTGGGCAACGGACAGGTCGTGCACGCCCCGCACCCGGGCGCGCAGGTGCGCTACGACCCGGTCGGGATGATGCCGGTGGCCGGGGTGACCCGGGTCTGATCTCCCGCGGCGGCCGTCCCGGCTGTGCCGCACGCTCGATCCGGTGACCGTCGGCCGGATGTTGCCCGTCCGTATCCGCTCACGCATACGATTTGCCGCGTGGCGGAAAAGCAGCGGCCGTACCGGCGGCACTCGGCGGTGACCTGGGCGGCGGGCGGCCTGGCCCTGCTGCTGGCGGTGCTCACGGGCTGCGGGGGCCCGGCCACCGAGCGGACCGGGCCCGCGGCCGTGCAGCGGCTGCTGGACGCCCGCGCCGCCGCCGTCCGCGACGGCGACGCCGACGCTTTTCTGAAGTCCGTCGATCCGAGCGCCGAGGGCTTCCGCGACCAGCAGCGGCGGATGTTCGCGAACCTGCGCGGCGTGCCGCTCGCCGACTGGCGCTACCGCGTCGTGCGGACCGGCGCCTTCCCGCTCCCCGGTGCCACGGGCGGCGGCCCCCGGATCGCCGCCGAGGTCCGGCTGAGCTACCGCCTCGCCGGGTACGACACCGTGCCGGTCACCGCCGTCCAGTACCTCACCTTCACCCGGCGTGACGGGCACTGGCGGCTCAGCTCGGACACCGACGGCGCGGCCGACGGGAAACGGACGGCGCGCCAGCTGTGGGACCAGGGCCGGGTCCGGCTGGTGCGCGGCGAGCACAGCCTGGTGCTGGGCACCGGCCAGTCCGCAGTGCGCCTGCGCGAGCTGGCCCGGCGCGCGGACGCCGCGGTGCCCGCCGTCACCGACGCCTGGCCGGGCCGCTGGTCGCGCGAGGTGGTGGTCGAGGCGCCGGACTCCGTGCGCCGCATGGCCGAACTGCTGGGCTCGCCGGACGACTCCGCGTACGAGGGGATCGCGGCCGTCACCACGGGCGAGGCGGGTGCCTCGGCCCGCGCCCCGGCGGACCGGGTCATCGTGAACCCCGAGGCGTACGGGGAGCTGAGCGACCTCGGCCGCCGGGTCGTCCTCACCCACGAGACCACGCACGTCGCGACCCGTACCGTGACGACGGCCGCCACCCCGCTGTGGCTCTCCGAGGGGTTCGCCGACTGGACCGCGTACCGCACCGCGCACCGCTCGCCGCGGGCCGCCGCGCCCGAACTGACCCGCGCGGTGGCCGCCGGCCGGCTGCCGGAGCGGCTGCCGGCCGCCGCCGACTTCGGCTTCGACGCGGGCGCCGACCGGCTGAACCGCGCGTACGAGGGCGGCTGGCTGGCCTGCCGGATGATCGCCGACACGTGGGGTGAAGGCCGCTTGGCGGCCTTCTACCGGGCGATGGCGAAGGCCCCGGAGGGGCCGGAGGGCCTCGACCGCACCCTGCGCACCGAACTCCACCTCTCGGCGTCGGACTTCACGTCCAAGTGGCGGGCATACGTACAGGACGTCCTGGCCTGAGCCCCGTGACCACGACGGTG
Source organism: Streptomyces sclerotialus (assembly GCF_040907265.1). Lineage (NCBI taxonomy): Bacteria > Bacillati > Actinomycetota > Actinomycetes > Kitasatosporales > Streptomycetaceae > Streptomyces > Streptomyces sclerotialus. Next base: position 2,494,992 of record NZ_JBFOHP010000002.1, on the reverse strand, counting down.
AGTCGCCGGGTCACCGGCCACACCCGGTACTGTCGCACCCGATGGACAAGACCCTGATCGTCACGAACGACTTTCCGCCCCGTCCGGGTGGCATCCAGGCCTTTCTGCACAGCATGGCGCTCCGCCTCGACCCGGAGAAGGTCGTCGTCTACGCGTCGACATGGAAGCGCAGCGCGGACGGCGTCGCGGCCACGGCGGCCTTCGACGCAGAGCAGCCGTACCCCGTCGTCCGGGACCGTACGACGATGCTGCTGCCGACGCCCCAGGTGACCCGTCGCGCGACGGCCCTGCTGCGGGAACACGGCTGTACCTCGGTGTGGTTCGGCGCGGCCGCGCCGCTCGGCCTGATGGCGCCCGCGCTGCGCAAGGCCGGCGCGCGCCGGATCGTGGCCACCACCCACGGCCACGAGGCGGGCTGGGCGCAGCTGCCGGGCTCCCGCGAGCTGCTGCGGCGGATCGGTGAGGGCACCGACACGCTCACCTACCTCGGCGAGTACACCCGCTCCCGCATCGCGCGGGCGCTGACCCCGGCGGCCGCCGGGCGCATGGTGCAACTGCCGCCCGGCGTGGACGAGAAGACCTTCCACCCCGGCTCCGGCGGCGACGCGGTCCGCGCCCGCCTGGGGCTCACCGACCGCCCGGTCGTGGTGTGCGTCTCCCGGCTCGTGCCGCGCAAGGGCCAGGACACCCTGATCGAGGCGCTGCCGCGGATCCGGGCCGAGGTCCCGGACGCGGCCCTGCTGATCGTCGGCGGCGGCCCGTACGAGAAGGACCTGCGTGGGCTGGCGGCGGCCCGCGGCGTCCAGGAACACGTGTACTTCACCGGCGCCGTCCCGTGGGAGGAACTGCCCGCGCACTACGGGGCCGGGGACGTCTTCGCGATGCCCTGCCGCACCCGGCGCGGCGGCCTGGACGTGGAGGGCCTGGGCATCGTCTACCTGGAGGCGTCGGCCACCGGACTGCCGGTCGTCGCGGGCGACTCCGGCGGCGCCCCGGACGCGGTCCTGGAGGGCGAGACCGGCTGGGTGGTGCCCGGCGGCTCCCCGGCCGCGGCTGCCGACCGGATCGTCCCCCTGCTCCAGGACCCCGCCCTGCGCCACCGCATGGGCGAGCGCGGCCGCGCCTGGGTGGAGGAGAAATGGCGCTGGGACCTGCTCGCCGAACGGCTGCGGACGCTGCTCTGACGCGCGCCGCTGACGTACCGGCCGTGCCTGCGGCCGGCTGGGCACCGCCGGTTGTCGCCGTGGTGGTTGCCCGCCGTCGCGGCGGAGAGGATGTCCGCCGCGACGGCGAGAAGCCCCGCGGTGCGGCCCGGCGGTGCCCAACCGGCCGCTCCCACCGGCGTCGGAGAACCACCGCGCTCAGCGGTCCCGGTACAGCCCCTCGATGTCCTCGGCGAAGTCCTTCGCGACGACGTTGCGCTTGAGCTTGAGGGACGGGGTGACATGGCCCGACTCCTCGGTGAACTGGGTCGGCAGGACACGGAACTTGCGGACCGACTCGGCGCGCGAGACGGCCGCGTTGCCGTCGTCCACCGCCCGCTGTACGGCCGCCAGCAGCTCCGGGTCCTCGGCGAGCTCCTCGGCGCTCTTGCCCACCTTGCCGTGCTCGGTGGCCCAGCGCGGCAGGAACTCCTCGTCGAGGGTGATCAGCGCGCCGACGAAGGGCCGGCCGTCGCCGACGACCATGCACTCGGCCACCAGCGCGTGCGCCCGGATGCGGTCCTCGATGACGGCAGGCGCAACGTTCTTGCCGCCGGCCGTCACCAGGATCTCCTTCTTACGGCCCGTGATGGCGAGGTAGCCGTCCTCGTCCAGCGTGCCGAGGTCACCGGTGTGGAACCAGCCGTCCGAGAGCGCGTCGGCGGTGGCCTGCTCGTTGTTCCAGTACGTCGTGAAAAGGTGCTCGCCGTGCAGCAGCACCTCGCCGTCGTCGGCGATGCGGACGACCGAGCCGGGCAGCGGCTGGCCGACCGTACCGATCTTCTGCCGGTCCCAGGGGTTGAACGCGGTCGCGGCGCAGGACTCGGTGAGGCCGTAACCCTCCAGGACCGTGAAGCCGATGCCCCGGTAGAAGTGGCCCAGCCGCTCGCCCAGCGGCGCGCCGCCGGAGATCGCGTGCGTGGCGCGGCCGCCGAGCACCGCCCGCAGCTTGCTGTAGACCAGCCGGTCGAAGACCTTGTGCTTCAGCCGCAGGGCCACCGAGGGGCCCGCCGCGGTGTCCGACGCGCGGCTGTAGGCGATCGCGGTGTCCGCGGCCTTGTCGAAGATCTTGCCCTTGCCGTCGGCCTGCGCCTTGGCCCGTGCGGTGTTGTAGACCTTCTCGAAGACGCGCGGCACGCCGAGCACCATCGTCGGCCTGAACGCGGCGAGTTCGTCGGTGAGGTGCTTGATGTCCGCGACGTGGCCGAGCTTGATGGGGGCCATGACGGAGGCGACCTCGACCAGCCGCCCGAAGACGTGCGCGACCGGGAGGAAGAGGAGCACGGAGGAGTCGCCGGTACGGAAGAGGGGCCGCAGCCGCTCGACGATGTTGCCGCACTCGGCGAAGAACGCGCGGTGGCTGAGGACGCAGCCCTTGGGGCGGCCCGTCGTGCCCGAGGTGTAGACGATCGTGGCAGGGGAGTCGGCGTCGGCGAGGGCGCTGCGCGCGTCCACCTCCTCGTCCGGCATGCCGTCGCCCGCGGCGTGCAGCCGGGCTATCGCGTCCCGCTCGATCTGCCAGATGTTGGCGAGCGCCGGGAGCCGGTCGCGTACGGACTCCACCGCGGCCTCGTGCGCGGGCGTCTCCACCACGCAGGCCACCGCGCCGGAGTCGCCCAGTATCCACTGGATCTGCTCGGGCGAGCTGGTCTCGTAGACGGGGACGGTGACCGCGCCCGCGCTCCAGATGGCGAAGTCCAGCAGCGTCCACTCGTACCGGGTGCGGGACATCAGGCCGATCCGGTCACCGGGCCCGACACCGGAGGCGATCAGGCCCTTGGCCACGGCGCGCACCTCGGCGAGGAACGCGGCGGCGGTGACGTCCTGCCACTGCCCGGCGACCTTGCGGCCGATGACGGCGACATCGGGGTGCTGCGCGGCATTCCGGCGGATGAGATCCGTCAGATTGCCGTCCGCGGGGACCTCGTAAAGGGCCGGAAGGCTGAACTCGCGCAAGACTGCTGCTCCTCGGTGGCCGCCGGCGTCACCACGCTGTGCGTCAGGCCGGCTGCGGTCCATGATCAGGCAGGGGGGATTGGACTGCCCGGACGTTACCCATCGGTATGCCTTCGGGGATAGGGGGTCCCGCCCAGATGTTTTATGCGTCACACATCCTTGGGCGGCTCCCGCGGCAGCGTAGTCGAGGATTTCGGTGACTCGGAAGTAACCGCAGGTCGGCGGGGTCTCCCGGCGCCGGTCCCGGGGGCCTAATCTGAGCCGTATGCGCGTACATGTGGTCAGTGACGTACACGGCAACGCCCGGGACCTCGCCGCCGCCGGCGACGGTGCGGACGCCCTGGTCTGCCTTGGCGACCTGGTCCTCTTCCTGGACTACGCCGACCACTCGCGCGGCATCTTCCCCGACCTCTTCGGCACCGAGAACGCCGACCGGCTCGTCGAGCTGCGCACGGCCCGCCGCTTCGAGGAGGCCCGCGAGCTGGGCCGACGGCTGTGGGCCGGGCGGGACAAGCACGCCGCCATCGAAGGCGCGGTACGCAAGCAGTACGCCGAGATGTTCGCCGCCTTCCCCACTCCTACGTACGCCACTTACGGCAACGTCGATCTCCCCGATCTTTGGCCGGAGTTCGCCGGTCCCGGCACCACCGTCCTGGACGGCGAGCGGGTCGAGATCGGCGGCCGGGTCTTCGGCTTCGTCGGCGGCGGGCTGCGCACGGCGATGCGCACGCCCTTCGAGATCAGCGACGAGGAGTACGCCGCGAAGATCGAGGCGGTCGGCGAGGTGGACGTGCTGTGCACCCACATCCCGCCGGACGTCGCCGACCTGTGCTACGACACCGTCGCCCGCCGCTTCGAACGCGGCAGCCGCGCCCTGCTCGAAGCCATCCACCGCACCCGGCCGCGCTACTCCCTCTTCGGCCACGTCCACCAGCCACTGTCCCAGCGGATGCGGATCGGCCGGACGGAGTGCATCAATGTCGGGCATTTCAACGCCACCGGGACGCCGTTCGCGCTGGAGTGGTGACCTTCGCGGTGCGCCGGCACCCGCGGTGGCCCGGCCCGCGCCCGCGGACCGCGGGTCGGGGCGGCCCCCGCCGCGCGGTAGCCTTCAGCAGCAGGGGCGGACCCGGTTCCCGCACCGTCGGACACGGGCCCCCACGAGTCGGCGCACCGGCACGAATCGGTATGGAGGAGTCACGGCGATGGCCGAACACACCAGCTCAGACATCACGATCGAGGCGGCACCCGCCGTTGTGATGGGAGTGATCGCCGACTTCGACCGCTATCCGGAGTGGACCGGTGAGGTCAAGGAGGCCGAGGTCAAGGAGAAGGACGACCACGGCCGCGCCCGGCAGGTCCGGCTGGTGCTGGACGCCGGCGCCATCAAGGACGATCACACCCTCGCCTACACCTGGACCGGTGAGCACGAGGTCAGCTGGTCCCTCGTGAAGTCCCAGATGCTGCGCGCCCTGGACGGCTCCTACCGCCTGACGCCGGTGGACGGCGGGGTGCGGACGAAGGTCACGTACCAGCTCACCGTCGACGTCAAGATCCCGATGCTCGGCATGATCAAGCGCAAGGCCGAGAAGGTCATCATCGACCGCGCCCTGGACGGCCTGAAGAAGCGCGTCGAGAGCGGCGCCCCGGGCGCCTCCGACGAGGCCGCGAGCGGCTGAACGTGCGTACGGTCCTCGTCACCGGTCCCGGCGGCGCGGGCCGCACCACCGTCGCCGCCGCCACCGCCCTCGCGGCGGCCCGGCGGCAGCAGCGCGTCCTCTTCCTCACCCTGGAGGGCGGCGTCCCCGAAGCGGCGCTCGGCACGCCGCTGACCGGCGAGCCCAGCAGCCCGGCGCCCGGCCTGTGGGCCGCCAGGGTCGACACCGTCGGCCACTTCCGCCGCGAGTTCCTGGCCTTCCAGGAGCGCGCCGCCACCGCGCTCGACCTGCTCGGCGCCGCCCCGCTGGACGACGACGAACTCACCGAACTCCCCGGCGCGGAGATCTTCGCGCTGCTGCACGCGCTGCGTGCCGCGCACGAAGCGGGCGCCTGGGACCTGATCGTCGTCGACCTGCCGCCCGCCGACCGGGCCGTCCGGCTGCTGGCCCTGCCCGAGCAGGCCCGCCGCTGGCTGCGCCGGCTGCTGCCCGCCGAGCGCCAGGCGGCCCGCGCGCTGCGCCCGGTGCTGGCCCAGCTCGCCGGGGTGCCGATGCCCGCGCAGAAGGTGTACGAGACCGCCGCGCGCTGGGAAGAAGAACTGGCCGCGGTACAGGCGGTCATCGAGGATCCGGGCACGAGCGTGCGGCTGGTCGTCGAGCCCGGCCCGGCGGGCGCCGCCGACCTGCGTACCGCACGCGCCGGGCTGGCCCTCTTCGGCCACCGCCTGGACGCCGTGGTCGCCAACCGGCTGCTGCCCGCCGGCTCCGCCGACCCCTTCCTGGCCGGGCTCTCCGGCCAGCAGCAGACCGCGCTCAAGGAACTGCGGGAGGAGTTCGCCGGGGTGCCGGTGCACGAGGTGCCGCATCTGGGCCGCGATCCGCAGGGGCCCGAGGAACTGGCCGAGCTGCTCGACGGGCCGGCCGGCGGGACCGGGGGGACCGGTGAGGGGGACGCCCCGGACCTCGCCGGGACGGTGGAGGACCGGCTCGCCGAGGACGGGCTGCTGGTCTGGCGGCTGCCGCTGCCCGGTGCCGCCCGGGACAGCCTCGGCCTGGTCCGCCGCGGTGACGAACTGATCGTCACCGTCGGGCCGTTCCGGCGCATCCGTACGCTCCCCTCCGTACTGCGCCGCTGCACCGTCTCCGGCGCCGGGCTGCGCGACGGCGCGCTGCACGTCCGCTTCACCCCCGACCCCGAGCTGTGGCCGCAGGAGCGCTGACCCCGGCGCGCGGCCGTGCCGCACGCGCCGTGCACGTCGAGAATCCGTGCAGGTCCGGCCTGAGGGGCGTGTGGGTACCGCCGTTCCGGTAACGTCGAAAGAGCCCGCCCTCCGACGTACCGCCGCCAGGAGCCCGTCATGACCGATGACACCGAGCGCCCAGCCGACCGCGATTCCCGGGCGGACGACGACGCCTGGGAGCAGGCCTGCGCCGAGGACCTGGCAGCGGAGCGGGCCCGCCGGCGCGCCGAGTACGGCCGGCAGCCCGGCAGCGCCGCCGAGGAGCTGCGCAAGCTCGCCGAGGCGGTCACCGACAGGATCGCGGGCATCCAGCTGCCCGGCGCGATCGGCGGCATGGCCGCCAAGGGCGCGGTCAACCACCTCCTCCAGCAGGCCAGGGCCGCCGTCGAGCCGGTCGTCGAGCGCAACCCCGAGGTCTTCGACCACCTCGCCGCCGCCGGCTCCGAGCTGCTCGCCGCGTACCGCTCCGCCGTCGAGGCCGGCGAGCGCCGCTGGACCCGCGGCGCGGCCGACGGCCAGGACGCCACGGCCCGCGGCCCGCACGCGGACACCCCGGACGGGCCCGGCGGCGGACCGCGTGACGACGAAGGCCCGGCGGGCGCGTCCGGCAGCGAGCGGATCGACCTGGACTAGGGCCGCTCGTCCGGATCGTGCCGGGCCCCGGTTCCGGCGCCGCTCCCGGGCCCGGTCCGGGCCGCCTGCCGCACATCACGTGCCCGGCTGATGATCCATCGGCCTCCGGTCGCCCCCCGGCTCCGGTACGGTTGTCCGTTGGCGGGGTTCGACCGGAAAACTGAGGGACACATGGGACTCACCATCGGCGTCGACATCGGCGGCACGAAAATCGCGGCCGGCGTGGTCGACGAAGAGGGCACGATCCTCGAGACGTGCAAGGTGCCGACCCCGCCGACCTCCGAGGCGCTGACCGAGGCCATCGCCGACGCGGTCCGCGCCGTCGGGGCCGGCCACCAGGTGGAGGCCGTGGGCATCGGCGCCGCCGGGTACGTCGACGAGAAGCGCGCCACGGTGCTCTTCGCCCCGAACATCAACTGGCGCCACGAGCCGCTCAAGGACAACGTCGAGCAGCGCGTCGGCCTCCCCGTCGTCGTGGAGAACGACGCCAACGCCGCGGCCTGGGGCGAGTACAAGTTCGGCGCCGGCCAGGGCCACAGCGATGTCATCTGCATCACGCTCGGCACCGGCCTCGGCGGCGGCATCATCATCGGCAACAAGCTGCGCCGCGGCCGCTTCGGCGTCGCCGCGGAGTTCGGCCACATCCGGGTCGTGCCCGACGGCCTGCTCTGCGGCTGCGGCAGCCAGGGCTGCTGGGAGCAGTACGCCTCCGGGCGTGCCCTGCTCCGGTACGCCAAGCAGCGTGCCTTCGCCACCCCGGAGAACGCCGAGATCCTGCTCGGCCTGGGCGACGGCACCTCCGAGGGCATCGAGGGCCGGCACGTCAGCGAGGCCGCTCGGCAGGGCTGCCCGGTCGCCGTCGACTCCTTCCGCGAGCTGGCCCGCTGGGCCGGCGCGGGCCTGGCCGACCTCGCCTCGCTCTTCGACCCCTCCGCCTTCATCGTCGGCGGCGGCGTCTCCGACGAGGGCGAGCTGGTCCTGGACCCGATCCGCAAGTCCTTCCGGCGCTGGCTGGTCGGCAACCAGTGGCGGCCGCACGCCCAGGTCCTCGCCGCTCAGCTCGGCGGCAAGGCAGGCCTCGTCGGCGCCGCCGACCTGGCACGCCAGGGCTGAGCGCGGTGGTGGCCGAGCGCCCGGAGACCGCCGCCGGGTTCCCGCAGTCCGCGACCGAGTCCGACGGCTCCGCCGTCGTCCGGGTGCTCAGCTACAACATCCGCTCGATGCGTGACGACCGGGCGGCGCTGGCCAGGGTGATCCGGGCCTGCGCCCCCGACGTCGCGCTCATCCAGGAGGCGCCGCGCTTCTTCCGCTGGCGGAAGGCCGCGGCGGCCCTGGCCCGGGAGTCGGAGCTGGTGTACGCCACGGGCGGCGCGACCGCCTGCGGGCCGATGATCCTCACCTCGCTCCGCGCCCACGTGGAGCGCGCCGAGGACATCACCCTCCCGAAGACCCCCGGCCTGCACCGGCGCGGCTTCGCGACCGCGGTGCTGCGCATCGGGGGAGCCAGGCTCGGGGTGCTCAGCGCGCACCTGAGCCTGAGCGCGGCGGAGCGGTACGAGCAGGCGGGGCTGCTCCTGGAGCGGCTCGCGCTGCTGGACGCGCCGCACGCGGTGGCCGGCGGCGACCTCAACGACCGGCCCAAGGGCCGCAGCTTCCGGCGGCTGGCCGGGTCCCTGACGGATGCCTGGCAGGCCGCGCCGTGGGGCGGGGAGTACACCTCCACCCCGCACGATCCGCATCAGCGCATCGACGGCGTGTTCACCACCTCCGGCGTGGAGGTGCTGGCGTGCGGCGTGCCGATCGACCTCCCGGGCGTACGGGAGGCGGACCTGCTGGCGGCCACGGACCACCTGCCGGTACTGGCGGCGCTACGGGTACCGGCTGAGATCGCCCCGTAGGGGCGCCCAAGGGGCGCGGGGAACGGCGCGACCGGCCACGACGGCGGGACAGCCGTCAGACGACCGCGCCGCCCCCGGGCCGGGGATCGTCGTCCTCGTCATCGGTCTTCATACGGGCGAAAAGCGTCGCGGAGCCGCCCAGGAACCCGCCGATCCCCAGCGTGGTGATCCACCACGTCACCGGCTGCTGGAAGACCATCATCATGATGAGCAGCAGCGGGCCGCCCAGCAGCGCGATCCAGGCGAACTTGGTCGTGACGTCGGCCTGCGGCAGCGGCGGGGGCTCGGGCGGGGTGAAGTGCCCCTCGTCGTCCTCGTCGAAGTCGCCGTCGGACGGCTCGGCGGCCGACCAGTCGCGCGGCCCGACGCCCGGCGCGAACACGACGAAGCTGCCGGGCCGGTCACCGGAGGCGCCGCCGGGCCGGTCGGCGGGACCGCTCTCCGGCCGCTCGGCGGGCGGCGCGTCACCCGCCGCCTCCTCACCGGCGCCCGGCCGCGACGCCTCGGCGGCCTTCTCCCGCCCCGCTTCCAGGCTCTTCTCCGGCTCCTTGCCGAGGGACGTGTCCAGGGACTTGTCCAGCTCCTTCGCCGGCTCCTTCACCGGTCCCTTCTCCAGGCCCAGCCCCTTCTCCCAGTTCTCCAGGCCCTTCTCCAGGTCCAGGTCGGTCACCGGGCGCTCCGGCTCACCGGCCTCCGGGCGCAGCGATACCGGCGCCGACGGCCGGTCCTCCGGCGCGGGAAAGGCCGGCTCCTCGCCGTAGGAGGCCACGATCTCGGCCCAGGCGGCGTCCTCGTCGAGAGGATCGCGCGGGTCACGCTCGCCCACTGGTGGTCGTCCCCTCCCCCTTCACGGCCGGTGCGAGGCGGGCGATGAAGTCGTAGGTGTCCTCGAAGATCTGCTCCGCGTCGTGGTCCAGGGTCGCGACGTGGTAGCTGCGCTCCAGCAGCTTCTGCCGCAGGTCCTTGGACGAGACCCGGCTCATGATGCGTTCGGAGTCGGCCGGCGGCACGACGTGGTCCTGAGGGCTGGTCATCACCAGCAGCGGCTGGGTGACCTGCGGCAGCTCGGCGTCCACCAGGCGGAAGAACTGCCGTACGGAGTGCGCGGCGTGCAGCGGGACCCGGTCGTAGCCGGTCTCCATCGCGTTTGCCTGGCAGATGTCGCTGGTCAGGCCCTTGGTCGAGCGGACGAGGTGGCGCAGCACCGGCAGCAGCGGGGCCGCCGCGTCGTGCACCTTGTTCGCCGGGTTCACCACGACCAGGCCGCTGATCGCGTCGCCGTGCCGGGCGGCCAGCCGCAGCGACAGCGCGCCGCCCATGGACAGGCCGCAGACGAAGACCTGGTCGCAGCGGGCGGTCAGGGCGCGCAGCTCGCGGTCGACCTCGGCGTACCAGTCCTGCCAGGTGGTGACCTGGAGGTCCTGCCAGCGGGTGCCGTGCCCCGGCAGCAGCGGCAGCGAGACGGTCAGCCCGCGGGCCGCGAGGTACTCGGCCCAGGGGCGTACGGACTGCGGGGAGCCGGTGAAGCCGTGGCAGACGAGGACGCCGACCTGACCGCCTTCATGGCGGAACGGCTCGGCCCCGGGAAGGAGCGGCACCGGAGGACTCCGATCGGTAAAGGGGAAGCGCCGGCCTGCGGCGAGAGCTGGTAACTGCAGGGTACGCAAAGCTCAGCCGCCCGGATAGGTCCGCAGGGAAGGGTGTGCCGTGCAGGGAGCGGCCGCGGCACCACGCACGGTGAGGAGGCGGGCCGCCGCGCGGGTTAAGGTCTTTGCGTCGCACACAGAAGGAGTGGCGTTGATCTACGGCGCAATGAAGTTTTCCGTCGGCAACTCGCTGAAGCTGGCGTTCCGCCCCTGGGTCGAGGGCCTGGAGAACATCCCTGCCGAGGGGCCGGCGATCCTGGCCAGCAACCACCTGTCGTTCTCGGACTCCTTCTTCCTGCCCGCGGTGCTCGACCGGAAGGTCACGTTCATCGCCAAGGCCGAGTACTTCACCTCGCCCGGCGTCAAGGGCAAGCTGACGGCCGCGTTCTTCAAGGGCGTCGGCCAGCTGCCGGTGGACCGTTCCGGCGGCCGCGGTGCCGGCGAGGCGGCGATCAAGAGCGGTATCGAGGTGCTGGAGCGCGGCGAGCTGTTCGGGATCTACCCCGAGGGCACCCGCTCGCCCGACGGCCGGCTCTACCGGGGCAAGCCCGGCGGCCTGGCCCGGGTGACGCTGGCCACCGGCGCGCCGGTCATTCCCGTCGCGATGATCGACACGGAGAAGGTGCAGCCGCCCGGCAAGATCGTGCCGAAGATGATCCGGCCCGGCATCCGCATCGGGAAGCCGCTGGACTTCAGCCGGTACCACGGCATGGAGGGCGACCGCTTCATCCTGCGGTCGGTCACCGACGAGGTCATGTACGAGATCATGAAGCTGTCGGGCCAGGAGTACGTCGACATCTACGCGACCGCGGCCAAGCGGCAGCTCGCCGAGGCCGCCAAGAAGCAGGCCGAGGCGGAGAAGGCGGCGCGGAAGTCCGGGCCCGGCGCTCGGTAGAGCCCGGCGAGGGGGGTGGGCCAGATGACGTCCGAGGACCGGATACCCGCCGTGGCGGCGGACCCGGCGAGCACGACGGCGGAGAGCGGCAAGGGGCGGGCCAGGCAGCCCCGGGTGCTGCGGATGTCCGTCGAACTCCCGCTGTGGCGGGCGCTGACGGGGTACCGCATCCTCACCCTGGTGTACGCCGTGGCGATCTTCTCGCTCAACTACCGCGAGTACGCGCACCCATTGGGCGGCGCGGCCTACATGGCGGCGCTCACCGCATGGATGGTGCTGACCTGGCGCTGGACCACGTCGGCCGAGCGCTGCACCCGCCGCTTCCTCTTCGGTGACCTCGCCTTCGCGGTCGCCGGCATCCTGCTCACCCCGATCGTCGACACCCACGCGCGGATCGCGGGCGGCGCGCCCACGCTGCCGTCGATATGGACGGCCGGCGCGGCCCTCGGCTTCGCGATCAAGGGCGGCTGGCGCTGGGCGGCGGGCGCCTCCTCGGTGGTGGCGGTCGCCAACCTCGTGGAGCGCCAGGAGTTCGCCCGGGACACCGTCCACAACGTGCTGCTGGTGTGGGTGGCGAGCGTGGCGATCGGCTACGTCGTCGAGGTGGCCAGGGCCAGTGAGCGCACCCTGGCGCGCGCCCTCCAGATCGAGGCGGCCACCCGCGAACGCGAGCGGCTGGCCCGCGACATCCACGACAGCGTGCTCCAGGTGCTGGCGATGGTGCAGCGGCGCGGTGCCGCCCTCGGCGGCGAGGCGGCGGAGCTGGGCCGGATGGCGGGCGAACAGGAGGTCGCGCTGCGCACGTTGGTCTCCAGCGGCCTGGTGCCCGCGCAGCGGCCCGTGCCCTCCCCAGGAGCGGCGGACGCGGCGTACGAGGACGGCGCGGCGGACGGACCCTCGTACGGGGACAACTGCGTCCCCGAGGGGCAGGAGGGGCTCGCCGACGAGCCGTGCGACGTACGGGCGCTGCTCGCGCCGCACGCGGGCGCCGGGGTCACCTTCTCCGAGCCGGGCGCCCCGGTGCTGCTCCCGGCGGCGCGGGCGGCGGAGCTGGCGGCGGCTGTCAGTGCCGCGTTGGACAATGTGCGGGTGCACGCGGGAGCCGGGGCCCATGCGTGGATTTTGGTCGAGGACGAGCCGGAGGCGGTGATCGTGACGGTGCGGGACGACGGCCCGGGCATCCCCGAGGGCCGGCTCGCCGACGCGGAGCGGGAGGGCCGGCTCGGGGTCGCGCTGTCCATCCGCGGGCGGCTGCGGGACCTCGGCGGCAGCGCCGAGTGGGTCTCGGTCCCGGGCCAGGGCACGGAAGTGGAGCTGACGGTGCCCAAGGGCGGTACGCCCGAGGGCGGACGACGGGGTGAGGCAGGCGTATGAGTGAGCCGCAGGGCGTGAAGGTCATGGTCGTCGACGACCACCCGATGTGGCGGGACGCGGTGGCCAGGGACCTGGCCGAGGCCGGGTTCGAGGTGGTCGCGACCGCCGGGGACGGCCCGCAGGCGGTCCGCAGGGCCCAGGCAGCGGCGCCCGACGTGCTGGTCCTCGACCTCAACCTCCCCGGCCTGCCCGGCGTCGAGGTCTGCCGCGAGCTGGTCGGCGGCAACCCCCGGCTGCGGGTCCTGGTGCTGTCCGCGAGCGGTGAGCACGCGGACGTCCTGGAGGCCGTGAAATCCGGTGCCACGGGCTATCTGGTGAAGTCCGCGAGCACGGACGAGCTGATCGAGGCGGTCCGCTCCACCGCCGCCGGCGACCCGGTGTTCACCCCTGGCCTGGCCGGGCTGGTGCTGGGGGAGTACCGCCGGCTGGCGACCGAGCCGGCCCCGGCCACCGAGGACGAGCCGGGCGCGCCGCGGCTCACCGACCGCGAGACCGAGGTGCTGCGCCTGGTCGCCAAGGGTCTGTCGTACAAGCAGATCGCCGAGCGCCTGGTCATCTCGCACCGCACGGTGCAGAACCACGTCCAGAACACCCTCGGCAAGCTCCAGCTGCACAACAGGGTCGAGCTGGTCCGGTACGCGATAGAGCGCGGCCTGGACACCCCCTGACGGCGTGGGCGCGCCCCCGCGCCGTTCCGGCAACCGCTCGTACGAGTGAACGGCGCCGCGCCAACGCCCCGGAAAATCACCGGAATCCGCCCCTCGTCCCTCTCCTGAGTGACCTGGATCACCATTAGCGTGACCCGCGTCGGTCCATCACGGGCGAAGGGAAGTAGCGATGCGGGTCGGAGTGCTTACCGGTGGCGGCGACTGCCCCGGTCTGAACGCGGTCATCCGGGCGGTGGTCCGCAAGGGCACCCAGGAGTACGAGTACGGCTTCGTGGGCTTCCGGGACGGCTGGCGGGGGCCGCTGGAGGGCGACACGGTACCGCTGGACATCCCGGCGGTCCGCGGCATCCTGCCCCGCGGCGGCACGATCCTGGGGTCCTCGCGCACCAACCCCTTCAAGCACGAGGAGGGCGTCCGGCGGATCCGGGAGAACCTCGCCAAGAACGAGGTCGACGCGCTGGTCGCCATCGGGGGCGAGGACACCCTCGGCGTCGCGGCGCGCCTGTCGGACGAGCACGGCGTCCCCTGCGTCGGCGTCCCCAAGACCATCGACAACGACCTCTCGGCCACCGACTACACCTTCGGCTTCGACACCGCCGTCGGCGTGGCCACCGAGGCGATCGACCGGCTGCACACCACCGCCGAGTCGCACATGCGGGTCCTCGTCGTGGAGGTCATGGGCCGGCACGCGGGCTGGATCGCGCTCCACTCCGGCCTGGCGGGCGGCGCCAACGTGATCCTCATCCCCGAGCAGCGGTTCGACGTCGAGCAGGTCTGCGACTGGGTCGAGTCCCGTTTCAAGGTCCGCTACGCGCCCATCGTGGTCGTCGCCGAGGGTGCCATGCCCAAGGACGGCCAGATGGTGCTGAAGGACGACTCCACCGACTCCTTCGGGCACGTCCGGCTCTCGGGCGTGGGGGAGTGGCTGGCCAAGGAGATCGAGCGGCGCACGGGCAAGGAGGCGCGGACGACCGTACTGGGCCACACCCAGCGCGGCGGCACGCCCAGCGCCTTCGACCGCTGGCTGGCCACCCGCTTCGGGCTGCACGCCATCGACGCCGTGCGCGACGGCGACTTCGGGAAGATGGTCGCGCTGCGCGGCACGGACATCGTCCGGGTGCCGCTCGCCGAGGCCACCGCGAAGCTGAAGACGGTGGACCCGAAGCTGTACTCCGAGGCCGGGGTCTTCTTCGGCTAGCCAGGCGGCGGAGTGTCCGTCCTGTACGGCGGCGCCCGGCGGTGGGCCGTATATTCGGCCCATCGCCGGAAATCGCCCGATACGGGAGTGGTGGGAGCAAGCGTGGAAATCCTGGCATTCGGCGTGCAGGCCGACGAGCGTCCGCTGCTGGAGCGGGCCTTCGAAGGCCGGCACCAGATCCGCAGCCTCGACGTCTTCCTCAACCGCGACACGGCCCCCATCGCGCACGGGTACGAGATCATCAGCTCCGGCGTCAACGCCGATCTGAACGCCTGCGTCCTGCAGGAGCTGGCGGCCGGCGGGACGAAGATGATCGCCCAGCGCTCGACCGGCTACAACAACATCGACCTGCGGGCCGCCGCCGACCTGGGCATGACCGTCGGCCGGGTCTCGGCGTACTCGCCGTACTCGGTCGCCGAATTCGCCTGGGGCCTGGCGATCGCGGTCAACCGGCGGATCGTGCGCGCCGCGGGCCGCACCCGCGGCTTCGACTTCCGTCTCGACGGCCTGATGGGCCGGGACCTGCGCGGGCGCACCGCCGGCGTCCTCGGCACCGGGAAGATCGGCGAGGCCTTCACCCGGATCGCCCACGGCTTCGGGATGCGCCTGCTCGGCTGGGACATCGCCGAGAACCCGGCCTGTACGGAGCTGGGCATGACCTACGTCGAGCGGGACCGGCTCTTCGCCGAGTCCGACCTGGTCTCGCTGCACGTACCGCTGGTGGAGAGCACCCGGCACATCGTCGACGCGGCGGCGCTCGCCGCCATGAAGGACGACGCGATCCTGGTCAACTCCAGCCGCGGCGGCCTGGTGGACACCGCGGCTCTCGTCGCGACCCTCAAGGAGGGCCGGCTGCGCGGCGTGGGCCTGGACGTCTACGAGGAGGAGGCCGGCCTCTTCTTCCTGGACAAGTCGCTCGAAGTGGTCCAGGACGACACCCTCGCCCGCCTGATCACCTTCGGGAACGTGCTGGTCACCTCGCACCAGGCGTACTTCACCGAGGACGCGGTCGGCCAGATCGTCGACACCACGCTCGCCAATGTCGAGGACTACCTGGCCGGCCGCGCCGGCGAGAACCTGCTCGTCACACCAGAACGGCCGCCAGCAGCTGAGAGGTGATCGCCGAGCCGTCCAGGCTCAGCACCGACTCGGGATGGAACTGCACCCCCGCGAAACCGGGCCCGCGCAGCGCGTGCACGTCCCCGCTCACCGCGTCCCGGCTCAGCTCCACGCGGTGCATGGCCAGCTCCTCGACGGTCGCCTCGTCGCAGCGGGCGGTGAAGGTGTTGTAGAAGCCGACCGTCTCCTCGCGCCCGAAGAAGTCGATCCGCTCCTGCGCCCCCTGGAACGGCACGTCCTTCCGGACGATCTCCAGCCCGAGCACCGCCGCGATCAGCTCGTGGCCCAGGCACACCCCGAGCAGGCCGTGCTTGTGCTCGCGGAGCAACTCGGCCGCCAGTCCCCGCAGCGCCCGCATCTTCGGGTCGGCCGCGTCGGAGGGGTTGCCGGGCCCCGGACCCAGCACGACCGGCCCCTCGTGCGCGAGCGCCGTCTCCCGCAGCCCCGGCTCGTCGTACCGCCGTACGGTCACCTCCAGCCCCGAGGTGCGCAGCAGGTGCGCCAGCATCGCGGTGAAGGTGTCCTCGGCGTCGATCACCAGCGCGTGCCCGTCCAGTGCCGCGGTCGGCGCGGTGGTCTGCATCCGCAGCCAGAACGGCGCGAGGTCCGCCCGGCGCGCGTCCAGCGCGGCCCGCACCCGCGGGTCCTCGGCCAGCCGCGGCGGCGCGGCGGCGGTGCTCCGGGCCGGTGCCTCCCGTACTCCCAGCGCGGTGAGCACCCCGGCGGCCTTGGCGTGCGTCTCGGCCACCTCGCCCGCCGGGTCCGAGCCGCGCACCAGCGTCGCCCCGACCGCCACCCGCAGCTGCCCGCCCGCGTCGATGTCCGCGGTACGGATCAGGATCGGCGAGTCCAGCGTCTGGGCACCGCCCGCGTCCCGGCCGATCAGCGCCAGCGCGCCCGCGTAGTAGCCGCGCCCGCCGGGCTCGTACCGCTCGATGACCCGGCACGCGTTCTGGACGGGCGAACCGGTGACGGTGGCCGCGAACATGGTCTCCTTGAGCACCTCGCGGACGTCCAGGGTGGAGCGGCCGCGCAGCTCGTACTCGGTGTGCGCGAGGTGCGCCATCTCCTTCAGGCGCGGGCCGATCACGACGCCGCCCTTGTCGCCGACCGTGCACATCATCTTGAGCTCTTCGTCGACGACCATCGACAGCTCCTCGATCTCCTTGCCGTCGGCGAGGAAGCCCAGCAGGCCGTCGGCGGTGGGGCCGCCGGCCGGGTAGCGGTAGGTGCCGCTGATCGGATTCATGACCACCGTGCCGCCGCTCATCCGGACGTGCACCTCGGGGCTCGCGCCGACCAGGGTGCGCTCGCCGGTGTGCACCACGAAGGTCCAGTACGCGCCGCGCTCCGTGGCCAGCAGCCGCCGGAACAGGGCCAGCGCGTCGGCCCGTCGGAAGTCCGGGATCTCGCCCCGGAACGTCCGCCGGATGACGAAGTTCGCGCCCTCACCCTGGCCGATCTCCGCGTCCAGCACCCGCCCGACGATCCCGGCGTACTCCTCGTCCGTGACGTCGAAGGTGCCGTCCGTGACCGTCACCGCGTGGTCCGGGAGCTGCGCCAGCGCGTCGGCGAGCGGCAGCTCGTACCGCTCCTCGGGCGTCAGCGCCGCCAGCGGCGTGCCGTCGTCGCGTACGTCGAAACCACGCTCCCGGATCTGCCGGAACGGCACCAGGGCCAGGCCCTCGGGGAGGTCCGCGAGCCGGTCGTACGTGGTGACCGGGCCGATGAGCACCTCGACCGTGTCGTGGTCGCGGCCGGGGGTGCGGCGGCGCAGCAGCGCGAAGGGCCGGTCGTCGGCGAGCAGCTCGGCAAGGTCCATGATCTCGTCCTTCTCTCACTCAGGGGGCTGGGGAGAGGGACGGGCCGGGACCGGAAAGACCGAAGGCCGCCCCTCGGGCGGCCTTCGCAGTCTGTGGTGTGCGCGCGAATCAGTGGGCCGCCGGATGAGCGGTCCACCACCAGTCCATGGTTGTCTGCGCGAACATGCTCTGCACCCTACCCGATAGCGCGGTGGGCGCTGTGGGCCCTGTCTCATACTGCGGTCGGCGTACTGGACGGCCTCCGATACCCCGTAATGTTGACGAGGTGACCGTGAACGCTGAAATCCACGCCGGTGGCCACACCTGGCGAGACCTGCCCGCGGCGCAGCAGCCTGACTGGCCGGACCAAGAGGCTCTGCGCGATGTGATCGCGGAGCTCGAGTCCTATCCGCCGCTCGTCTTCGCGGGTGAGTGCGACCAGCTGCGCGAGCGCCTGGGAGCCGTTGCCCGTGGAGAGGCGTTCCTGCTGCAGGGCGGGGACTGCGCCGAGGCGTTCGACGCGGTGTCGGCCGAGCACATCCGCAACAAGCTCAAGACGCTGCTCCAGATGGGCGCCGTCCTCACGTACGCCGGGTCCGTGCCCGTCGTCAAGGTCGGCCGGATCGCCGGCCAGTACAGCAAGCCGCGCTCCAAGCCGACCGAGACCCGCGACGGCGTCACCCTGCCGACCTACCGCGGCGACTCCGTCAACGGCTTCGAGTTCACCGCCGAGGCCCGTATCCCGGACCCGCAGCGGCTGAAGCGGATGTACCACGCCTCCGCCGCCACGCTGAACCTCGTGCGCGCCTTCACCACCGGCGGCTACGCCGACCTGCGGCAGGTGCACGCCTGGAACCAGGACTTCGTGAAGTCCTCGCCCTCGGGTCAGCGCTACGAGGCGCTGGCGCGCGAGATCGACCGGGCGCTGAACTTCATGAACGCCTGCGGGGTGGACCCGGAGGAGTTCAAGACCGTCGAGTTCTTCGCCTCGCACGAGGCGCTGGTGCTGGACTACGAGACGGCGCTGACCCGTACGGACTCGCGTACCGGCAAGCTGTACGACGTCTCCGGCCACATGCTGTGGATCGGTGAGCGCACCCGGCAGCTGGATCACGCGCACATCGAGTTCGCCTCGCAGGTGCGCAACCCGATCGGCGTGAAGCTCGGCCCGACGACCACGCCCGAGGACGCCCTCGCGCTGATCGACCGGCTGGACCCGGACCGCGAGCCGGGCCGGCTGACCTTCATCACCCGCATGGGCGCGGACAAGATCCGCGACAAGCTGCCCGAGCTGGTGGAGAAGGTCACGGCTTCGGGTGCGCAGGTGGCGTGGATCACCGACCCGATGCACGGCAACACCTACGAGGCGGCCTCCGGGCACAAGACGCGCCGCTTCGACGACGTGCTGGACGAGGTCAAGGGCTTCTTCGAGGTCCACAAGGCGCTCGGCACGCACCCGGGCGGCATCCACGTCGAGCTCACCGGTGACGACGTCACGGAGTGCGTCGGCGGCGGCGACGAGATCTTCGTCGACGACCTGCACCAGCGGTACGAGACGGCCTGCGACCCCCGTCTGAACCGCAGCCAGTCGCTGGACCTGGCATTCCTGGTCGCGGAGATGTACCGGGATCAGTAGACGGGCGCGTAGACGCAAGGTGGGGCGCGGATTCTGTGATCCGCGCCCCACTGCGTTGTTAAGCGCCCGCCGTGGCGGGTAAGGTAAGGGTAACCTCACTCAAGATCAACCGAAGCTACGAGAGAAGGGCGGGGGTGAACCGCGTGTACGTCTGCTCGTGCTTCGGAATCACTGAGGACCAGGTACGCGAGCACGCGGACGCGGGCGCGTGCACACCGCGCCAGATCGCCTCCGCCTGCAAGGCCGGCACCGACTGCGGCGGCTGCGTCCGGCGCATCCAGGCCGTGCTGGGCCGCGGCACCTGCCCCCGCCGGCGGCTGGCCGACCAGGGCGCCCCCGCCCTCGAAGAGCTTCCTCAGGCGGCGGAGGAACTGCCCGGAGCTCCCGAGGAGCTGCCCGAAGCGGCCTAGTGGCCGGGTGACCCGGCGGCCGTCCGTCCGCCGCCTAGACGGAGCCCGGCCCCGAGGCGTCCGGCTGGGTCTGCTCGATCACCGTGGACAGGTACAGCGACTCGCCGAGCTTCTCGATCAGCTCCAGCTGGGTGTCCAGGTAGTCGATGTGGTGCTCCTCGTCGGCGAGGATCGCCTCGAAGACGTTGGCGGACGTGATGTCGCTCTTGTTCCGCATCACCTCGATGCCACGCCGCAGCCGGTCGATCGCCTCGACCTCGATCTGCCGGTCGGCCTCGAACATCTCGGTCACCGTCTGCCCGACGCGGACGTGGAAGAGCCGCTGGTAGTTGGGCAGGCCGTCCAGGAGCAGGATGCGGTCGGTGAGCACCTCCGCGTGCCGCATCTCGTCGAAGGACTCCGCGCGCGTGTACTTGGCGAGCTTGGTCCAGCCCTTGTGGTCCTGCAACTTGGCGTGCAGGAAGTACTGGTTGATCGCGGTCAGCTCGGCGGTCAGCTGCTCGTTCAGGAACTCGATGACCTCGGGATCTCCCTGCATGACTGCAAGGCTCCTTCCACACGTCGACTGGACAGGTGCCGGGCATCCTTCCACCGCGGCGAGTGGAGCGTCCAGTAAGTGCAGGCTTAGTGGGAGTTGCCCGAATCGGTCCCGTGCTGGTCATCAGCACCCCTTCCGGTCTGACACCATGGAGGCATGGGTCAGCCGGATAGCCGCGAAGAGGAGCTTCCTCAGCTGCCTCCGGGGCAGCGACTGCAGCGCGGGTGGCCGGTCACGCACTACGGACCCGTGCCCAAGTTCCGTCCCGAGCGGTGGGAATTCCGCGTCTTCGGGGCCACGGCCGACGGTGACAAGCACTGCTGGACGCACGAGGAATTCACCTCGCTGCCGTACGACACCGTCGTCGCCGACATGCACTGCGTGACGAAGTTCAGCATGCTGGGTGCCGAATGGGGCGGGGTGTTGACGCGTACGGTGCTCGACCTGGCGCCGCCCGCTCCCGATGTCACCCATGTGATGGTGTGGGCCGAGTACGGCTTCAGTTCGAACATGCCCCTGGCGGACTTCGCCGGCGAGCGCTGCCTGTTCGCCAGCCACCGGGACGGCGAACTGCTCACCGCCGAGCACGGTTTCCCCGTACGGCTCGTCGTGCCGCATCTGTACGCCTGGAAGGGCCCCAAGTGGGTCCGCGGCATCGAGTACATGACGGCGGACCGCCGCGGCTTCTGGGAGGAGCGCGGCTACCACAACCTCGGTGACCCGTGGCGCGAGCAGCGCTACTCCTACCAGGAGGAGCCGGGCGACGGACCGGAGCTCTGAGCTCGAGCCCCGGTACCCCTCAGTGGTACTGGTGCACCACCGCGTGGCCCTTGCCGCGGCCGATCATCCACCGGTTGACGGGCGTGGTCACGAGGAACGCCACGACCAGCGAGAACGCCAGCGCCCCCCAGAACAGCCACTCCGACAGGTGGGCGTCCATCGCGCCCGGGACGAGGGCGAGCACGCCGTTGTCGACGAGCTCCATGACCGCGATCGAGACGGTGTCGGCGGCCAGCGCGACCTTCACGGCGGCCCGGAGGTCCAGGCCCGCCTTCAGGACACCGCGGAGTGTGAACGAGTAGCCGAAGAGGAACGCCAGGGCGATGGCGAGGACCATCGTCGGCACGTTGTGCCAGCCCAGGGCCGTGCCGATCACCATGCCGAGGACCTCGCCGATGGCACAGCCGGTGAGGCAGTGCAGGGTGGCCTTCGCGGCCGTCGCCCAGCCGGCCGGAGCGTGGGCCGCGTGGTCGTGCCCGGCGTGTGTGTGCTGGTGCTGCATGGAAGCCCCCATCCAGAAGGAACGGTTCCCGCCGAAGACGGGAACCGTATACCCCCCTAGGGTATTCCTCAAGGGATGTCGGGCGTGTCCCCGCCGTCCCGCAGCTCCTTCAGCCGTGCCACGTCCGCCGCATGGCCTTCCTTGCCGCCCGGCGTCTCGATCACCAGCGGTACGCCGGCGGTCGCCGGGTGCCGGAACAGCTCGCCGAACGGCTCGGCCCCGATGTGACCGGCCCCGATGTTCTCGTGGCGGTCCTTGTGCGCCCCCGCCACGTCCTTGGAGTCGTTGGCGTGGATCAGCTTCAGGCGGCCCTCACCCGCGACGTCCACCAGCTCGTCCAGGAGCGCCTTCGTGCCGCCCGGCGCCGCCATGTCGTGCCCGGCGGCGAACGCGTGGCAGGTGTCCAGGCAGAGCCCGGCGCGCGGGTGCCGGTCCAGCGCGTCCAGATAGGGCCCGAGGTCCTCCGCCAGCGAGCACAGCGAGGCGCCCTGCCCGGCCGTCGACTCCAGCAGCAGCCACGGGTCGTCGTCGTGCGTCAGCTCCTCCAGCAGCGGCAGCATGTACTCCCGTACCTGCGCCAGCGCCGTGGCCCGCTCCCGTCCGCCGGTCGCCGAACCGGTGTGCACCACCACGCCGAGCGCCCCGATCTCCCGGCCGCGGCGCAGCGAGTGCCGCAGCGACTCCACGGACTTCTCGACCGTCACCGGGTTGTGCGAACCGAAGTTGATCAGGTACGGCGCGTGCACGTACGCCGGGACCGCGCGCTCCGCGCAGGCCGCGCGGAACGCCTCGTCCTGCAGGGGGTTGCCGGGCGGGGTGGCCCAGCCGCGCGGGTTGGCGACGAAGACCTGGACGGCCTCGCCGCCGATCTCCTGGGCGTACGGGATGCCGACCTTGGCGAGACCGCCGGCCACCGGGACGTGGCCGCCGATCGGATTGCGCTCACGGGCGCGCTGCGGGGAAGTGCTCACACCTTCAAGGGTGCCAGGCGGCCGGTCCGCTCCGGGTGTCAGGTACACCTCACAGCTTGCTCTCCAGCGTGATCGTGACGGTGCTGCCCTTCGGGGCGGTGTCGCCCGCGTCGACGGACTGGCTGTCGACCTTGTCACCCGGGAAGAAGAACGGCTTCTTCACCTCGACCTCGAAGCCCGCGGCCTCCAGCGTCTTCCGGGCGTCCTCGGCGGGCTCACCCTCGACGTCCGGCACCTCGATCATCTGCGGCCCCCTGGACAGCGTCAGTGTCACCGTGTCGCCCTTGCCCAGCGTCTCGCCCTCGCCCGGGGACTGCCGCGCGACCGCGCCCTCGTCCTCGGGCGAGTACACCGGCTGCGCGGCGAACTTCACCCGGAAGCCGGCCTCCCGCAGCTCCGCCGCCGCGTCCGACCGCTCGTCGCCGACCACGTCCGGCACGTCGATCGCGCTGCCCCGGCTGACGGTCAGCGCCACCGCCGTACCGGGCCGCCGCTTCGCCCCCGCGTCCGGGTCCGTCCGGATCACCGACCCCTTGGCCACCTCGTCGCTGAACGCCTTGCGCTCGGTCCCCGGGGTCAGCCCCTGGTCCCGCAGCTTGCGCCGCGCGTCGGCGACCGGAGTGCCGGACAGGTCCGGTACGGAGACGATGTCCGGGCCCTTGGAGAGGGTGACGGTGACCGTGCCGGTGCCCCGGATGCGCTTGCCGTTCTCCGGGTCGGTGGAGATCACGTGCCCGCGCTCCACGGTGGAGCTGTACGCGCGCTCCACCTTCACGTCCAGACCGGCGTCGTGCAGCGTCCGCTCGGCCTTGGCCTGCGTCATGTCCAGCACCGCGGGCACGGTCGTGAACTGGCCGGTGGTGACGTACCAGGCACCCGTGCCGAGCAGCAGCGCCGCCAGTACCGCGAGCACCACGGTGAGCGTCCTGCGGCGCGGCCCCCGGGAGGCCCCCGCGCGTCGGCCGCCGGCCGCCGTGGGCAGCCGGTCCGTCCGCGCGTCCGCTGCCGCCGCCACCGGCACCTCCAGCCGGCTGGTGTGCCCCGCCGTGTCATCGGCGTCGGCACCGGCCGGCTCGGGCAGCGAGAGCTGCACGGCGGCGGGGCGCTGGATCACGCTCGTCCGGTCCTCCGAGCCCGCCGCGCCGCTCGCCGGCTTCGCCTGCGGCGGCACCGCGTCCAGCTGCTCCTCGGTCAGCGCAGCGCGGGCGTTCCGGGCCAGCGCGAGCAGCGTGACCGCGTCCTGCGGGCGCACCTCGGGGTTGCGCGCGGTGGCCTCGGTCACCAGGTCGTCCAGCTCGGGCGGCAGCCCCGGTACGAGCCCGGACGGCGGCGGCACGTCCTCGTGGAGGTGCTGGTAGAGCACCTGGGCCGCGGTGCCGCCGGCGTGCGGCTTGCTGCCGGTGAGCATCTCGTACAGCGTCACGCCGCAGGCGTAGACGTCCGCGCGGGTGTCCGCGCTGCCGTCCTCGATCTGCTCGGGCGCGAGGTAGGCGACGGTGCCCAGGACCGTGCCGGTGGAGGCCGTGGTGTGCGTGTCGGCCGCGCGGACCAGGCCGAAGTCGGCGACCTTGACCCGGCCGTCGTCCCCGATCAGGACGTTCTCCGGCTTCATGTCGCGGTGCACCATGCCCGCCCGGTGCGCGGAGCCCAGCGCGGCCAGGATCGGCTCCAGGATGTCCAGCGCGGCGCGCGGCTGCAGGGCGCCGCGCTCACGCAGCACGTCCCTCAGGGTGCAGCCCGCGACGTACTCCATGGCGAGGTACACGTACGTACCGTCGGTGCCCTGGTCGAACACGCCGACCACGTTCGGGTGCGACAGCCGGGCGACCGACTTCGCCTCCCGGATGAAGCGCTCGACGAACGAGGCGTCCGCCACCAGGGAGGGATGCATCACCTTCAGGGCGAGCACCCGGTCCAGCCGGGTGTCGACGGCGCGGTAGACCGTCGCCATCCCGCCGGCGGCGATCCGCGCCTGTACGCGGTACCGGCCGTCGAGCAGCTGTCCGACCAGGGGGTCCTGAAGGGTGGTGTCCACGGCAGACGAGTCTACGAGCAGCTGTCCACCGCCCTCACGCGCCTGCCGCAGATCGCTCAGAAGGCGGGCCGCTCCGGGTCCAGCTCGGCCATTCCCGCCGCGGGCGAGGACGCCTCGGCGAAATGGCGGCGCGGGATCCGGCCCGCCCGGTACGCCAGCCGGCCCGCCTCGACCGCGTGCCGCATGGCGTGCGCCATCAGGACCGGCTCCTGGGCCCTGGTGACCGCCGAGGCCAGCATCACCGCGGCGCAGCCCAGCTCCATGGCCTGCGCGGCGTCCGAGGCGGTGCCGGCGCCGGCGTCCAGGATGACCGGCACCCCGGCCCGCTCGGTGATCAGCTGGAAGTTGTGCGGGTTGCGGATGCCGAGCCCGGAGCCGATGGGGGAGCCCAGCGGCATGATCGCCGCGCAGCCCACGTCCTCCAGCTTCCGCGCCAGTACCGGGTCGTCGTTGGTGTACGGCAGGACCGTGAAGCCGTCGTCGACCAGCGTCTCGGCCGCGTCCAGCAGCTCCACCGGGTCCGGCAGCAGGGTCCGCTCGTCGGCCACGACCTCCAGCTTCACCCAGTCCGTGCCGAGCGCCTCCCGGGCCAGCCGGGCGGTGAGCACCGCCTCGCCCGCGGTGTGGCAGCCCGCGGTGTTCGGCAGCGTACGGATGCCGTGCCGGTTCAGTACGGAGAGCACCGAACCCTGCACCGTCGGGTCCAGCCGCCGCATCGCCACAGTGGTCAGCTCGGTGCCCGAGGCGAGCAGCGAGCGCTCCATGACGTCCAGGCTCGGCGCGCCGCCGGTCCCCATGATCAGCCGGGACCGGAAGGCGGTACCGGCGATGACCAGCGGGTCGGCTTCGGGCGCGGCCCCGGGCGTCGTCCCGGGGGCGGCCGTCTCTTCGAGGGTGTGCGTCTCGGTCATCGGTAAGGATCAGCCTCCCTGGACTGCGGTGAGCACCTCGACGCGGTCCCCGGCGCCGAGCGGGGTCGCCGGCCACTGGCTGCGCGGCACGACCTCCTCGTTGACGGCCGCAGCGACCCCACTGGAGGCGCTGGTCAGCGTCGCCACCAGGCGGTCGAGCGGCAGTCCTGCGGGGATCTCGCGGGGCTCGCCGTTCACGGAGACGGTCACGGGCGCCGGCCCGGAGGCGGTTTCGGGGGCCTGCTGCGGGGTCATGCGGTCTGCTCCTGGAGTGCGGCGCGCGGCGCCGGAGAGGGGGACGGGGCGGCCGTGGGCCCGAAGCGCAGCGGCGTGAAGGACCGCGCCTCCTCGGGCAGCTCACCGGTGGTCAGCGCGTGGGCCATGACGTCGCCGGTGACCGGGGTGAGCAGCACACCGTTGCGGAAGTGGCCGGTGGCCATCAGGAGGCCGGGCAGCGCGCTGGGCCCGAGAAGCGGTGCGTTGTCGGGGGACCCTGGGCGCAGCCCGGCGATCGTCTCGGTCAGGGGGAGCTCGGTGACGCCCGGCACCAGTTCGTGCGCGTCGCGCAGCAACTCGTAGACGCCGCCGGCGGTCACCGTGGTGTCCCAGCCCAGCTCCTCACTGGTGGCACCGACGACCATGTCACCGTTCTCCCGCGGCACCAGATAGAGCGGGCCGCCGCGCACCACGGCACGCACGGTGCGGGACAGGAACGGGCCGTAAGCCGCGGGGATCCGCAGCCGCAGGACCTGGCCCTTGACCGGCCGCACCGGCGGCCGCACGTGCTCCGGCACCCCGGCCAGCCGGCCGCTGAAGCTCCCCGCCGCCAGCACGACCTGCCCGGCCGGCAGCGGCGTGCCGTCCGCGAGCTCGACGCCGGTGGCCCGGCCGTCGGCGACCGTGAGCCGCCCGGCCCGCTCCCGTACGCACTCCACCCCGGCCCGCTCGCAGGCCGTCAGCAGGGCCGTGGCGAGCCGTCGCGGGTCGATCTGGTGGTCACCGTCGACCCGGAGCCCGCCGCGTACGCCCGGCGCGAGCATCGGTTCGAGCTTCCGGCACTCCCGGCCGGTCAGCCACTCCGAGTCCAGGCCGCAGCGGCGCTGGAGCGCGTGCAGCTCGCGCAGGTGGGCGCGGTCGTCGGCGTCCAGGGCGACGGCGAGCGTGCCGCACTGCCGGTACCCCAGGTCCTGGCCGCTCGCCTCGGCCAGCTCGGCGGCGAACGCCGGATAGCGCGCGGCGGAGTCGAGATTCAGCCCCAGGAGCGTTTCTTCGCCGTAATGCAGCTCGGTGACGGCGGCCAGCATGCCGGCCGCGACCCGTGCGGCGCCGCCGCCCGGCTCCGGGTCGACCACTGTCGTGCGCAGGCCCCGCTGAGTGGCCCGCCAGGCCGTCACGAGCCCCGTGAGACCGCCCCCGACGATCACCACGTCGGGGTGTCCGGCAGCCGTCCCCGCTGATGAATGCGCAGGTGGATGCATAGGTGTCCAGCCCCTCCCTTCGCCGGCATGACCCGGATCAGGTTCGTACGGTCGGAGGCCGCCGCAGCCTCCCTCTCAGCCCGGTGCGTCCGGGCTCCCGCGAGTACAAGTGCCGTCAGAGTAGTACGCGTGCCCGAGGCGCCGTAAGGGTGCTCTGCGCGGCCGGACCGTGACCCTGTGTCAGAGATCTCGTCGCGCGGTGCTCAGCCCCCGGAAGGGCCGCGTCCTAGAGTGATCGAGTGAGCCAGCAGAGCAAGTACTCGCGGACCCCCGACCGCTCGCGCCGCGTCGTCGTCGCCGGCGCGGGCATGGCGGGCGTGCAGACCGCCGTTGCCCTGCGCGAACAGGGCTGGCGCGGCACGATCACCCTGCTCGGCGCCGAACCGCACCGGCCCTACGACCGGCCGCCGCTCTCCAAGGCGGTGCTGCTCGGCAAGGCGGACGGCTCGGCCTTCGACGTCGACTTCGCCTCCCTCGGCATCGACCTGGAGCTCGGCCGGCGGGTCACCGGACTCGACGCCGACGCCCACGAGGTGCTGACGAACACCGGCCCGGTGCCGTACGACCGCCTGGTCGTCGCCACCGGCGCCGAGGCGGTCACCCTGCCCGGCAGCGAGGGCGTACCGGGCGTCCACGTACTGCGCACCCTGGACGACGCCGAGCGGCTGCGTCCGGTGCTCGCGGCGCAGAAGCGCGTCGTGGTGGTCGGCGCCGGCTGGATCGGCGCGGAGTTCGCCACCGCGGCCCGTGAGGCCGGGTGCGAGGTCACCGTCGTGGAGGCGGCGGACCGCCCGCTGGCCGGTGCGCTGCCCGAAGAGGTCGCCGCCCACATGGCCCGCTGGTACGCCGACGCGGGCGCCACGCTCCGTACCGGCACCCGGGTCGCCGCCGTCGAGGAGGGCGCTGTCCTGCTCGCCGACGGCACGTCGCTGCCCGCCGACGCCGTGGTGATCGGCATCGGCTCCCGGTGCGCCACGGACTGGCTGGCCGGCTCCGGTGTCGAGCTGTGCGAGGACCGCTCCGTACGGGCCGACGAGCGGCTGCGCGCCTCGGCGCCCGATGTGTACGCGGTCGGCGACTGCGCCTCCTTCCCGTCCGCGCGCTACGGGCGCCGCCTGCTGGTGCACCACTGGGACAACGCGCTCCAGGGACCGCGCACGGTCGCCGCGAACATCGCCCGGTGCGAGGCGGAGGGCACGGTGTACGACCCCGTGCCGTACTTCTGGTCGGAGCAGTTCGGCCGGTTCGTGCAGTGCGCCGGGTACAGCCCGGTCGCCGACGAGCTGATCTGGCGCGGTGACCCGCAGAGCGCGGCGTGGACGGCGCTGTGGCTCCGGGAGGGCGCGCTGGTGGCGCTGCTGGCCGTGGGGCGGCCCCGCGATCTGGCGCAGGGACGCAAGCTCATCGAACGCGGCGCCCTGCTCGACCGGACGCGCGCCGCCGACGCCTCGGTACCGCTGAAATCGGCTGTGCTGCCAGGGGCCTAGCGGTCGGCCGGCCGTCGGGTGTGGCCGGTGGTGAGCACTGATGGCGATGCCCGGCTACCGACTGTCAGTGGGGGATGGCACGCTTGGGGTGTGACCGAGATTGACGCAAAGATCGATGGACTGATTCCCGCCTGGCTCACCCTCCCCGACATCGCCGAGGCGTTCGGCGTCGAGGTGACGCGGGTCCGGCAGCTGGTCAAGGAGGGCCAGCTGATCGCGGTGCGCCGCGGTGAGAACAGGGCCCTGCATGTGCCGGCCGAGTTCATCAAGGACGGGAAGGTCGTCAAGGGCCTGGTGGGGACGCTGACGCTCCTCCGGGACGACGGCTTCACCGACGAAGAGATGCTGGAGTGGCTGTTCACCGCCGATGAGACCCTGCCGGGTACACCGGCGCAGGCGCTGCGCGAGAATCGCGGCACGGAGGTGAAGCGCCGGGCACAGGCGCTCGCCGTCTGACACACCCGTCACCACTGCCGTAACCGCAGGGCGTACGGGCCGGCAGGTCCGGTCCGTACGCCCGGACTGGGGGAACACCGATGAGCACCGCACGACAGGCGCTGTCCGACGCCCGGCTCTACCTCTGCACGGGGGCCCGCAAGGAGCAGGGCGATCTGCCGCAGTTCCTGGACGCCGTGCTCTCCTCGGGCGTGGACATCGTGCAGCTGCGCGACAAGGGCATGGAGGCCGGCGAGGAGCTGGCCCACCTGGAGGTCTTCGCCGACGCCTGCCGGCGGCACGGCAAGCTGCTCGCGGTCAACGACCGCGCGGACGTCGCGCACGCCATCGGCTCCGACGTGCTCCACCTCGGACAGGGCGACCTGCCGGTCCCCGCGGCGCGCGCCATCCTCGGCGACGACGTCCTGATAGGCCGGTCCACGCACGCCGAGGCGGAGGTGGACGCCGCCCTCACCGAGCCGGGCGTGGACTACTTCTGCACGGGCCCCTGCTGGCCCACCCCCACCAAGCCCGGACGGCACGCCCCCGGCCTGGATCTCGTGCGGTACGCCGCGGCGCAGGACCCCGCGCGCCCGTGGTTCGCGATCGGCGGCATCGACGCGGGCAATCTGGACGAGGTGCTGGCGGCCGGCGCCCGCCGGGTCGTGGTGGTCCGCGCGATCACCGAGGCAGCGGACCCGGGAGCGGCCGCCGCCGAGCTGGCGAAGCGGATCCGCACGTACGAGGCGTGACGCGGTCCCCCAGGGGCGGACGTGCTCCGCGCGGTGCGCAGATCCTGAGGAGTGACGTGCCCGCGCGGTGAGCAGTGGTCTGACGTGAAGTGTCCGACTGGTGAACAGGATCCCGGCAAACCAGGGCATAACGCCGGGTGTGGTTGGGGGCCTGCCAGGCCGGTGGTTAACCTGCCGGTATGGCCCTAGGTACCCCTTCCACCAGGACTGACCGCGCGCGCACGGTGCGCGAACTGCTCGCCTCGGGCAAGCGGTCCTATTCGTTCGAGTTCGCCGCCCCCAAGACCGAGAAGGGCGAGCGGACCCTGTGGAAGGCCATTCGCCGGATCGAGGCCGTCGCGCCGACCTTCGTGTCGGTGACGTACGGCGCCGGCGGCACCTCCCGTGAGGGCACCGTCCGCGCGACCGAGCGGATCGCCACGGACACCACGCTCACCCCGGTCGCCCACCTGACCGCGGTCAACCACTCCGTCGCCGACCTGCGGAACATCATCGGCCAGTACGCCGACGCCGGCATCCGCAACATGCTCGCGCTGCGCGGCGACCCGCCCGGCGACCCGATGGGCGAGTGGGTACGGCATCCCGAAGGCATCGCGTACGCCGCCGACCTGGTCCGCCTGATCAAGGAGTCCGGCGACTTCTGCGTGGGCGTCGCCGCCTTCCCCGAGATGCACCCCCGCTCCACCGACTGGGACACCGACATCCGGCACTTCGTGGACAAGTGCCGTGCGGGCGCCGACTTCGCGATCACCCAGATGTTCTTCTACCCGGAGGACTATCTGCGCCTTCGTGACCGGGTGGCCGCCGCCGGTTGCGAAACGCCGATCATCCCGGAGATCATGCCGGTCACGAACGTCCGGCAGATCGAGCGGTTCGCCCAGCTCAGCAATGCGGCATTCCCGCCCGAGCTGGCGGAACGCATCCTTGCCGTCAAGGACGATCCCGCGGCGGTACGCTCCATTGGCATCGAGTACGCCACGGAGCTGTGTGCACGCTTGACCGCCGAGGACATTCCCGGGTTGCACTTCATTACCCTGAACCACTCCACGGCGACGCTGGAAATCTACGAGAATCTGGGTCTGCACCAGCAGACCTGACCACGTGCCCGCAGCGGCGGAACAGGGGCGTACATGGGCTGGACGATCCTCTACATCGCGTTCGGCATCGTGGCGCTCTGGCTGCTGAGCGAGGTACTGCTCCAGTACAAGGCCCGGCTGCGCTGGCGACTGCTGGCCTTCTGCGGCTTCCTCGGCGTCGTCGTCGGCGTGGTCCTGCCGTCGATCGTGGTCATCGCGATCGGCGCGGCGGCCTTCGCCGTGGGCCAGACCTACGTCACGCTCTCCTTCCGCCGCGGCTTCACGATGGGCTGGGCGCTCGCCGCCGGCAGACCCAGGGTGAGCCGCCGCCGGCGCGGCGGCAGCCGGTCCGCCGGAGCGGCCGCCGAGGCTGCCGGGGCCACCGGGCCGGGGCCGGTCCCGGAGGACGTCGGCCACGGCCCGCAGGAGGGCGGAGCGGTCTACGGCCACGACGCCGACGACCACGCCGAGCAGGGCGGCTTCGGCGGTCCCGCGGGCTACGCGCCCGACGCGGCCGCGGCCCCCTACGCCGACGCCTACGACGCCCGCCCGGACGGCTACGCCGCCCCCTACGCCCCGGACGCCACCCAGGCCGCGCCGGTCTACGCCCCGGAGCCGATGCCCGACGAGACCGGCCAGTACGGCATATACAGCACCGACGCCCGGCCCGGTCAGCACCCGCAGGACCCGTACGGCGGCGGCTACTACGAGCCCGCCGCCGCCCACGACGGCTATGCCGATCCGTACGGCGGTCACGGGCACGGCGCCCCGGGGGGCTACGCCGATCCGTACGCGGGCCAGGACCCGTACGACCCCTACGCGCAGGGCGGCCCGTACGCGCCCGCCGACCCCTACGGCGGGCACGACCCGTACGGTCACGGCGGTCAGGTCCCGCCGCAGTACGGCGGGGGCTACGACGAGCAGTACTACGGCGCGGGCCCGGAGACCCCGCCCGGCGGCGTCTGGGTCCCCCAGCAGCGTGCGGGCGCCGGCGAACAGCCCCCGTACCAGCCCGGACACCAGCCCGAGCACCAGGGCTACGGCTACCCGCAGCAGGGGTACGACGAGCAGTACCGGTACTGAGGCCCTGCGTCATCGGGCCGTCACCGGGGGACGCTCCGAGCCCGGAGCGCCGTCCGGCCGGGCGAACGCACCGCCCCGCGCTACTGCGAGCCGCGCCAGTCGTCCCCGTTGACGACGAGACCCGCCACCAGCGCGCCGGACATGCCCGCATGGGCCAGGCCGCCGCCGGGGTGGGACCAGCCGCCGGCCGTGTACAGACCCGGTATCCGCGTGCGATTGCCCGGTACCAGGGCGCGGCCGTCCAGCCCGGCCAGCGCCGGGCCCGGCACCGCGCCGCCCGCCGCGCCCGTATCGGCGGCCGTGTCCGCCGGCGTCCGTATCTCGCGCCACAGGATCCGCTCCCGCAGCTCCGGCACCGCGGCGCCGGCCGCCGCGACCACCCGGTCCGCGAACGCCTCGGCCACGCCGTCAGCCGTCCAGTCGACGCCCCCGGCACCGCCCTCCGCATGCGCCGGGACCGTGACCGTCAGCGTCACCGCCTCATGGCCGTCATCGGGCCGCTGGGCCGGGTCGTCGGGGCGCAGCACCGTCACCGTCGGCGACTGCGGCAGGCCGCCGCCCCCGAAGACGGCCGTCAGCTCCGCCTCCCGGTCCGCCGCGTGCACGACCGTACGGTGCGCCGCGTCCGCCGGACGGCCGCCGCGCAGCGCCAGCAGCACGCTGAACCGCCCGCTCGGCGGCGCCGCCGGCGGCAGCACGTCACCTTCGCCGCGGACCTGTCCGGCGGTGTCGGCGGAGTCGCCGGTCAGCCCGGCCAGCGTCCACGGGTCGACGCCCGCGACCACCACGTCGGCGTCCTCGACCCGCCCGTCGGCCAGCTCGATCCCGGCCGCCCGGCCGTCCTTGCACACCAGCCGCCGCACCTCGGCACCGAAGGTGAACTCCACCTTGCGGGTCAGGCACCGCTCGTACAGCGCGGTGGCCAGCGCGCGCATCCCGCCGCCGACGTACCACGTACCGAAGGTCTGCTCCATGTACGGCAGGATCGTGGCGCTCGCGGGGGCGGTACGCGGGTCGAAGCCGTACGCCAGGGCGTGGCTCTCCAGCAGCGCGACCAGCCGGGGGTCCTTCAGCTCCAGGGCCGCGACCTCGGCGAGGGTGCGCGCCGGGCGCCGCTTGAGCAGGCCCTTGCGGCCCACGGCCGGATACGGCTCGCGCCCCAGCACCTGCCAGTCCGGCCACAGCGGCTCCTCCAGCAGCGGCCGCCTGGTCCGGTCCCAGGCCTCCCGCGCGCGGCCGAGCAGCTCGCTCCAGCGCTCGCCGGCACCCGCGCCCAGGGCGCGGTCCAGCGCCTCGGTGACCCCGGCCCGCGAGGCGTTGGGCAGGGCGGCGTCCGTGCCGTCGGGGAAGACATGGCGGCTCGCCGGGTCGACCTGCACCAGGTCCACGAGCTTCTCCAGGGGCTCGCGGCCGGTCTTGACGAACAGGTCGCGCTGCACGGCCGGGAGATGCAGCAGCCCGGGACCGGTGTCGAAGCCGAAACCTGCGCGCTCGAACCGCCGCAGCGAGCCGCCGTACGTCTCGCCGCGCTCCCACACCGCCACCCGGTGGCCCGCGACGGCCAGCCGGGCGGCGGCCGCCATCGCGCCCGTCCCGGCGCCGATCACCGCAATCCGTGCCATGTCCGTGACTTTATCGGCGACCACTGACAACGCCGCCGGGCGCCCTCCCGCGCCGGGCCGGAGCGGCCGGCCGGGAGCCGGGCCGGGTCCGGGTACGAAAAAAGCGCGCTGCCCTGGCGCGGATCGTTCCCCCTTCGACCCGACCAGGACAGCGCGTCCCCCGTGCTTCCCCCGTTCCTCCGGGTTACCCCGGAACCCCCGTGCTTCCCCCGTTGCCTCCGGGTTTCCCCGGAGCCCCCGTACTTCCCCCGTACTCCCCGGGTTTCCCCGGAGAACCCCGTGCTCCCCCGTGGAGCGTGGAGCCCCGTTCCCCCGTGGCTCCCCCGTGGAGCCCCGTTGTCCCCCGTGGCTCCCCCTGCCACGTCGGGGAGGCCGCACCGTTCCGCCGCCCCGTGTCGGCGGTGCCGGCGCCGGCTTCCCCTCCGTGGTCTCCACTTTCCCGTCCGCGCAGGTAGCGGCCCATCCGCGTACCTACTCATCTCGCCTCCTGAGTACGTGTACTCAGGGCTGGGTGCTCATCCTCAGGGGCGGCCCGGGGGCACCGCGGCGCCCGCGCCGCTCTCGCCCTGATGGCCGCTCACCCGCCCCTGCAGCAGCCGGGAGAGCGCCGCGTGCACGTCGTCGATCGACCGGTCCGGCTGGAAGGACTGCCAGTCCAGCGCCGCCACCAGCACCATCCCGAAGAGCGCCGAAGCGGTCAGCGGGACGTCGATCTCCTCGCTCAGCTCGCCGGCGGCCACCGCCTCCCGGATGACCCCGGCGACCACGGAGACGGCCCGTTCCCGCACCATCATCAGCGTGGTGTTCCACGTGCGGTTCGTGCGCCACAGCTCGGCCACGTAGAGCTGGGTGAGCGCCGGGTACTGCGAGATGAAGTACAGCCCCGCGTGGATCATCGCGTCCAGCGCGTCGACCCGTGACCCGCCGCGCTCCGCCACCTCGTCGGCGGCGTTCTGGAGCGAGGCGGCCAGCATCTCCACACCGTGCCGCAGCAGCTCTTCGAAGAGGACGTTCTTGCTGGCGAAGTTGTAGTAGACGGTGCCCTTCGCGACGCCCGCCCGCTCGGCGATCTCGTCCACCGTGGTGGAGGAGAAACCCTGTTCGGCGATGAGCGTCACCGCGGCCTCGAAGAGCTTGCGCCGGGTCGCCTCACGACGCGTGTTGGAGCTGTCCATGCAGGCGATTGTGCCCGTTGCCGGCGGCACCGCGGCGTCCGCCCTCACCGGACGTGACGCGGCGGTGACCCGCCGGGTCCCGGGCGCCGCCGCCCGGGACCCGGACGCCGCGGTGCGCGCGCTCACAGGCTGAGCTCCGGGTGCAGGTCCTTCATCCGCACGACCTGCCGGCCGCGCGCGGTCCACGTGGTGAGCGCGAGCGCGCCCACGGTGAAGACGGCCAGCACGACGCTGCCCTGCCACACGGGTGTCAGGTCACCGCCCGTGATGAGGCGGCGCAGGCCCCCGACGATGTACGTCATCGGCAGGTACGGGTGGAGCGCGTTGAAGAAGCCGGGGCTGGTCTGCACGGGATAGGTACCGCCCGCGGAGGTCAGCTGGAGCATCAGCAGCGCCAGGACCAGGATCCGGCCGGCCGCGCCGAACTGCGCGTTCAGCCACTGCACGATCGCCGAGAAGCAGGCCGTGGCCAGGACCAGGAACCCGATCGTGCCCGCCGCGTGCATCATCTCCAGGCCCAGCCCGAAGTGCAGCACGGACATCAGGGCCGCGATCTGCAGCACCCCGATGGCGAACACCGGGAGCCAGCCGGACACCGCGGTCCGCCAGGCACTCGCGCCGGCCGCCAGCGCACGCCGGTTCAGCGGCTGGATCAGCATGTAGGCGACCATCGCGCCGACCCACAGGGACAGCGGGATGAAGTACGGCGCGAAGCCGGTCCCGTAGTTGGGCGCCTTGTGGGCCGAGTCCGAGGCGAGCTGCACCGGATCGGACATCACGTTCGTCCGCGTGTCCCGCTGGTCCTTGTCGTAGTCCGGGATCTTCCCGACGCCGTCGTGCAGCCCGCCGGCCAGCTTCGAGGAGCCGTCGGACAGCTTGAACATGCCGCCGTTGAGGGTGTCGGCGCCGTTCTTCAGCTTGCCCACGCCCTCGTCCAGGTCGCCGGCCCCGGTCTGCAGCCTGCCCAGACCGTTGTCCAGGTCGGTGCCGCCTTTCTTGGCGGTGCCGGTCCCCTTGTGCAGGTCGCCCGCTCCGGTGGCCAGCTTGTCGGCACCGGTGGCCACCGTGTGCGCGCCCTTGTTGAGGGCGTTCACCTGCTTGACGGCGGTGTCCAGGTCCTGCCCGAGCGTCGGGCCGTGCTCGGCCAGCGTCTCGGCCAGCGTGTGCAGCTCGTCCAGGTTCTTGCTCAGCTCGGCGAGGTTCTTCTCGTTCTTGACCAGCCCGCTGACCTCCTCGGCCTTGTCGGCCGCGGCATCGGACCTGTCCCGCATGTCCTTGAGCGTCGTGCAGGACGGATCGCGGTCGGTCAGCGGCTTCTCGCAGCGCAGCGTGTAGAAGGTCGCGACCTGGTTCGCCAGCGCACGTGAGGCCGTGGCGCCGTCCGAGGCGGCCTTCGGGAGCTTGTCGAGGTTGTCCCGTACGGCCTGCGAACCGTCGGCCACCAGACGCGCGGCGTCGCCGATCTCCTTGCCGTGCGCGTGCACGAAGGGGCCCACCGCCTCGTTGGCCGCGTTCACCTTGTCGGCGAGCTTCTGGGTGCCCTCGGCCACCTGGCCCGCGCCCTTGGAGAGCTTGCCGGCGCCCGTGTCGAGCTTGCCGGCCCCGGTGTCCAGGTCCTTCAGACCGTTCGCCAGGTCGTGGCTGCCCTGCTTGGCGTCGTCGATCCCGTCGGACAGCCGGCCGCTGCCCTGCTTGGCGTCGTCCAGGCCGTCCTTCAGGTCACCGGTGCCCTTCTTGGCCTTCCCGATGCCGCCCTTCAGTTCGGAGGCGCCGTCGGCCGCCTCCTTGGTCTTGTCGTGCAGGTCGGAGAAGGACACGAAGATCTTGTCGAGGAAGCCGCGCGAGGACTTCGCGGAGGCCGCTGAGCGCACCTCGGAGAAGACCGAGCGGGAGATCTGCCCGACGATGTAGTTGTTCGCGTCGTTCGTCCGGACCTTCAGCTCGCTGGTCACCGGGTGGTCACCGGAGCTGGAGGCGATCCGCTTGCTGAAGTCGTCGGGGACGGTCAGCGACAGGTAGTACGCGCCGGACTCCAGCCCCTTGGACGCGTCGGCGGCGCTGACGGGGTGCCAGTCGAAGGTCTCGCTCTCCTTCAGCCCCTTGACCAGGTCGTCGCCGGCGTTGACCTGTTGGCCGTCGGCCGAGGCGCCCCGGTCGGAGTTGACCAGCGCAACCGGGATCTTGTCCAGGCGCGCGTACGGGTCCCAGAAGGACCACAGGTACAGCGCCCCGTAGAGCAGCGGCAGCAACAGCAGGGCCACCAGCGCCGCGCGCGGCAGCTTCCCCCTGCCGAACCGCTTCAGCTCAAGCGCGGCCAGCTTCGGCGAGCGCATCCGCCGCCCCCTCCTCGTTCTTCGTGTTCTTCCCGGTGCCCGCCGAGGGCTCCGGGTCCGGCACCGTCTCCGGCTCCTCCGGTCCGGCCGCCGGTGCTGCCGGCTCCTGTCCGTGCTGCGGCTTCTCCTGGTGGCGCGCGGTCGAGACCACGAGCGCGTCCTCGGGCGCCTGGCTGCACACCGCCAGCACCGTCGTGCCGGCCGCCGCCAGCCCGCGGAGCATCGCCCAGGCCCGCTCCCGCTCCTCGTCCGACAGCTTCATGTCGGTGTCGTCGACGGCCAGCAGCCGCGGCGAACCGATCAGCGCCAGCGCGACGGACAGCCGCAGCGCCTCCAGCCGCTCCAGGTCCCGTACGGACGTCCGTACGCCCTTGGGCAGCGTCTCCGGGTCGAGCCCGGCGGCCTCCAGCGCGGCGTCGATCCGGCCCCGGGCCTCGGCGCGGCGCTCGCGGCGCGGGCGCAGCAGCGCGCGTACCGGGCCGCCGAAGCGGCGCTGCAGCAGGGCGCGTTCGTGCAGGTGCTCGGCGACCGTGAAGGCCGGGTCGAGCTCGGAGACGCCGGGTACATGGGCGAGCGCCGTGACCGCCCGTACGGCGGCCATCTTCTTGGGCAGCGACAGTCCGCCCACCCTGGCCTTGCCCGCGGCGGTCTTCATACGTCCGGTGAGCGCGAGCAGCAGACACGTACGGCCCGAGCCGGACGGCCCCTCGATCGCGATCAGTGCGCCGGGCTCGGCCGTGATGTCGACGTCCTGGAACGCCCAGCCGCGAGGTCCCTTCACCCCGAGTCCCTGGGCCTTGACCGCCGCCCCGTGCGGGGTGCTGTCCACGTTCCCTCCCTCTTGAACTGACCAGTCAGTTTAAAAAGTATGCGCATGGGGCCGGTGTGCACGCAAGCTGACCCGGCCGCCTTTGGCGTGATCTGGGCCACCGGCGGGAAAGTGCAGGTCAGAGCGATTGTCAGTGGGGTGCCTCACGATGGTGTGTGCGGTTCCGAACCGTTATGCGACGACAGGAGGTTCGTCATGGCATCTCGTCCCACTGGGGCAGGTTCCGCTGCGTACGGTCCCCCGAGCGATGTCCATCCCGTTCTGCGCCGGACGGGCGCCCCGCCCGCCGCCCTCGATCTGCTCACCAAGGCCCAGCGCGGCCTGGACGAGGCCGCCTCCCTGGAAACCCCCAACGAGCGCTTCGCGACCGCTCACCTCGCCGCCCTGCGCGCCGCGGCCGCCGTCCTGGCCGTACGCGGCCGCCCCGAGCCCACCCTCCGTCGCCGGCAGCGCATCCGCAGCGCCTGGGAGGTGCTGCCCGAGGTCGCCCCCGAATTAGCGGAGTGGAGTGCCCTGTTCGCGGCAGGCGCCGAGCGCCGGGCCCGTGCGGAGGCCGGGATACCCGGCGCGGCCGGTCCCCGGGAGGCCGACGACCTCCTCCGTGCCGCCGCGCACTTCCTCCGCCTCGTCGAACGTCTGCTGGCCCTGCAGCCGCTCCTCCCGCCACCACGGACCCGCGCGGGGTGACGGCAGCTGGCGCGGCGGCCGGCGGCGGGAAGTGCGGCGGCCGCGGTGGTGGCCCGCCACGGAGGCCGTGAGGATCCCGTGCCCGGAAATCCGACGGCCGGCCGAAGGGCCCGGCGGCCGGCCGGCGGGCCGCGCCCGGGAATGTGCGGGGCGCCGCACCGCTCCGGTGACGAACGCTGGGAAATCGTGGCGCGCATTCCGCGCCCGGGGATTCCTCGTCCGCCGCCTTCCGCTCCCTCCCCGCTGCCGTCTTACGCCCGCTCTCCGCCCGCCCCTTCCGCATTTTCCGCATTCCACGGAGTTCCCGCCCGCCCTCGCCTTTCCCGTCCGACGGCGCTCCGCGCCCGCCTCCTTTCCCCGGCCGGGCGAAGGGAATTCCCTCCGGGGCGCCCCGGCCCGTTCCGGAACGCCGCCCGGAGAAGGACCGGAACGCCGTCCGCGGAGGGGGCCGGAACGCTTCTCAGGACTGAGGCCGGAACGCCTTCCGGGAGGGGTCGGAACGCCTTCCGCCGGCGGCCGGGAAGCATGCCGGGGGAGGCCGGGAGCGGTCTCCGGCGCGGTTCGGCCGTGCTCGGTCGTGGCGGAGGCGGCGCGACCCCATAGGGTGGGAGGCGCCTCATCAGTACATGTCCTCGCGAGGAGCCACCCGCCGTGTCTGACCCGCTGCGCCCACGCGCATCCCTTCGTACCGCCGTGGTCTGGGAGGTCCTGAAGGACGCCTTGGAGCACCGGGCCAAGGCCGCCGGGCGTGACGCCCTCGACGTCCTGGACACCGGCGGCGGCACCGGCAACTTCGCCGTGCCCGTCGCCCGGCTCGGCCACCGCGTCACCGTGGTCGACCCCAGCCCCAACGCCCTGTTCGCCCTGGAGCGCCGGGCGGCCGAGGAGGGCGTCGCCGACCGGGTGCGCGCCGTCCAGGGCGACGCGCACGGCCTCTTCGAGGTGGTCGAGCGCGGCGGCTACGACGCGGTGCTCTGCCATGGCGTCCTGGAGTACGTCGACGACCCGGCCGAAGGCGTCCGCAACGCCGTGGCGGCGCTGCGCCCCGCGGGCACGCTGAGCCTGCTCGCCGCCGGCCTGGGCGGCGCGGTGCTCGCCCGCGCCCTCGCCGGCCACTTCACGGAGGCGCAGCGCGCCCTGAGCGACCCCGCGGGCCGCTGGGGCGACGGCGACCCGGTGCCCCGCCGCTTCACCGCCGACCAGCTCACCGACCTGGTCACCGGTACCGGCCTGGCGGTAGGCGCGGTGCACGGCGTACGGGTCTTCGCCGACCTGGTCCCCGGCGTGCTCGTCGACACCGAGCCGGGTGCCATGGACGCCCTGCTCAAGCTGGAGACGGCCGCCGCCGAGCTGCCTGCTTTCCACTCCGTCGCCACCCAGCTGCACGTCCTCGCCGAGCGCGGCTGACGGCCCGCCGCCCCCGCGCCGGCCGGGCGCGCGCCGCGAGGCGGACACCGGTCGGCGGGTGCAGTCGGCCACAGGCCCCCCGATCAGCCGCTTCGCCCCGTATGATCGGAGGTACAACGTCCGGCATGGCGTGAGGGCGGTTGGGGAATGCACGGTGCATCACCACCGGCCACCATGGTGGCGCGGACAGTGAATTGGCGTAGAGGGGCGGGTTTCACGGGGGCGATTCCCTGCCTATCCTGAAAGGGTCGCACCCGGTCGCCCCCCGCGACCGACGAGTAGGAGGACTCCGTGCCGCTCTCGGAGCACGAGCAGCGCATGCTCGAGCAAATGGAGCGAGCGCTGTACGCCGAAGATCCCAAGTTCGCGACAGCGCTTGAGGGAAGCGGGCTGCGTACGTACACCCGGCGACGGGTCTACCAAGCGGTCGCGGGCTTCCTGGTAGGTATCGCGCTCCTCATGGCCGGAATGGTCGCCCAGCAGATCTGGATCAGCGTGGTGGGCTTCCTCGTGATGCTCGGCTGCGCGGTCCTGGCCGTCACCAGCTGGCGCAAGGCGCCCAAGCCGGGTGAGCAGCAGAGCGGAGCGGCTGCCGGCAGAGGCGGCGGGGGCGGACAGCCACGCCGTACGTCCCGGCAACGGCGCTCGATGATGGACCGGATCGAAGAGCGCTGGCAGCGCCGCAGGGACGAACAGGGCCACTGAGCGCGGCGCCTCCCGGCCCGCCGGGAGGCGCATACTTCCGCCGTACGCCGCCGTACGCCGCCGTCGCTCGTCGTCTCCGCAGGGTCCCGCAGTCTTCCGAACGGTGTGGGGCGCCCCGACTCCCGGGGCGCCCCACACCGTTTTCGTACGCCGGACCTGCCGGGCCCGTTCCGGCCGCACATGCCGGGGCCGCTCCGGCCAGGCAGGGCCGTGCAGGGCCGGGCGGCCCTGACCGGCCCGGTCGAAACCGGCCATTCGCTTCACCGCGCCGCGAGCGCTGCAAAGCGCTACGACGCCACCCGGCTGCTGGGTTGCCCGGCTGCCGGGCTGCCGGTCGGCGCCAGCTGCCGGCCCCGCTGGATTCACCGGTCAGGCCGGGCTCGCTGTGCCTGCCGGGCTCGCCGGACAGGCCGCGCGGCCGGATCCGCTGGACAGCCCCGCCGGGTGGGCCGAACCCGCCGCGCAGGCCGCGCCCCCGCCGCGCAGGCCGCGCCCCCGCCGCGCAGGCCGCCCCCGCCGACCGAAGGCGGCTGGCGACGGCGCCGCCGGGACGAGCTCTGGCTTTACCCGACGGGATGCGTTCCGGCTTCACCGTCGGGACCGCGATCAGGGCCGGGACCGGGCCGCGAGCGCCGAGACCGGGGTCCGGGCCCGGGGGCCGGGACCGCGGGGCCGAGACCGGGGTCCGGGAACCGGCGACCGGAGGCGCCGAGACCATGGCCGGTCCCGGCCCCGGCCCCCACCCCCGCTCCCGTCCCCGGCGGGCCGAAGACAGGAGCGTCGGGGGCTCGGGGGCCTCAGCGGGGCGCTGACCGTTCTGGTAGGGCCGTGCGGAGGCGGGTGAGGAGGGTGGAGAGGCGGGTGGAGGCGGCCCAGAGGAGGCGGACGGCCGAGGGCGGGGCCAGGAGGGCGCGCAGGCGCTGTCGTCGGGAGGCCGTCGTGCGGAGCCCGGAACGGACTCGCTGTACGTCTTCGGCCAGGCCCGGCGCGGCCTCGGGGTGCGGGGCGTAGAGCGCCTGCTCCACGGCGCCGGCCACCCGGTGGGCCGCCTCCGCCGCCGGTCCGGTCAGCTCGCCGACCCGTACGATCCGCTCGGCCGCCTTCCGTGGCGTCAGCGCGTCGTCCGGGACGATGCCGTAGTCCCAGCCCGAGTCCACCAGCTCCCGCCAGGGGCCGAGGACGCCGGCCCGGGGACCGGCAGCGCCTGCCGAGGGGCCGTCCGGCAGAAGGACGCCCGCGCCGTGCCGGGAGGACGGCCGCAGCGCGGCACCGGAGGCCCGAGACCCTGCCCGGCCCTCGGACAGGCGGCGGGCGCGGCTCCGGACGCGCCAGAGCAGCGGTACGGCAGGGACCAGCAGGACCAGCAGCACGGCGAGCGCGCCGCCCGCCACGGCTCCCGGCGCGGGCCCGTCATCGGCAGGGCCGCCCCCGGACGCCTGCGGCACCGAACCGCACTCGGCCACCCGGCGCTGGTCCGGCGAGCAGGTCCCGCCGTCCGCCGACGGCTCGGGCTCCGGTGCCGCGGTACGGCCCGGCAGCGGTTCGGCCCGGCCGGGGGCATCCTCGTCGGGGGCGTCGGCGGAGACCGTGTAGTCCGGCACGCTGCCCCGGCTCGGCGTCGGCTCGAACCGCGTCCAGCCGATGCCCTCGAAGTACAGCTCGGGCCAGGCGTGCGCGTCCCTCAGCCCGACGGAGTACGAGCCGTCGGCCCGCTTGCCGCCCGGGGTGAAGCCGACCGCCACCCGG
This sequence comes from Streptomyces sclerotialus, assembly GCF_040907265.1. Classification (NCBI taxonomy): domain Bacteria; kingdom Bacillati; phylum Actinomycetota; class Actinomycetes; order Kitasatosporales; family Streptomycetaceae; genus Streptomyces; species Streptomyces sclerotialus. The sequence continues at coordinate 2,453,104 of NZ_JBFOHP010000002.1, read as the reverse complement.
GCGGGGATGCCCAGCGTGCGGGCCATCGCCGCCATCGAGAAGGCGAAGTGGACGCAGAAGCCCTCCTTCTGCTCCAGGAAGCGCGTGATCGCCTGGGTGCCGCTGCCCGCCCGGACCTCGGTGTTGTACGTGAACCCGCCGTTCAGCGCGAACCAGTCCTGCAGCCGGACGGCCTTGGCGTAGTCCGAACGGGCGCCCCGCGTCACCTGTTCGGCCGTCCGCTGGACCGCCGGGGGCAGCGAGCCGGGCACCTGGGTGTACTCACGCCGGAGGGCGGGGCGCGGCGGCGGCGCGTCGGCCAGCTGCCGGGCCGTCGGCCGCACGATGAGGCTCTCCACCTGATAGCGGACCCCGCGGGTGTTCTGGCCGCGGTCGCCCACCAGGGTGCGGCCCTCGGGCTCGAAGCGCCAGCGGCCCGGTATCTCGACCCGGGACGCGGGATAGGGCAGGGGCAGCCAGTTCTGGGCGTACCAGTCCGCGGTGGACACCGAGGTGTTCACGGCGGTGGTGTCCACGTCCCGCGCCAGGCCCGGCGGATCGGGCAGCCGGTCCGGTACGTCCAGGACCGTCCGCTGCGACGGCTTCCAGGCAGCGCCGTCGAACTGGTCGAGGGCGACGATCCGCAGATACAGGTCGCGGGTGTCGGGAGTGGTCGTGCGGTAGTTCAGGACCTCCCGGTCCTCGGGCTGGTTGAGGCTGTCCTGGAGGGACACCAGGGGGTTCACCGCGGAGATCGTGCCGCCGTCGGCCCCGGGGCGGTCCCGGCCGCTCATGTCCAGCAGCCCGCCGCTGAGCGAGGGCAGCGCGGCCGGCACGACCAGGGCGATGCCCAGGGCGAGCGCGCCGATCCTGCGGCCCGTACGGATCGGGGCGGGCACGGGACCGCCGGGCGGGGCCGGCCCGGTGCCCCCGGTGGAGTACGGGCGGCCGGCGGTCGTCGGGCCGCCGCCGAACACCCTGCCCCACCGGGACAGCCGGTCGCGCCCCTCGGCGAGCAGCAGGAAGAGATAGCCCGCTGCGGCGACCAGGAACCAGAGCCAGCCCGCGCCGCCCTTGGACAGTCCGGCGGCGACGGAGTACAGCGCGAGCAGCGGCAGTCCGGCGGGCGCCGCGCTGCGGTACGTCACGGCGAGCGCGTCCACGATCAGGCCGATGACCAGGACGCCGCCGACCAGCAGCAGCCGGATGCCGGTGGTGACCGGGGCCGGTATGGCGTACCGGCCGACGTCGGCCGTGCCCTCCTGGAGGAGCTGGCCGAACTCCCGGAAGGCGTCGGGGCCCGGCAGCAGGCCGCCGACGGCCTCCCCGCGCGCGAACAGCGGCGTGAGCACCAGCAGGCCGGCCAGGGCCTGGACGGCGATGGTCAGCGGGCGGGCCAGCGGGACCCGGCGGGCCAGCGTGCCGACCGTGGTCACCAGCCCGAGCAGGAACGCGGCCTGGAACATCCAGCCGATCGGCTCCACCAGCGGCAGCAACGCGCAGGCGGCGCTGAGCGTCGCCACCATCGCGCACACCGCGAGCCGTGCCCGGCCGCTCATCGCTCCACCCCCTTCCATCCGTCGGCTCCGGGAGAGCCACCGAGCCCGGTCGCCCCGGAGGGTGCGGTCCGCGGCGCCGTCCCCGGTGTGCGGGCGGGGTCGGCGAGGCGCCACAGGGCGGGCAGGGTGTCCTGCGGCGTCACCGGGAGGGCCGTCCAGCCGGCGTCGCCCAGCAGACGCAGCCGGTCGGCCATGGGGAGCGGCGCGGGCGCCGCGTCGGAACCGGCCGCCGGCACGCCGCTCCAGGCGCTGCCGTCCAGTACGAAGGCCACCGCGGACCCGCTGCGCCGGCGCATCCGGGCCGCCAGCGCGGTCTGCTCCTCGTCCAGGTCGCCGAGGAAGGCGATCAGCAGGCCTTCGTTGCCGCCGCGCAGCACGTCGTAGGCGCGGGACAGGCCGGCTTCGTCGGAGTGGTCGACGACCGCCAGGGTGTCCAGGAGCAGCCCCGCGGCGTCCGCGGACGCCGCGCCGCGGGAGAAGCCGCCCGCGCCTTCCGGGCCCGGCACGGAACTGCCGGTGTCGGTCAGCAGGCGTACCGAGAAGCCCCGCTCCAGCAGGTGCATCGCGACGGACGCGGCACCGGCGACCGCCCACTCGAACGGGGAGTCCGGGCCGGAGCCGTGATGGGCGGAGCTCCGCGTGTCCAGCAGGACCGTGCAGCGGGCCTGCTGGGGCTGTTCCTCGCGGCGGACCATCAGCTCGCCGTAGCGCGCGGTGGAGCGCCAGTGCACGCGGCGCAGGTCGTCACCGTGGCGGTACCCGCGCGGGATCACGTCGTCGTCGCCCGCCAGCGCGAGGGCCCGGTGCCGCCCGTCGCCGTACCCGGCGGCCTCACCGGCCAGCCGCACCGGAGGCAGCGGCTCGACCCGGGGGACCACCGTGAGGGTGTCGTACGCGCTGAAGGAGCGGGTCAGCTCGCACATGCCGAACGGGTCGGACAGCCGCAGCTGCAGCGGCCCGAGGGGATAGCGTCCGCGCAGGTCCGAGCGGACGCGGTAGGACAGCTCGCGGCGACCGCCCGCCTCGACGCGGTCCAGCACGAAGCGCGGGCGGGGCCCGAGGACGTACGGCACGTGGTCCTGGAGCATCAGGACACCGGTCGGCAGCCGGGAGACGTTCTCCATGCGCAGCCGGACCCGGGTCTCGGCGGCCGCGGGCACCCGGGCGGGGGAGAGGCTGCGGCTGCTCGCCACCCGGTAGCGGGTGCGGTGCAGTACGGCCACGCAGACGAGGGGGAGCGAGGACAGCAGCAGGCCGACCCGGAGCAGATCGGCCTGGCCCAGGACGTACGAGCACACCGCGGCGGCGATGCCGGCGGCGAGGAACGACCGGCCGCGCGTCGTCAGCCCGCCCAGCGCCGCCCGCAGCCCGCCGTCCGCCGGCAGGCCGGGAGCGCCGGAGCCCGCGCCGTCCGGTGCTTCGGCTTCCGCGTACCCGGGGCCGGACGCCGGCCCCTCGGTCCCCCCGCTCGCGCCCGGCATCAGTAACCCCGCGAGGCCGGGGGCCACTGCGCCGAGGGATCGGGGACCGGGGTGTGGTGCAGGATCTCCAGGACCACCTGCTCGGCGGAGCGGCGGTTCAGCTGGGCCTGGGCGGTGGGCAGCAGGCGGTGCGCGAGGACCGCGACGGCCAGTGACTGGAGGTCGTCCGGGAGGACGTACTCCCTGGCCGCGAGGGCGGCCGCGGCCTTGGCGGCCCGCAGCAGATGCAGCGACGCGCGCGGTGACGCGCCGAGCCGCAGGTCGGGGTGGTGGCGCGTGGCGGCGACCAGCTCGACGGCGTATCTGCGCACCGGGTCGGCGACATGGACCGACCGCACCGCCTCGACCAGCTTCACGATGTCGTGGGCGTGCGCGACCGGCTGGAGGTCGTCCAGGGGCGACGTGCCGCCGTGCACGTCCAGCATCTGCAGCTCGGCCTCGGGGCTGGGGTAACCGATCGACACCCGGGCCATGAAACGGTCCCGCTGCGCCTCGGGGAGGGGATAGGTGCCCTCCATCTCCAGCGGATTCTGGGTGGCGACCACCATGAAGGGGCTGGGCAGCGCATAGGTGCGGCCGTCCATCGTCACCTGGCGCTCCTCCATCGACTCCAGGAGCGCCGACTGGGTCTTGGGGGAGGCGCGGTTGATCTCGTCGCCGATGACGATCTGGGCGAAGACGGCGCCCGGCTTGAATTCGAAGTCGCCCTGCCGCTGGTCGAAGACGCTGACGCCGGTGATGTCCGAGGGCAGCAGGTCGGGGGTGAACTGGATGCGCCGCACCGAGCAGTCGACGGATCTGGCCAGCGCCTTGGCGAGCATGGTCTTGCCGACGCCCGGCACGTCCTCGATGAGGAGGTGGCCCTCGGCGAGCAGCACCGTCAGTGCGAGGCGCACGACCTCGGGCTTGCCCTCGATCACACCCTCCACCGACCGGCGGACACGCTCGGCTGTGGCGGTCAGATCTCCGAGGCTCGCTCGCTCGTCATAGGTCGTCACCCGGCCCTCCTCGGCCCTTACCCGCGCCTGCGTGAAGCGGGGCATCCCCTGTTTCCGGGCCGGTGCCTCTTTCCAGGTCCGGCCCGATCGGTGCGGCGCCGTCCCGGCCGGGCCGGAACAACGTCACCTACGCATTCTTGCCGCCCGCGCGGCTCCGCGTCATGGGCTGTGGATAACTCGGAACCGTCCGTACCGGGCACCGGGAGGGGCGGTGGCCGGAATGAACGTTCGCCGGCACGTCGACGACGTACCGGCGAACAGGGGAGCTCGCGGGGGCTTTCGCGTCAGACCTTCGGGTCGACCTCGCGGAGCAGACCCGTCTCCACGTCGAACACGAAGCCGCGGACATCGTCCGTGTGAGGCAGGAAGGGCGACGTACGGACGCGCTGCATCGACTGGCGTACGTCGGCATCCACGTCCTTGAAGGATTCCACCGCCCAGTTCGGCCGCTCGCCGACCTCGTCGGCCAGTTCGTTGCGGAAGTCCTCGGTCAGGGTCTGCATGCCGCAGCCCGTGTGGTGGATGAGCACGACCGAGCGGGTGCCCAGCGCGCGCTGGCTGATGGTCAGTGAGCGGATGACGTCGTCGGTGATCACACCGCCCGCGTTGCGGAGGGTGTGCAGGTCGCCGACCTTGAGGCCGAGCGCCTCGGGGAGGTTGAGGCGGGCGTCCATGCAGGTCACGACGGTGACCTTCTGTGCCGGGCGGGCGTCCATGCCGGAGTCGGCGAAGGTCGTGGCATACCGGGCGTTGGCCTCGACGATGCGATCGGTGACGGAGCCTCCGGAAGGGGCGGCTGCGTTGTCATCGGACGGGGACGGTGCCTGCGACTCGGATATCGACATAGCCATAAAAGTAATGGCTGTGGCGGCGGAGCGCCGCATGTGAGGGCGGGCATAGTGGGTCAACGAGCCAGCTTGTGAGGTAACCCACAGGGATGGCCGGCCTTCCCCCGTACGAGTGAAAACCGTGTTCCACAACCCCCGGACGACGGGGTTCCGCAGGCCTCCGGCGACCGCTTCAGGACGCGCGCGACCAGTTGGTTGACCGAAGGGATGAGTGGACTAAAGTGACGCGAAGTGGGAGGCGTGAGACTCTCCTTGGATCCCGAATCCCGCGCGCGGGGAACCGCACGTGCGGTTCGGTCTCCTCCCGCTCCACCGGCCATCCGACGTCACTTCCCCGTCGGCGGACGGCCGCTTCCCCTTCAGAGCGGGCGGGGACCAAACAGTACGTGCGGCCTCCGTCGGCCAACGGCAGGTGGGCACCTTCCCCGAGGGGGCGGTATCCGCCGCCCTCCTCATCGGAAGGCGCATGAACAGCAGCAACACCCGTCACGTCCCCGTCATGCTCCAGCGCTGCCTGGACATGCTCGCCCCGGCGCTCGCCGAGCCCGGTGCGGTCGTCGTCGACTGCACGCTCGGACTGGGGGGACACAGCGAGGCGCTGCTGTCGACGTTCCCCTCGGCGCGCCTGATCGGCCTGGACCGCGACCCGTCGGCCCTGAAGCTCGCGGGGGAGCGGCTGGCCCCCTTCGGGGACCGCGCGACCCTCGTGCACGCCGTCTACGACGAGCTGCCGGACGTCCTGGCGCGGCTGTCCGTGCCGCGCGTGCAGGGAGTCCTGTTCGACCTGGGCGTCTCCTCGATGCAGCTCGACGAGGCCGACCGCGGCTTCGCGTACGCCCAGGACGCGCCGCTGGACATGCGGATGGACCAGACGACCGGCATGAGTGCCGCCGAGGTCCTCAACACGTACGCACCGGGGGAGCTGGTCCGGATCCTGCGGTCCTACGGCGAGGAGAAGCAGGCCAAGCGGATCGTCTCGGCGATCGTGCGGGAGCGCGAGAAGGAGCCGTTCACGAACAGCGCGCGGCTGGTCGAGCTGATCCGGGACGCGCTGCCGCAGGCCGCCAAGCGCACGGGCGGCAACCCCGCCAAGCGGACGTTCCAGGCGCTGCGCATCGAGGTCAACGGCGAGCTGTCGGTGCTCGAACGCGCCGTGCCGAACGCGGTGAAGGCGCTCGCCGTCGGCGGCCGGATCGCCGTCCTGTCGTACCACTCGCTCGAAGACCGGCTGGTCAAGCAGGTGTTCGCGGCGGGCGCCGCCAACACGGCGCCGCCCGGGCTGCCGGTCGTGCCGGAGCAGTACCAGCCGCGGCTGAAGCTGCTGACCCGGGGCGCCGAGCTGCCCACGGAGGCGGAGATCGAGGAGAACCGCAGGGCGGCGCCCGCCCGGCTGCGCGGTGCCGAACGCATCCGGGAGGACAACGCGTGACCGGACCCGGGCGGCTTCGCGGTACGGGGGGCGGGCGGCTGGCCGCCCTGGTGCCCTCCGGTACGAGCACGGCGGCGCGTACGCCGTTCGTGCTGCTGGTCGTGGTGCTGCTCGGGTCCGGTCTGATCACCCTGCTGCTGCTGAACTCGGCCCTCAACCAGGGCTCCTTCGAGCTGAGCAGGCTGGAGAAGCAGACCACGGAACTGACGGACGAACAGCAGGCCCTCCAGCAGGAGGTGGACGGCTACTCGGCGCCCGGCTCCCTGGAGAAGCGGGCCCGCGGCCTCGGCATGGTGCCCGGCGGCAACCCGGCCTTCCTGAACCCGGACGGCACGGTGCGCGGCGTGCCCGGCGTGGCCACGGGACAGCCGTCGCCGATGGGAGCCCGGCAGAGCCTCCCGCCGGCCCTCTCCGGGACGCCCACGGCGTCGGGCACGCCCTCGGGGGCACCGTCCGGCAAGCCGTCCGCGACCCCGTCCGGCAGGCCGTCCGGCACGGCTTCCCCGTCGCCCTCCCCGACGGTCTCCGGCGGGTGACCCGGTGACGCAGGACGCCGCGCCCGCAGACCGGACGGAGACGGAGGGGGAGCAGTGAGCGAACCGAGGGACCCCAGGGACCCCGAGAACCGGCGGGACCCGCGGGCCAGCCGCGGCCCCGCCCGGCCGGGCGGCGCGGCCCCACGCCGGGTCCCGCGCCCCGCACAGGGCGGCACGCCGGGCCGCGGCGAGCGCCGCCAGGCCGACGGCCGCCCCGCCGACGGGCGCGCGGCCGGTGACCGCCGGAGCGTCCCCCGTCCGGCCGACCGGCGCCCCTCGGCGGCCAAGCGTCCCTCGGACGCCCGGCGCGACCCGAAGCGCGCCCCGGCCGCCGACCGTTCCGCCGACCGGCGCCCCGCCCCGGAGAAGCGCTCCGCCCCAGGGAAGCGCCCCGCGGCACAGAAACGCCCCGCCGCCAAGAAACGCGCTACGGCTCCGCAGCGGCCGCCCCGCCCCCGTGGCGCGGCGCCGGCCGCCATCCGGCTCGGCAGTCCTCGCCCGCGGCTCCGCCTGGTGGCCGTCGCGCTGACGCTGGTCATGCTGGTCTTCGCGGTACGGCTCTTTCAGGTGCAGGCGGTGAACGCCGACGCGTACGCGGCCAAGGCCAACGTCAACCGCTACGTACCGGTGACCCTCGCCGCCGAGCGCGGCAGGATCACCGACCGGGACGGCGTGGACCTGGCCACCACCGTGGACGCGTACGACATCACCGCCGACCCCAGCCTGCTGGCGCCCGACAAGATCAAGATCGACGACGCGCCGCAGAAGGCGGCCGCGCTGCTCGCGCCGATCCTCGGCGAGCCGCAGAAGGAACTGGCCGAAAAGCTCTCCAAGGCCCACTCCCGCTACGTCCTGCTCTCGCGCCGTCAGAGCCCCCAGGTCTGGAAGCAGATCAAGGACCTGCGGAGCGCGCTGGACGCCAAGGCGCAGGCCGCGCCCAAGAGCCACCCGCGGCCCAACGTCCTGCTCGGCATCTTCGCCGACGAGCACAGCAAGCGGGTCTACCCGAACAAGGAGCTGGCCTCCGGGGTGCTCGGCTTCACGAACTCCGACGGCAAGGGCGCGGGCGGCCTGGAGGCGAGCCTGGACAAGAAGCTGGCGGGCAAGGACGGCAAGCTCGTCTACGCCCAGTCCGGCGGCCGGCGGGTGCCCACGGCCGACACCCAGGAGCACCCCGCCGTGCCCGGTACGGACGTCGAACTGACCCTGGACCGGGACATCCAGTGGGCGGCGCAGCAGGCCATCACCGAGCAGGTCGCGAAGTCCGAGGCCGACCGCGGCTACGTCGTCGTGCAGGACACGAGGACCGGGGAGATCCTGGCGCTGGCCAACGCTCCCGCCTTCGACCCGAACGACATCTCCCGCGCCGACGCCGACGCCCTCGGCAACGCCGCGCTGAGCGATGCTTTCGAGCCAGGTTCGACCAGCAAGCTGATGTCGCTGGCGGCCGTGCTGGAGGAGGGCGCGGCGACCCCGTCCACGCACGTCACCGTCCCGAACCGGCTGCACCGCGGCGACCGGCTCTTCGCCGACGACATCGACCACCCGACCTGGCACCTCACGCTCAACGGGGTGCTCGCCAAGTCCAGCAACATCGGCACCATCCTGTCGGTCGAACAGCTGGGCAGGACCCAGCGCGAGGCGAACCAGGTGCTCCACTCGTATCTGCGGAAGTTCGGCATCGGGCAGCCGACCGGGCTGAACTTCCCCGGCGAGACCTCGGGCATCCTGGCGAAGCCGGAGGACTGGAGCACCTCGCAGCAGTACACGATTCCCTTCGGGCAGGGCCTCTCGCTCAACGCCGTGCAGGCCGCGTCCGTGTACTCCACCATCGCCAACGGCGGTGAGCGCATCGCGCCCACGCTCGTACGCGGCACCAAGGGCCCCGACGGCCGGTACGCCGCCGCGCCCAAGCCGAAGAAGACCCGCGTGGTGAGTCCGAAGACCGCGAAGACGCTCGCCCGGATGCTCGAATCGGTGGTCGACGACCAGGAGGGCACCGGCACCGCGGCGAAGATCCCGGGCTACCGGGTCGGCGGCAAGACCGGCACCTCCAACCGGGTGGATCCGAAGACCGGCCGCTATCACGGGTACACGGCCTCCTTCGCGGGCTTCGCGCCCGCCGACAAGCCCCGCATCACCGTCTACTGCGCCGTACAGAATCCGACCAAGGGCAGCTACTTCGGCGGCCAGGTCTGCGGCCCGATCTACAAGCAGGTCATGCAGTTCGCGCTGAAGTCGCTCCAGGTGCCGCCCACCGGTGCCGAGGCACCACGACTCCCGGTCAGCTTCAAGCCGGGCGAATGAGGTGATTCGTGATGACCATCACTCCCGACGCGGGGAACCGCCCACGGCCGCGTCCCTCGCTTCGCCCCGAGGCCCATGGGCCCGGTACGCTCACCGCCGTGTCACATGCTGATCAGTCCCCCAATGCCCAGCAGGACGGCCCCGGCAAACATCCCGGCCCGCCCCGCCCCGAGCACGTACGTCCGGTCCCCCTGGCGGATCTGGCACACCAGCTGGGCACGGCCGTGCCGGCGGCGGAAGCCTCGGTCACCGGCATCACGCACGATTCCCGCGCGGTACGCCCCGGCGACATCTACGCCGCGCTGCCCGGTGCCCGCTTCCACGGCGCCGACTTCGCCGCGCAGGCCGCCGAACTGGGCGCCACGGCGATCCTGGCCGACCCGGCCGGCACCGAGCGGGCCGCCGCGACGGGGCTGCCGGTGCTCACGGTCGACGACCCGCGGGCCCGGATGGGTGCGCTGGCCGTGTCGATCTACGGCGACCCGGGGGCCGAACTGCTGCAGATCGGCATCACCGGCACGTCGGGCAAGACGACCACCGCGTACCTGATCGACGGCGGCCTGCGCGCCGCCGCCGAGAAGTCCGGCGGCGGTCTCACCGGTCTGATCGGCACCGTCGAGTCCCGCATCGGCGACGAGCGGCTGAAGTCCGAACGGACCACGCCCGAAGCCACCGACCTGCAGGCGCTCTTCGCGGTGATGCGCGAACGCGGCGTCCGGTCGGTCGCCATGGAGGTCTCCAGCCACGCCCTCGTACTCGGCCGGGTCGACGGCTGCGTGTTCGACGTGGCGGTCTTCAACAACCTCAGCCCGGAACACATGGAGTTCCACACGGGCATGGAGGACTACTTCCAGGCCAAGGCGCAGCTGTTCACCAAGGCCCGGTCCCGGCTCGGCGTGGTGAACTTCGACGACGAGTACGGCCGCCGGCTCATCGAGGGCGAGTCCGAGGTGCCGGTCACCTCGTTCTCCGCCGAGGGCCACCCGGACGCCGACTGGCGCGCCGCCGACGTCGTGGTCGGCACGCTGGGCTCGACGTTCACCGTGCACGGCCCGGACGGCGTGACCGTACAGGCCGCGTCCCCGATCCCCGGCCCGTTCAACGTCTCCAACGCGCTGGCCGCCGTCGTGGCCCTCGTGGTGGCCGGCATCGACCCGCAGACCGCCGCCGACGGCGTGGCCGCCGTGCCCGGCGTGCCCGGCCGTCTGGAGCGGGTGGACGCGGGTCAGGGCTACCTCGCGGTGGTCGACTACGCGCACAAGACGGACGCTGTCGAATCGGTCCTGCGCGCGCTGCGCAAGGTCACCGAAGGCAAGATCCACGCGGTGCTGGGCTGCGGCGGCGACCGCGACCGCACCAAGCGCATGCCGATGGGCGCCGCGATCGCCCGGCTCGCCGACACCGCGGTCCTCACCAGCGACAACCCACGCGGTGAGGACCCCCTCGCCATCCTCGCCACCATGCTCGCGGGCGCCGCCGACGTGCCGTCCCACGAGCGCGGCACGGTCCTGGTCGAGGAGGACCGGGCCGCCGCCATCGCCGCAGCGGTCGCCCGCGCGGAGCCCGGCGACACCGTCATCGTCGCCGGGAAGGGCCACGAGCAGGGCCAGGACATCGCCGGAGTGGTACGCCCCTTCGACGACCGCCAGGTGCTGCGCGAGGCCATCGAGAGCTCACTGAAGTCGCAGCAGCACCACGATCACCAGGGATGACACACCGCCATGCGCGCACAACCCCCATCTCGGCATCTCCAGCCCCCGGCCGGAGGTGACCTGTGATCTCCCTGTCCCTCGCCGAGATCGCCGGCATCGTCGGCGGGCGGCAGCACGACATACCGGATGGCTCGGTCCAGGTCACCGGGCCGGTCGTGATCGACTCGCGGGCCGTGACCGACGGCGCGCTGTTCGCCGCGTTCGCCGGTGAGCGGGTCGACGGACACGACTTCGCGGCCACGGCGGTGGAGTCCGGCGCGGCGGCCGTGCTGGCCGCCCGCCCCGTCGGCGTGCCCGCGATCGTCGTCGACGACGTCGTGGCGGCGCTCGGCGCGCTGGCACGTGAGGTCGTCCGGCGGCTGGGTGTGGACGTCGTCGCCCTCACGGGGTCGGCGGGCAAGACCAGCACCAAGGACCTCATCGCGCAGCTGCTGCAGCGCAGCGGCCCGACGGTGTGGCCCGAAGGCAACCTGAACAACGAGATCGGCCTGCCGCTGACCGCGCTGCGGGCCGAGAACGGCACCCGGCACCTCGTCCTGGAGATGGGTGCCCGCGGTGTCGGCCACATCCGCTACCTCACAGAGCTGACCCCGCCGCGCATCGGGCTCGTCCTGAACGTCGGCAGTGCGCACATCGGCGAGTTCGGCGGCCGCGAGAAGATCGCCGAAGCCAAGGGCGAGCTGGTCGAGTCGCTGCCCGAAGCGGACGAGGGCGGCATCGCGATCCTCAACGCCGACGATGTGTACGTACGCGCCATGGCCTCACGTACCAAGGCCCGTACGGTCTTCTTCGGCGAGTCCCCCGAAGCCGACATCCGTGCCGAGAACGTCCGGCTCACCGACGACGGTCGCCCCGCCTTCACGCTTCACACACCCTCCGGGTGCAGCGACGTGATCCTGCGGCTGTACGGTGAGCACCACGTGTCGAACGCGCTCGCCGCGGCCGCCGTCGCCCATGTGTCGGGCATGCCCGCAGACGAGATCGCGTCCGCGCTCTCCGAGGCAGGCACGCTCTCCCGCTGGCGTATGGAGGTCACCGAGCGCACGGACGGCGTGACGGTCGTCAACGACGCCTACAACGCGAACCCCGAGTCCATGCGGGCTGCGCTGCGCGCACTCGTGGCGATGGGCAAGGGGCGGCGTACGTGGGCGGTGCTCGGTCAGATGGCCGAGCTCGGCGAGGAGTCACTCGCCGAGCACGACGCTGTCGGGCGGCTCGCCGTCCGGCTCAACGTCAGCAAGCTCGTGGCAGTAGGGGGGCGGGAAGCCGCCTGGCTGCAAATGGGCGCTTATAACGAGGGTTCGTGGGGTGAGGAGTCGGTGCACGTGTCCGACGCGCGGGCAGCGGTCGACCTGCTGCGCAGTGAACTGCAGCCGGGAGACGTGGTGCTGGTGAAGGCGTCCAGGTCGGAGGGGCTGGAGCGGGTCGCGTCCGCATTGCTGGACGAGGGCGACGCTGCTGAGGGCGGGGCCGTCGCCCGATGAACACGATGAAGCAGATCCTCTTCTCCGGAATGATCGGGCTCTTCCTGACCCTGATCGGCACCCCGCTGCTGATCAAGCTGCTGGCCCGCAAGGGGTACGGGCAGTTCATCCGCGACGACGGACCGCGGGACCACCACAGCAAGCGCGGTACGCCCACCATGGGCGGCATCGCCTTCATCCTGGCCACGATCATCGCGTACGCGCTGACCAAGGTGATCACGAGCAGCGACCCCACCTTCTCCGGTGTGCTGGTGCTGTTCCTGATGGCCGGCATGGGCCTGGTGGGCTTCCTCGACGACTACATCAAGATCGTCAAGCAGCGGTCGCTGGGCCTGCGGGCCAAGGCCAAGATGGCGGGCCAGCTGATCGTCGGCATCGCCTTCGCCGTGCTGTCCCTGCAGTTCGCCGACCTGCGGGGACAGACGCCGGCCTCGGACCGGCTCTCCTTCACCCAGGACTTCGGCTGGCAGATCGGCCCCGTGATCTTCGTGATCTGGGCGCTGTTCATGATCCTGGCGATGTCCAACGGCGTGAACCTCACCGACGGCCTGGACGGCCTGGCCACCGGCGCCTCGGTGATGGTCTTCGGCGCGTACACCTTCATCGGCATCTGGCAGTACCAGGAGTCCTGCGCCAACCAGATCACCGCGGGCCCCGGCTGCTACGAGGTACGTGACCCGCTCGACCTCGCGGTCGTGGCCTCCGCCCTGATGGGTGCCTGCTTCGGCTTCCTGTGGTGGAACACCTCGCCCGCCAAGATCTTCATGGGGGACACCGGCTCGCTCGCCCTCGGCGGCGCGCTCGCGGGCCTCGCGATCTGCTCCCGCACGGAGCTGCTGCTGGCCATCCTCGGCGGCCTCTTCGTCCTGATCACCATGTCCGTGGTCATCCAGGTCGGCTCCTTCCGGCTCACCGGCAAGCGGGTCTTCCGGATGGCACCACTCCAGCACCACTTCGAACTGAAGGGGTGGTCCGAAGTCCTTGTGGTGGTCCGGTTCTGGATCATCCAGGGCATGTGCGTGATCGTCGGCCTCGGCATCTTCTACGGCGGCTGGCAGGCGGCCAAGTGACCGGGCAGGAGTTCGCCGGACAGCGGATCACCGTCGCCGGCCTGGGCGTGAGCGGCATCAGCGCCGCACGCGCCCTGGCCGGGCTCGGCGCCCACGTCACCGTCGTGGACGGCGGCGACGGCGAGAAGCAGCAGGCCACCGCGGCGGAGCTGCGGACCGCGGGGATCGAGGTACGCCTCGGTGACGGTGAGACGCTGCCCGAGGGCACCGACCTCGTCGTCACCTCCCCGGGCTGGAAGCCCACCAGCCCGCTCTTCGCGGCCGCCGCCGAGGCGGGCGTGGACGTCATCGGGGACGTGGAGGTCGCCTGGCGGCTCCGCGGCCCCGGCGCCGCCCCCTGGCTCGGTATCACCGGCACCAACGGCAAGACGACCACCACGCAGATGCTGGCGTCGATCCTGGCCGCCGAGGGGCTGCGGACCGCGGCCGTCGGCAACATCGGCACTCCGATCGTCGACGTGGTGCTCCACGGCGAGTACGACGTGCTCGCCGTCGAGCTCTCCAGCTACCAGCTGCACTGGGCGCCCTCGCTGCGCGCCCACTCCGCCGCCGTGCTGAACCTGGCACCCGACCACCTCGACTGGCACGGCTCCATGGAGGCGTACGCCGCCGACAAGGGCCGGATCTACGAGGGCAACACGGTCGCCTGCGTCTACAACGTCGCCGACAAGGCCACCGAGGACCTGGTCCGGGAGGCCGACGTCGAGGAGGGCTGCCGGGCGATCGGCTTCACCCTCGGCACGCCGGGCCCCGGCCAGGTGGGTGTCGTCGAGGGCATCCTCGTCGACCGCGCGTTCGTCGAGAACCGGCAGAAGCAGGCCCAGGAGCTGGCCGAGGTCACCGATGTGAACCCGCCCGCGCCGCACAACATCGCCAACGCGCTCGCCGCGGCGGCGCTCGCACGCGCGTTCGGTGTCCGGCCCGCCTCCGTCCGCGACGGCCTGCGCAGCTTCCACCCCGACGCACACCGCATCCAGCACGTCGCGGACGTCGACGGCGTCGCCTACGTGGACGACTCCAAGGCCACCAACACCCACGCCACCGAGGCGTCGTTGGCGGCCTACGAGCACATCGTGTGGATCGCCGGCGGGCTCGCCAAGGGAGCGACCTTCGACGAGCTGGTGCAGAAGTCCGCCGAGCGGCTGCGCGGCGCCGTCCTCATCGGCCGGGACCGTGCGCTGATCCGCGAAGCGCTGGCGCGACACGCCCCGGATGTGCCCGTCGTCGACCTCGACCGGACCGACACTGGGGCGATGTCCGAGGCGGTACGGGAGGCCCAGCGGCTGGCCCGGCCGGGCGATACGGTCCTGCTGGCACCGGCCTGCGCCTCGATGGACATGTACCTGAACTACAACAAGCGGGGCGACGCCTTCGCCGACGCGGTCCGCGAGCTGGCCGCGCGGGACCAGTAGAACCGTACGTCCCCGCCCGTGCCGTGGACGTACGGCGCAGCGCATCTGTGGAGGGGACGAGGATGACGGCCCGACCGGCGAAGGAGGCACCGCCGCGCCCGGCGCGGCGGACGCCGCCGGTTTCCCGGGTGTCCGGGCCCGGCGGTCCGCTGGGCCTTTACACCCGGCTCAAGCGGGCCTGGGACCGGCCGCTGACGGCGTACTACCTCGTCCTCGGCGGCAGCCTGCTGATCACGGTGCTCGGCCTGGTCATGGTCTACTCCGCCTCGGAGATCAAGGCCCTGCAGTCCGGGCTGGCACCGACGTACTTCTTCCGCAAACAGCTGCTCGCTGCGGTGCTCGGCGGCGGCCTGATGGTGCTGGCGACCAAGCTCCCCATCCGTGCGCACCGTGCGCTGGCCTACCCGCTGCTGGCCGGCTCCGTGTTCCTGATGTGCCTGGTCCAGGTGCCCGGGATAGGGGTCGCGGTCAACGGCAACCAGAACTGGATCTCGCTGGGCGGTCCCTTCCAGCTCCAGCCCAGCGAGTTCGGCAAGCTCGCGCTGGTCCTGTGGGGCGCCGACCTGCTCGCCCGCAAGCAGGAGCGGCGGCTGCTGACGCAGTGGAAGCATCTGCTCGTACCGCTGATTCCGGCCGCCTTCCTGCTCCTCGGGCTCATCATGCTCGGCGGCGACATGGGCACCGCGATCATTCTCACGGCGATCCTTTTCGGACTGCTCTGGCTCGCGGGAGCGCCCACCCGGCTCTTCGTCGGGGTGCTGGCGGCGGCCGGCGCGATCGGGGCGCTGCTCATCAAGACGAGCGCCAACCGGATGTCCCGGCTCGCGTGCATCGGCGCGACCGACCCGGGCCCGGGCGACCAGTGCTGGCAGGCCGTGCACGGGATATACGCTCTCGCGTCCGGCGGATTCTTCGGATCCGGTCTCGGCGCGAGTATGGAAAAATGGGGTGAACTCCCTGAACCGCACACCGACTTCATCTTCGCCATCACCGGGGAGGAACTGGGACTGGCGGGGACGCTGTCGGTGCTCGCCCTGTTCGCGGCTCTAGGCTATGCGGGTATCCGCGTGGCCGGACGCACGGAGGATCCCTTCGTACGGTACGCCGCGGGTGGCGTGACCACCTGGATCACGGCCCAGGCCGTGGTCAACATCGGTGCGGTGCTCGGCCTGCTGCCGATCGCCGGTGTCCCGCTCCCGCTGTTCTCCTACGGAGGCTCCGCCCTGCTGCCGACGATGTTCGCCGTCGGACTCCTGATCGCCTTCGCGCGTGACGAGCCCGCGGCGCGGGCGGCGCTGGCCATGCGGCAGCCGGTATTCGCGAGAATGCCGGCTGGGGTGAGACGGAAGACGATGAGACGGCGCGTCAAGAAGCGGCCGTCCGGAGAGCGGTGAATTTCGGTGCATGTCGTACTCGCCGGTGGGGGGACCGCCGGCCACATCGAGCCCGCGCTCGCCCTCGCGGATGCCCTGCGCAGGCAGGACCCGACCGTGGGGATCACGGCACTGGGCACGGAACGCGGACTGGAGACCCGGCTGGTACCGGAGCGCGGCTACGAACTGGGGCTGATCCCGGCCGTTCCGCTGCCGCGCAAGCCCACCCCCGAGCTGATCACCGTCCCCGGGCGGCTGCGCGGCACCATCAAGGCCGCCGAGCAGATCCTGGAGCGCACGAAGGCCGACTGCGTCGTCGGCTTCGGCGGCTACGTCGCACTGCCCGGCTACCTCGCCGCCAAGCGGCTGGGCGTGCCGATCGTCGTGCACGAGGCCAACGCCCGGCCCGGCCTGGCCAACAAGATCGGCTCGCGGTACGCCAAGTTCGTCGCCGTCTCCACCCCGGACAGCAAGCTGCGCGAGGCCCGCTACGTCGGCATCCCGCTGCGCCGTTCGATCGCGACCCTGGACCGCGCGGCCGTCCGCCCCGAGGCGCGGGCCGCCTTCGGCCTGGACCCGAACCTGCCCACGCTGCTGGTATCCGGCGGCTCGCAGGGCGCCCGCCGGCTGAACGAGGTCATCCAGGCCGCCGTGCCGAGCTTCCAGCGCGCCGGCATCCAGGTGCTGCACGCGGTCGGCCCGAAGAACGAACTGCCGCAGATCGACAACATGCCCGGGATGCCGCCGTACATCCCGGTACCGTACGTGGACCGGATGGACCTCGCGTACGCCGCGGCCGACATGATGCTCTGCCGCGCGGGCGCGATGACCGTCGCGGAACTGTCCGCCGTCGGGCTGCCCGCCGCGTACGTGCCGCTGCCCATCGGCAACGGCGAGCAGCGGCTGAACGCCCAGCCGGTGGTCAACGCCGGCGGCGGCCTGCTGGTCGACGACGCGCAGCTGTCCCCCGAGTGGGTGCAGAGCAACGTCCTGCCGGTGCTCTCGGACCCGCACCGGCTGTACGAGATGTCCCGCGCGGCCGCCGAATTCGGCCGCAGAGACGCCGACGAACTCCTCGTCGGCATGGTCTACGAAGCGATCGCCTCCCGCCGCGGCTGAGGCCTTCGCGACAGGCCCCAGGCGGCCGGAAGGAGAGGGAGCGTGGCCGGACCGTCGTCGACCGCCCGACGTGGCGAGCAGCATCGAGCGCCGGCCGGCCCGCCCGCCGATTCCGAGGAGCCGCAGGAGCGGCGCGGCTCCCGGCTCCGGTGGCTGCGGCTGCCGGGGGCGGGGGTGCGCCGTCCCGGTCGGCCGCGGCGCCGCACCCTCATCGCGGGCACGGTGCTCATAGCGCTTCTGGGCGGCTTCGGTACCTGGGCGCTGTACGGCTCGGAGTGGCTCCGCGCCGAGCATGTGCGGGTGCGCGGGACCGACGTCCTGACGGAGCGTGAGGTGCGGGCCGCCGCGGACGTGCCCCTGGGCGCGCCGCTGGCCTCGGTGGACACGGACGGCATCGCTGCGAGGCTGGGTGACCGGCTCCGCCGTATCAAGTCGGTCGAAGTGACGCGCTCCTGGCCGGACACGATCTCCCTCGATGTGGCCGAGAGGCAACCCGTCCTCGTCCTCCAAAAGGGCGGAAAGTTCATTGAAGTGGACGACCGCGGTGTACGTTTCGCCACCGTCGGTGCGGTGCCCCGCGACGTACCCCGGCTGGAAATGGACGCGGCGGATTCGCCGAGCCTGCGCCGTTTCGGTATCCCTGCACTGAACCGCGCGGCGGTGAAGGTCGCCACCGCGCTTCCCGATACGGTCGACAAGGACGTGCGCGTCATCCGCGTACGTTCGTACGACTCGATCACCCTGGAGCTGACCGGCGGACGCCGGGTCGAGTGGGGCAGCGAGGAACACGGCAGGGAAAAGGCCAAGGTACTCGGCGCGCTGCTGAAAGCGGCGCGTGATGCGCACCACTTCGACGTGAGCGTCCCCAGCGCGCCCGCCGCGTCCGGGAGTTGACGTACGTACGCGCAGGCCAGCACCCTGGATGGCTACCACTACGGGTGATCACATAGGGTGAAAAGAAAAACGGGAGGTTCGGCGTGTTCGTTGAACGTGCGCCGCTTGTCGACTTAGTGTCTCGTTCCAAAGAACCCAGGGAACACAGGCACTGGTAACCCTAAACTTCAACGTTAGGGTTCGGGTCGGCAATACGGACCGTCCCATCGGCATCAGTCGTTGCCCGCAGCAGATGTGAGGCACCGACACGTAACTCGAGGCGAGAGGCCTTCGACGTGGCAGCACCGCAGAACTACCTCGCAGTCATCAAGGTCGTCGGCATCGGCGGCGGTGGCGTGAACGCCATCAACCGGATGATCGAGGTCGGGCTCAAGGGCGTCGAGTTCATCGCGATCAACACCGATGCGCAGGCGTTGCTGATGAGCGACGCCGACGTCAAGCTCGACGTCGGCCGTGAGATGACGCGTGGCCTCGGCGCCGGCGCCAACCCCGACGTGGGCCGCAAGGCGGCCGAGGACCACCGCGAGGAGATCGAGGAGGTCCTCAAGGGGGCCGACATGGTCTTCGTGACCGCGGGCGAGGGCGGCGGCACCGGTACGGGCGGCGCGCCCGTGGTCGCCAACATCGCGCGCTCCCTGGGCGCCCTGACGATCGGTGTGGTCACCCGGCCGTTCACCTTCGAGGGCCGCCGTCGCGCCAACCAGGCCGAGGACGGCATTGCGCAGCTGCGCGAAGAGGTCGACACGCTCATCGTCATCCCGAACGACCGGCTGCTGTCCATCTCGGACCGCCAGGTGAGCGTTCTTGACGCGTTCAAGTCCGCCGACCAGGTGCTGCTGTCCGGTGTCCAGGGCATCACCGACCTGATCACCACTCCGGGCCTGATCAACCTCGACTTCGCCGACGTGAAGTCCGTGATGTCCGAGGCCGGCTCGGCCCTCATGGGCATCGGCTCCGCGCGTGGCGACGACCGCGCGGTGGCCGCGGCGGAGATGGCGATCTCCTCGCCGCTGCTGGAGGCGTCCATCGACGGCGCCCGCGGCGTGCTGCTGTCCATCTCCGGCGGCTCCGACCTCGGTCTCTTCGAGATCAACGAGGCGGCCCAGCTGGTCAGCGAGGCGGCCCACCCGGAAGCCAACATCATCTTCGGCGCGGTCATCGACGACGCGCTGGGCGACGAGGTCCGCGTGACGGTCATCGCCGCGGGCTTCGACGGCGGTCAGCCGCCGGCCCGCCGCGAGAACGTGATCAGCTCGTCCTCCTCCGGCAAGCGTGAGGAGCCGGCCGCCCCGGCGAGCCGGCCGGCCGCGCCCCCGGAGCCCCGCCCGGCCTTCGGCGGCCTCGGCTCCGTCCCGGTGCGGGAGGAGGAGCCGGCTCCGGCCGAGCCCGCGCCGGTCAGCGAGGCCCCGGCACCGCCGGTCGCCCCGCAGGTCCCCCCGGCCCGTCCGTACACGGACACCACGGCCGAGGAGCTGGACGTCCCGGACTTCCTGAAGTAGCCGAAGACCCAGCAGTGATAGGACAGCAGCACTCTGTGCTGACGGATGATGCGAGCGGCGCGCGCTTCGCCTTCACCGACCGGTGGGGCGGGGTGAGCGCCGCTCCGTATGCCGAGCTCAATCTCGGCGGTGCCGTGGGCGACGACCCACAGGCGGTACGGACCAATCGTGAGCTGGCGGCCAAGGCCCTCGGGCTGGATCCGGCCGATGTGGTCTGGATGAACCAGGTGCACGGGCGTGACGTGGCGGTCGTGGACGGGCCGTGGCGGGACGGGGCCGACGAGCCCTGTGTCGACGCGGTCGTGACGAGCCGTCGGGGCCTCGCCCTCGCCGTCCTCACCGCCGACTGCACCCCCGTCCTCCTCGCCGACCCGGTCGCCGGGATCGTGGGAGCCGCGCACGCCGGACGTCCCGGCCTGGTCGCCGGTGTCGTGCCGGCCACCGTCGAGGCGATGACCGGGCTGGGGGCCGACCCCGCGCGGATCACCGCCCGTACCGGCCCCGCGGTCTGCGGACGGTGCTACGAAGTGCCGGAGACCATGCGTGCCGAGGTGGCCGCTGTGGTGCCCGAGGCGTACGCGACCACCGGCCGGGGAACCCCGGCGGTCGACGTGGTGGCCGGGGTGGCCGCCCAACTCGCCCGGTACGGCGTGCAGATGCGTGAGCATTCCCACATCTGCACGCTGGAGTCGGCGGACCATTTCTCCTACCGGCGGGACCGCACGACGGGGCGGCTCGCGAGTTATGTATGGCTGGACGGCTGAGCTGTGACGGACCGTAGAACGGAACTGGCCGAGAACCTGGCTCGGGTGGAGGACCGTATCTCCACCGCTTGTGCCAAGGCCGGTCGTAATCGCGACGAAGTGACCCTGATTGTGGTCACAAAGACCTACCCGGCGAGTGATGTCCGTATTCTTTCGGAATTGGGCGTCCGGCACGTCGCCGAGAACCGGGACCAGGACGCGGCGCCCAAGGCGGCTGCATGCTCCGATTTGCCACTTACTTGGCACTTCGTCGGTCAATTGCAGACAAATAAAGTCCGGTCTGTAGCTGGTTACGCCGATATCGTGCAGTCCGTGGACCGGGCCAAGCTCGTCACCGCGCTCTCCAAGGAGGCGGTGCGGGCCGGGCGTGAGCTCGACTGCCTGATCCAGGTGGCACTTGACGCCGAGTCCGACGCACGCGGCGACCGTGGCGGCGTGGGCCCGGACGGGGTCGCGGCGCTGGCCGAAGCGGTGGCGGAGGCCGAAGGGCTCCGGCTGGGCGGGCTGATGACGGTCGCCCCGCTGACCGGCCCGTACGCGGGCCGGGAACGTGCGGCTTTCGACCGGCTGATGGAAATCTCATCCAGCCTGCGCGCGAGTCGTCCTGCTGCGAAAATGGTCTCAGCGGGAATGAGTTCGGATCTCGAGGACGCGGTGGCCGCCGGTGCGACACATGTACGCGTCGGCACTGCGGTACTCGGAGTCCGACCACGGCTCGGGTAACGTCGCGAAGCAAGTCGGACCACAGCACAAAATATGGTCATTACCGTCAAAAGACGGGCAGGCCGAGTGGATCCAAGGCGACCGGTGACGGAGCCGATCCACCACAGAGCGGAGGACGCAGAGAATGGCCGGCGCGATGCGCAAGATGGCGGTCTACCTCGGCCTCGTGGAGGACGATGGGTACGACGGCCGGGGCTTCGACCCCGACGACGACTTCGAGCCCGAACTCGACCCGGAGCCCGAGCCGGAGAGGCGGCAGCAGCACCAGCAGCACCAGCCGCCGCCCACCGAGGCGCGCCCCGAACGGGACGAACCGGTACGAGTCGTCCAGCCGCCGGCGCAGCGCGAGTCTCCGCCATCGGGCACGGAAAACGGACGACCCGCCCGAATCGCCCCCGTGGCATCCATCACACCCGAACGTCCAAATCTGGAGAAGAACGCACCGGTGATCATGCCCAAGGTTGTGTCCGAGCGGGAGCCCTACCGCATCACGACGTTGCACCCCCGGACCTACAACGAGGCCCGTACCATCGGGGAACACTTCCGTGAGGGCACTCCGGTGATCATGAATCTGACGGAGATGGACGACACGGACGCGAAGCGACTTGTCGACTTCGCGGCCGGGTTGGTGTTCGGTTTGCACGGCAGCATCGAGCGGGTGACACAGAAGGTGTTCCTGCTGTCTCCTGCTAACGTCGATGTCACGGCGGAGGACAAGGCCCGTATCGCTGAGGGCGGGTTCTTCAACCAGAGCTGAGACGCAACACCGGGCACACCGGGCCGTAGGGCCACACAGGCAAGGGGAGAGGGAAGCGCGAGATGGGCATCGCACTGCAGGTGATCTATGTCGCGCTGTACTGCTTCCTCATTGTGCTGATCTTCCGGCTGGTGATGGACTACGTCTTCCAGTTCGCCCGTTCATGGCAACCCGGCAAGGCGATGGTGGTCGTACTGGAGGCCACTTACACTGTTACCGATCCGCCACTCAAGCTTCTGCGGCGAGTCATACCGCCGCTGCGTCTCGGGGGCGTGGCGCTCGATCTGTCCTTCTTCGTACTGATGATCATCGTCTACATCCTGATCACCGTCGTGAGCAACGTCGTGAGCAAGTTGTGAACGATACGGTCTTGCCGATTGCCGACGACTACGTTGAGGTGAAGAAGAGATGCCGTTGACCCCCGAGGACGTGCGGAACAAGCAGTTCACGACCGTCCGCCTCCGAGAAGGCTATGACGAGGACGAGGTCGATGCCTTCCTCGATGAGGTCGAAGCCGAACTGACCCGTCTGCTCCGGGAGAACGAGGACCTGCGCGCCAAGCTGGCCGCGGCGACCCGTGCTGCCGCGCAGAACCAGCAGCAGCAGGGGATGCGCAAGCAGCAGCAGGAGCAGGACGGCCCGCCGCAGCAGCAGCGGCCCGGTGCCCCCGTGCCCGCCGCCATATCCGGTCCGCAGCCGGTCCCGCCCGGTCAGCAGCAGGGGATGGGCGGTCCTCCCCAGCTGCCCGGCGGTGCACCGCAGCTGCCCGCAGGTCCCGGTGGCCACGGCCCCGGTCCGCAGGGCCCGCACGGCGGCCAGATGGCTCCCGGCGGTCCCATGGGTGGCCCGATGGGCGGCCCCGGCGGCGGCCCGCAGCTGCCGCAGCCCGGCCAGGGCGGCCCGGGTGGTGACAGCGCCGCTCGCGTGCTGTCGCTGGCACAGCAGACCGCCGACCAGGCGATCGCGGAGGCCCGTTCCGAGGCCAACAAGATCGTCGGCGAGGCGCGCAGCCGTGCCGAGGGCCTGGAGCGGGACGCCCGCGCCAAGGCCGACGCGCTGGAGCGGGACGCGCAGGAGAAGCACCGCGTCGCGATGGGCTCCCTGGAGTCCGCCCGCGCCACGCTGGAGCGCAAGGTCGAGGACCTGCGCGGCTTCGAGCGCGAGTACCGCACGCGTCTGAAGTCGTACCTGGAGAGCCAGCTGCGCCAGCTGGAGAACCAGTCCGACGACTCGCTCGCCCCGCCGCGGACCTCGGCCGCTGCCTCGCTGCCGGCTTCCCCGTCGATGGCGTCGGCCGGTGCCGGTTCCATGGGCGGCGGTTCCAGCCACACCATGGGCGGCAACCAGTCCATGGGCGGTCACGGCGGCTCCAACGGCAGCAACGCCCCGTCGTACGGCAGCCAGCAGCAGATGTCGCCGGCCATGACGCAGCCGATGGCGCCGGTGCGTCCGCAGGGCCAGCAGCAGATGCAGCAGGCCCCCTCGCCGATGCGTGGCTTCCTCATCGACGAGGACGACAACTGAGGCGACCGGCGCTCCGGCGTCACACATAGTCGGCAATCAGGGCCGGGCCCCTGGGGACTTCCCCAGGGGCCCGGCCCTTTTGCGCGCTCGGAAGGGGCCTTTTGGTGTGTTCAGAGGGAGACCCGCGTCCCGGTCTCCGCCGACCGCCGGACCGCGTCGAGCAGCCGGTGCAGCCGCAGCCCGGCGTCGAAGTCCGGGGTCTCCCGGGCGCCGCTCCGCAGGTCCGCGGCGAGCCGGGCGTACTGCCGCGCCACATTGTCCCCTTCGTCCTGGAAGGTGAGGCCGGGCGCGCCGTCCCGGCCGGGTGCGGTGATCTCCTGCCAGGTCCGTTCCCCGGCGCGCGCTGTCCACAGGCGCAGCCCGCCGATCTGCAGGCCCGCCGGGCCGTGCGGTCCGGTCGACACCAGCGCCAGATCGCCCTCGGTGCCGGAGATCTCGATACGGGTGCCGGCGTTGCTCTGCTTCCCGTCGTGGAGGTGCAGGGACAGCGGTGCGCCGCCGGCGAGCGTGGCGTGCAGCAGGAGGTGATCGGGGCTGGTGGCCGTGATCCGCGCCCCGGTCTCGGCGACGACGGCCTCCGGGCGCCGGACGGACAGGGCGGCCGAGAGGGTGTCGAGGTCGCCGAGCAGGTGACGGAGGGCGTCGAGGGTGTGCCCGCCGGCCACCTCCAGCGTTCCGGCGCCGTTGTCGCGGTCGAGGGTGTAGGCGCCCCAGGCCGGTACCCGGTTCCCGGCCCCCTTGCCGCGGGTCGCGTGCACCGTGGCCGAGACGACCCGCCCGATGCGCCCCTCCGCGAGCAGCTGCCGGGCATGGCGCAGCTCGGGGGAGTACCTGGCCTGCAGCCCGACCACATGGTGGACACCGGCCGCCGCTGCCTCCGCCGCCAGTTCCCCGGCCTCGGCGGTCGTACGGGCCAGTGGCCATTCGCAGTACACGTGCTTGCCGGCGGCCAGCGCCGCGCGGACCGGTCCGGCGTGCGCGGGCACCTTGACGGTGACGGCCACCAGGTCGACGTCGGGATGCCGGGCGAGCTCCCCGGCGTCGGTGAAGGCGTGGGCGGCGCCGAACTCCCGCGCGGCAGCCCGGGCGCTCTCGGTGCGGGTGGTGGCGACCGCGGTGATCTCGTAGTCCGGCAGTGCCCGGAGCGCGGGTACGTGGGCGCGGGCGGCCCAGCTCCGGTCGGGGTTCGCGCCGATGATCCCCACGCGGATCTTTTCCGTATTCATGCACACCACTCCCCGAAAGTAAGCGGACAGATCTTGTCCGTTTATTCAGAGTACTCAACCGGACAGATTTTGTCCGCTTGTTGCTAGGATCCGGCCCATGAACAGTCCGGGTACGGCAGTCGACCGCCTGCTGGTGGACGCTTCGGGGAACCGGCCGCGGGCCGACGCCCGGCGTAACGTCGAACGCCTGGTGGCCGCGGCCCGTACGGCGGTGGCCGAGGTGGGCGTCGACGTCTCCGCGCACGACATCGCCCGCCGGGCCGGGGTGGGTGTCGGCACCTTCTACCGCCGGGTGCCCTCGCGCGAGGCGCTGCTGGAAGCGGTGCTCGAAGAGGTGCTCGCCGAGGTCATGGCGCTGGCCGACCGGGCGCTGGCCGACCCGGACCCCTGGCGCGGGTTCGCGGCGTTCGCCGCCGCGTACGTAGGGCTGCGCACCGAGAGCTGCGGGATCGGGGAGGCGCTCGGCGGGGCGTGCGGCGAGGTCTTCGAGCGGACCCTGGCCGACCTCAGGGGGCGGGTGCGCGCTCTGGTGGGGCGCGCCCAGGAAGCCGGTGTCCTGCGGACCGATGTGGCCTGGCAGGACGTGCCGTTCCTGTTGGCGGCCGTGGCGACGGCGGACCGTACGGTCGGGCTGGCCGCGGGGGAGCGGCAGTGGGAACGCCATCTCCAGGTGGTGCTCGACGGACTGCGTACTCCGCACCCGAGCCCCTTGCCCGGCACGCCGCCGGCCTGAGACGCCGAGGTCCCCGGTACGGGTGTACCGGGGACCTCGTCACTCCGTTCGAGCTGTGGCCCGTTCCGTCAGACTTCGCGCAGCCGCGGGTCTTCGCGCAGCCGTCAGACCTTGCGGAGGCGGAAGGTCAGCGACAGGGCCTCGTCCGTGAACGGCTCGCCGTACGCGTCGTCCGCCTCGCCGGACGCGAAGTCGGTCGCCAGCACCTCGTCCGAGATCAGGGCCGCGTGGTCGGCCAGGGCCGTGCGGACCTCCTCGTCCGTGGACCGCCAGCGCAGCGCGATCCGGTCCGCGACGTCCAGGCCGCTGTTCTTGCGGGCCTCCTGGATGAGGCGGATGGCGTCCCGGGCCAGGCCCGCACGGCGCAGCTCCGGGGTGATCTCCAGGTCCAGGGCGACCGTGGCACCGGAGTCGGACGCCACCGACCAGCCCTCGCGCGGGGTTTCGGTGATGATGACCTCGTCCGGCGCCAGGGTGACCGTCTCGCCGTCGACCTCGACCGAGGCCGTGCCCTCGCGCAGCGCGAGGGAGAGGGCCGCGGCATCCGCGTTCGCGATGGCCTTGGCGACCGCCTGGACACCCTTGCCGAACCGCTTGCCCAGCGCACGGAAGTTGGCCTTGGCGGTGGTGTCCACCAGGGAGCCGCCGACCTCGGAGAGCGACGCCAGGGAGCTGACGTTCAGCTCCTCGGTGATCTGGGTCCGCAGGTCGTCCGAGAGCGCCTCGAAGCCGGACGCGGCGACCAGCGCGCGGGACAGCGGCTGGCGGGTCTTCACGCCGGACTCGGCACGCGTGGCGCGGCCCAGCTCGACCAGCCGGCGGACCAGGACCATCTGTGCGGAGAGCGCGGGGTCGATCGCCGCCTTGTCCGCCACCGGCCAGGAGGAGAGGTGGACGGAGTCCGGCGCGTCCGGGGTGACCGGCACGACCAGGTCCTGCCAGACCCGCTCGGTGATGAACGGGGTGAGCGGCGCCATCAGGCGGGTGACCGTCTCGACGGCCTCGTGCAGGGTGCGCAGCGCGGCGGCGTCGCCCTGCCAGAAGCGGCGGCGCGAGCGGCGGACGTACCAGTTGGAGAGGTCGTCGACGAAGGCGGACAGCAGCTTGCCGGCACGCTGGGTGTCGTACGACTCCAGTGCCTCCGTGACGCCCTCGACCAGTGCGTTCAGCTCGCTCAGCAGCCAGCGGTCCAGGATCGGGCGGTCCGCCGGGGCCGGGTCGGACGCGGTGGGCGCCCAGCCGGCCGTACGGGCGTACAGCGCCTGGAAGGCGACGGTGTTCCAGTAGGTCAGGAGGGTCTTGCGGACGACCTCCTGGATCGTGCCGTGGCCCACCCGGCGCGCGGCCCAGGGGGAGCCGCCGGCCGCCATGAACCAGCGGACCGCGTCCGCGCCGTGCTGGTCCATCAGCGGGATCGGCTGGAGGATGTTGCCCAGGTGCTTGGACATCTTCCGGCCGTCCTCGGCCAGGATGTGGCCCAGGCAGACGACGTTCTCGTAGGACGACTTGTCGAAGACGAGGGTGCCGACCGCCATCAGCGTGTAGAACCAGCCACGGGTCTGGTCGATGGCCTCGGAGATGAACTGCGCCGGGTACCGCTTCTCGAAGAGCTCCTTGTTGCGGTACGGGTAGCCCCACTGCGCGAAGGGCATCGAACCCGAGTCGTACCAGGCGTCGATGACCTCGGGGACGCGCGTCGCGGTGCCCTGGCACTGCGGGCACGCGAAGGTCACGTCGTCGATGAACGGGCGGTGCGGGTCCAGTCCGGTCTGGTCGGTGCCGGTCAGCTCCGACAGCTCGGTCAGGGAGCCGACACAGGTGAGGTGGTCCTCCTCGCAGCGCCAGATGGGCAGCGGGGTGCCCCAGTAGCGGTTGCGGGAGAGCGCCCAGTCGATGTTGTTGTTCAGCCAGTCGCCGAAGCGGCCGTGCTTGACCGACTCCGGGTACCAGTTGGTGTTCTCGTTCTCGCGGAGCAGCGCGTCCTTGATCGCGGTCGTACGGATGTACCAGGACGGCTGGGCGTAGTACAGCAGCGCCGTGTGGCAGCGCCAGCAGTGCGGGTAGCTGTGCTCGTACGCGACGTGGCGGAAGAGCAGGCCGCGCGCGTCCAGGTCGGCGACCAGCGCCTCGTCGGCCTTCTTGAAGAACTGCCCGCCCACCAGGGCGAGGCCTTCCTCGAAGGTGCCGTCGGGACGGACCGGGTTGACGACGGGGAGGTCGTAGCCCTTGCAGGTCTTGAGGTCGTCCTCACCGAAGGCGGGCGCCTGGTGGACCAGACCCGTGCCGTCCTCGGTGGTGACGTACTCGGCGTTGACGACGAAGTTGGCGCCTTCGAGCTCCACCAGGCCGAACGGGCGCTGGTACGCCCAGCGCTCCATCTCGCGGCCGGTGAAGGTCCGGCCCGTGGTCGTCCAGCCCTCGCCGAGCGCCTTCTCGACCAGCTGCTCGGCGACGACCAGCTGCTCGCTGCCGTCGGTGGCGACGACGTAGGTGACGTCCGGGTGCGCGGCGACCGCGGTGTTGGAGACCAGCGTCCAGGGCGTGGTCGTCCAGATCAGCAGCGCCGCCTCGCCGGCCAGCGGGCCGGAGGTCAGCGGGAGGCGGACGTAGACCGAGGGGTCGACGACCGTCTCGTACCCCTGCGCCAGCTCGTGGTCCGAGAGGCCCGTGCCGCAGCGGGGGCACCAGGGGGCGACGCGGTGGTCCTGGACCAGCAGGCCCTTCTTGAAGATCTCCTTCAGCGACCACCACACCGACTCGATGTACTCGGGGTTCATCGTGCGGTACGCGTCGTCGAGGTCGACCCAGTAGCCCATCCGGGTGGTGAGCTCGGCGAAGGCGTCGGTGTGGCGGGTCACCGACTCGCGGCACTTGGCGTTGAACTCGGCGATGCCGTACGCCTCGATGTCCTTCTTGCCGTTGAAGCCCAGCTCCTTCTCCACGGCGAGCTCCACGGGCAGGCCGTGGCAGTCCCAGCCGGCCTTCCGGCCGACGTGGTAGCCCTGCATGGTGCGGAAGCGGGGGAAGACGTCCTTGAAGACGCGGGCCTCGATGTGGTGCGCGCCCGGCATGCCGTTCGCCGTGGGCGGGCCCTCGTAGAACACCCACTCGGGGCGGCCCTCGGACTGCTCCAGGCTGCGCGCGAAGACCTTCTGCTCTTCCCAGAAGTCGAGCACGGCGTGCTCCAGCGCGGGCAGGTCCACCTGCGCGGGCACCTGGTTGTACTGGGGTGTGGGACTCATCGGGGGCTTCCTCCGGCGGACACCGCTTGCGTTCTCCGACCGGAGGGACGAGAGCGTGCTGCTCCCGCGGTACCACCCTCCTTGGCCGAGGCGGATCTCCTCGGCCCCCTCATTGGGGTCGCGATGCCGGGTCTACTGGCGCCCAGGGGCTCCTGGGGCGTTCTTCCGGCGGCTCCGGGGTGATCTTCACGTCGCGCACACCTCCGGGCTCCCACCGTCCCCGGATCGCTCTTGGCTGCGTGCGGCGCTACTCGTCCCATCCACGCCTTTCGCTGGGGCCAGTGTACGGGGCGCGCGCCGTGGCGGCCGACCGCTTTTCCGGCTGCGACGACCGGGGGACCGGCGAGGGGAACCTTGACCCGAATGCCGGTACGCAACGCGACGGACGCGACAGGCGCACGACGGCGCCGCCGCGCCCCTGTAGGCCGTCCGGTGACGGCCGGATTACCGGGCGGGGAGCGGGGCACAACGGTTGCAGACCGGGCTCCCGGGGTGGGAGGCCGGACGGTGGAGGGCGGTGCGTCCCGTTGCCGCGTGCTGTGAGTCGATTTATCGTTCCGGTCACGATTCGCGAGCATGATCACATACGTGAAGGGATCGCGGCCATGGTGGCGAAAGAGACCGCCGCGCACGACAGCACGGCGGTGACCGGACGGGCCACGCCGCCGGACGGCGGGGAACCCGCCGAGGGGGCCGCGGCGGAGCAGGCGCAGGAGAGAACGGCGACCGGGAACCCACCCGCCGGGGAGGGCGCGGAGGAGTCCGGTACCGGGCCGCCGCCGGTGCGGGACGCCGCGGTGAAGAAGACCGCGACCGGGAACCCGCCTCTGGAGGAGACCGCAGCGGGTGACGCGCCCGCGAAGCGGACGCCGGCGAAGAAGACGGCGAAGAAGGCCACGGCCAGGAAGACCGCGGCGAAGAAGACCGCCGCCAGGAAGACCACCGCGGGGAGTGCGCCCGCGAAGAAGGCCGCCGCGAAGAAGGCCGCGGCGGAGCGGACAGCGGCAGCGGAGACCGCGGCGGAGGACGCCGCGGCCGACACGACCGCCAGCAGGAGCACGGCCAGTGAGGCTGCACCGCCGGAGGAGGCGGTGCCCGCGAAGAAGACGGGAGCCAAGACGGTGGTGGCGAAGAAGACTCCGGGCGGGGCACCGGCCGCTGCGGTGGACGACAGTGAGCAGACAGCCGCCTCGACGGCCCTGCCCAAGGCGCGTACCGGCCCGGCGGCCGCCGCCGAGCTGCCCGTACGGCCGGGGGAGGACCGCTGGTCGGAGGAGGAGGCCGAGGAGGCCCGTGCGGTGCTGCGTGCGGACGAGGACCGGCTGCACAGCGAGATCCGGTCCTCCGAGGACGCCATCGCGGGGCTGATGCGGGACTCCAGCGACAGCACGGGCGACGAGGCCGACACCGGGTCGAAGAACATCACCCGCGAGCACGAGATGGCGCTGGCCTCCAACGCGCGCGAGATGCTGCTGCAGACCGAGCGGGCGCTGGAACGGCTGGACGCCGGTACGTACGGGCTCTGCGAGAACTGCGGCAAGCCGATCGGCAAGGCCCGTATGCAGGCGTTCCCCCGGGCCACGCTCTGTGTGGAGTGCAAGCAGAAGACCGAGCGCCGCTAGGAGCCGGGCCGGGGCCCTCGCGTCCCGGCCCGGGCCCTTCTCCGCCCGGGTACCCCGTACTCACCTGCGGCCGGGCCCGGTGCCGTACCCTCGGAGCTCAGCCAGGCGCGGCCTGGCCGCGGAAACGACGGGCTGAGGGACTCACACGTGGCAGAGGCGGAGCGCATCACCGGTACGCCGGAATCCGGGCCGGAGCCCGGTCAGGGGGACGGCGGGGAGGCCGGGCAGGGCGCGGCGGAGACGGGCGCGACGGCGGCGCCGCGCGGGCGGCGGCGGATCACCGCGCTGCTGATCGTCGCGCTGGTCGTCTACCTGCTGGACCTCGGCAGCAAGCTGCTGGTGGTGGCGAAGCTGGAGCACCACGCGCCGGTCCAGGTGATCGGGACGCTGCTGCAGTTCGAGGTGATCCGGAACCGCGGCGCCGCCTTCAGCATGGGCGAGGCGCTGACCGTCTTCCTGACGCTGATCGCCGTGGCGGTGATCGTGGTGATCTTCCGGGTCGCCCGCAAGCTCTACAGCCTGCCCTGGGCCATCGCGCTGGGCCTGCTGCTCGGCGGCGCCTTCGGCAACCTCACCGACCGGATCTTCCGCTCGCCGGGCGTCTTCCAGGGCGCGGTGGTCGACTTCATCGCCCCCGCGCACTTCGCGGTCTTCAACCTCGCCGACTCCGGGATCGTGTGCGGCGGCATCCTGATCGTGCTGCTGTCCTTCCGCGGCCTGGACCCGGACGGCACCGTCCACAAGGACTGAGACCGGGCCCCGCGGAGTTGTCCACAGGCAGGGGCGGGGCCGACGGAAGTGTCCGCGGGGACTGCCATACTCGTGGGGTGAGCACGATTCCCGAGATCCGCACCCTGCCCGTACCGGACGGCCTGGAGGGCGAGCGCGTCGACGCCGCGCTGGCCCGCATGTTCGGCTTCTCCCGTACGAAGGCGGCCGAGCTGGCCGCCGCCGGGAAGGTCCGGGTGGACGGGGCCGAGGTGATGAAGTCCGAGCGGGTGCACGGCGGCGCCTGGCTGGAGGTCGAGATGCCGCAGGCCGCGCCTCCCGTGGAGATCGTCGCCGAGCCCGTGGAGGGCATGGAGATCGTCCATGACGACGACGACATCGTCGTGATCATGAAGCCGGTCGGCGTCGCCGCGCACCCCAGCCCCGGGTGGAACGGCACGACCGTCATCGGCGGTCTGGCCGCCGCCGGCTTCCGCATCTCGACCTCCGGCGCCGCCGAGCGCCAGGGCATCGTGCACCGCCTGGACGTCGGCACCTCGGGCCTGATGGTCGTGGCCAAGTCCGAGCGGGCGTACACCTCCCTGAAGCGGCAGTTCAAGGAGCGCGTCCCCGAGAAGAAGTACAACGCGCTCGTGCAGGGCCACCCCGACCCGCTCAGCGGCACGATCGACGCGCCCATCGGCCGCCATCCGCAGCACGACTACAAGTGGGCGGTGACGGCCGACGGCAAGCCGTCCGTCACGCACTACGACCTCATCGAGGCGTTCCGCGCGGCCAGCCTGCTGGACATCAAGCTGGAGACGGGGCGTACGCACCAGATCCGGGTGCACATGTCCGCGCACCGCCACCCCTGTGTCGGAGACCTCACCTACGGCGCCGATCCCACCCTCGCCAAGCGCCTCGGCGTCTCCCGGCAGTGGCTGCACGCCGTGCGACTGGGTTTCGAACACCCCGCGGACGGCCGCTGGGTGGAGTTCGAGAGCGCGTACCCGGAAGACCTCCAGCGAGCCCTGGACCGGGTGCGGGCCGAGAGCGCCTGAGGCCGGCGGCCGGTCCGTACGGCCGCTTCCGGCGGGCCTGCCGACGGGCGTTTCGCCGACTTCATGGCAGGCTTGATCAGTGATCGACTGATTTCGAAGCTCCGGAGCGTGCCTGCCGTGGACCAGCTGGCCCTGATGTTCGTCCTGCTGCTGGGGGCCGTGCTCATGGTCCCGCTCGGCGACCGGCTGGGACTGCCGTCACCGGTGCTGATGACCCTGGCGGGTGCCGTGCTGGCCCTGCTGCCGTTCGTCCCGAACGTCCACGTGCCGCCGGAGTTCATCCTCCCGCTGCTGCTGCCGCCACTGCTGTACGCGGCGGTGCAGCGCACGTCCTGGCGCCAGTTCACGGCCAACATCAGGCCTATCTTCCTGCTCGCGGTGGCGCTGGTCTTCGCGACCACCGCCGCCGTCGCCGCCGTCGCGCACAGCGTCGTCCCCGGCCTGCCGGTGGCCGCCGCCGTGGCGCTCGGCGCGCTGGTGGCGCCGCCGGACCCGGTGGCCGCGACCGCCGTCGCCGGCAAGCTCGGGCTGCCCCGCCGTCTGGTGTCGATCCTGGAGGGCGAGGGCCTGTTCAACGACGTCACCGCGATCGTGCTCTACCACGTGGCGCTGGCCGCCGCGGTCTCCGGCACCTTCTCGGCGCCGGCCGCGGTCGGCGCGCTGCTGCTCTCGGCCGTGGTGGCCATAGTGGTCGGCGTGGTGCTCGGCTGGCTGGCCAACAAGCTGATGGACGTGGTCGACGACGCGACGCTCCAGGTCGGCCTGACGCTGCTGGTGCCGTTCGTGGCCTACGTGCTCGCCGAGGAGCTGCACGGCTCGGGCGTGCTCTCGGTGCTCACCGCCGCGCTCTTCCTCGCGCACTACGCGGCCGACGCCGACGACGTGATGGGCCGGCTCGCCGGGCACACCTTCTGGGAGGTCGTCGACACCCTCGTCACCGGCGTCGCGTTCGGCCTGATCGGCCTGGAGCTGCACAACATCTTCGGTACCGCCGCCGGGCACTGGAAGCAGCTGCTGGGCGCTGCCGGCGCGGTCATCGGCGTCGTGGTGGGCCTGCGGCTGCTGTGGCTGCTGCCGGCCGCGTGGCTGGCCAAGCGGCTGCACCGGCGCCGCATCGCGGAGGAGATCCCGACCAGCTGGCGGGAGACCATCGTCATGTGGTGGTCCGGGATGCGCGGGGTGGCCTCGGTGGCGCTGGCGCTGGCCATCCCGTACGAGGTCGCGGGCGGCGAGGCGTTCCCGGCCCGCGACGAGATCCTCTTCATCGCCTTCGCGGTGGTGCTGGCCACCCTCGTGGTGCAGGGCCTGACGCTGCCCTTCCTGGTCAAGAAGCTGGGGGTGCGGGCCGACACGGACGCCGAGGATGCGCTGGAGCGCGAGCTGGCGGTCCGCGTCGTCAAGGCCTCCCGGAAGCGGCTGAAGGAGATCCTGTCGCAGGAGGAGCTCTCCGACGAGGTGGTCGAGCGGCTGTCCCGGAGCACGTACGAGATGGGCGCCCGCATCTCGCCGGACATCGTGGACGACGAGCGGCGCGAGGGCTACGACAAGCGCATCGCCCGCGTGAAGAAGGTCCAGCGCATCCAGAGCGAGCTGCTGTCGGCCGCGCGCCACGAGGTGCTCTCGGCGCGCAGCGAGCCCGGCTCGGACCCGGAGGTCGTCGACCGGGTGCTGCGGCACCTGGACGTACGGAGTCTGCGCGCGCCTTCCTGAGCCCTGCCGAAACGCTACTTCTTCAGGACGGGCGCGTCCCGCTCGTCGGCGGTCTCCAGGGTGGGCGCGGGCGCCGTCGAGATGCGCGGCAGTGCGTACGGGTGCGCGTCCCGCAGCCAGGCGATCATCTGCTCGCGCACCTCGCAGCGGACCGTCCAGATCGCGTCCGCGTCCCGGGCGGTCACCAGGGCACGCACCTCGATCGTGCTGGGCGTGGTGTCGGTGACCACCAGGGTCTGGGCCCGGCCGTCCCAGGCGTCGGAGTTCTTGAGGATCTCCTGCAGCTTCTCGCGCATCTCCTCGACGGGCGCGCGGTGGTCGAGCTGGAAGAAGACCGTGCCGGTCATCTGCGCCCCGCCGCGCGACCAGTTCTCGAACGGCTTGCTGGTGAAGTAGGAGACCGGCATGGTGATCCGGCGCTCGTCCCAGGTCCGTACGGTCAGGAAGGTGAGGGTGATCTCCTCGACCGTTCCCCACTCGCCGTCGACCACGACCGTGTCGCCGATCCGCACCATGTCACCGAAGGCGATCTGCAGGCCCGCGAAGAGGTTGCCGAGCGTGGACTGGGCGGCGACACCGGCGACGATGCCCAGCACACCGGCCGAGGCCAGCATCGAGGTGCCGACCGTCCGCATCGCGGGGAAGGTCAGCAGCATCGCGGCCACGGCGACGACGATGACGACGGCGGTGACCACGCGCTGGATGAGGGTGACCTGCGTCCGTACCCGGCGGACCCGGGCGGCGTCCCGGGCACCCGCCGCGTACCGCGAGTACGAGGACTCCACGATCGCCGCCGAGACCCGGATCGCCAGCCAGGCGGTGGCGGCGATCAGGACCAGGGACAGCAGCTGGCCGATGCCGGCGCTGTGCTCGTCGATGATCTTGATCTTGGTGCGGTCGAAGGTGCCGCGCAGCAGTGCTGTCAGGAGCACCACCTGGAGCGGGATCCGGCAGCGTCGCAGCAGGCCCCACAGCGGCGTGTCCGGGCGTGCGGCGTCGGCCCGGCGCATCGCCAGGTCGGCCGCCCATCCCAGGACGAGCGTGAGGGCGACGGAGCCGCCCACGACGATCAGCGGACGCAGTACGTCCTCCATGGACACGTGATCCCTCCTGGTCGGGGTCCGCTTCCTGTCGACCGTAACTGGCACGATGGGAGGAGTGCGATCCATCGACAGGGAAGTGAAACCAGTGACCGGCTCTGCGGCGTCTCAAACCGTCATTCTGTTCCATTCTGTGTACGGGCTGCGGCCGGCCGTACAGGCGGGCGCCGAGCGACTGCGCGCCGCCGGCCATGAAGTGATCGTTCCCGACCTGTTCGACGGACGCACCGCCGAGACCATCGAGGACGGCATCGCGATCAAGGAGGAGATCGGCAAGGACGAGCTGCTGCGGCGCGCGGTGACGGCCGCGGCGCCGTACTCCGAGCGCGGCCTGGTCTACGCGGGCCTGTCCTTCGGCGGCTCCGTGGCGCAGAACCTCGCGCTGGCCGACGAGAAGGCGCGCGGCCTGCTCCTGCTGCACGGCACTTCCGACATCGCCGAGGACGCGGCCGTGGACGACCTGCCGGTGCAGCTGCACGTGGCCGATCCGGACCCCTTCGAGCCGCACGACTGGCTGAACGCCTGGTACCTCCGCATGCAGCGGGCCGGCGCCGACGTGGAGGTCTACCGCTACGCCGGGGCCGGGCACCTCTTCACCGACGACGGGCTGCCCGACCACGACAAGGAGGCCGCCGAGAGCGCCTGGAAGGTGGGGCTGGGCTTCCTCGCGAGCCTCTGACCCCGGACGCGGCCCGGCGGCCGTACGCGTCCTCCGGTCAGACCACCGGTCCGTCGGCCCGCTCCACGCGCTGGGTGCCGCTGAGCGTGCGGTACGAGCGCACCAGTGACGCCGTGGCGTTCCGGTCGGCCTTGTCGGAGACGGCGTAGTAGTCCATCTGCGTCCGCTCGGCGGTGACGTCGAGGACGCCGTAACCGTGGCTGTCCATGTCCACCCACTTCACGTGGCGGTTGGCGGCCCGGACCGCCGCGGCGGCGGGCAGCGACAGCGTGTGCGGAGCGACGTGCAGGATGTCGTCGAGGTTGTCGGAGGTGACCGAGGTGACGACGAACTCGGTGGCCACCGGCGCCTGCCCCGGGTACGTGGCGGCCTTGAGCGGCACGTCGTTGGCCCAGGACATGTGGATGTCGCCGGTGAGGAAGACGGTGTTGCCGATGGACCGGTCGCCGAGGTGCGTCAGCAGCTCGCGCCGGTCGTCGGTGTAGCCGTCCCACTGGTCGGTGTTGACGGCCAGCCCCTCCTTGGGCAGGCCCAGCACCTCGGCGAGCGGGCCCAGCAGATGGGCCGGTACGGAGCCGAAGGCCACCTGCGAGATCATCACGGAGGTGCCGACCAGCCGCCAGGCCGCCGCCGACCTCTCCAGCCCCGCCTTCAGCCAGTCCAGCTGGGCCCGTCCGGTGAGGGTGCGGCCCGGGTCGTCGGCCTGGCCGCTGCCTATCGGCACCTGCTCGTCCCGGAAGCTGCGCAGGTCCAGCAGGTGGAGGTCGGCGAGCGTGCCGAACTGCAGGCGGCGGTAGGTGGTACCGGCGGTGGAGGGGCGTACCGGCATCCACTCGAAGTACGCCTGCTTCGCCGCGGCCATCCGGGCCGTCCAGTCGCCCTCGGTGCCCGGCGTGTGGTTCTCCGCGCCGCCCTGCCAGGCGTTGTCGGCGAACTCGTGGTCGTCCCACATCGCGATCACCGGGTGCGCGGCGTGCATCGCCTGCGCGTCCGGGTCGGTCTTGTGGGCGCCGTGCCGGATCCGGTAATCGGCCAGGGTGAGGAGCTCGTGGCCGGGGGAGTGCGGCCGGACCACGTACTTCAGGGCCGGGTACTCGCCCGTTCTGTACTCGTAGAGGTAGTCCCCGAGGTGCAGCACCGCGTCCAGGTCGGTGCGGGCCGCGAGATGGCGGTACGGGGAGAAGTACCCGGCCTCCCAGTTGGCGCAGGAGACCACGCCGAAGCGGACGTTGGCGGCCGCGGTGCCGGCGGCGGGGGCGGTGCGGGTGCGGCCCGCGGGGGAGTGGACGCCGAGCGCGGTGAAGCGGAACCAGTACAGGGTGGCGGGCGCCAGCCCCCGTACGTCCGCCTTGACGGTGTGGTCGGTGGCCGCCGAGGTGGTCACGGTTCCCCGCGCGACCACCTCGGTGAAGCCCTTGTCGGTGGCCACCTGCCACTCCACCTTCGTGGCCGGGCCCTTGCCGGAGCCCGGCAGCGCGTCGGCGGCCGGGGTGACTCTGGTCCACAGCAGGACGCCGTCGGGCAGCGGATCACCGGAGGCGACACCGTGCTGGAAGGGGGCGGTGGCGGACGTGGCCGCCGTCCTGGCCGCGGGCTCGGCGGCGCGCGCGGTGGCGGCGGTGCCGAGGGGCAGGAGGGCGGCGGTCGTGGCTACGGCCGTGACGGCGGTACGGCGCGAGATCTGGTCATGATCGGTCACGGCCGATCACCCTACTGGCTGGTAAGTGACTTCGGGGGTACGGATTCCATCGGATCCGTGAACCCGTGCCCCCGGTCACCGGAGATGCGGCGTCACTTCTCCGCCGGACCGAACTCCTTGTCGATCATCTTCTCGAAGTTGTCCCGCGCGAGCTTGTTGTACTGCTCCTGCGTCATCTGCTGCTGGGGGATCTGCGCCATCTCCAGCTTCTTGTCCCCGTGCATGAAGGTCGGGGTGCCCTTGACGCCCTTGCGGCCGAACAGCCCGGCCATCTCCATCGCCCAGCGGTCGTACGTGCCGTCCTTGACCGCCCGCGTGAACTTCGCGTCCCCCTTGAGCTCGGGCACCTGGTCGGCGACCTTCAGCAGCGCGGAGTCCTTGGCGTAGGTGTCGACGCTCTCCTCGGGGTGGTTCCGCGCCGAGAACAGCGCCTCCTTGTAGTGGAGGAACGCCTCGGGGCTCTTGTCCAGCGCGGCGCCCAGCGCGCTCAGCGCGTTCTTGGAGCCCTCGCCGCCGGCCATGTCGTCGATGAACGCGTACATCGTGAAGCGGACCTTGTACCGGCCGTCCTCGATGTCCTTCAGCAGCACCTTGCCCGTGGACTGTTCGAAGGACGCGCACGCCGGGCAGCGGATGTCCTCGAACACCTCCAGGGTGTCCTTCGCGCTCTTCTCACCGATGAGGATCTCCGTGCCGTTCTTGCCCTGCGTGTGCGCGGGCTCGACCAGCTTCGCCTCCTTGGCGGCCTCCCAGCCGGTGGGCTCGTTGGCCTTCAGCACGCCGTAACCGATGCCGCCGGCGATCACCAGGACGCCGAGCACACCGCCGGCCACGACGAGCTGACGGCGGAGCCTCGCGCGCTTCTTCTCCCGCTCCCGTTCGGCGCGTATGCGCTCCCGGGCGGCGGACTTGGCGGCCTGGCTGTTGCGGTTGCTCATGCGGTCCCCTCCATGGCGGGGAGTCTGCCACGGGGGCCGGCCGGCAAGTGGTCAAGATTCGGCAACGGCCGGCGGACGCACGGGACGCATGCCGCCCGTACGTCCGCCGGCCGCCGCGGACGCGTCCGCTACTTCTTGAGGTTCTTCTCCACGAGGGAGTTGAACACGTCGGGGGTGGACGGCGCGCTCTGGCCGTCGGCGGAGAGGAGCTTGCCGTTCAGCTTGACCGTGGGCGTGCTCCGGACGTCCTTGGCGCTGTTGAACGCGTCGGACATCGCCAGCGCCCAGCGGTCGTACGTACCGTCCTTCAGGGCCTTCTGGAACGCCTTGTCGCCCTTGAGCTCGGGCACCGTGTCCGCGACCTTGATCAGGTAGGAGTCGTCCGCGAACTTGTCCGGGCCGGTCTCCTCCGGGTGGTACTCCTTCGAGTACAGCGCGTACTTGTACTTGAGGAACGCCTCGGGGCTCTTGTTCAGCGCGGCGCCCAGGGCGCTCACCGCGTTCTTCGAACCGGTGCCCTGGAGGTTGTCGTCCAGGAACGTGCCCAGGTGGAAGGTGGCCTTGTACGTGCCGTCGGCGATGTCCTTCTCGACGGTGTCGCCCACGTTCTGCTCGAAGTTGGCGCAACCGGGGCAGCGCGGGTCCTCGTACAGCGCGAGGGTGTTCTTGGCGTCCTTCTCGCCGATGGTGACGGTCGTGCCGTCGCTGCCGGTGGTGTTCGCCGGCTTGACCAGCTTGGCGTTCTTGGCCTTGGCCCAGGTGTCCTCCGGGCTGCCGTCGCCGCCACCGCCGGAATTGGCGACGGCCAGTCCGATGCCGCCGGCGATGGCCAGCACCACGACGATCGCGCCGCCGACCGTCAGCTGACGGCGCACCTTGTCCTTCTTCGCCTGCCGCTCGCGCTCGGCGCGCAGCCGCTCACGGGCTGCCTGCTTGTTGGCCTGGCTGTTGCGGTTGCTCATGATCGGTTTGCTCCTGGGTCTGCTGTGCCGGGGTGGCGCCGGGAATGCGGCGTGCCGTGCCCCGTGGGGAAAGGACCGGTGGTCGCGGATCAGGCCGCGAGGGAGCGGTGGGGGCACCGCCCATGCCGTTGAGGCAATGGGGGAGGTCCCCGGCGTACGACGCAGTGCACGAGCAGCGGGATGCCGCGGGACGGCGCGGGGGCCGCCACGGGCGGTACGGCCGGGCGGCGCGGGGCGCGGCCGGCGGTCAGCACCGCCACCGCGACCAGCAGCGGCCGCAGCGCGAAGACGGCCAGCGCGCCCAGCAGCTGGATCAGCGCCGTCTCGCCGCGGCGCAGCCAGGCGGCGGCCAGCAGCCCGACGGCGACGTGCACGGCGAGCAGCAGCAGCCAGGTGGCGGCGGGGGCCGGCTGGTGTCCGGCGGCCCGGGCCAGCGGGGTGCCGACGTCGCCGCCGCGGCACAGGAGGTCGACGCCCAGGGAGCGGAGCGGGCCGGCGACGGGGCCGCCGGCCGCGCCGTAGCAGGCGTGCTGGCCGACGCTGAAGACGGTGTCGGCAGCGAGCTCCAGCGGTACCAGCAGGGCCGCTATCGGCCCGAAGCGCCGTTCCCGGCCGGCCAGCGCGTACGCGAGCACGAAGACGGCGGCGGCGAGCGCGGCCACCGTCGGCAGCGGCAGCGGCATCCGGGAGAGCAGCACATGGGAGGCGGCGGACAGCGTCACGCACAGTGCCGTGAAGAGCGCCGCGCGCAGTGCCCGTAGGTGTGCCGCCGAGATGTCCATCGAAATCGAGTCTGCCATGGCCCGGGATAAGCGCCGCTTAAGGGGTTTCTGTGAAAACGGGGCCCGGAGCCGGGCCCCGCGGATCACAGCCCCGGGATGCGGCCGTTGCGGAAGAGGTCGACGAATATCTGGTGGTCGCGGCGGGCCCGGGAGCCGTAGCCGTGCGCGAAGTCCACCAGCAGCTCGGCGAAGCCGGCCTCGTCCGCGGCGATGGCCGCGTCGATCGCGCGCTCCGTGGAGAACGGCACGAGCGAGTGGCCGCTCTCGTCGTCCGCCGCGGCGTGCATCGCGGCCGTCGCCCGGCCCAGGCCGGCCACCACGGCGGAGATCTCCTCGATCTCGTCGATGTCGGACCAGTCCAGGTCGACGGCGTACGGCGAGACCTCGGCGACCAGCTGGCCGCTGCCGTCCAGCTCGGTCCAGCCCAGCCACGGGTCGGCGTGCGCCTGCAGCGCG
The DNA here is from genome assembly GCF_040907265.1 of Streptomyces sclerotialus. NCBI lineage: Bacteria > Bacillati > Actinomycetota > Actinomycetes > Kitasatosporales > Streptomycetaceae > Streptomyces > Streptomyces sclerotialus. Next base: position 2,412,718 of record NZ_JBFOHP010000002.1, on the reverse strand, counting down.
CGCTGGGAGATCACCGTGCGGTGCCCCTCGTGCCGGAAGTAGCCGCGCACCTCGGGGTCGGTGATGTGCCGCGAGACCGCCGGGGTCTGCGCCTGCTTCATGTAGATGACGACGTCGTTCTCCAGGGCGTCGCTGTTGCCCTCCAGCAGGATGTTGTACGAGGGCAGGCCGGCCGAGCCGATACCGATGCCGCGGCGGCCGACCACGTCCTTGACGCGGTAGGAGTCCGGGCGGGCGAGGCTGGACTCCGGGAGCGTCTCCAGATAGCCGTCGAAGGCGGCCAGGACCTTGTACCGGGTCGCCGCGTCCAGCTCGACGGCGCCGCCGCCGGGGGAGAAGCGCCGCTCGAAGTCGCGGATCTCCGTCATCGTGTCCAGCAGCCCGAAGCGGGTGCGCGAGCGGGCGTCGCGCAGCGCGTCCAGCAGCGGGCCCTCGGCGGTGTCCAGCGTGAAGGGCTGGGTCTCGTCGTCCCTGGCGCCGGTGGCCAGCGCGTGGATGCGCTCCCGGTAGGCGGTGGCGTACGTGCGCACCAGGGCGGTGATCTGCTCGTCACTGAGCGCCTTGGCGTACCCGATCAGCGCCACGGAGGCGGCGAAGCGCTCGAGGTCCCAGATGAAGGGGCCGACGTACGCCTCGTCGAAGTCGTTGACGTTGAAGATCAGGCGGCCCGTGGCGTCCATGTACGTGCCGAAGTTCTCCGCGTGCAGATCGCCGTGGATCCACACCCGGGAGGTCCGCTCGTCCAGGTACGGGCCGGTGTCCTTGCCCGCCTCCAGGTCCTTGTAGAACAGGCAGGCCGTGCCGCGGTAGAAGGCGAAGGCGGAGGCGGCCATCTTGCGGAACTTCACCCGGAAGGCCGCGGGGTCGGCGGCGAGCAGCTCCCCGAAGGCGGTGTCGAAGACGGCGAGTATCTCCTCGCCGCGCCGGTCGGCGTCCTGCGCCGGGACGTGCTGGTTCGACATCGCTGGGTGCCTCCTGGGGGCCTTCGTGGGGCCCGTGCGTTGCGGACGGATGTTCCGTGACTGACAACGCGCGAGGCTACCTGCGCGTGCCCGCCCGCCCACCACCCCTCATCGAGGCGCTGCGCGCCGCGGGTCCGATTCCGGGCCTCGATTGTCAGTCGGGAGTCGTAGACTTCCTGACCGTCCACCCACTCTGCCGACTGCTTCCGGAGGTCCTCCGCCGTGGCCAAAAAGCCGTTCACGCACCTGCACGTCCACACCCAGTACTCGCTGCTGGACGGTGCCGCGCGGCTCAAGGACATGTTCAAGGCCGCCAATGAAATGGGCATGACGCACATCGCCATGTCCGACCACGGCAACCTCCACGGCGCCTATGACTTCTTCCACAGCGCCCAGAAGGCCGGTGTGACGCCGATCATCGGCATCGAGGCCTACGTGGCCCCGGAGTCCCGGCGGACCAAGCGCAAGATCCAGTGGGGCCAGCCGCACCAGAAGCGCGACGACGTCTCCGGTTCGGGTGGTTACACCCACAAGACGATCTGGGCGGCGAACAAGACCGGTCTGCACAACCTCTTCAAGCTGTCCTCCGACGCGTACGCCGAGGGCTGGCTGCAGAAGTGGCCGCGTATGGACAAGGAGACGATCTCCCAGTGGTCCGAGGGGCTGATCGCGTCCACCGGCTGCCCCTCCGGCGAGCTGCAGACCCGGCTGCGCCTGGGCCAGTACGAGGAGGCCCGCAAGGCGGCGGGTGAGTACCAGGACATCTTCGGCAAGGACCGGTACTTCCTGGAGCTGATGGACCACGGCATCGAGATCGAGCGCCGGGTCCGCGACGACCTGCTGAAGATCGGCAAGGAGCTGGGCATCCCGCCGCTGGTCACCAACGACTCGCACTACACCTACTCGCACGAGGCGAGCGCCCACGACGCGCTGCTCTGCATCCAGACCGGCAAGAACCTCTCCGACCCCGACCGCTTCCGCTTCGACGGCACCGGCTACTACCTGAAGTCCACGGAGGAGATGTACGCCATCGACTCCTCCGAGGCCTGGCAGCTGGGCTGCGACAACACCCGGCTGGTCGCCGACCAGATCGACACCACCGGGATGTTCGAGAAGCGCGACCTGATGCCGAAGTTCGACATCCCCGAGGGCTTCACCGAGGTCACGTGGTTCCAGGAAGAGGTCCGGCGCGGCATGGCCCGGCGCTTCCCCGGCGGCGTCCCCGAGGACCGCCAGAAGCAGGCCGAGTACGAGATGGACATCATCATCCAGATGGGGTTCCCGGGGTACTTCCTGGTCGTCGCGGACTTCATCATGTGGGCGAAGAACAACGGCATCGCGGTGGGCCCGGGCCGAGGCTCCGCGGCCGGCTCGATCGTCGCGTACGCCATGGGCATCACCGACCTCGACCCGATCGAGCACGGGCTGATCTTCGAGCGGTTCCTGAACCCCGAGCGCGTGTCCATGCCCGATGTCGACATCGACTTCGACGAGCGCCGGCGCGTCGAAGTGATCCGGTACGTGACCGAGAAGTACGGCGCCGACAAGGTCGCCATGATCGGCACCTACGGCAAGATCAAGGCGAAGAACGCGATCAAGGACTCCGCCCGCGTCCTCGGCTACCCGTACGCCATGGGTGACCGCCTCACCAAGGCCATGCCCGCCGACGTCCTCGGCAAGGGCATCGACCTGGACGGCATCACCAACCCGGAGCACCCGCGCTACAGCGAGGCCGGCGAGATCCGGTCGATGTACGAGAACGAACCGGACGTGAAGAAGGTCATCGACACCGCCAAGGGCGTCGAGGGCCTGGTCCGGCAGATGGGCGTGCACGCGGCCGGCGTGATCATGTCCAGCGAGCCGATCGTCGACCACGCCCCGCTGTGGACGCGGCACACCGACGGCGTGACGATCACCCAGTGGGACTACCCGCAGTGCGAGTCGCTCGGCCTGCTGAAGATGGACTTCCTGGGCCTGCGCAACCTCACCATCATGGACGACGCCCGCAAGATGGTGGAGGCCAACAAGGGCGTCAAGCTGGACCTCCTGGAGATCCCGCTCGACGACCCGAAGACGTACGAACTGCTCTGCCGCGGTGACACGCTCGGCGTCTTCCAGTTCGACGGCGGCCCGATGCGTTCGCTGCTGCGCCAGATGCAGCCCGACAACTTCGAGGACATCTCCGCCGTCTCGGCCCTGTACCGCCCGGGCCCGATGGGCATGAACTCCCACATCAACTACGCGGAGCGGAAGAACGGCCGCCAGGAGATCACGCCGATCCACCCGGAGCTGGAGGAGCCGCTCAAGGAGGTCCTGGGCCTCACCTACGGCCTGATCGTCTACCAGGAGCAGGTCCAGAAGGCCGCCCAGATCGTCGCCGGCTACTCCCTCGGCGAAGCCGACGTCCTCCGTCGCGTGATGGGCAAGAAGAAGCCCGAGGAGCTGGAGAAGAACTTCGTCCTCTTCCAGGCCGGTGCCCGGAAGAACGGCTTCTCCGACGAGGCGATCCAGGCGCTGTGGGACGTGCTGGTCCCGTTCGCCGGCTACGCGTTCAACAAGGCGCACTCCTCCGCGTACGGCCTGGTCACGTACTGGACCGCGTACCTGAAGGCGAACTACCCGGCGGAGTACATGTCCGCGCTGCTCACCTCGGTGCGCGACGACAAGGACAAGTCGGCGGTCTACCTGAACGAGTGCCGCAAGATGGGCATCAAGGTCCTCCCGCCGAACGTCAACGAGTCGGAGTCGAACTTCGCCGCGCAGGGCGACGACGTGATCCTCTTCGGCCTCTCCGCGGTCCGCAACGTCGGTACGAACGTCGTCGAGGCGATCATCCGGGCCCGCAAGTCCAAGGGGAAGTTCTCCTCCTTCCCGGACTATCTCGACAAGGTCGAGGCGGTCGTCTGCAACAAGCGCACCACCGAGTCGCTGATCAAGGCCGGCGCGTTCGACGAGATGGGCCACACCCGCAAGGGCCTGATGGCGCACTACGAGACGATGATCGACAACGTCGTCCAGGTGAAGCGCAAGGAGGCCGAGGGGCAGTTCGACCTCTTCGGCGGGATGGGCGACGACGCCGACGACGGCGGCCCCGGCTTCGGCCTGGACGTGGAGTTCTCCGACGTCGAGTGGGACAAGACGTACCTGCTCGCGCAGGAGCGCGAGATGCTCGGTCTGTACGTCTCCGACCATCCGCTCTTCGGTCTGGAGCACGTCCTGTCCGACAAGGCGGACGCCGGCATCTCCCAGCTCACCGGCGGCGACTATTCGGACGGCTCGATCGTCACCATCGGCGGCATCATCTCCGGCCTGCAGCGCAAGATGACCAAGCAGGGCAACGCCTGGGCCATCGCCACCGTCGAGGACCTGGCGGGCTCCATCGACTGCATGTTCTTCCCGGCCACCTACCAGCTGGTCTCCACCCAGCTCGTCGAGGACGCGATCGTCTTCGTCAAGGGCCGCCTGGACAAGCGCGAGGACGTCCCCCGTCTGGTCGCCATGGAGATGATGATCCCCGACCTTTCGGACGCCGGGACGAACGCCCCCCTGACGATCACCATCCCGACGCTCAAGGTCACCCCGCCGCTGGTGGAGAAGCTGGGCGACGTGCTGAACCAGCACCGCGGCTCCACGGAGGTGCGGATCAAGCTGCAGGGGACGCGGAAGACGACCGTGCTGCGCCTGGACAAGCACCGGGTCACCGCCGACCCGTCGCTCTTCGGCGACCTCAAGGTGCTGCTCGGCGCCTCCTGCCTGGCGGGCTGAGCGGCCGGCGGAGCGTACGTACTGCGTACGCCACGGAGTACGCGGTACGTATGACAGGGGCGCGCCCGGGGTGATCCCGGGCGCGCCCCTTCTTGCGCACCACCGCCGTGGCGCCGCCGCGTCAGTTGTGGCCGAAGCGGCGCTCCCGGTGCTTGCGGGCGACGTCGCCCGGGTTCGCCTGGGCGGCCGACTTCGCCTGTGCTTCCATCGCCGACTGCTGAGCCTGCTGCTGTCCGCGCCCCGACTGCGCGGCGGCCTTCTGATTGCGGTCACGGTTCTTGTTCTTGGCCATGATCGTGCCTCCTGAAGGGGAATCCTGGGATCGGCGCCGAAGCCAGAGTTACACGCCGGGCAATAGGCTGCATTTCGGGCAATTCTCTTGGGTGATCCGGAGTGTCGGCGACGGAATCCGGGCCGCGGCGGCGTAAAGCGCCACGCCGATGATCGAGTTCCGGCAGATAACCCCCGCCCGGTCGGGCAGACTCGAAGAAAGCCGAAGACACCTCAGCCAACAGGCCGAGCCGGGGGGCGACCGGACCGCAGGACCTTAAGGGAAGAGGGTGGAACGTGGACCGCTGCGTCGTCCTTGTGGATGCCGGGTACTTGCTCGGTGCCGCTGCGAGCCTGCTCGCCGGAGAGCCCGCCCGGTCCCGGATCACCGTCGACCACGCCGCCCTCATCCAGGGCCTGCGGGAGCGCGCGGAGGCCGACACCGAACGGCAGCTGCTGCGCATCTACTGGTTCGACGGCGCCCCCGACCGGGTGCCGCAGCCCGAGCACCGCAGGCTGCGGGTGATGCCCCGGGTCACCGTACGGCTGGGCGCCCTGACCCGCAGCGACGGCCGCTGGGCGCAGAAGGGCGTGGACGCGGCCATGCACGCCGAGCTCACCGAACTGGCCCGTAACCGCGCCTGCTCCGACATCGTCCTGGTCACCGGCGACGGCGACCTGCTGCCCGGCCTGATGTCGGCCAAGGAGCACGGCGTCGCCGTCCACCTCTGGGCCGTCCAGGCCGCCGACGGCGACTACAACCAGTCCGAGGACCTGGTCGCCGAGGCCGACGAGCGCCGGGTGCTGGACCGCGCCTGGATCACCCGCGCGGTCCGCGCGAAGGACATCAGCGGCGTCTGCCCGCCGGCGTCCGTGCCGCGTACCGAGATCGCCGCGATCCTCTCCGCGCCGCTCCCGGAGTCCGCCGTCGCCGCGGCCGCCGCCGCCACGGCGGCCGACCGGGACCCCGGCGACCGCCACGAACGCAACGGCACCGCCCGCCCGTCACCGGTCCCGCGCTCCGGCGCGCCCGACGGCGCCTCGGCGGCATCCCCGGCCGGCGCGGACGGCGCCTGCGTGGTGAACCGGGACACGGAGGAGGCGGGCTCGGCGGCCGCCGGCAAGGGCGTCCCCACCCCCAAGGACCTGGCGGGCCTCGGCCGGAACCACACGACGCCGCCCGCCGGCACGCCGGTGCCCGCCGCCGCGACGCTGCGCTGGTCCTCCGACAAGGGCTGGGTGGAGCGGGCCGGCGGGCCGGTCGGCGAGCCGCCGGAGACCGCCTCACTGCCCACCCTCGCCCAGCTCACCAGCGCCGAACAGCGCTGGGCCGACCGCGAGGAGGACATCACCGCGGTCGGCGGCGACCCCTTCGAGGTCGGCCAGGTCTTCGCCCGCCGCTGGACCGAACGGCTCACCGACAACGCGCACCTCCAGCAGCTCTCCACGGAGTACCCGCGCATCCCGCACCGCATCGACGGCGAGCTGCTGCGCTACGCCGCCCGCTTCGGGCTGCTCGCCCACAAGGACGACCAGATCGACGAGCACGACCGGTACGCCATCAGGGCCGGGTTCTGGCGTGAGGTGGACCTGCGCACGGCCGCCGAGCACGCCCCGGCGGCCGACTGACCGCGCCGCCCGCCGGACGCCCCGCGGGCGGCGGGCCCCGAGCGGGCGCGTACCCTCGTTCCTCGTGAGGACGGGCACGACATCGGGCACGACACAGGCCGCGGGCGGCGAGACCGTGGTGGCCGTGCGGGATCTGGTCAAGACGTATCCCGCGGTGCGTGGGCGCCGCGGCGCTGCCGACGTGCCCGCCGTACGTGCCAGCGACGGGATCGGCCTGGACATCCGGCGCGGCGAGATCTTCGGCCTGCTGGGCCCCAACGGCGCCGGGAAGTCCACCCTGGTACGCCAGCTCACGGGTCTGCTGCGGCCGGACTCCGGCAGCGTGACCGTGCTGGGCCACGACATCGTGCGCCACCCCGAGCGGGCCGCCCGGCTGCTGGGCTACCTCGGCCAGGAGTCCACCGCGCTGGACGAGATGACCGTGGCGCTGGCCGTGGAGACCACCGGACGGCTGCGCGGGCTGGACGTCCGGGCCGCGCGCGACGAGCGGGACGCCGTCCTCGACGAGCTGGCCCTCACGAAGATCGCCGGGAGCCCGCTGAAGAAGCTGTCCGGCGGACAGCGGCGGCTGGCCTGCTTCGCCACCGTGCTGATGGGCGAGCGCCCGCTGCTCGTCCTGGACGAACCGACGACCGGCATGGACCCCCTCGCGCGGCGCGCGGTGTGGTCGGCCGTGGACCGGCGGCGCGCCGAGCACGGCGCCACCGTCCTGCTCGTCACGCACAACGTCATCGAGGCGGAGACCGTACTGGACCGGGTCGCGGTGATCGACCGCGGCCGGGTCATCGCCTGCGACACGCCCGGCGGCCTGAAGGAAATGGTCGGCGAGGAGGTACGGGTGGAACTGGTCTGGCGCGACCGCCCGCCGCTGGACGTGCCCGAGGTCGCCCGGCTCGGCGAGCACGCCCGCAAGGGCGGGCGGCGCTGGACGCTGCGGATGGCGCCGGACGAGGCCCGCGCCGCGGTGGCCGCGGTCACCGGCGGCCCCGCGTTCGCGGCGCTGGACGATTTCACCCTAGCCACGCCCAGCCTGGAGGATGTCTACCTCGCGCTCGGCGGGCGGACTGAGGAAGGCTTGGTGAAGGCGTGAGAGCGGCCCGGCCGGAACGGAAGAGGAGCGGCGCGGCGTGACAGTGGTTCCTGCGGAGGCGATGACCGGCGAGCGGGCCGGCGACGGGGCCCGCGAGGTCCCGGCGGCGGCCGAGCTGGCGCCGCGCGCACGGCTGCGCCCGGCGCTGGCCGCGGTGTACCGCGCACAGCTCTCCCGGGCCCGGGTGGCCCGCATCCCGCTGCTGTTCGTCGCCACCTTCCAGTCCGTCGGGATCATGGTCCTGATGCGCGGCGTGGCGGACGGCCCCGCCGAGGCGCGTGCCGTGGTCGCCGGGTCCAGCGTGCTGGTCGTGGCCTTTGTGGCGCTCAACCTGCTCGCGCAGTACTTCGGCCAGCTGCGGGCCGGCGGCGGCCTGGACCACTACGCCACGCTGCCCGTGCCGCCCGCGGCCGTGGTGCTGGGCGCGGCGGCCGCGTACGCCTCCTTCACCGTCCCCGGCGCCGTGGTCACCGCGGTGGCCGGCAGCGTCCTCTTCCAGCTGCCGCTGACCAACCTCTGGGTGCTCGCCGCCGTCATCCCGCTCTCCGGCGCCGCTCTCTCGGGCCTGGGCGCGGCGCTCGGGCTGCTCGCGCCGCGCCAGGAACTGGCCACGCTCCTCGGCCAGCTGGGCATGTCGGCGGCGCTGCTGCTCGGCGTGCTGCCGGCCGAACGGCTGCCCACCCTCATCACCTACGCGCGCGACCTGCTGCCCTCCACGTACGGCGTGGAGGCGCTGGCGCACAGCTTCGACGCGCGCCCCGACTGGCTGCTGATCTGTGCCGACCTGGGCGTGTGCGCGGCGGTCGGCGTGCTCTCGCTGGCCGTGGCGACCTGGGCGTACCGCCGGGCGGCCGTACGGTGACGGGGCGGAGCGGGGACACCGGGCGGCACGGGACCACCGGGACGGGCGGTACGACCGGGCCGGAGAACCGTCCTGCCGCCGGTGGCGGAGCCGGGACCTGGCACGATGGCGGGGTGAGTGCACCGCTGACACCGCCCGACCGTCCGTCGAACCAGCAGCCGGGGGCCACCCGCGACCCGTGGACCCGGCCCGCGACCGAGGAGGACCACGTGCCGACGCCCCCGCAGGAGTACGGCGGGCCGGACGCCCGTCCCCTCGACGGGGACGACGGCCCGGGCCTGCGCGGTGAGCTGCGCGAGGCCGTGCTGGTCGTGCTGGTCACGACGGTGTGCGGGGCGCTGCTGGGCGTCCTGTGGGCATGGCTGGCGCCGCACGTGCCGCTGATCTCGGACGGCAAGGCCGTCTACCTGAAGAACGCCGAGGGCGAGGAGTCGATCGGCGCCGACGGCACGTTCATGCTCCTCGGGATGCTGTTCGGCCTGGTCACCGGCGCGGTGGTCTTCCTGTGGCGGCGGCGCGGCGGCGTGCCGCTGGTGGTGGCGCTGGTGGTCGGCGGGCTGCTGGCCTCGGTGCTCGCCTGGCGGCTCGGGATGCTGCTGGGGCCGGAGCAGGACGTGGTCGCGCAGGCGAAGGCGGCCGGCAAGGGCGTCACGTTCGACGCGCCGCTGCGGCTCCAGGCCAAGGGCGCGCTGCTGACCTGGCCGATGGGCGCGGCCCTCGCGCATCTGCTGCTGACGGGGATGTTCGGACCGCGCGACCCCGAGCCGTTCGTACCGGACTGGCACGCGCCGCAGCCGCCCAGGGACTGACGTCCCGGGTGCGCGACTGCCCCGCCGCGTGCGTGCCGGCAGTCCGCCTCGTGCTCGCTCCGGTGCGCGCGTGCGTACGGAGCCGGGGCCGGCACCGGGGCACCTCCTCGGAATCGAGGGCCGACGGCCGCTTGAGCATGCGGGACCGTGGAGAGAAACCCCGATTCCTGCGGGGACACCCCGATACCGTCCCCTCCGGCCGCGAGGCGCTGCACCGTCGCGGTCGGCTGCGCCTGTTACGCCGGGCGACGGCCGTGGTTGGCGCGGCCCTTCTTGATGCGCCACTTCCGTTTGCGGGTCTTCTTCGACACAGGGACCTCCTCGGTCGGTCCCTACGGGTACTAGTCGCGGCAGCGGAGGGCGTAAAGAGGGCGCGTCGGTCAGGCCCGGCGGTCAGGCCCGGCCGATCGGGGCGAAGACCGCGCCGGTGAGGGCGGCCAGATCCTTGGGGGAGAGCTCGACCTCCAGGCCGCGGCGGCCCGCCGAGACGCAGACCGTCGCCAGTGCCTCCGCGGAGGCGTCCACCACCGTGCGCAGCTTCTTGCGCTGCCCGAGCGGGGAGATGCCGCCGCGTACGTAGCCGGTGGTGCGCTCGGCGAGCGCGGGGTCGGCCATGGCGGCGCGCTTGCCGCCCACGGCCGCCGCCAGGGCCTTGAGGTCCAGGGAACCGGAGACGGGGACGACGGCCACGGTGAGCGTGCCGTCGACGTCCGCCAGCAGGGTCTTGAAGACCTGGTCGGGGGAGACCCCCAGGGCCTGCGCGGCTTCCTCGCCGTACGACGGCGCCGCCGGGTCGTGCTCGTAGGCGTGGGTGGTGAAGGGGACGCCCGCCTGCGTCAGGGCCACTGTCGCCGGGGTGCCGCCCTGCTTGCCCTTGGACTTCTTCGCCAACTTCTCGGCCTCGTGTCAGTTGGGGTGGGTCTGCTGCCGGGTGAGGTCCACGGCCGGCAGCGACGGGAGCTTACCGATCACCGCGGTCTCCTGGCGCAGCATTTTCAGCTCCTGCGACAGGCGGGTGGCGGTGTCCGGCGCTTCCAGCAGCTGCTGTTTGCGGGGGACGTCCAGGACGGTCGCCGCGGCCACGAGGTAGGACAGGACGGCGGGGTCGTCCGGCAGCTCCTGCGAGCTGGTCACCGTGCGCTCGTTCGCCCAGGCCAGCTTCTTCTGGTACATGCGGAACGCGCGCTCCACGCCGGTGGCGAGGGCGCCCGCGCCGTCGCCCTCCGTCTCCTCCAGGGGCTCGACCTCGCCGGTGAGGTACGGCCCCGAGGCGTCGACCGAGAGCAGCCGGAAGCGGGTGGTGCCGGTGGTCAGCACCTCATAGGCGGTGTTCTCGTCGCTGCCCTCGGGTGCCGGGCCCGCCGCGGTGCTCTTCTCCTGGATCGTCGCCGCGTCCGCGATGCAGCCGACCGGGTGGAAGGCGCGCATCGGGTCGTCGCCGAAGCCGGCCGCCGCGCCCTTGTCGGGGACGGCGGTGGTGTCGGGCATGCCAGGGGCGGTCGCGGCGACCTCCCGGCCGTCGCGGATGGCGACGACCCCGAAGCGGCGCTCGTCCTCCGGCAGGTCGAGGAGGTCCCGCATGAGCGCTCGGTACCGCGCTTCGAAGACGTTCAGCGGGAGCACGAGTCCCGGGAACAGCACCGAGTTCAGCGGGAAGAGCGGTAGGCGCACGGAGGTCACAGCCCGTAAGCCTAAATGGTCGGCGGCGTCCCGTGAGGGGCCGGGCGTCACAGGAGTGTTTCCCGGCCCCACCGTCTACTGGCGGCGGAGCAGCCGGGAGGCACCGGCGGCGACCGTGGTGGCCAGCACCCAGCCCGCCAGGATCATGAGCGCGGCGGCCCACTGGGAGCTGCCCTCGGGCCGCCAGTAGCTGTCCTGGTTGAGGTTGATGACCGGCAGCAGCAGGTCGAGCGAGTACAGGTACGGGTTCCACAGGGGCGTCTCGCCGGGCTTGAGGGCGTGCGGCGGATTCTGCGAGAAGAAGACCGTGCCCACCGCCCACAGGACGGCCATCCAGACGGCGGCACGGCCGGGCCGGTACCCGTAGGCCACCGTCCAGTCCTGGAGGAAGCCCCAGGCCTTGCCGGCGAGGGGCAGCGTCTCCCGGCGTCTGCGCTGTTTGGCCAGGAGGACCTCGCGGGCGTCGGCGTCCTCACCACTGCCGCGCAGCGCGGCGGCGAGCATCTCGTACGGCTCAGGGGCGTACTCCGGAGTGGCCGCCGCCACCCACTGCAGGCGCAGCGAGAGCGGGAAGTGGCCGCGGGGGATCAGCGTCTCGTAGGCGAAGCCGGCCATCCACAGGCCGCCCAGACCGGGCCAGCTGGTCGACTTGTCGACCAGGTTCACCACCCGGGCCCCGGAGAGGATGACCCGGCCGCGCTGCGGACGCTCCCCGAGGAAGCGCAGCTCGGGGGTCTGGATGCGGCGCATCGACAGCTCCTGGTCGGACTCCAGGACGAAGCGGGCCTGGTCCAGGTCGACGGCGTCACCGAAGCGGCCGTCGTCCAGCCGCATGCCGCCCTCACACTCGAAGCGCTGCATGCGGGTGCCGCGCGCCGGGGTGGCGGTGATGCCGTACGGGGGCGTGGCGCTGCCGGCGACCGAGCCGGAGAGCCCGGCGGCGGTGAGGTAGAGCGTGCGCTCGACGGTGAGCTGCGGGGCGTTCAGCGCCCGGCGGCCGTACGGATTGCTCAGCCGGCTGCCGCGCAGGCTCAGCGACACGCCGATGGTGGCGCCGCGCAGCGTCAGCTCGCCGTAGGACTCCATCATCTCGGCCTGGAGGTCCTGGGCCACGGTCAGGCCGTCGGCGGTGATGGACCGGCCACGGCGGTCCTTGTGCACCACGGCCTGGTTGAGCATGAGGTCCGTACCGATGTGCGCGTCGGTGAGGCGGATGCCGTGCTGGACGACACAGCGGGGCAGGTGCAGGTCACCCTCGGTGTGCAGCCGCGCCGCCTCCAGCCGGGGGATGGCGCAGTTGACCATCCGCAGCGTCGTGAAGCGGCTCTCGGGGAGTGTCACCTCACTCTCGAAGCGGCAGTCGCGCAATTCCACAAATGGCTCGATCGTGCCCCCCGCGACGTCGAGAGGGCCGGTGATGTAGGCACCGGTCAGCTTCAGCGCGGAGACCCGGCCGGGCTGGGCCGGCGGGCCGTCCAGGAGCAGCAGCGCGACGATCCGGGCACGTACCGTGCGCTCGGCGCCCCACGTGTGGCGGCCGTGCGGATCGTTGCGCACGGGGTCGTCGGTGCGCAGATCGCACGTGCTGCCGTTGCGGAACGCCTGCCACAGGGCCCATTCCGCCGGGCTCAGCTCCAGATCGGCCGGCGCGTCGCCGTCGGTGGGGTCACTCACCGCGGCCTCCCCCTCTCGTTCCCGGCCGCGCCGTCCGGGCGCCGCCGTCTCTCCATGCGTACCGGGCGTCCCACGCGTACCGCTGCGGCCCCCTCGGCACCCCTTTCCCGCTGGGCGACCGGGTGAACGCCAGTGGTCGGAATCACCCCGGGGAGTGCGTATCACCGATTGATACGGGCGGCGGACACCGTGAGTGCGTCTGAGACACTGGAGGGGTGATCTCCCGAATCGATCTGCGCGGTGACGCCCTTCCCGAGGGCGGCGCCCTGCGCGACCTGCTGCCCCGTGCCGAGTTCGACGTGGAAGCCGCCCTGGAGAAGGTGCGGCCCATCTGCGAGGACGTACGCCATCGTGGCACGGCTGCGCTGATCGAGTACGCCCATCGGTTCGACCGGGTCGAGATCGAGCGGGTCCGGGTGCCCGCCGAGGCACTGCGGACCGCGCTGGCCGAGCTGGATCCGGCGGTCCGGGCCGCGCTGGAGGAGTCCATCAAGCGGGCCCGCACCGTCCACCGTGAGCAGCGGCGTACGGATGTGACGACGAAGGTCGTGCCCGGCGGCACGGTCACCGAGCGGTGGGTGCCGGTCGAGCGCGTCGGGTTGTATGTGCCCGGTGGCCGCTCGGTCTATCCCTCGTCCGTGGTGATGAACGTGGTCCCGGCCCAGGAGGCCGGCGTCGAGTCGCTGGCGATCGCCTCGCCGCCGCAGGCCGAGTTCGGCGGCCTGCCGCACCCGACCATCCTGGCCACCTGCGCCCTCCTCGGCGTGGACGAGGTGTACGCGGCCGGCGGCGCCCAGGCCGTCGCGATGTTCGCGTACGGCACCGAGGACTGTCTGCCGGTCAACCTCGTCACGGGCCCCGGCAACATCTACGTCGCCGCCGCGAAGCGCCTGCTCAAGGGCCGCATCGGCATCGACTCCGAGGCCGGTCCCACCGAGATCGCGATCCTCGCGGACGACACGGCGGACCCGGCGCATGTCGCGGCCGACCTGATCAGCCAGGCCGAGCACGACCCGATGGCCGCCGCCGTCCTGGTCACCGCCTCGGAGGAGCTGGCCGAGAAGGTCGAGAAGGAGCTGGAGCCGCAGGTCCGCGCGACCCGGCACGTCGAGGACCGGATCATCCCGGCGCTGGCCGGCCGCCAGTCCGCGATCGTGCTGGTCGACGGCCTGGACGAGGGCCTGAAGATCGTGGACGCCTACGGCGCCGAGCACCTGGAGATCCAGACCGCGGACGCCTCGGCGGTGGCCGCGCGGGTCCGCAACGCCGGCGCGATCTTCGTCGGTCCGTACGCTCCGGTCTCGCTCGGCGACTACTGCGCGGGCTCCAACCACGTCCTGCCCACCGGCGGCTGCGCGTGCCACTCCTCGGGGCTGTCCGTGCAGTCGTTCCTGCGCGGCATCCATGTCGTGGACTACACCCGTGACGCACTGGCCGAGGTCGCCCACCACGTGGTGACGCTCGCCGAGGCCGAGGACCTCCCGGCACACGGCGCGGCCATCAAGGCAAGGTTCGACTGGAAGGTCCCGCAGGGCAAGTGACCAGGATCGACGATCTCCCCATCCGGGACGAGCTGCGTGGCAAGTCCCCGTACGGTGCCCCCCAGCTGGACGTGCCCGTACGACTGAACACCAACGAGAACCCCTACCCGCTGCCCGAGCCGCTCGTGCAGCGGATCGCCGAGCGGGTCACCGAGGCGGCCCGCGACCTCAACCGCTACCCGGACCGGGACGCGGTCGAGCTGCGCTCGGGGCTGGCCCGGTACCTCTCCCGCACCGGCGGCCACGAGGTCACCAAGGACCAGGTCTGGGCCGCCAACGGCTCCAACGAGGTCATCCAGCAGCTGCTGCAGACCTTCGGCGGTCCAGGGCGCTCGGCCATCGGCTTCGAGCCGTCGTACTCGATGCACGGCCTGATCTCGCGCGGCACGGGCACGGAGTGGATCTCCGGGCCGCGGAACGACGACTTCACCATCGACGTCGAGGCCGCGAAGCAGGCCATCGCCGAGCGCAAGCCGGACGTGGTCTTCATCTGCTCGCCGAACAACCCCACCGGCACGGCCGTGGCAGCGGAAACGGTTCTGGCGCTGTACGAGGCGGCGCAGGCCGCCAAGGCGGACACTGCCGGGGCGCTCGTCGTGATCGACGAGGCGTACGGCGAGTTCAGCCACCGCCCGTCGCTGCTCCCGCTGATCGAGGGCCGGCCGAACCTGGTCGTCTCCCGGACGATGTCCAAGGCGTTCGGCGCGGCCGGGCTGCGCCTGGGTTACCTCGCCGCCGACCCGGCCGTGGTCGACGCCGTGCAGCTGGTACGCCTGCCGTACCACCTCTCCGCGGTCACCCAGGCCACCGCGCTGGCCGCCCTGGAGCACACCGATACGCTGCTGAAGTACGTCGAGCAGCTGAAGACCGAGCGGGACCGCATCGTCGACGAGCTGCGCGCGATCGGCTGCGAGGTCGTCGACTCCGACGCCAACTTCGTGCAGTTCGGCCGGTTCGAGAACCAGCACGCGGCCTGGCAGGCCATCCTCGACCAGGGCGTCCTGGTCCGTGACAACGGAGTACCGGGCTGGCTGCGGGTGACCGCGGGCACCCCGGCAGAGAACGACGCGTTCCTCGATGCGGTGCGCGCGATCATGAAGGAGACAGGCGCATGAGCCGCGTAGGACGCGTCGAGCGCAAGACCAAGGAGACCTCGGTCCTCGTCGAGATCGACCTCGACGGCACCGGACAGGTCGACGTCTCGACCGGCGTGGGCTTCTACGACCACATGCTCGACCAGCTCGGCCGGCACGGTCTGTTCGACCTCACCGTGAAGACCGACGGCGACCTGCACATCGACACCCACCACACCATCGAGGACACCGCCCTCGCGCTGGGCGCCGCCTTCAAGCAGGCGCTCGGCGACAAGGTGGGCATCTACCGCTTCGGCAACTGCACCGTCCCGCTGGACGAGTCGCTCGCCCAGGTGACCGTGGACCTCTCGGGCCGCCCGTACCTGATCCACACCGAGCCCGAGAACATCGCGCCGATGATCGGCACGTACGACACGACGATGACCCGGCACATCCTGGAGTCCTTCGTCGCGCAGGCCCAGATCGCCCTGCACGTCCACGTGCCGTACGGGCGCAACGCCCACCACATCGTGGAGTGCCAGTTCAAGGCGCTGGCCCGGGCGCTGCGGTACGCCTCCGAGCGGGACCCGCGCGCCGCCGGCATCCTGCCTTCCACGAAGGGCGCCCTGTGAACGGTCTGTCGACGGTCTTCATCCTCGTGGGCCTCTTCCTGCTCGGCGGGGTCTACTCCTTCTGGAAGCAGAAGCTGCCCAAGAGCGTGATCGTGCTGCTCGCCATCGGCTCGGTGCTGTGCCTGGCCGCCGGCATCGTGCGGCTGGAGGTATGGAATTGAGCACGCCTCGTAAGAAAGTGGTCGTCTTCGACTACGGCTTCGGCAACATCCGGTCCGCCGAGCGGGCACTGGCCCACGTCGGCGCCGATGTCGAGGTGACCCGCGACTACGACACCGCCATGAACGCCGACGGGCTGCTGGTCCCCGGCGTCGGTGCCTTCGCGGCCTGCATGAAGGGCCTGCGCGCGGCCCGCGGCGACTGGGTCGTGGGCCGCCGGCTGGCCGGCGGGCGTCCGGTCATGGGCATCTGCGTGGGCATGCAGATCCTCTTCGGCCGCGGCATCGAGCACGGCGAGGAGACCGAAGGCCTGGACGAGTGGCCCGGCACGGTCGGCCCGCTCAAGGCCGACGTCGTGCCGCACATGGGCTGGAACACCGTCGAGGCGCCGCAGGACTCGCGGCTCTTCGCCGGCCTGGACGCCGACGCGCGCTACTACTTCGTGCACTCCTACGCCGTGCACGACTGGGAGCTGGAGATCGGCAACCCCACCATGCGTGCCCCCAAGGTCACCTGGGCCACGCACGGCGCGCCCTTCGTGGCCGCCGTGGAGAACGGCCCGCTGTGGGCCACCCAGTTCCACCCCGAGAAGTCCGGCGACGCGGGAGCCCAGCTCCTGACCAACTGGATCGAGTCCCTGTGAGCCCCGAGAGTTCTGTGAGTCCTGTGAGTTCCGTGAACAAGCTCGAACTGCTGCCCGCCGTCGACGTCCGGGACGGCCAGGCCGTCCGCCTCGTGCACGGCGAGTCCGGCTCCGAGACCTCCTACGGCGACCCGCTGCAGGCCGCCCTGGCCTGGCAGCGGTCGGGCGCCGAGTGGCTGCACCTGGTCGACCTGGACGCCGCCTTCGGCACCGGCGACAACCGCGCGCAGATCGCCGAGGTCGCCCGCTCCATGGACATCAAGGTCGAGCTGTCCGGCGGTATCCGCGACGACGACTCGCTGGCCGCTGCGCTCGCCACCGGCTGCGAGCGCGTCAACATCGGCACCGCGGCCCTGGAGAACCCCGAGTGGGTCGCCAAGATCATCGCCGAGCACGGTGACAAGATCGCGGTGGGCCTGGACGTACGCGGCACGACCCTGCGCGGCCGCGGCTGGACCCGCGACGGCGGCGACCTGTACGAGACGCTGGCCCGGCTGGACTCCGAGGGCTGCGCCCGGTACGTCGTCACCGACATCAACAAGGACGGCACCCTCCAGGGCCCCAACCTGGAGCTGTTGAAGAACGTCTGCGCCGCGACCGACCGGCCCGTCGTCGCCTCCGGCGGCGTCTCCTCCCTCGACGACCTGCGCGCCATCGCGACGCTGGTCCCCGAAGGTGTGGAGGGCGCGATCGTCGGAAAGGCCCTGTACGCCAAGGCGTTCACCCTGGAAGAGGCCCTGGAGGCCACCCGATAACGGAGGCAGTGCGATGAGCGGAGTACGGCGCGTACCTGGTGAGGGCCCCTGGGAAGAGGCCTTCGGCGCGGCACGCGCCGTCGCCGCCGGGGACCGGGTCCTGGTCTCCGGCACGACCCCGTTCGACGGCACGGTGCTGTACGGCGAGGGCGACCCGTACGAACAGACCCGGGTCGCCCTGACCCGCGCCGTCGACTCCCTCGCGGAGTTCGGCCTCGGCGCCGCCGCCGTCGTCCGCACCCGCCTGTACCTCGCGCACGCCCGGGACATCGACGCGGCGGCGCGCGCCCACCAGGAGCTGTTCGGCGTGGTCCGGCCCGCCACCACCGTCGTCGTGGTCTCGGGCTTCGTCGACCCGCGCATCCTGGTCCAAGTAGAACTGGAAGCCTTCGCAGGCCCCGAAGGCCTCCGAGCACCCATCGAAGGAGCCTGACCCTCATGACCCTGGCGGTCCGAGTCATCCCCTGCCTGGACGTGGACAACGGCCGGGTCGTCAAGGGCGTGAACTTCCAGAACCTCCGTGACGCCGGCGACCCCGTCGAGATGGCCAAGATCTACGGCCAGGAGGGCGCCGACGAGCTGACCTTCCTCGACATCACGGCCTCCTCCGGCAACCGCGAGACGACGTACGACGTGGTCCGCCGCACCGCCGAGCAGGTCTTCATCCCGCTCACCGTCGGCGGCGGCGTCCGCACCCCCGAGGACGTCGACAAGCTGCTGCGCGCGGGCGCGGACAAGGTCGGCGTCAACACCGCCGCGATCGCCCGCCCCGAGCTGATCCGGGAGATCGCCGAGCGCTTCGGCCGCCAGGTCCTGGTCCTCTCGGTCGACGCCCGCCGCACGCCCGAGGGCACCACCACCCCCTCCGGCTTCGAGGTCACCACGCACGGCGGCCGCCGCGGCACGGGCATCGACGCCGTCGAGTGGGCGCACCGCGCCGCCGACCTCGGTGCCGGCGAGATCCTCCTGAACTCCATGGACGCCGACGGCACCAAGGACGGCTACGACACGGAGATGATCGCCGCCGTCCGCAAGCACGTGACCGTCCCGGTCATCGCCTCCGGCGGCGCGGGCAAGCTCACCGACTTCCCCCCGGCCGTCGACGCCGGCGCCGACGCGGTCCTCGCCGCCTCCGTCTTCCACTTCGGCGACCTCCGCATCAGCGAGGTCAAGGACACCCTCCGGGAGGCGGGGCGGCCGGTCCGCTGACGCCCGCGTCGCGGGGCGCACGAAGCGCCCCGCACCTCGGTTTCACCTTTGGTAGTGAACGCGGTAGTGATCAAGGCGGCGGGCTGTCTAGTGTGACGACATGCCGGGTATCACGATCGAGTTCACCGAGGAAGAGCTGGCCGAGCTGCGCGCCGAGGCCAAGGAGCAAGGCGTCGCGATCAAGCGGCTGGCGCACGACATTCTGACCGAGGACGTCGTGCGGCGGCGGCAGCGGCAGAGTTTCATCGAGGGCGCGAGTGCCAAGTTCGCTGTCCTGGCACCGGAGTTCGTCGAAGCCTTCGAGGCGGGCGACAGGTGATCCTGACGATCGATGCCGGGTGGATCCTCGGCATTCAGGCGGCGAACGTGCCCAGTGATCCCCGGCTGCGTGACTGGGGTGCACTGCACGCCGTCGTCGAGCGCCACCGGTTCCAGCGGTTCGCCGGTGAGATCTACTACGAGGAGACGCCGACCCGGGCCGCCAGCCTGCTGCACACTATGGTGCTCCTGAAGCCTTTCGAGGACTACAACGGCATCATCGGTGCGGCGTGCGCCTGGGCGTACATGGAGCAGTCCGGCGAAGCCCTCGCGCCGACACCCGGGGGCATGGCCCAGTTGGTCCGGGACGTCCGGGAGAAGGAGGCCGATCTGGCCGTCGTGGCCAAGCGGCTGCGCAGCTGGAAGGCCAGGTAGGCGCGCCGTTCACTGGCCGCCCGTTCGTGCGGCTCCTAGGCTCCTCGCATGAGCCGAGTCAACGATGTGGGCGGGCAGACCGGGTTCGGCCCTCTGGAGATCGAGGCGGACGAGCCTCCGTTCCATGCCGACTGGGAAGCGCGGGTGTACGCGCTGAACATGGCGCTGGTGCGGGGCGGGGTCTACACGCTGGACGAGTTCCGGGACGCCGTGGAGCGGATGGCGCCCGCCGAGTACCTGGCGGCCTCGTACTACGAGCGCTGGCTGCACGCCATCGAGACGCTGGTCGCCGAGCGGAAGGTGCTCGGGGATGCGTGAGTTCGCGGCGGGGCAGCGGGTGCTCGTACGGGCCGTCGACCCCGACGGGCACACCCGCGCGCCGCGGTACGTGCGCGGGCACACCGGACGGGTCGTGGAGGCGCAGGGCCGCTGGCCGCTCGCGGACGAGCGGGCCGCCGGGGCCGCCGAGCCGCGCATCGAGACCGTCTACACCGTCGCCTTCCCGGCACGGGAGCTGTGGGGCGCCGGCACGCACGAGGTCACGGTGGACCTGTGGGAGTCGTACCTGGAACCGGCGGAGGAGGAACGGGTATGAGCGGGCAGCATGCGAGCAGCACGGTGGCGGTACGGGTACGGCACCTGGAGGAGCGGCTGATCGAGGCCGGGGTGGTGGCCGACGACCAGCTGGACGGCATCCTGACCACCGTGCTGAACGGCGCCTCGCCGGTCAACGGCGCGCGGATCGCCGCGCGGGCCTGGACGGACCCGGGCTTCCGGGAGCGGCTGCTGGCGGACGCCAACGCGGCGCTGCCGGAGGTCGGGCTGTCGATGGCCGGCGGCATCCAGGAACAGCGGCTGAAGGTCGTGGCGAACACCGCCGACCACCACAACGTCCTGGTCTGCACGCTGTGTTCGTGCTACCCGATCGGGCTGCTGGGGCCCTCGCCGTCCTGGTACAAGAGCGAGGCGTACCGGTCCCGCGTGGTGCGCGACCCGCGGTCGGTACTGGCGGAGTTCGGGCTGACGCTCGGCGACGACGTACGCATCACCGTCTGGGACTCCAGCGCGGAGAGCCGGTACATGGTGCTGCCGCGGCGGCCCGAGGGCACGGACGGCCTGGCCGAGGAGGCGCTCGCCCGGCTGGTCACCCGGGAGGGTCTCATCGGGACCGCCGCGGTCTGAGAGCCGGCGACCAGGAACCGGCTCCGCAGGGGGCGGGCCACCGCACGGCCCGCCCCGGGAGGCGGCGGGATGCACCGGCCCGCCGCCTCGGGGCGCCGCGGCCGCGGAGCGTCGGTTGCCGCCGCGGCGCCGGTCCGGCGGGCCCGGACTCCCGGAGGCCTGGGAGCCCGGACCCGGGTCTGTCAGGCCTTGCGGGCCGCCCGCACGAACTCGCGGTTCATCTTGGTGATGCTGAACAGCGGGATGCCCTTCGGGCAGGCCGTCGCGCACTCGCCGGTGTTCGTGCAGCCGCCGAAGCCCTCGTCGTCCATCTGCCCGACCATGTCCAGGACCCGGGACTCGCGCTCCGGGGCGCCCTGCGGCAGGGAGTTGAGGTGGACGACCTTGGCGGAGGTGAAGAGCATCGCCGAGCCGTTCGGGCAGGCCGCGACGCACGCGCCGCAGCCGATGCACTCCGCGTGCTCGAACGCGGTGTCGGCGGCCGGCTTCGGCACCGGCGTGGCGTGCGCCTCGGGGGCGCTGCCCGTCGGGGCCGTGATGTAGCCGCCGGACCCGATGATCCGGTCGAACGCCGTACGGTCCACGACCAGGTCCTTGACGACGGGGAACGCCGAGGCGCGCCACGGCTCGATGTCGATCGTGTCGCCGTCGTCGAAGTGCCGCATGTGCAGCTGGCAGGTGGTGGTCCGCTCCGGGCCGTGCGCCTCGCCGTTGATGACCATGCCGCACGCGCCGCAGATCCCCTCGCGGCAGTCGTGGTCGAACGCGACCGGCTCCTCACCGCGCAGGATCAGCTCTTCGTTGAGGGTGTCGAGCATCTCCAGGAAGGACATCTCGGGGGAGATGTCCCGCACGTCGTACTCGGTCATACGGCCCGCGGAATCGGGGCCGGACTGGCGCCAGATGCGCAGGGTGAGGTTCACGCGTAGCTCCGCTGAGTGGGGTGGACGTACTCGAAGTCGAGCTGCTCCTTGTGCAGCACGGGCGCCTCGCCGGTACCGGTGAACTCCCACGCCGCCGCGTAGGAGAACTCCTCGTCCCGGCGTTCCGCCTCGCCGCCCGGGGTCTGGCTCTCCTCGCGGAAGTGGCCGCCGCAGGACTCGGAGCGGTGCAGGGCGTCCAGGCACATCAGCTCGGCGAGTTCGAAGTAGTCGGCGATCCGGTTGGCCTTTTCCAGGGACTGGTTGAGGTCCTGGCCGGAGCCCGGGACCTTGATGCGGCGCCAGAACTCCTCGCGGAGTTCGGGGATGCGGTCCAGGGCCTTGCGCAGGCCGCTCTCCGTGCGGGCCATGCCGCATTCCTCCCAGAGCAGCTCGCCCAGTTCGCGGTGGAAGGAGTCCGGGGTGCGGTCGCCGTTGTTGGAGAGGAGACGGTAGAGGCGGTCGGTGACGGAGGTGACCGCTTCGGTGACGGCCGGGTGGTCGTCGGGTACCTCGTCGTGGGGGTGCCGGGCCAGGTAGTCGTTGATGGTGGCCGGCAGGACGAAGTAGCCGTCGGACAGGCCCTGCATGAGGGCGGAGGCGCCGAGGCGGTTCGCGCCGTGGTCGGAGAAGTTGGCCTCGCCGATGGCGAAGAGGCCGGGCACGGTGGTCTGGAGGTCGTAGTCGACCCAGAGGCCGCCCATCGTGTAGTGGATGGCCGGGTAGATGCGCATGGGCGTCGTGTACGGGTCCTCCGCCGTGATGCGCGCGTACATGTCGAAGAGGTTGCCGTACTTCTCCTCGACCGCCTTGCGGCCCATCCGGGCGATGGCGTCCGCGAAGTCCAGGTAGACGCCCTGGCCGCCGGGGCCGACGCCGCGGCCCTCGTCGCAGACGTTCTTCGCGGCGCGGGAGGCGATGTCGCGGGGGACGAGGTTGCCGAAGGCCGGGTAGATGCGCTCCAGGTAGTAGTCGCGCTCGTCCTCGGGGATTTCGGCCGGCGGGCGGGTGTCGCCCTTCGCCTTGGGCACCCAGATGCGGCCGTCGTTGCGCAGCGACTCGCTCATCAGCGTCAGCTTGGACTGGTGGTCGCCGGAGCGCGGGATGCAGGTGGGGTGGATCTGGGTGAAGCAGGGGTTGGCGAAGTACGCGCCGCGCCGGTGCGCCCGCCAGATCGCGGTGGCGTTGGAGTTCTTGGCGTTGGTGGAGAGGTAGAAGACGTTGCCGTAGCCGCCGCTCGCCAGCACCACCGCGTCCGCGAAGTAGGTGTCGATGCGGCCGGTGAGCAGGTCGCGGGCGACGATGCCGCGGGCCCGGCCGTCGACCACGATCAGGTCGAGCATCTCGGTGCGCGGGTGCATTTCGACCGTGCCGGCCGCGATCTGCCGGGACAGCGCCTGGTACGCGCCGAGCAGCAGCTGCTGGCCCGTCTGGCCGCGGGCGTAGAAGGTACGGGAGACCTGGACGCCGCCGAAGGAGCGGGTGTCGAGGAGGCCGCCGTACTCGCGGGCGAAGGGCACGCCCTGGGCCACGCACTGGTCGATGATCTCCACGGAGATCTGGGCCAGCCGGTGGACGTTGGACTCGCGGGCGCGGAAGTCGCCGCCCTTGACCGTGTCGTAGAAGAGGCGGTGGATCGAGTCGCCGTCGTTGCGGTAGTTCTTGGCCGCGTTGATGCCGCCCTGGGCGGCGATGGAGTGGGCGCGGCGCGGCGAGTCCTGGTAGCAGAACTGGACGACGTGGTAGCCCTGCTCGGCCAGGGTGGCGCCGGCCGCGCCGCCGGCCAGCCCGGTGCCGACGACGATGACGGTGTGCTTGCGCCGGTTGGCGGGGTTGACCAGCTTCGCCTCGAAGCGGCGGCGGTCCCAGCGCTCGTTGATCGGGCCGTCCGGGGCCTTGGTGTCGGCGACGGGCTCGCCGGTCGCGTAGTCCGTGTAGGTGCTCATGTCAGCTCACAACTCCGGTCATCACGGAGACGGGGACGGCGATGAAGCCGAGGGTGAGGACCAGGGCCAGGAGGTTGGCGATGGCCTTGAGGGTGCGGTCGCGCCCCGGACGGTTGGCGCCGAGGGTCTGCGCGGCGCTCCAGAAGCCGTGCCGGATGTGCAGGCCGAGCGCGAGCATCGCGACGAGGTAGATGACGTTGCCGTACCAGGTGGAGAAGGTGGCGACGACATTGGCGTACGGGTGTCCGGCGGCGGCGTGCGGGTTCACCGTCAGGGTCGTCAGGTCCAGGATGTGCCAGACGATGAAGAGGCCCAGGATGATCCCGCCCCAGCGCATGGTGCGGGTGGCGTAGCTGGTGCGCTTCTTCTTGTGCACGTACTTGGTGGGGCGGGCGGCGAGGTCGCGGCGGCTCAGCTGGTAGGCGGCGACCGCGTGCACGATGACGGCGGCGAGCAGCACCACCCGGGCGATCCACAGGAACCACTCGTGATGCAGGAAGGGCTCGCCGATGGTGCGCAGCCAGTGGGCGTAACCGTCGAACTCGACGGCTCCGAAGAAGATCTTGAGGTTCCCCAGCATGTGGGCGACCAGGTACAGCAGCATCACGATGCCGCTGACGGCCATCGCCGTCTTCTTGCCGACGGTCGAGTGCCACAGGATGCCCGCATAGGAGGACGGCCGTCGGTCCGTCCGGGTGTCCACTGCCATGGCCACGACGGTAAGGACGCCGTAAGCCATCAGTCCAAGACATGGTGGAGCTCATTTTCATAGGCATGAGCTATCGAGCCACTATCCTGGCCGCATGCAGCTCCAGCAGCTCCGCTATTTCGCGGCCGTCGCCGACACCCGGCACTTCACCCGCGCCGCCGAGCGGGAGCATGTCGCCCAGCCTTCGCTCTCCCAGCAGATCCGGTCCCTGGAACGGGAGCTGGGCGCCGAGCTGTTCCACCGGGCGCGCGGTCACATCACCCTCACCGACGCCGGCGAGACGCTGCTGCCGTTCGCCCGCCGGATCCTCGCCGACGCGGACACCGCCCGGCGCGAGGTCCAGGAGGTCGCCGGGCTGCGCCGCGGCCGGCTGCGGCTCGGCGCCCCGCCCAGCCTCTGCGCCTCCGTCGTCCCCGACGTGCTGCGCGCCTTCCACGACCGCTACCCGGGCGTCGACCTCCAGGTGCACGAGAGCGGCTCCCAGGACCTGGTGCGGGTACTCGCCGCGGGCGAACTGGATCTCGCCCTGGTCATCACCCCGCTGCCGGTGCAGGCCCCCGCCCTCGCCACCGCCGAGCTGCTGCGCGAGGAGCTGGTCGTGGTCTCCGCGCCGGACGCCCCGCCCCCGGTGCGCCGCACGCGCATCCGCGTCGACGACCTGCGCGACCATCCGCTGGTGATGTTCCGGCGCGGCTACGATCTGCGCGAATTCACGGTCGCCGCGTGCCGGACGGCCGGCTTCGAGCCGGTGTTCACGGTGGAGGGCGGCGAGATGGACGCCGTCCTCGGCTTCGTACGGGCCGGGCTCGGCGTCGCCGTCGTGCCCGTCATGGTCGCCGAGCGCGCCGGGCTGCGCGCCACCCCGTTCGCCGCGCCGGGCCTGCACCGCAACATCTCCGTCGCGCACCGCGCCGATGTCTCACCGCCCCGCGCGGCCCGTGAGCTGCAGCGGATCCTCGTCCGCCACCTGGCGCCCGGGACGGCTGCGGACTGACCCCGCCCCTGCGGGCGCACGGGCACACACGTCGGTTTCCGGCCAGTACGTCGCGATATTGCCGTACGGCGGCAGGTGCGCCCCTGCCTGGTGACGGGCCGCCGCGCGGCGCGTGCGGCGTGGCCGTCCGCTCCGCGACCGGCGGTTTCCACGCACATTTCCGGAATGCCGTTGCTCATTCCGCGGCCGCCGGTGTACCAATGCCTCACTTGCCGTCCGGCATGACGCGGGCGGTAATCGGGGGAATGGACGGGGGAACATCACGATGCTGCTCGAAGAGGTCTACGCGGGCGCGCCCACCGTAAAGCCGGGACGCCTTTCGGTCGCCGTGCGGGAATGCACGGACCGGCCGCCCGCGCCACGCCCGGAAGTCCTCGCCGAGACCGCCGCCGGCTCGTACGCCCGCGGTCTCGCGCCGTCGTCAGCCCTGGTGACCGTCGTCTCCTGACGGCCGGCACGTCCTGACGCGGTCCGGAGATTTCCTCTTCACGTTTTTCAGCATGCTGTCCAGCACGGTTCGGGGGAGCCGCACATGAGCGCATCGGCGCAAGGTGCCGGAAACGCGCACGCGGAAGTGTACGAATTGCAGCGAACTGCCGAACCCGGGGCGGCGAGGACATTCGCCGAGTGCGAATGCCGTAATCCCACCGGGAGTCACACGCAATGAACGAGGAACACACCAGCTACCGCACCACATCCGACCGCACCACGCCCGACCGCGCGGCAGCCGATCGCTCCGCGGGCGACGGCGGCGCGGGCGACGGCACCGTTCCGGACGGCGCGCCCCCGGACAGTCACCGTCCGGACCCGGGGCCGTTCCCGGACGCCGCGACGCGCCTCGCCGCCCTCACCCGTCGCCTGGACGAGGCGTGCCGGCGCGCCGGACGCCCGCCCGGCTCCGTGACGCTCGTCGCGGTCAGCAAGTACCGCTCCCGGGACGCCGTCTCCGCCGCGCTGGAGGCCGGCCAGCGCGACTTCGCGGAGAGCCGGGTCCAGGAGGCCCGCGCCAAGTGGCCGCCGCTGCGCGCCCGCCACCCCGGCGTCCGGCTGCACCTCGTCGGCCCGCTGCATACCGGTAAGGCGACGGCGGCCGTCACCGGCTTCGACGTACTGCACAGCGTCGACCGCGCACCGCTGGCCGCGGCGCTCGCCGCCGCGATGGCCCGCACCGGCCGCAGGCCCGACTGCTACGTCCAGGTCAGCACCGGCGACGAACCGCAGCGTGGCGGGGTGCCGCTGGAAGCCGCCGACGCCCTCCTCAAGGAATGCCGCGACGTGTACGGGCTCCCCGTCGTCGGCCTGACGTGCGTGCCGCCGGCCGGCCAGGACCCGCTCCCGCACTTCCGGCTGCTCCGCTCGCTCGCCGCCGCGCACGGCCTCAGCGGCCTGAGCGTGGGCACGGGCGCGAGCGCCGACTTCGAGCCCGCGGTGGCGGAGGGCGCGACGGTGATCCGGGTGGGCCGCGCGCTCTTCGGTCCCCGCCCGCGGCGCGCCGGCGGCCAGGGAAAGCCGGAAACTCCGGAAACTCCCTGATCCGCTGTCGTGGCCGACATGCCTTCGCAGGCGACCCTCCCGGCCCGCGGCAGCGGGCCGGGAGGGGACGGAAGCGGGGCGCGCGGGCCGGACGTACGGCGTCCGGCCCGCGCGCCTCCGCGCCGACTACAGCCCCAGCTTCGCCTCCTGGAGCCGGGCCACCGCCTCCTTGTCGCCGTCCAGCTCGACCTTGGCGGCGCCCTGCCGCCCGAACAGGAACAGCGTCAGCTCGCCCGGCTCACCGGTGACGGTGACCACCGGCGTGCCGCGGTGCGCCACCGCGGTCTGCCCGTCCGGCCGGCGCAGCACCACGCCCACCGGGGCCTTCCGCCCCATCACCCGGGCCATCCGCTCGATACGGGACCACAGCGCGTCGGCGAAGCCGGAGCTCAGCTCGCGCGGCGTCCAGTCCGGCCGGGCCCGCCGCACGTCCTCGGCGTGCACGAAGAACTCCACGGTGTTCGCCGCCTCGTCGATCTGCTTCAGTGCGTACGGCGACACCTTCGGCGGCCCGGTCCTGATCAGCCGGATCAGCTCGTCGTACGGCTTGGCGGCGTACTCGCTCTGCACCCGCTTCAGGCGGGCCGCCAGCGGCTTGATCACCAGGCCGCCGGCCGCGTCCGCGCGCCGCTCGCGCACCACGACATGGGCGGCCAGGTCTTGCGCGCTCCAGCCCTCGCACAGCGTCGGCGCCTCGGGCCCCGCGCTCTCCAACAGGTCGGCGAGAAGAAGTCGTTCACGCTTGGCATGGGTCGACATGGCCTCACCCTACGGCCGACCCCGCCGCCCGTGCCATGACGCCGCGCGGTCCCTTGCGCACCCGCCGTCACCCCTGGACGAGGATCACCGCCATCACCACCACGGCCGCCACGAAGACCGAGCACAGCACGATCGTCGCCACCTTGGCCACGCGGTCGTCCTCCGGGGGCGGATACCGGTCGTTCATGCCCGCATGATGCCGCACGGCACAATGGAGGGCATGAGCAGCAGTCCCGCCACCCCGGCCACCCCCTCCGGCGCCTCCCTGGACCCGGCCATCGCCGCCCGGCTCAAGCGCACCGCCGACGGCCTGGTCCCGGCCATCGCGCAGCAGTACGACACGGGCGAGGTCCTGATGATGGGCTGGATGGACGACGAGGCGCTGCACCGCACGCTGACCACCGGACGCTGCACCTACTGGAGCCGCAGCCGTCAGGAGTACTGGGTCAAGGGCGACACCTCCGGGCACGTCCAGCACGTGAAGTCCGTCGCCCTGGACTGCGACGCGGACACCGTCCTGGTCAAGGTGGACCAGGTCGGCGCGGCCTGCCACACCGGCGCCCGGACCTGCTTCGACGAGGACGTCCTGCTCCCCGAGGGCTGACCGCGCCGCCGGACCGTGTCCGGCGGGGCCGGTCAGTACCCGGACGTGCCGCCCGTCCGCCGCTGATCGCCACTAGGATCCGCTGTCATGACCACGGGAACCACCGGCACCGCGACTCCGGACCTCGAAAACTTCCGCACCCTCGCGAAGGACCGCCGGGTCATCCCGGTCACCCGGCGGCTCCTCGCGGACGGCGACACCCCGGTGGGCCTGTACCGCAAGCTCGCGGCGGAGCGCCCCGGCACCTTCCTCCTGGAATCGGCCGAGAACGGCCGCAGCTGGTCCCGCTACTCCTTCATCGGCGTCCGCAGCGCCGCCACCCTCACCGCCCGCGACGGGCAGGCCCACTGGCTCGGCACCCCGCCGGTCGGCGTGCCCACCGGCGGCGACCCGCTCGCCGCGCTGCGCGAGACCGTCGAGACCCTGCACACCCCGCGCGACCTCATCGAGGGCCAGGGCCTGCCGCCCTTCACCGGCGGCATGGTCGGCTACCTCGGCTACGACATCGTCCGCCGCCTGGAGAAGATCGGCGACGCCACCGAGGACGAGCTGCGGCTGCCCGAGCTGACCATGCTGCTCACCTCGGACCTCGCCGTGCTGGACCACTGGAACGGCACGGTCCTGCTGATCGCCAACGCCATCAACCACAACGACCTGGACACCGGCGTCGACGAGGCGTACGCGGACGCCGTGGCCCGCCTCGACACCATGGCGTACGACCTGAGCCGCCCGGCCCCGTCGAACGCCGCCGCGCTCCCGGCCTCCGAGCTGCCCGAGTACACCGCGAAGTGGGGCGGCGACGCCTTCAAGGACGCGGTCGAGGACATCAAGGAGCGCATCCGGGCCGGCGAGGCCTTCCAGGTCGTGCCCTCGCAGCGCTTCGAGACGCCGTGCACGGCCTCCGCGCTGGACGTCTACCGGGTGCTGCGGGCCACCAACCCGAGCCCGTACATGTACCTCTTCCGCTTCGAGGGCGGCGACGGCCTCCCCTTCGACGTCGTCGGCTCCAGCCCCGAGGCGCTGGTCAAGGTCGAGGACGGGCAGGCGATGCTGCACCCCATCGCCGGCACCCGGCCGCGCGGCGGCACCCCGCAGCTGGACCAGGCGCTCGCCGACGAACTGCTGGCCGACCCCAAGGAGCGCGCCGAGCACCTGATGCTGGTCGACCTGGGCCGCAACGACCTGGGCCGGGTCTGCGAGCCCGGCAGCGTCGAGGTCGTGGACTTCATGTCCATCGAGCGCTACAGCCACGTCATGCACATCGTCTCCACGGTCACCGGCACGGTCGCCGAGGGCCGCACCGCCTTCGACGTGCTGACCGCCTGCTTCCCGGCCGGCACGCTCTCGGGCGCCCCGAAGCCGCGCGCCCTGCAGATCATCGAGGAGCTGGAGCCCACCCGGCGCGGCGTCTACGGCGGCTGCGTGGGCTACCTCGACTTCGCCGGCGACTCCGACACCGCCATCGCCATCCGTACGGCCCTGCTCCGCGACGGCACGGCGTACGTCCAGGCCGGTGCGGGCATCGTCGCCGACTCCGACCCGGCGGCCGAGGACGCCGAATGCCGCAACAAGGCGGCGGCGGTGCTGCGGGCGGTGAACACGGCCAACAGCCTCAGCGGCTGACGCCCGCCGGTACCCGCGCGGGCGGCCGCCCGGCGACGTACGCGATAGTGGTACATGTGAGTGCCGTACCCCCGCCCCGCACCGACGCCCCCGCCGTGTCGGCCGAACCCCCGTCGGTCAGACCCGCGCGGAAGGCCCTCGCCCTCGCCCTCCTCCTCGGAGCGCTCGGCGCCGCCCTGGCCCTGCTGTCCTCCGGCCGTACCTGGGCGACCGCCACCGCCGTGGTCGCCCAGGGCGAGCTGCCGCAGAAGGCGTCGGGCCAGGACATCACCGGCGTGCCCGGCGCGCTCGCCGTGGTCGGGCTCGCCGCGCTGGTCGCCGTCTTCGCCGTGCGCGGCGCCGGCCGCGTCGCCGTCGCCGCGCTGCTGACGCTGAGCGGCGCCGGCATCGTCGTCGGCGCCCTCCTCGGCAACGCCGACACCTCGGCCCTGAAGGCCAAGGCCGCCACCGCCACCGGCATGAGCGGCGCCGGCGTCCAGCACGTGGCCCACACCGCCTGGCCCTGGGTGGCGGCCGGCGGCGGCGTGCTGCTGCTCGTCGCCGGGCTGCTGGCGCTGGTGTACGGGCGGCGCTGGCCCGCGATGTCCGGGCGTTACGAGCGCGCGGCGGGCAGCCCCCGGGCCGCGCGCGGCCCGCGCCGCGCCGCCGCGCGGCCGGACCTGGACCGCCCGGAGGAGATCTGGAAGTCGCTGGACCGCGGCGAGGACCCCACCGCGTAGGGGGAGGACCCCACCGCACAGGGGACGGCCGTCACCGGTCCGTACCGACCCGATGGCGGGCCCACCCCGCGCATCAGGGACAATGATTCCGAGCGAACGCCGCGCCCCGACCCAGGCGCGAGAAAGCAACGAGGAGCATTCATGTCGAGCAACGGCCACGGACACACCCCGGCTGCGTGGACCGGCGTCATCATTTCCTTCATCGGCTTCTGCGTCGCGGGCGCCTTCACCGTGCTGGCCAACGTGCCCGGCTTCTGGGTCGGCGTGGTCCTCATCTTCGCCGGTGCGGTCGTGGGCGGCATCATGCACGCCGCGGGCCTGGGTTCCGCCCCGAAGCGGTCCAAGGGCCGGCCGCAGACCCAGAGCTGACCCCGTCGGCGGCCGGACACCGGATCCGGCCCGCCGGCCCGACGTAGGCGCGGCTTCCCGGCCGTTCCGCACGCCCCGCGCGCATGGCGCGGAGTGCCCCGTGCGGCCGCCGGGCAGCTGCGCCTTCGCGCGTACCGGGGGACAATCGGGACCGTGACGGAACCCGTGGCGCGTACCCCGGACGGCCCGCCCCCGGCACCGGCGGCCCGCCGCGGCCTCGCGCGCCGTCTCGCGGCCCCGCTGGGCGCCCTGGCGGCGGCCGTGGCGGCCTTCGGGTACGTCGGCGCCGTCGACCCCCATGAGGCCGGCCACTACCCCGTCTGCCCGCTGCTGGAGCTCACCGGGATCTTCTGCCCGGCGTGCGGCGGGCTCCGCAGCGCCTACGCGGTCGCGCACGGTGACCTGGGCGCGGCGCTCGGGGCCAACGCCCTGGCAGTGATCGGTTACGCGGCGTTCGCGGTGTTCTGGACGGTCCGGCTGGCCCGGGCCGTCCGTGGGCTGCCGGCCGCCGGGCCGCGGCCGAGCCCCTTCCACTGGTGGCCGGCCGGCGGTGCCGTGCTGCTCTTCACCGTGGTCCGCAACCTGCCCGCGGGATCGGCGCTCGCCCCGTGAGCGGCGATTTTCCGCTGCTCCAGGGGTGCGCTCACCCGGCCGATATCTGCCGGTATCTGTCCATGTTGTGGGACCGAGGGCGGCCGGATGCGGGGCCGGGCGCCGCTGGCCGGATACCATCGGAGTGCCTGCTGGGAGCGCACCGTGTCCCCGGGGGCGACAGTTTCCCTCCACCGCTCAAGAAGGAGGCCGCTCGCGTGAGTGTGCTCGACGAGATCATCGACGGAGTCCGCGCCGACCTCGCCGAGCGGCAGGCGCGCGTCAGCCTCGACGAGCTCAAGGAGCGGGCTAAGAAGGCAGCCCCCGCCAAGGACGGCGTGGCCGCGCTCAAGGGTGACGGCATCCGCGTGATCTGCGAGGTCAAGCGCTCCAGCCCGTCCAAGGGCGCGCTGGCCGCCATCGCCGACCCGGCCGGGCTCGCCGCCGACTACGAAGTGGGCGGCGCCGCCGTCATCTCCGTCCTCACCGAGCAGCGCCGCTTCGGCGGCTCGCTGGCCGACCTGGAGGCCGTCCGGGCCAAGGTCGACATCCCGGTCCTGCGCAAGGACTTCATCGTCAGCGCCTACCAGCTGTGGGAGGCCCGCGCGTACGGCGCCGACCTGGCGCTGCTGATCGTGGCGGCGCTGGACCAGGAGGCGCTGGTCTCGCTCATCGAGCGGGCCGAGTCGATCGGGCTGACCCCGCTGGTCGAGGCGCACGACGAGGAAGAGGTCGAGCGCGCGGTGGCCGCGGGCGCGAAGATCATCGGGGTGAACACCCGCGACCTGAAGACCCTCAAGGTCGACCGCGGCAACTTCGGCCGGGTCGCCCCGGAGATCCCCGACCACATCGTGAAGGTCGCCGAGTCCGGCGTCCGCGGGCCGCACGACCTGATCGCGTACGCCAACGAAGGCGCGGACGCCGTGCTCGTCGGCGAGTCGCTGGTCACCGGCAAGGACCCGAAGACCGCCGTCGCCGACCTCGTCGCGGCCGGCTCCCACCCCGCGATCCGGCACGGCCGGGACTGACGGCCGAGGCCCCCGGACCTCCCGATGACCGCCGCCACCCGCACCCAGCAGCCGCGCCCGGGCCACCGCCCGGCCGCGGCCGGCGCCGCGCGCCTGCCGCACGCGGCCCTCGGGCGCGGGTGCAGGCCGCGTGGCTGCCGGGCCCCGGCACGCCGCGTCCACGGACGGCGCGTCCGCTACCACATCGGCGCGGAGCCGGGCCAGATCAACGGCCGCCGATGGCCCGGTCCCGCGCCGCGCGCGGGCGCCCACGCCTGACCGGACCAGGCCGACCGGACGACTGTCCGTACGGTGCTCCGGCGGAGTGTGACACCCGGGCCCGCGCAGCGCGCACGTAGCTTGATGCCCGTATGCCGAGAATTCGAGACTTCCGGGGCGCATGCGCGCGCCCCGGCGAGGAGTACGTCGGATGTCGTCTGACTTCTTCATTCCGGACCCCGAGGGTCAGGTTCCCAGCGCCGAGGGGTACTTCGGCGCCTTCGGCGGCAAGTTCATCCCCGAGGCCCTGGTCGCGGCGGTCGACGAGGTCGCCGAGGAGTACGAGAAGGCCAAGGCCGATCCCGAGTTCGCGCGCGAGCTCGACGACCTGATGGTCAACTACACCGGCCGGCCCAGCGCCCTCACCGAGGTGCCGCGGTTCGCCGAGCACGCCGGCGGCGCACGGATCTTCCTCAAGCGGGAGGACCTGAACCACACCGGCTCCCACAAGATCAACAACGTGCTGGGCCAGGCGCTGCTCACCAAGCGCATGGGCAAGACCCGCGTCATCGCCGAGACCGGCGCGGGCCAGCACGGCGTGGCCACCGCCACCGCCTGCGCCCTCTTCGGCCTCGAATGCACCATCTACATGGGCGAGATCGACACCCAGCGGCAGGCGCTCAACGTCGCCCGCATGCGGATGCTCGGCGCCGAGGTCATCGCCGTGAAGTCCGGCAGCCGCACCCTCAAGGACGCGATCAACGAGGCGTTCCGCGACTGGGTCGCCAACGTCGACCGCACCCACTACCTCTTCGGCACGGTCGCCGGGCCGCACCCCTTCCCCGCCCTCGTACGCGACTTCCACCGCGTCATCGGCGTCGAGGCCCGCCGCCAGATCATCGAGCGCGCGGGGCGGCTGCCGGACGCGGCCGTGGCCTGCGTCGGCGGCGGCTCCAACGCCATCGGCCTCTTCCACGCCTTCCTGCCCGACGAGAGCGTCCGCCTGATCGGCTGCGAGCCGGGCGGCCACGGCGTGGAGAGCGGCGAGCACGCGGCCACCCTCACCGAGGGCACGCCCGGCATCCTGCACGGCTCCCGCTCCTACGTCCTCCAGGACGAGGACGGCCAGATCACCGAGCCGTACTCGATCTCTGCGGGCCTGGACTATCCGGGCATCGGCCCCGAGCACTCCTACCTCAAGGACGTCGGGCGCGCCGAGTACCGCGCCGTCACCGACGACGCCGCCATGCAGGCGCTGCGGCTGCTCTCCGGGACCGAGGGCATCATTCCCGCCATCGAGAGCGCGCACGCGCTGGCCGGCGCCCTGGAGCTCGGCCGCGAGCTGGGCAAGGACGGCCTGATCGTGGTCAACCTCTCCGGCCGCGGCGACAAGGACATGGACACGGCCGCACGGTACTTCGGGCTGTACGACGCCCCCGCCGACGACGCCGTCGAGGCGGACGACACCGACGCCACGGACACCGCGCTCGGCGCGCACCAGGAGGGGACGAAGTGATGGCGGGCAACGTCGAACTGCTCAGCTCGGTACTGGCCGGCGCGAAGGCCGAGGGCCGCGCCGCGCTGGTCGGCTATCTCCCGGCGGGCTTCCCGACCGTGGACGGCGGGGTACGGGCCGTCACCGCGATGATCGAGGGCGGCTGCGACATCGTCGAGGTCGGCCTGCCGCACAGCGACCCGGTGCTGGACGGCCCGGTCATCCAGACCGCCGACGACATCGCGCTGCGCGGCGGCGTGAAGATCGTCGACGTGATCCGCACGGTCCGTGAGGCGCATGCCGCCACCGGCGCCCCCGTGCTGTGCATGACGTACTGGAACCCGGTCGACGCGTACGGCGTGGAGCGGTTCGCCGCCGACCTGGCCGCGGCGGGCGGCGCCGGCTGCATCCTGCCGGACCTCCCGGTCGAGGAGTCCGAGGTGTGGCGGAAGGCCGCCGGCGAGCACGGCCTGGCCACGGTCTTCGTGGTCGCGCCGAGCAGCAAGGACGCGCGGCTCGCCAAGATCACCGCGGCCGGTACGGGCTTCGTGTACGCGGCGTCCCTGATGGGCGTCACCGGCACCCGCGAGTCCGTCGGCCGGGAGGCCCAGGACCTGGTCGCGCGCACCCGCGCCACCACCGACCTGCCGGTCTGCGTGGGCCTGGGCGTCTCCAACGCCGAGCAGGCCGCCGAGGTGGCGCAGTTCGCCGACGGGGTCATCGTCGGCTCGGCGTTCGTGAAGCGGCTGCTGGCGCACGAGGGAGACCTGGAGGCCGGGCTCGCCGGCGTACGCGAGCTGGCCGGGGAGCTGGCCAAGGGCGTACGCGCGTAAAGCCGGTACCGCCGGGATCGCTCGATAGGGCGAAATGCGGGGCGGAGGGGCGCAGTCGCGTCCCTCCGCCTCGTTTTCCACCGGTGTGAGCCAGAAATCCCGAGCCGAAGGCAGCGCACGCGAGCGGCTGCAGGCACAGCGCGAGAAGGAAAAGGCCCGCGCCCGGCGCGGCCGGCAGGCGAAGGTCGCCGGAGTGGTGGTGGCGGTCCTGGTGGTGGCCGCGGGCATCGCGGTCTGGGCGTCCTCGGCGGGCGGCGACAAGAGCACGCCGGTCGCCGCGCCGGACGGCGCGACCGGCGGGGACAAGCCGAAGGTGACCGTCGGGAAGGCGAGTGCGCCGTCCACGCTGGAGGTGTGGGAGGACTTCCGGTGCCCGGCCTGCAAGCAGTTCGAGACGGGCTTCCGCGCCGTCCTCCATGAGCTGGAGGACGGCGGGCAGCTGAAGACCGACTACCACCTCGCCACGCTCATCGACGGCAACATGGGCGGCAAGGGCTCGCTGAACGCGGCCAATGCCGCGATGTGTGCCCAGGACGCGGGCAAGTTCCGCGCGTACCACGACGTGCTCTTCACGCAGCAGCCCGCCGAGCAGCAGGACCGGTATGCGGACAAGAGCTACCTGATCAAGCTGGCCGGGAAGGTGCCAGGCCTGGTGACCGGGGACTTCCGCTCCTGCGTGGAGGACGGGAAGTACAACGGCTTCGTGCAGAAGTCCCAGCAGGCGTTCCTGAACGCCGGCCTTCAGGGCACCCCCAGCGTCATCCTCAACGGGAAGAACATCTTCGCCGACCAGAGCGCGCAGATGACCCCGCAGAAGCTGAAGCAGGCGGTGCTGGAGGCGAACAAGAAGAAGTAAGGAGAAGCGCGGCGGAGAAGTGCCGTCCGGGGGGTCGTTACTGAGCCGTTGCCGGGTGGGTTGCCGACCGGACCGCCCGGCGCGGTAGCGTCAGGGCTGCCATGGACCTCGCATTCATTCCCAGCCCGTCGACCGGTGTCGTGCATCTCGGCCCGATCCCGCTGCGCGGCTACGCATTCTGCATCATCATCGGCGTCTTCATCGCCGTCTGGCTCGGCAACAGGCGCTGGATCCAGCGCGGCGGGCAGAGCGGGACGGTCGCCGACATCGCCGTGTGGGCGGTGCCGTTCGGCCTGGTCGGAGGGCGGCTCTACCACGTCGTCACGACGTACGAGCCGTACTTCGGCGAGGGCGGTGACCCGATCAAGGCGTTCTACGTCTGGGAGGGCGGCCTCGGCATCTGGGGCGCGATCGCGCTGGGTGCGCTGGGCGCCTGGATCGGCTGCCGCCGCCGGGGCATCCCGCTGCCGGCGTACGCGGACGCCGTCGCGCCGGGCATCGCGCTGGCACAGGCGATGGGCCGCTGGGGCAACTGGTTCAACCAGGAGCTGTACGGCAGGAAGACGGACGTGCCGTGGGCGCTGCAGATCACCTCGGACCCGGCGATCGGCCGCGTGGGCGGCACGTACCACCCCACGTTCCTGTACGAGTCCCTGTGGTGCATCGGCGTCGCGATCCTGGTCATCTGGGCGGACCGGCGGTTCAAGCTGGGCCACGGCCGGGCGTTCGCGCTGTACGTCGCCTCGTACTGCGCGGGCCGGGCGTGGATCGAGTACATGCGGGTCGACGAGGCGCACCACATCCTGGGCCTGCGGCTGAACGTCTGGACGGCCCTGATCGTGCTGGTCCTGGCGGTGGTCTACATGGTGGTGTCGGCCAAGCGGTCGCCCGGCCGGGAGGCCGTGGTCGAACCCGCGGCGGTGGAGCAGGAGACCGCCGACGCGGAGGACGCCGAGGACTCCCCGGCCGGCAAGGCCGCGGACGAGCCGCAGGCGCCGGAGGACAAGCCCGCCGGGACCGGGAAGAAGAAGTCCTGACGCACGTACGACAGCGGGCCGTGGTTCCCTTCGGGGCCACGGCCCGCTGTCGTACGCGGTCACTGCTGGACCGGTACCGGACTCACCGCCTGTGCTGCCTCCCCGGCGACCGCCAGCGCCGCCGTCTCGCGGGCCAGCGCGTCGAAGCCGATGCCGTCCAGGTCGCCGACGGACGTGCTCAGACGGTTGGCGAGCGGGGCGGTCCAGCGGGCGGGCAGCGCGTCCGGGGAACCGGCCAGGAGCCCGGCGAGGGAGCCGGCCGTCGCGCCGTTGGAGTCGGTGTCCCAGCCGCCGGAGACCACACGGCAGACCGACCCGGTGAAGTCGCCGTCGGCATGGGTGAGCGCTGCGGCCAGCAAGGCGGCGTTGGGCAGTACGTGCACCCAGTGGTGCCACCCGTACGCGGCGTGCAGCCGGTCCACGACGGGCTCGAAGCCGCCGGGCGTGCGGTCCGGTGCCTCCCGGGCCGCCGCGATGCCGAAGCGTACGGCCCGCGCCAGGCGGGAGCGGGGCGGGACGACGGCGAGCCCGGCCGCCAGGCACCGGTGCACATCCGCCGTGCCGCCCGCGGCCGTGGCCAGCGCGGCGGCGGCGAACATCGCCCCGTACACCCCGTTGGCGGTGTGGGTCAGCACGGCGTCGCGCCAGGCGGCCTCGGCGGCCCCGGCCGGGTCGCCCGGGTGCGTCCAGCCGTGCACGTCGGCGCGGATCAGGGCGCCGATCCACTCCCGGAAGGGGTTGCGGAAGCGGGCGGTGTCCGGCGGTTCGACGCCGTCGAGGAGGTTGCGGTACGCGACGCGCTCGGCGGTGAAGGTACGGCCCGCCGGGAGCTCGTCCAGCCACAGGCGGGCGAGGTCGGCGGTGGTGAAGCCGGGGCCGTGGCGGCGGAGGAGGAGCAGGCCGAGGAGCGGGTGGTTCAGGTCGTCGTCCTCGGGCATGCCGTCGATGTTCTCGGCGAGCGAGGTGGTGCGGCTGCGGCGGTTCCAGGGGTACCGGGCGGCGGTCGAGGGGTCCAGTCCGGCCTCGGTGAACCAGGTGTGCAGCGGCCAGTTCGCGGTCGACCGGGCGATCGCGCGGATGCCGGCCAGCGGCAGCTTCTCGACGGGCTTGCCGAGGAGGCAGCCGGCGGCGCGGCCCAGCCAGGCGGCCTCCAGGCGGGGGAGCAGGCCCGCGGCGGCGGGCACCGGCGGGGGTGCGGGTGCCGCGGCCCGGATGGCCGCCAGGTCGGTGGGCTCGTCGGCGGCCGAGGGGCAGGGCAGGGAGGCGAGGTCGTCCAGGAGGGCGACGGCCAGGGCGCGGAGCCGGGGCGGCACCGGGCCGGGGGAGGCACCGGCCCGGTCGGGGGCGAGGGTGCCGCCGGCGGTGAGCCAGCGGCGGCGGATCACGGTGGCGTCGCGGCCGTCCTCGGCGGCCTGCCGCAGTTCGTGGCCGATCAGGTCCTCCGGCTGGACCCAGGTCACCCGCAGCGGCGCCGGCGGGTACGTCATCGGGCCACCGTGAGCGCGGCGAAGGCGGCTTCGTGGGCGCGGCGGCGCGCCAGGTCGCGGTGGTGGATCTCGTGGGCGACGGCGGTCAGCGCGTGCGCCGGGGCCTGGAGGTCCAGCCGGCTCGCCTCGGAGACGGCCGTGGTCCACTCGGTGGGCACGGGACGGCCGAGCGCGCCGACCAGGGCGCCGCACATGGTGGCGATGGAGTCGCAGTCGCGGCCGTAGTTGACGGCGCCGAGCACCGTCTCGCGGTAGTCGCCGTCGCCGATGAGCAACAGGCCGAGCGCCACGGGCAGTTCCTCGATGGCGTGCAGCCGGGAGGGCCGCCTGGCGCCCAGCG
Source organism: Streptomyces sclerotialus (assembly GCF_040907265.1). Taxonomy (NCBI): domain Bacteria; kingdom Bacillati; phylum Actinomycetota; class Actinomycetes; order Kitasatosporales; family Streptomycetaceae; genus Streptomyces; species Streptomyces sclerotialus. Next base: position 2,374,049 of record NZ_JBFOHP010000002.1, on the reverse strand, counting down.
AGGGCCGCCGGTACTCGGGACCCACCGTGTCGAACGGCGATACGGCGCCCCGGAGTTGTGTCAGCGCGGGCTCGAACTCGTCGTACTTCACCGCCACTTCGCAGACGGCCTCGATGGCTGTACGGGTGCCGTCCTTGGCGAGGGCGAGGGCCGCTTCGACCACCGAGCCGGGGGTGGCGCCGGGGACGCAGGCGGCGGCCACCGCGGCGGCGAAAACCCCGGCCGCCTCCCGCCCGTACGACGACTGGTGCGCGCCCGCGACGTCCAGCGCCTCGGCGTAAGCCCCACGCGGATCACCGGCGTTGACCAGGCCGACCGGGGCCATGTACATCGCGGCGCCGCAGTTGACGATGTTGCCGACGCCGGCCTCGCGGGGGTCGGCGTGCCCGTAGTGCAGCCGGGTGACGAGCCACTTCTCGGCGAGGAACACCCGGTGCAGGGGCAGCGCCTCGGCCTCCAGCTCGGGGATCCAGCGGGGCTCGGTGATCAGTTCGGGGACCAGGTGGTCGGCCACGGCGTACGCTTCGAGGTGGTCGCGGACCTTCTCGTACACCCGGATCAGGGCGTGGGTCATGAGGGTGTCGTCGGTGACGTGGCCGTCGCCCTTGTGGTACGGCGCGAGGGGGCGGGCGGTCCGCCAGTCCTCGTACCAGGGGCCGACGATGCCGCGGACCGGGCCGCCGTGCCGTTCCCGGATCTGCTCCGGGCTCCAGCCCTCGACGGGCCCGCCGAGCGCGTCGCCGACCGCGGCCCCGGCCAGGGCGCCGGCCGTGCGGTCGGCGAGGGTGGGGACCGCCGTGGTGGCGGGTGGTGCCGCGGTGTCGGTCATGGCCGGTCGGATCCTTTCGGCGGGGGCGTCTGCGGAGTGGTCAGTTCGGTGCCGGCGAGCAGGTCGGCCAGCTCGACCAGGTCGGTGCCGGCCAGCCGGGGCAGCGCACAGCCGGAGAGGGTGCGGCAGGCGTCGCGCCAGGCGGCGGGCAGCGCGGTGGCCCCGCCGAGGGCACCGGTCAGCGCGCCGGCCAGGGCGGGCGCCGAGTCGGCGACGCGGGAGAGGCAGGCGGCGGCGGGCACCGCCTCGGCGGTCCGCCCGCCGCCCGCGAGGGCCAGTGCGAGGGCGACCGGTACGGTCTCGGCGGCGGCGATGCCGTAGCTGTAGACGTGGTCGACGATCTCGTGCTCCAGGGTGGGGACCAGGGCGAAGGCGGCGCCGGGGCGGCCGTCGGCGGTGGCCTCGGCCAGCCGGACGGCGTGCAGGGCGTTGCGGCGGATCTCGGTGCCTTCGGGGAGCTGGGCGAGGGCGGCGGCCACGCAGGCGTCGACGGGGGAGCCGCCGAGTGCGGCGGCGACCGCGGCGGCCATCGCGCGGGCGCCGTGCACGCCGTCGCCGTCCTGGGTGTACCGGGCGTCGAACTCGGCCAGCCCGGCCGCCGCCGCCGGGTCGCCGGGGTGGACGACGGCGAGGACGGCGGCGCGTACGCAGGCCGCGTCGTCGAAGAAGTGCGGGTTGTCGTGGCCGGTGGCGGGCGGCCGGAGCCCGGCGGCGAGGTTGCCGAGCCCGGCGCGTACGGAGATCCGGGCGCGCAGCGGCAGGACGGCCGACTCCACCTCCGGGGCCCGGTCGGCGGCGGCCGCGACCTCGCAGGCCAGCGCGTTCCAGGCGAGGTCGAGGGCGGCCCGCATCCGGCGGTCCCGGCCGAGGTCGGAGAGGAACGCACCGGCCGCGGTGAGCACGGAGCCGGCGGTGAAGGCGGCCCATTCCGCGTCGTCGGAGGGGCCGAGGCGGAGTGGTTCGGGCGGCTGGTTGAGGGCGATGGGGACGGGGAGCGTGGTGGTGGCGTTCTGCTCGGCGAAGGTGTCGAGCTCGCGGGTGAGGCGGCGGGTCCATTCGGGCATCCGGGCCGCGCGGTGCCGGCTCGCCGGCCAGCCGGCGGCGTCTCCGGCGGCGAGGCCGAGGAGGAGGCCCTCGATCCGGGCGGCACTGTCGCGGGCGGGTTCCGCGCACGCGGCGAGCGGCGGGACCGCCACGGCGGCGGCAGGAGTGTCCGCTGCGGTGCTCATGAGGCCGCCTCTGCCGTGGGTGCGGGCATGGGCATGTCCGGGGTGAGCAGGTCCGCGATGTCCAGGACGTGGTAGCCCGCCATCGAGGGCAGGCAGCTGCCGCGTACCGGGCCGATGACCCGCGCCCACTCGGCGGGGACGGCGGCGGTGCCGCCGAGCGCGCCGGCCAGGGCCCCGGCGACCGCCGCCGTGGTGTCGGCGTCGCGGCCCATGTTGACGGCGGTCAGCACCGCGCCGGGGAAGTCCCCCGCCGCCGCGGCGAACGCGCCGAAGGCCAGGCCGACCGCCTCGGGCGCCAGGTCGGTCCAGGGGTAGCCGCCGATGACGACGGCGGAGCGCACGGCGCGTTCGGTGCCGAGGCGGGTGATGCCGGGGTCCAGCCGGGAGCGCTGGGCGGCGGCGACCGCGCGGCGCAGCGAGCGGGCGGTCCAGGAGTCCTCGGGGACGACGGAGAGCGCGGCGGCGATCACCGCGTCGGTGCTCCCGGCGACCATGGCGGCGGCGACCCCGGCGGCGACGGCCTGACCGCCGTAGATGCCCTCGCCGTCATGGCTGACCGTGCCGTCCACCGCGACCAGCCGGGCGGCCTCGGCGGGCCGGCCCGCCGCGTGTACGCCGAACGGCGCGGCCCGCATCGCCAGTCCGTCGCTCCAGGCATGACGGTGCTGGGCGGAAATCGGTGCGGCGAGGCCCCGGCGGAGGTTCTCCAGGGTGCCGCGCTCGCTGAACCCGGCGCCGCGGAAGGGGCCCTCGTCCAGGTCGGCGATCCACTGGTGCCAGGCGGCCTCGACGTGCGCGACGGTGAGCGCCGAGCCGTGTTCGGCCAGCAGCAGGCCGGAGAAGATGGCGTATTCGGTGTCGTCGGTGCCGGCCGGGTCGTCGGCGACGAAGCCTTCGATGCGGCCCCAGCGGCGGCGGATCTGCGAGGGCTTCATGTTCTCGGCGGGAGCGCCGAGCGCGTCACCCACGGCGAGTCCCAGGAGGGTGCCCCGGGCCCGGTCGCGCAGCTCGGCAGGGCGGTCACCCGGGGTGACGGGGGCGGGTGAGGGGGCGTGCGGTGTGCTCATCTGCGTGCCCTTCCGCCGACCGGTCCCGGATCCGTACGCGTCTGAGGGATCGTAGGGCCGGTTTGCCGCTAATGGGGGGACTTCACGCCGGATCGGAGCGATGTCGTGATGGCCGGTTCCCGGTTGCCGGCGAAGGCGCGGTGTGGCCCGGATCACTGGCCGGTGGTCTCGGTAAAGCTGCAGGTCAGAGCGGTAAGTACGGCCTTCCTTGCTAGCGCAAGGACTTGTGGGCGACGTAACTTCGAGGTGTTCCAGGGGGAAGTGCCGCTGATCGGCCCACACCTCGCGAGGGAGGGAGAGGTCCCTTATGTCCGTCACTGATGTCATGGACGCGTCGGCTCCTACGCACATCGCCCACCGTGACAACCACACGCACCGTGACGTCAACGGCGGCTGGCTCCGCCCGGCGGTGTTCGGCGCGATGGACGGGCTGGTGTCGAACCTCGCGCTGATGACGGGGGTGGCCGGCGGTTCGGTGTCGCAGCAGACGATCGTCATCACGGGGCTGGCCGGACTGGCCGCCGGTGCCTTCTCGATGGCCGCGGGTGAGTACACCTCGGTCGCCTCGCAGCGCGAGCTGGTCCAGGCCGAACTGGACGTGGAGCGCCGTGAGCTGCGCAAACACCCCAAGGACGAGCAGGCCGAGCTGGCCGCCCTGTACGAGTCGCGCGGGGTGGAGCCGGGGCTCGCCCGCGAGGTGGCCGCGCAGCTCTCCAAGGACCCGGAGCAGGCGCTGGAGATCCATGCCCGCGAGGAGCTGGGCGTCGATCCGTCGGACCTGCCCTCCCCGCTCGTCGCCGCCGTTTCCTCGTTCGGTTCGTTCGCGCTGGGTGCGCTGCTGCCCGTACTGCCGTACCTTCTGGGTGCCGCCGCGCTGTGGCCCGCCGTGGTCCTGGCGCTGCTCGGACTCTTCGGGTGCGGCGCGGTGGTGGCCCGGGTGACGGCGCGCTCGTGGTGGTACAGCGGGTTGCGCCAGTTGGCCCTCGGCGGTGCCGCCGCAGGTGTGACGTACGTCCTGGGCGCGCTGTTCGGAACCGCCGTAGGGTGACGCCCTATGCGTGCAGACGCATAATTAACCTGTTACCTCGCGGTTTCAGAAGTTGACCAGCGGGCATAAGGGTGTGGCGCCGGAGGCAATGTCGCTTACCGGTGTCCCGCGCTGTCGGACGACGATCTGTCCCACTGCGTTCTCGATCCACCGCTCTGCGCGGTGTCCGCATGCTGGAAGCCTCTATCCGATTCCCGAGATCGAGGTCATCCTGTAACCTGCACGCAAAATTCGCGGAGGGCCAACGTCGTCCCTCGGCACTGCACATGCCACGACGACGTTGGGAGAGCCGATGCGTTCCGCGTCCACGCACTCCGCGACCACCGGCAGCGCCACCAGCGCCGCCTGGTCGCCCATGGACGGGCGCCCCGCCCAGCAGGGGATGTACGACCCGCGTAACGAGCACGACGCCTGCGGCGTCGGCTTCGTCGCGACCCTCACCGGTGAGGCGAGCCACGCGCTGGTCGAGCAGGCCCTGACTGTTCTGCGGAACCTCGAACACCGCGGCGCCACCGGCTCCGAGCCCGACTCCGGCGACGGCGCGGGCATCCTGCTCCAGATTCCCGACGCCTTCCTGCGCGAGAACGTCTCGTTCGAGCTGCCCGAGGCCGGCGCGTACGCCGCGGGCATCGCCTTCCTCCCCTCGGACGCCGAGGAGGCCCAGGCCGCCGTCTCGAAGATCGAGACGATCGCGTCCGAGGAGGGACTGAACGTCCTCGGCTGGCGTGTCGTCCCCGTAGCCCCGCAGCTGCTCGGCAACGGCGCCCGCGCCACCATGCCCGCCTTCTCCCAGCTCTTCGTGGCCGACGGTGAGCACACCGGCCTGGCGCTGGACCGCAAGGCCTTCGTGCTGCGCAAGCGCGCCGAGCGCGAGGCCGGCGTGTACTTCCCGTCGCTGTCCGCGCGCACGATTGTGTACAAGGGCATGCTGACCACCGGGCAGCTGGAGCCGTTCTTCCCGGACCTGAGCGACCGCCGCTTCGCGACCGCCATCGCGCTGGTCCACTCGCGGTTCTCCACCAACACCTTCCCGAGCTGGCCGCTGGCCCACCCGTACCGCTTCGTCGCGCACAACGGCGAGATCAACACGGTCAAGGGCAACCGCAACTGGATGCGCGCCCGCGAGTCCCAGCTCGCCTCGAAGCTCTTCGGTGAGTCCACCGAGACGCTGGAGCGCCTGTTCCCCGTCTGCACGCCGGACGCCTCCGACTCCGCGTCCTTCGACGAGGTCCTGGAGCTGCTCCACCTCGGCGGCCGCTCGCTGCCCCACTCGGTGCTGATGATGGTCCCGGAGGCGTGGGAGAACTCCACCTCCATGGACCCGGCCCGGCGCGCGTTCTACCAGTACCACTCCACGATGATGGAGCCCTGGGACGGCCCGGCCTGCGTCACCTTCACCGACGGCACCCAGGTCGGCGCGGTCCTGGACCGCAACGGCCTGCGCCCCGGGCGTTACTGGGTCACCGACGACGGCCTCGTCGTGCTCTCCTCCGAGGTCGGCGTCCTGGACATCGACCCGGCCAAGGTCGTCCGCAAGGGCCGCCTGCAGCCCGGCCGGATGTTCCTCGTGGACACCGCCGAGCACCGCATCATCGAGGACGACGAGATCAAGGGCGCCCTCGCCGCCGAGCACCCGTACGCGGAGTGGCTGGAGGCCGGCGAGATCGAGCTCGAGGACCTCCCCGAGCGCGAGCACATCGTCCACACCCACGCCTCGGTCACCCGCCGCCAGCAGACCTTCGGCTACACCGAGGAGGAGCTGCGCGTCCTCCTCGCGCCGATGGCCAAGGCCGGTGCCGAGCCCATCGGTTCGATGGGCACCGACTCGCCGATCGCCGCGCTCTCCGAGCGCCCCCGGCTGCTCTTCGACTACTTCACCCAGCTGTTCGCGCAGGTCACCAACCCGCCGCTGGACGCCATCCGCGAGGAGCTCGTCACCTCGCTGATCTCCTCGCTCGGCCCGCAGGGCAACCTCCTGGAGCCGACCGCGGCCTCCTGCCGCAGCGTCACGCTGCCCTTCCCGGTGATCGACAACGATGAGCTGGCCAAGCTCATCCACATCAACGCCGACGGCGACATGCCGGGGATGACGGCCGTCACCCTCTCCGGCCTGTACCGCGTGCACGGCGGCGGCGAGTCCCTCGCGGCCCGGATCGACGAGATCTGCGCCGAGGCCGAGGCCGCCATCGAGGACGGCGCCCGCCTGATCGTGCTGTCCGACCGGCACTCCGACGCCGAGCACGCGCCGATCCCGTCGCTGCTGCTCACCTCCGCGGTCCACCACCACCTCATCCGTACGAAGCAGCGCACCCAGGTGGGGCTGCTCGTCGAGGCCGGTGACGTCCGCGAGGTGCACCACGTCGCGCTGCTGATCGGCTACGGCGCCGCCGCGGTCAACCCGTACCTCGCCATGGAGTCCGTCGAGGACCTGGTCCGCGCCGGCACCTTCCTGCCCGGCGTCGAGGCCGAGACCGCCATCAAGAACCTGATCAAGGCGCTCGGCAAGGGCGTCCTGAAGGTCATGTCCAAGATGGGCATCTCCACCGTCGCCTCCTACCGCGGCGCGCAGGTCTTCGAGGCGGTCGGCCTGGACGAGGCCTTCGTCGACAAGTACTTCCACGGCACCGCCACCAAGATCGGCGGCGCGGGCCTGGACGTCATCGCCAAGGAGGTCGCCCAGCGGCACGCCAAGGCGTACCCGGCCTCCGGCATCGCCCCGGCGCACCGCGCGCTGGACATCGGCGGCGAGTACCAGTGGCGCCGCGAGGGCGAGCCGCACCTGTTCGACCCGGAGACCGTCTTCCGCCTGCAGCACTCCGCGCGCTCGGGCCGGTACGACATCTTCAAGAAGTACACCGAGCGGGTGAACGAGCAGTCCGAGCGTCTGATGACGCTGCGCGGCCTGTTCGGCTTCAAGTCCGACCGCCCCTCGATCCCGATCGAGGAGGTCGAGCCGGCCAGCGAGATCGTCAAGCGGTTCTCCACCGGCGCCATGTCGTACGGCTCCATCTCGCAGGAGGCGCACGAGACCCTCGCCATCGCCATGAACCAGCTGGGCGGCAAGTCCAACACCGGTGAGGGCGGCGAGGACCCGGAGCGCCTGTACGACCCGGCGCGCCGCTCCTCCATCAAGCAGGTCGCGTCCGGCCGCTTCGGTGTGACCAGCGAGTACCTGGTCAACTCCGACGACATCCAGATCAAGATGGCCCAGGGCGCCAAGCCCGGTGAGGGCGGCCAGCTGCCCGGCCACAAGGTCTACCCGTGGGTCGCCAAGACGCGTCACTCGACGCCGGGCGTGGGCCTGATCTCCCCGCCGCCGCACCACGACATCTACTCCATCGAGGACCTGGCGCAGCTGATCCACGACCTCAAGAACGCCAACCCGCAGGCCCGCATCCACGTGAAGCTGGTCTCCGAGGTCGGCGTCGGCACGGTCGCCGCGGGTGTCTCCAAGGCGCACGCGGACGTGGTCCTGATCTCCGGCCACGACGGCGGTACGGGCGCCTCGCCGCTCACCTCGCTGAAGCACGCCGGCGGCCCCTGGGAGCTCGGCCTCGCCGAGACCCAGCAGACGCTGCTGCTCAACGGCCTGCGCGACCGCATCGTCGTACAGACCGACGGCCAGCTGAAGACCGGCCGCGACGTGGTCATCGCCGCCCTGCTGGGCGCCGAGGAGTACGGCTTCGCGACCGCCCCGCTGGTGGTCTCCGGCTGCGTCATGATGCGCGTCTGCCACCTGGACACCTGCCCGGTCGGCATCGCCACCCAGAACCCGACGCTGCGCGAGCGGTTCAGCGGCAAGGCCGAGTACGTCGTCAACTTCTTCCAGTTCATCGCCGAGGAGGTCCGCGAGCTCCTCGCGGAGCTGGGCTTCCGCACCCTGGAGGAGGCCGTCGGCCACGCCGAGCTGCTGGACACCACCCGCGCCGTGAACCACTGGAAGGCGCAGGGCCTGGACCTGGCTCCGCTGCTGCACGTGCCCGAGCTGCCCGAGGGCGCCGTCCGCCACCAGATCACCGTCCAGGACCACGGCCTGGAGAAGGCGCTGGACAACCAGCTCATCAAGCTGGCCGCCGACGCGCTCCACGCGGACACCGCGGAGGAGGCCCAGCCCGTACGGGCGCAGGTCGCCATCCGCAACATCAACCGCACGGTCGGCACCATGCTGGGCCACGAGGTGACGAAGAAGTTCGGCGGCGCGGGCCTGCCCGACGACACCATCGACATCACCTTCACCGGCTCGGCCGGCCAGTCCTTCGGCGCCTTCCTGCCGAAGGGTGTCACCCTCCGCCTGGAGGGCGACGCCAACGACTACGTCGGCAAGGGGCTCTCCGGTGGCCGCGTCATCGTCCGCCCGGACCGCGGCGCGGACCACCTGGCGGAGTACTCCACCATCGCGGGCAACACCCTCGCCTACGGCGCCACCGGCGGCGAGCTGTACCTGCGCGGCAAGGTCGGCGAGCGCTTCTGCGTCCGCAACTCCGGCGCCACGGTGGTCTCCGAGGGCGTGGGCGACCACGGCTGCGAGTACATGACCGGCGGCAACGCGGTCATCCTCGGCGAGACGGGCCGCAACTTCGCGGCCGGTATGTCCGGCGGCTTCGCGTACGTCATCGACCTCGACCCGGCCAACGTCAACAAGGAGATGACCGCCGCGGTCAACCCCTTGAACGACACCGACAAGCAGTGGCTGCACGACGTGGTGCGCCGCCACCAGGAGGAGACCGGCTCCACCGTCGCGGAGAAGCTCCTCGCAGACTGGGATGCCGCGGCCGCGCGCTTCAGCAAGGTCATCCCGCCCACGTACCAGGCAGTGCTCGCCGCCAAGGAAGCCGCCGAGCAGGCCGGACTCTCCGAGTCCGAGACCCACGAGAAGATGATGGAGGCGGCGACCAATGGCTGACCCCAAGGGCTTCCTGAACCACGACCGCGAGGTCGCCGAGACCCGTCCCGTCGAGGAGCGCGTCAAGGACTGGAACGAGGTCTACCGGCCCGGCTCCCTGCTGCCGATCATCAGCAAGCAGGCGTCGCGCTGCATGGACTGCGGCATCCCGTTCTGCCACAACGGCTGCCCGCTGGGGAACCTCATCCCCGAGTGGAACGACTACGCGTACCGCAACGACTGGGAGGCCGCGAGCGAGCGGCTGCACGCGACCAACAACTTCCCGGAGTTCACCGGCCGCCTCTGCCCCGCGCCGTGCGAGGCCGCCTGCGTGCTGGGCATCAACCAGCCGCCGGTGACCATCAAGAACGTCGAGGTCTCCATCATCGACAAGGCGTGGGACAACGGGGACGTCACCCCGCAGCCGCCCGAGCGCCTGTCCGGCAAGACCGTCGCCGTCATCGGCTCGGGCCCGGCGGGCCTGGCCGCCGCCCAGCAGCTGACCCGGGCAGGCCACACCGTCGCCGTCTACGAGCGCGCGGACCGTATCGGCGGTCTCCTCCGCTACGGCATCCCCGAGTTCAAGATGGAGAAGCGGCACATCAACCGCCGCATCGAGCAGATGCGCGCGGAGGGCACCAAGTTCCGCACCGAGGTGGAGATCGGCCGCGACATCGACGCCGCCAAGCTGCGCCGCCGGTACGACGCCGTCGTGATCGCCGCGGGCTCGACCACCTCCCGCGACCTGCCGGTGCCCGGACGTGACCTCAAGGGCATCCACTTCGCGATGGAGTACCTCCCGCTCGCGAACAAGGTGCAGGAGGGCGACCTCACCACGTCGCCGATCTCCGCCGAGGGCAAGCACGTCGTCGTCATCGGCGGCGGCGACACCGGCGCCGACTGCGTCGGCACGGCCCACCGGCAGGGCGCGCTGTCCGTCACCCAGCTGGAGATCATGCCCAAGCCGGGCGAGGAGCGGAACGAGAACCAGCCCTGGCCGACCTTCCCGATGCTCTACAAGGTCACCTCGGCCCACGAGGAGGGCGGCGAGCGGCTGTACTCCGTCTCCACCACCCACTTCGAGGGTGACGAGGACGGCAACGTCCAGTGGCTGCATCTGATCGAGGTGGAGTTCAAGGACGGCAAGCTGGAGCAGAAGCCCGGCACCGAGCGGAAGATCCCGGCCCAGCTGGTCACCCTCGCGATGGGCTTCACCGGCATCGACAAGGAGAACGGCCTCGTCGAGCAGTTCGGCGTGGACCTGGACGAGCGCGGCAACGTCGCCCGCAACGCCGACTTCGAGACCAACGTCCCCGGCGTCTTCGTCGCCGGTGACGCGGGCCGCGGCCAGTCGCTCATCGTGTGGGCCATCGCCGAGGGCCGCTCCGCGGCCAAGGGCGTGGACCGCTTCCTGACCGGCGCGTCGTCCCTGCCAGCCCCCATCAAGCCGACGGACCGCGCCCTGGCGGTGTGACGCCGGTACCGGCCTGACGGCCCCCAGATGTCCCGTACAACGGAGTACGGAACAACGCGGCGCCTGCCCCTTCCCCGACCGGTGAGGGCAGGCGCCGCACTGTGCTTTCGGGCGCGTTTCACTCGAACGTGGAAATGATCGCCTATCGTGAAATCGGAGGCTGCTGCTCTCCCTACGCTGTGCCTGAAAAGGAGGCGCGCGATGACCCTGATGCATCACGAGACGGCCGAGGACATGTCGCCGATCGACGACCCGCACGATCTGCTGCGCTTTCTGGAAGATCTCCCCGAGCTCGATCAGCTGAAGATCGAGCTCATCGACGGAAAGATCGTTATGCAGGCGTCGGCAGCCCCGTTTCACAATCAGATCGTCATGAAGCTCGGTATGCAGTTCGAGTCGCACGGCTGGACAGCGTTGCCGGATCAGGCCCTGATTTCCCCCATTTCCTCGTTCGAGCCGAAGGCGGACCTCACGGTCACCACGCCTGAGGCGATGGCCGACAACGCCAACCCGTTCCCCGCCGACCGTGTCGCCCTCGTAGTGGAGATCGTTTCCAGCGACAAGGACGTCGACTACATCAAGAAGCGTTTCTGGTACGGCATGAGCGAGATCCCGCTCTACCTCGTGATCGACCCGAACATCGGCACGTGCTCACTGCACTCGCAGCCGCACACCAACGGCTATCGGACCGTCACCACATTGGAGTTCGGCGAGCCGGTGGAGCTGCCCGAGCCGTTCGGCTTCGCCGTCGACACCTCCGCCTTCAAGCTCTACCCGCCGAAACCCTGAGGCCGCCTCAGCCCTCGTCCTCCACCAGCCGCGCAGGGAAGCCGCCCGTGGCGATCGGGCCCCAGCGGCGGGGCGTGATGCGGATGATCGACTTGCCCTGCTTGAGCATGGCCGCGCGGTACTCGTCCCAGTCCGGGTGCTCGCCGGAGATGTTGCGGAAGTACTCCACCAGCGGCTCGACCGAGTCCGGCGCGTCGATGACCTCGGCCTCGCCGTCGACCTGCACCCACGGGCCGTTCCAGTCGTCGGAGAGGACGATGACGCTGACGGACGGCGCGCGGCGGGCGTTGCGGACCTTGGCGCGCTCCGGGTACGTCGAGATCACGATCCGGCCCGAATCGTCCACACCGCAGGTCAGCGGCGAGCCCTGAGGGGTGCCGTCCGACCGGCGGGTCAGCAGGATGGCGCGGTGCCGGGGGCGGACGAACTCCAGCAGTTCGGGGAGTTCGACGGTGGTGTTGGTGGCGATGGAAGGGCTCATACCCCGGAGCCTAGGCGCTGGAGTGCGCTCGAAGCCCCACCGCCGCGACCCGCACGGCGAGGACACCCCGCGGTGGCGCCACGACAGCTGGTACGCCCCTCTTCCTCCGGCGCCCCGTACGGGACACAGTGGACGCCCCGAGGACCGACCGGCACGCCGCGCGGCGGGCGACGGACGCCTGCGCGGCCGGCCGGCCGACACGAGAGGTGAGGGCAAGGATGCGTGCATACCGCGCGGCGCACGAACAGAGCATCAGCGATCCCGACGGCTTCTGGGGAGCCGCGGCCAAGGCGGTGACCTGGACGAAGGAGCCCACCCGCGTCCTGGACGCGGACCGCCCGCCGTTCTACCGCTGGTTCCCCGACGGCGAGCTCAACACCTGCCACAACGCCCTGGACCGGCACGTCGCCGCCGGCCACGGCGACCGCACCGCGCTGATCCACGACAGCCCCGTCACCGGCACCCGGGAGCACTTCACCTACGCCGAACTCCTGGACCGCACCGCCCGGTTCGCGGGCGTCCTCCGCTCACTGGGCGTCGGCAGAGGCGACCGCGTCGTCCTCTACCTGCCGATGGTCCCGCAGGCCGTCATCGCGATGCTGGCCTGTGCCCGCCTCGGCGCCGTGCACTCCGTCGTCTTCGGCGGCTTCGCGCCCAGGGAGCTCGCCGTCCGCATCGACGACGCCCGGCCCAAGGCCGTCGTCTCCGCCTCCTGCGGCATCGAGGGCAAGCGCGTCCTCCCGTACAAGCCGATGCTCGACGAGGCACTGCGGATCGCCGAGCACGCGCCCGACCACTGCGTCATCCTGCAACGCCCCCAGGAACGCGCCGAACTGACCGACCGCGACCTGGACTGGGACGAGGCCATGGCGGCCGCCGAGCCCGCCGGCTGCGTCCCCGTCGCCGCCACCGATCCGCTCTACATCCTCTACACCTCCGGCACCACCGGCCGCCCCAAGGGAGTCGTCCGCGACAACGGCGGCCACGCCGTCGCGCTGACCTGGAGCATGGCGAACATCTTCGACATCGGCCCGGGGGACGTCTGGTGGACCGCCTCCGACGTCGGCTGGGTCGTCGGCCACTCCTACATCGTCTACGGCCCGCTGCTGACCGGCGCCACCACCGTCCTCTACGAAGGCAAGCCCGTCGGCACCCCGGACGCGGGCGCCTTCTGGCGGGTGATCGCCGAACACCGCGTCAAGGCGCTGTTCACCGCGCCCACCGCACTGCGCGCCGTCCGCAAGGAGGACCCGGAGGCGGCGCTGCTCGCCCACCACGACACGGCGTCGCTGCGTACGCTCTTCATGGCGGGGGAGCGGCTGGACCCGGGGACGTACCACTGGGCGAGCCGGGTGCTGGGCGTACCGGTGATCGACAACTGGTGGCAGACCGAGACCGGCTGGCCGATCGCCGCCAACCTGCGCGGACTGGACCCGATGCCGGTCAAGCCGGGCTCCCCGACGGTGCCGGTACCCGGCTACGACCTGCGGGTCCTGGACGAGGGCGGGGAGCCGTGCGGCCCCGGGCAGGACGGCGCGGTCGCGCTGCGGCTGCCGCTGCCGCCGGGCTCGCTGCCCACCCTCTGGAACGACGACGAGCGGTACGTCTCCTCGTACCTGTCACGGTTCCCCGGCCACTACGCGACGGGCGACGGCGGGTACGTCGACGAGGACGGGTACGTCTTCATCATGGGCCGCACGGACGACGTGATCAACGTCGCCGGGCACCGGCTGTCCTCCGGCGCGATGGAGGCCGTCCTCGCGAGCCACCCGGCGGTCTCGGAGTGCGCGGTCATCGGCGTGGCCGACGCGCTCAAGGGCCAGGTGCCGCGCGCGCTGGTGGTCCTCAAGGCGGGCGCGACGGACGACCACGACCGGGTCGCCGCCGAGCTGGTGCAGGCCGTACGCCGGGAGATCGGCGCGGTCGCAGCGCTGAAGGAAGCCGTGATCGTGCCCGCCCTGCCCAAGACCCGCTCGGGCAAGATCCTGCGCCGCAGCATGCGCGCGATCGCCGACGGCGTGGCCGAGCCGGTGCCTGCGACCGTCGAGGACCCCGCCGTCCTGGAGGCCCTGCGGCCGGTGCTCAGCCCACAGCGGAAAGACTGATCCCCGGCGGCCGGGCGCCATAGCCTCACCGCATGGGACCTCAGCAGCTCACCCCTTCGATATGGCGACTCCCCTTTCCCGTGGGCCATGTGTACGCCGTACGGCTGCCGGCCGGCGGACCTGCCGGGCGGCCCGGGTACGCCCTGGTCGACACCGGCGTACCCGGCTCGGCGCCGGCGATCCTGGCGGCGCTGGCCGAGCTCGGCGGGCGCCCCGAGGACGTCCGGCAGATCGTGCTGACCCACTCCCACCTCGACCACACCGGTTCGGCCGCCGACCTCGCGGCGGCCACCGGCGCCACCGTGCTGGCGGGCGCGCCCGACGCCCCGGTCATCCGCGGGGAGGTGCCGGAGCCGCCACCGGTCCACACGGCCACCGAACGCGTCCTGCACGAGAAGATCATGGCGGGCCTCGCGGAGTCCGGCGTCGAACCGCCCCGCCCGGTGGCGGTCGGCATCGAGCTGGCCGACGGCGACGAACTGGCGGGCTGGGGCGAGCCGGTGCACGTGCTCGCGACCCGCGGCCACACCCCCGGCGGCATCGCCCTGCACCTGCCGGAGTCCCGGGTGCTCTTCCCCGGGGACATCATCGGTACCGGGGAGGGCCGGGCGGTGCTCGGTCCCTTCAACGTCGACCGGGCGCAGGCCATCGCCTCGTTCCGGCGGCTGGCCGGGCTGGAGCGGGTCGAGGTGGTGTGCGTACCGCACGGCGACCCGATCACCGAGGACGCGGCGGCCACGCTGGCGGCGGCCACCCCCGAGACCGACTGGCTGTAGCCGTGAACTCCGGCTCTACGTGTCGCACTCCAGCTCCGTACGGCACAGCGCGCAGCGGGCGCGGAGCGGGCCGCGCACCGGCAGCCTGATGCGCTGGTGGCAGGCCGGGCACGGGAACGAGACGCGCAGCGGCCCCGGCCCGTCGAAGAGGTACCCGGCGTCCGGCGGCGGGCCGGGGGAGCGGTGCGGCACGCGCGCCGCGCGCCGGTCCTTGACGTACCGCCGCCGCGCGCCCCGGCCGGCCGCGGCCAGCGGCGGCTGCCGGGTGTCCCGCAGCGCCCGCAGCCGTCCCGCGCGGTAGGCGTCGTACGCCTGCGGGCTGGTGAACCACGGCGCCGGGTCCTCGCCGAAGAACAGCGCCCGCTTGGCGAGGACGTAACCGAACTCCTCCGGGGTGAGATAGCCCAGCTTCTGCGAGACCGCGCCGTGCTCGCGGTAGGCGTCCAGCAGCAGCCACCCGGCGCCGAGGTAGGCGGTCGCCGTGTCGGTGAGGATCTCGTTGTCGTGCGTGCCGGGGAAGGACAGGCCCAGGCGGTGCAGGTAGATGTGCATCACCTCATGGGCGAGGGCCGCCGCGATGTCCCCGCGGTGGTTGCGGAAGCGGTCGTTGAGTTCGATGAAGTACTCGGGCCCCGCGGTCAGTTCGACGTTCGAGGCGTGCCGCATCGTCCGGAACGAGACGATCATGCGGGCGTCGGGCAGCCGCAGGTGCGCCACCATCGCCCGGGCCACCCGCTGCACGCCGAGGTGCAGGTCCTCGTCCTGGCCGAACGCCGCGTCGGCGGGCGGTACGGCCGTGTCGAAGGTGCGCACGGTGTCGTAGGACATGCGGGTGTAGAGCGCGGTCACGGCCGCGCGGACGGTGTCGAGGTGCGGGTAGCCGTGCACGACCCTGTCGGCGGGGCGGGGGTCGCCGGCCGGCCTGTCCGTGCTCCCGGGGCCGCCCGGACGTCCGGTGCCTCCCACTGTCACGCGACCACTGTACGGTCGGAAGAGACCGGGCGGTATGGGGCGTACTGCGCTTGGGTACAACGCAGTTGAGCTCCCGGGCGCCCTTGTCACTCTTGTCGCTCGTTCCACATAATCGCAGGGCGCTTCACGGGCTCACCCCCACTGGGTCCGGACGCCTTTTCGTGCGCTGCCGGTTTTGCCTGTGCTTGTTTCACCTGGCGGCGGACACCGGGTCCGGTGTTGGCATGAGCTCGTCATTGACGTGCAACCCCCCACGAAAGGAAGCCCGTTGAGCTACCTGAAGCAGATCAAGAGAGCCGTCGCCGTCGGAGCCGTGGCCCTCGCGGCCGTCAGCCTCCAGCCCGGCACCGCCGGCGCCGCCACCCCCGCCCGGGACGGCGGCAACGACACCAAGGTCGTCGGTGGCACCCCCGCCGAGCAGGGTGAATTCCCCTTCATGGTGCGGCTGTCCATGGGCTGCGGCGGCGCGCTGTACGCCAAGGACATCGTGCTCACCGCCGCGCACTGCGTCGACGGCAGCGGCAAGGACAAAACCATCACGGCCACCGCCGGTGTCGTGGACCTCAAGGACCCCGCCGCCGTGAAGGTGAAGTCCACCGAGGTCCTGCAGGCTCCGGGCTACAACGGCAAGGGCAAGGACTGGGCGCTGGTCAAGCTCGCCAAGCCGATCGAGAACATACCCACCCTCAAGATCGCCGAGAACGACACCTACAACACCGGCGACTTCACCATCGCCGGCTGGGGCGCCGACAAGGAGGGCGGCTCCCAGCAGCGGTACCTCCTCAAGGCCGAGGTGCCGTTCATCGACGACGCCACCTGCGAGCAGGCCTACGGCTCCGACCTCACTCCCGGCGACGAACTGTGCGCCGGCAAGCTGGACACCGGCGGCGTGGACACCTGCCAGGGTGACTCCGGCGGCCCGATGTTCCGCAAGGACGACGCCGGCGAGTGGATCCAGGTCGGCATCGTCAGCTGGGGCGAGGGCTGCGCCCGGCCCGGCAAGCCCGGCGTCTACACCGAGGTGAGCGCCTTCGCCGCGGACATCAAGAAGGGCGCGGGCGAGCTCGGCGGCTGAGCACGCCGACGACCGGGGCGGTGCCGCGTGCGGCGGCACCGCCCTCCGTCGGTCCCGCTCCCGCCCTCCGTCGGTCCCGCTCCCGCCCTCCGTTAGTCCAAGAGCTGTCCCTCCTTTGTCCATGGGCGCACCCGTCGCACGGGCAGCACGCTGTGCGGCGACAGGCAGTGCCGGTGCGAAGGAGGACAGCGCGCGTGAACGAACTGACAGGTGCCGGGCACGGACCCAGCCGCAGGACCGTCGTCACCACCACCGCGCTCGCCGCCCTCGGCACCGCGCTGCCCCTCGGCGCCGGAACCGCGGACGCGGCACCCCGGGCAGGCGAGGCCGTACTCCGCTCCGACCGCCTCCAGGTCCGCGTCGACACCGCCTTCCCGCGCGTCATCGCGTACACCGACACCGGAACCGGCGCCGTCCTGCACGGCCAGACCGAACCGGTCACCGACGTCGTCATCGACGGCACGGCCCGCACCCCGAAGGTCACCGCGCGGCCCTCCGGCGACCGCATCGCCTACACCCTCGCCTTCGACGGCGGCACCGAGATCGGCGTGGAGATCGCGGCCGACGGATGGCAGGTCCACTGGCGCGTCACGCGCATCGCCGACACCGCCGCGCTGCGCGTCGGCACCCTCCAGATCCCCGCGCTCGCGCTGCTCAGCGTCCGCAGCGACCAGCCCGGCGCGACGCTCCTCGCGGCCCGCATCGAACTGGACAAGGCCAAGAGCGGCGACACCCTCGTCCGGGTCACCGACGGCACGCCCGCCGACGCCGCGCCCCTCGGCTGCGCGTACGCCGTGGTCGCCACCGACCGCCTGGCCGCCGCCCTGGAGACCAACACCGTGTACGACACTCCTTCCGGCGCCACCACCTGGGAGAACGGCCGGCTGTGGCGGCAGACCGTCCACCGCGACGGCTACGCCGAGGCGCGCCTGGCATGCGGCCAGTGGACCCACCGCGCGGCGACCGCTCCCGTGGACGCCACCGAGCCGCTGCCGTACGCCACCGTGATCCTCACCCGGGACCGCAACGGCGACGGCCGCGTCGACTGGCAGGACGCGGCCATCGCGATGCGCGACATCATGGTCACCCCGCTCGGCGCCGACGAACAGCACCTGCGCGTCGTCCCGCACATCCCGTTCAACTTCGCCAGCCAGGCCACCAACCCGTTCCTCGCCACCCTCGACAACGTCAAACGGATCTCCCTCGCGACGGACGGCCTGCGGCAGTTCACCCTCCTCAAGGGCTACCAGTCGGAAGGACACGACTCCGCACACCCCGACTACGGCGGCAACCACAACGAGCGGGCCGGCGGCCTCGAGGACCTCAACACCCTGGTCCGCGCCGGAAAGAAGTGGAACAGCGACTTCGCCGTCCACGTCAACGCCACCGAGTCCTACCCCGTCGCCCGCGCCTTCTCCGAGACGCTGGTCGACAAGACCGACGAACAGTGGGACTGGCTGGACCAGTCCTACCGCATCGACGCCCGCCGCGACCTGGTCTCCGGCGACATCGCGGCCCGCTTCCAGCAGCTCCGCGACGAGACCGACCCGGCCCTGAACACCCTCTACATCGACGTCTTCCGCGAGTCCGGCTGGAACTCCGACCGCCTCCAGCGCCACCTGCGCGACCAGGGCTGGCAGATCACCACGGAGTGGGGCCACGGCCTGGAACGCTCGGCCCTCTGGTCGCACTGGGCGAACGAGACCGACTACGGCGGCGACACCTCCCGCGGCATCAACAGCAAGCTGATCCGCTTCCTGCGCAACCACCAGAAGGACGTCTTCGCCGACAAGTGGCCGACGCTGCTCGGCGCACCCCGCATGGGCACCTTCGAGGGCTGGGTCGGCAAGACCGACTGGCACGCCTTCTACAAGATCATCTGGCAGGACGCGCTGCCCGCCAAGTACCTCCAGGCGTACCCGATCAGCACCTGGACCGACCACGAGATCACCTTCGAGGGCCCGGTCCGCACGGCCGTCACCGACGCCGACGGCAAGCGGCGCATCACCACCGACGGCCGCCTGGTCTACGACGACGGCAGCTACCTGCTGCCCTGGGAACCGCGCCGCGCCACCGACCCGCAGAAGCTCTACCACTACAACCCGCGGGGCGGCGCGACGACCTGGACGCTGCCACGCGGCTGGCGGGCCGGTCCGGTGTACCTCTACCGCCTCACCGACCAGGGCCGGGCCGACGAGAAGCGGCTGCCGGTCAAGAACGGCAAGGTCACCATCGACGCGGCACCCGGCGTCCCGTACGTCGTCCGCGCACGGCGCGCCGAGCCCCAGCAGGCACCCCGCTGGGGCGAGGGCACCGGCCTGGCCGACCCCGGCTTCCACTCCGGCACGCTCGACGGATGGCAGGTCAGCGGCCCGGCGACGGTACGCGCGAGCGCGCTCGGCGACTACGAGCTGGTGATCGGCGCCGGCGCCGCGGCCACGGTGTCCCGCCGCCTGGACCGCCTCGCGCCCGGTACGTACGCGGCGTCCGTACAGGTCGAGGTCGGCGCGGAGGCGGGGGAGCGGCGCCGGGCCGAGCTGGCCGTACGCACCGCCGACGGGGTCACGGCGGCCAACTGGACCGAGACCTCGACGGCAGGCAACTTCGTCGGCGCCGACCGCAAGCACGGCACCCGCTTCCAGCGGATGTTCACCCGCTTCACGGTCCCCGAGGGCGGCGGCCCCGTGACGCTGTCCCTCGAAGCGGCGGCCGGGCAGGCCCGCGTCCGCTTCGACAACCTCCGCGTCGTGCCCACCGTGCATACGACGAAGCCCGGTGCCCTGGTGTACGAGGACTTCGAGCACGTACCGCAGGGCTGGGGCGTCTTCGTGAAGGGCGACGCGGGCGGCGCGAACGACCCGCGCACCCACATCGCCCAGCGCCACGCGCCGTACACCCAGCGCGGCTGGAACGGCAAGGCCGTCGACGACGTCATCGACGGCACCCAGTCCCTGAAGTCACGCGGCGAGAACAAGGGCCTGGTCTACCGGACCGTCCCACACACCGTCCGCTTCCTCCCCGGCCGCCGCTACCGCGTCACCTTCCGGTACGAGAACGAGAAGGCCGGCCAGTACGCCTGGATCACCGCCGCCGACAGCCCGGCGGCCCGCGAACTGAGCCGCACCCCGCTCCCCGTCGCCACCGGCCCGACCGTCCACTCCTACGAATTCACCGCCCCGGAACAGGGCGAGGCGTGGGTGGGCCTGCGGAAGACCGGAAGCGACGGGAAGGCGGAATTTGTCCTGGACGGGTTCGAGGTGGTGGAGGTCCGAAGGGCGGCCCCCGCACGCTGAGGGCCGGGTGAATCCGCATGCTGAGGGCCGAGCGAAACCGCACGCTGAGGGCCGGGTGAATCCGCATGCTGAGGGCGGAGCGAATCCGCATGCTGAGGGCCGGGTGAAGGTGTGAGCGGTGCGGGTGAGCCGCACCGCTCACGGCACCAGCCGGGGAGCCTCCGCCGGGCCCCGGCCGCCTCCCTCCAGCTCCAGTACCAGCACCTCGTTCGCCCCCGCACGCAGACACGGACCCGGTACGTACAGCGCCCGCTGGGGCCCCGCCGACCAGTACCGCCCCAACGGGAAACCGCCCACCCAGACGAACCCCCGCGTCCAGCCCGGCAGTTCTAGCATCGCCTCCCCGCCCCCGCCCGTCGGCACCACGACCGTCCCCCGGTGCAGGCCCCGCGCCCCCGCCCGCCCCCGCGGCGCGTCGAACGCCAGCCCCGCCACCGCTGCCGCGTCCTCCAAAGCGTCCAGCCGCAGTCCACGCGCCCGCACACCGTGCAGGTACTGCCGCTCGTGCAGCACCCCGACCGTGATCCCCTTCGGCTCACCCAGCCGCGGCCCGTAATTGACCCGCCCCAACGACTCCACCCACAGCTCCACCTCGGCCGGCCCCGCCACCGACCCGAGCGACGCGTCCTCGTCCCCGTCTCCCAGTACGGGCCCCGGCACGCCGTCCACGAACGTCACCGCGCGGTCGCGCAGGCCGCGCACCCGGAGGTCGTACGGCTGCCGAGGTCCCGGCACCCGCACCCGGTAACGGACGAGGCCCCGGTCCACGTCCAGCTCCTCGAACGTCGGTGGCACCCCCGACCGCACCTCAGGCCCGCCCAGCCCGTCCACCACCACGTCCATCGACGCCCAGCCCGTCAGCCGCACCTCCGTCGGCGCGGCCAGCACCGGCAGCGGCGAGGGCGGCTCCGGCAACGGCCCGGCGGCGTAGGGCGCCAGCACCTCGCGGAACCGCCAGAACTTCGCGGTCGGCCGGCCACGCTCGTCCACGGGCGCGTCGTAGTCGTACGACGTCACGGTCGGCAGCAGCGCGCCGTCCTGCAGCGCACCGGACCGGTTGGCGCCCGCCCAGCCGCCGAAACTCGTCCCGCCGTGCGCCATGTAGATGTTCACCGACGCACCGCACTCCAGGATCTCCCGCAGCGCGGCCGCGGCATCCTCCGCGTCCCGGACGGCCGCGCCCGCACCCCCGTCCGGCCCGGTACTCCAGTGGGAGAACCACCCGCACCAGAACTCCATGCACATCAACGGCCCGTCCGGCCGGTGGCGGCGCAGCGTCGCGAACGCCTCCCGCGCCCCCGAACCGAAATTGACGGTCGCCGTCAGCCCCGGCACGCTCCCGCCCGTCAGCATGTGGTCCTCCGGCCCGTCGGACGTGAACAGCGGCACCGTCACCCCGAGCGCCCGCAACCGGCCCGCCAGGTGCGCGAGATAGGCCGTGTCCGACCCGTACGAGCCGTACTCGTTCTCGACCTGCACCATGATCACCGGGCCGCCGCGGTCACACTGCCGCGACACGACCTCCGGCAGCACCCCCGCCAGCCACCCGTCCACCGCCCGCAGATACCGCGGATCACGCGTCCGCACCGCCCGCCCCAGCGGCCCGGTCAGCCAGTGCGGCAGCCCCCCGTTCTCCCACTCGGCACAGATGTACGGGCCCGGACGGACGATCGCCAGCAGCCCCGCCCGCCCGACGGCGTCCAGGAACCGGCCGAGCGCCGCCAGCTCCCGGAACTCCCCGGGACGCGGCTCGTGCAGATTCCACGGGACGTACGTCTCCACGCAGTTCAGGCCCATCGCCCGCAGCATCGCCAGCCGGTGGTCCCAATGCCCCTCGTGCACCCGGAAGTAGTGCAACGCCCCCGACAGCAGCCGCACCGGCCGCCCGTCCCACTCGAACTCCCGCTCCCCGACGGCAAACCGCCGCCGCACCGCCGCGCCACCCGCCTCGCCGGCCGCCACACCACCCGTATCCTCGGTCACCCGTCGCCCTTCCCTCGCCCGGCCCGGCGGCCCACCCGGCCGCGTCGCGTCCAGCACACCCTCTGGCGGCGCGGCGGTCCATGGACAAAGATCGGCGTTGTTTGGACGGAACGTCCGCGTGCGCGGTGCGGGCGGTGCGGAGGGATGCGGAGGGATGCCGAGGGATGCGAAGGGAGAGAGGGAGGAGGGAGGAGGGCAGGACAAGGTAGTGCCGGGTGCTTGGCGGTGCCGGGTGCTTGGCGGCGCCGGGGGCAAGGTGGTGCCGAGTGCAGGGCGGTGCCAGGTAGGCAAGGTGGTGCCGGGTGCTTGGCGGCGCCGGGGGCAAGGTGGTGCCGAGTGCAGGGCGGTGCCAGGTAGGCAAGGTGGTGCCGGGTGCTTGGCGGCGCCGGGGGCAAGGTGGTGCCGAGTGCAGGGCGGTGCCAGGTAGGAAAGATGGTGTCGAGCGCAGGGCGGTGTCGAGGGCAAGGTGGCGCCGAGGGCAAAACGGTGCTGAAGGCAAGGCGGTGCTGAAGGCAAGGCGGTGCTGCAAGACAGTGCCACGCCCGCACTCCGGAGTTCCGTGCGGGCGGGCGAACGGAAAAGCAGCCCGGAACGGCGGCGGCGAACGGGAGGAGCCCTCGTGTACCACACCTGGATGCGCTACTTCACGCCGAGCCCGGTCCACCACCGGCTCGGCCTCGTCTGCCTCGGTGTCGGACTCCAGCACGGCACCCTGCCCGCCGTCGGCCCCCGCACCCTCGACCACCACGTGGCCGTCGTCATCCACGCGGGCAGCGGCTGGTACGCGACCCCCGACGGCACCCGGCACCCCGTCACGGCCCCCGCCCTCCTCTGGCTCACCCCGGGCGTCCCGCACCACTACGGCGCTGACCCGGACAGCGGCTGGGACGAGAGCTTCGTCGACTTCACCGGCCCGGCCGCCGCCACGTACACCGAACTCGGCTACATAGAACCCGCCCCCGACCACCCACTCGTCCCCCTCGCCGACACCGCCGCCGCCCGCGCCGCCGTCGGCCGCATCGCCCGCGCAGCCCGCCGCGGCAACCCCCTCCTGGAGGTCGAGACCTCCGCCGCCGTCCACGAACTGCTCGTCGCCCTGCGCCGCGCACGCGCCGACACCGATGCCGACGGCGACCCCGTCCTCCAGGCGCTCGCCCGGGACGCCTTCCTGCCGCTGTCGGTCGCCGAACACGCGGCCCGGCACGGCATGAGCCCCGCCGAACTCCGCACCGCCGTACGCCGCGGCGCCAGCTGCAGCCCCAAGGACTACCTCCTCGGCATCCGCCTCGGCCGCGCCAAGGAACTGCTCGCCGCCACCGAACTGCCGGTCGCCGCGGTGGCCCGCCGCGTCGGCTACGACGACCCGGCCTACTTCAGCCGCCTCTTCACCCGACGCGTGGGCACCGCACCGGTCCGCTTCCGCGACCAACAAGGCCGCGCGGTACCCGGCGGCTGGTCCACCAGCATTCCGGACCCGGACGACCCGCCGCTGGTCAGCGGGACGGACTGAACGGCCTCTGTCTCCCCCGCTCTTGGCCACGTACCGGACCGCCCGAGCGGCCCGGACTGCCCGGGCGGGCCGGACTGCCTGAGCGGGCCGGACTGCCTGAGCGGGCCGGACTGCCCGAGCGGGCCGGACTGCCTGAGCGGGCCGGACTGCCCGACGGCCCGGGTCCCGGCCCGGTGTCAGGGTGAGACCTCCTCCAGCGGCCGGTTCGTGGTCTCCTCGGCGAAGAACGCGGCGGCCAGCGCGCCCACCAGCGCGACCCCGCCCAGCGTGACGAACACCGCGGGAACGTGCCCGCCGCCCGCGTAGATCACACCGACCAGAACCGGGCCGAGAATCACCCCGAGCCGGTTGAGCGCACCGCCGACACTGCATCCCAACGCCCGCATACGGGTCGGGTACAGCTCGGGCGTATACAGGTACAGGCAGATGTTCGAGCCGAAGAAACACACCGCGGCGAGCGAGGTCCACACCAGTACCTGCACCGGCGTACGGGCACCGAGTGCGGCCAGCACGATCAGCAATGCCGCCGCGCCACCGAGGAAGAACACGAACACCTTGCGCCGCCCGATCCGGTCGACCGTGAGCGCGACCAGCAGACACCCCAGGAAGCCGGCGACCGAGGTGACGGTGGAGTACAGCAGCGAGTCGGACAGCGACAGCCCGTACTGCTTGCCGTAGATCGTCGGCAACCAGGAGGTGATGCCGTAGTTCACGAAGTAGCCGGTGAACCAGAGCGTCCCGATGACCAGCGTCCGACGCCGGTACCGACCGGTGAACAGCCCCTTCACCCCGATCGCGGCGGCCTCGGCGGCGGTGGGCGGGGAGACGGGCGGGGAGACGGGCGGGGCGGGGGAGAGGGAGGACACCTCCACAGGCGCTTCCCCAGCCGTTCCCGATCCCCCTCCCGTTCCCGATCCCGGTCCCATCACCACTCCGGCTTCTGCTCCCGTACCTGCTCTCACTTCCAGTGCCGCTTCCGGCCCGGCACCGACCGGCGGCAACGGGGCCCCGGTCGCCGCGACGACCTTGGTCTCGATCAGATCCATCGTCGCCGCGGCCTCCTCCAGCCGGCCGCGATCGGCGAGCCACCGCGGTGACTCGGGAACGGTGCGCTGCACGAGAATGCACAACAACCCCGGCACGGCGGCCACGACGTACATCGACCGCCACCCCAGCGCCGGCACGATCCACGCCGCGGCCAGCGCACCGATCGTGAGCCCGGCGGGGAAGACCAGTTCGTACAGCAACACGAAGCGGCCGCGCTTGAAACTGCGGGTGATCTCGCTGATGAAGGTCGCGGCGACCGGTACCTCACCTCCGATCGCCAGCCCCTGCACGAAGCGCAGCAGCATGAAGGGCGTCGGCGACGGACTCGCGGCCAGCGCGAGCGAGGCCAGTCCTGACACTCCGATGCAGAGCGCGATGATCTTCACGCGCCCGATGCGGTCCGCCATCCGCCCCGAGAAGAGCGCGCCGATCAGCATGCCCAGGGATCCGATGGTGAGGACGGCGGTGGCGTCACCGTCCGTGAGGTGCCATTCCTGGCGCAGCTCCGGCATGGCGTATGCGATCAGCAGCTGATCGAAGGCTTCGAAGAAGGTCACCACACCGATGACGATGCGGACGGTGACGTGCCAGCGGGACAGGGGGAGACGTTCGAACCGGGCGGCGATACCGGCGCGTACTGCGTCGGTGTCACGGCCCGGCGATGCGTCGAGGCTCATCCGGGATTCCTCCAGACCCGCGAAGGCGCGGGCGAGGGACGGGGGGAGGGAGAGGGGAAAAAGGGGGGCGCACGGTGTCGGCCGGGAGCTGGGGGAGTCCCGTACGTAAGCGCCAAGTGTCTTAGGGCTTAAGTTCTACCGACTCCGGGGGTGTGCAAGTCAAGGCCTCGTTGCCGTCAAAATTTTTCCGCGGCGACCCTTGCAGGCAAATACTTAAGCCCTTAGATTTCTGCCACTGAGAGAACGAGGGGACGCCGAACACCCCGAACCCCGCGCCACCGAAGCCCAGTTCCTCTCACCCACCCGCACCCCGTCCACCGAACTTCCACCGAACCCCCTGCGTCCCCACCTGGCTGCTTCCTGGCTGCTTCCTGGCTGCCTTCCTGGCTTCGCCCCGGCCGGCCCCCTGCGGCCCGGCCGCCCCGCGGGAGCACCCCGCTGCCGCCCGTACGACGGAATACCCGCCCGCCACACTCCGTGCCCCCGCGCCGCACCCAGCGATGCGACACCCAGCGATGCGACATCTGTCCCGCCGCCCCCGCGCCACCGACCCCACGCCCGCGCCACCGACCCCACGCCCGCCCCGCGGGCCCCACGCCCGCCCCGCGGGCCCCACGCCCGCCCCGCGGACTGCGCGCCCGTCCCGTGGGCCCCACGCCCGCCCCGCCGATCCCCGCGAACTCGCTGACCCCACGAACCCGCCGATGCCTGGGAACTCACCGATGACTTCGACTCCGCGCCACCCGTCCCCCGCCGCACCACCCGCCCCGAAGCATGAGGTCCCCCTCCCGAACGGCGAGGCCCTTGTGCCGGAGGACGAGGTCCCGATCCCGGAGGACGAGGTGCTGGTCGCGGGGGAGTGGCGCCAGGGCCGCGGTGGCGTGATCACTACCGTCGACCCGGCAACCGGCACCGCACTCGCCACCCTCCACGGCGCCTCGCTCGCCGACGTCGACGAGGCCGCCGAGCGCGCCGCACAGGCCGCCGCCGAGCCGGCCTGGCGCGAGCTGCCGGCCCACGAACGTGCCCGCCTGCTGCACCGCATCGCCGCCCTCGTCGAAGAGACCGCCGAAGACCTCTCAGCCCTGCAGACCGCCGACACCGGCAAGTCCCGCACCGAGACGCGCGCACTGGTGCACAGCGCCGCCGGCACCTTCCGCTACACCGCCGCCGCCCTGGAAACCGCCGAGGACACCCTCACCCCCGCCCGCGGCCCGTACGTCACGATGAGCACCCACGAACCGATCGGCGTCATCGGCGCCATCACCCCGTGGAACTCGCCCATCGCCAGCGACGCCCAGAAGTTGGCACCGGCCCTCGCCGCGGGCAACGCCGTACTCCTCAAGCCCGCCGAATGGACCCCACTGGTCTCCCTCGCCCTCGGACGCCTCATCCACCGTGCCCTGACCGAACACGGACTGCCCACCGGTCTGCTCTCCGTACTCCCCGGGCCCGGCAGTGTCATCGGCGACGCCATCGTCCGCCACCCGGCCGTCGGCAAGGTCACCTTCACCGGCGGCACCCGCACCGGCCGCATCCTCGCGCACGCCGCCGCCGACAAACTGATGCCGGTCTCCCTCGAACTCGGCGGCAAGTCGCCCACCGTCGTACTCGAGGACGCCGACCTCGAACAGGCCCTGGCCGGCGTGATGTTCGGCATCTTCTCGTCCAGCGGCCAGAGCTGCATCGCCGGCTCCCGCCTCTTCATAGCCCGCCCCCTGTACGACCACTTCCTCACCGAACTCGTCGCCCGTACGCGCAAACTCCGTATCGGCCCCGGCACCGATCCCAGCACCCAGGTCGCACCGCTGGTGCACCACGAACACCGGGACGCCGTCGCCGCCTACGTCGACCTCGCCCGCGAGGAAGGCGCCCGCGTCCTGTGCGGCGGTGCCGCCCCGGAAGGCGAGCGCTACCGCGACGGTGCGTACTACCTGCCCACCGTCCTGGACGGACTGCCCAACTCCGCCCGCACCTGCCAGGAAGAGATCTTCGGCCCCGTCCTGGTCGCCCTCCCCTTCGACGACGAGGACGACCTCGTCGCCCAGGCCAACGACACCGTGTACGGACTGGCCTGCGGCCTCTGGACGAAGGACGCCGCCCGCGCCTGGCGCCTCGCCCGCCGTATCGACGCCGGAACCGTCTGGATCAACACGTACAAGCAGTTCAGCATCTCCACCCCCTTCGGCGGCATGAAGGACAGCGGTCTCGGCCGCGAAAAGGGCCGCGACGGCATCCGCGCCCACCAACGACAGAAGTCCCTCTACTGGAACACCTCCCCCCACCCCCTCCCCTGGGCCACCTGACCCCCCTGGGCTACCTGGCCCCGGCCCTGGGTCACCTGGCCCCGGCCCTGGGCCACCTGACGCCCGGCCCCACTCCCCCCGCCCCGAGCCCGCCCCCCCCATTCGCGCCCACCCCCAATTCGCACTCACCACCGATCCGCCCCCCTCCACACCCAATCCGCACCCACCCCCGATCTGAGCCCACTTACGACCCGCACCCGCACCCGCACCCGCACCTGCTCTCGCCCCGCGCCCAGCACTCAGCCCCCGCCTACGACCCGCCCCAGCACCCAGCCCCGCCTCCGCCCGCCCCCGTACGACTGGAGACAGCGATGCCCCGCACCCCGCACCAGCCGCCGCCTCAGCCGCCCATCGCGCGCCTGCGCTCCCTGCGGTGCGTCGAACTGTTCACCCCTGCCTTCACCGAAGCCGCCGACTTCTACCAGGAGGTCTGGGGCCTGGAGACCGTCGAGGGTGACCGGAGCGCGCGCTGGCTGCGCGGCACCGGCGACGAACACCACGTCCTCCAGCTGACCCATGCCGACCGCACCGGACTCGGCAGGATCGCCTTCGCCGTCGCCACCCCCGCCGAGGTCGACGAGGCCGCCCGCCGCCTGCACGCCCGCGGCATCACTCCCGTCGTCGGTCCGGGCCCGCTGGACCAGGTGGGCGGCGGCTACGGACTCCGCTTCACCGACCCCGAGCACCGGCTCATCGAGATCAGCGCCCAGGTCGAAGCCGTCGCCCCCCGGGGCCGGGACGGTGCCGTCCCGGTCGGAGTGACCCACGCCGTGCTCAACACCACCGACATCGACGCCGCCGTCGCCTTCTACTGCGACGTCCTGGGCCTGCGGGTCTCGGACTGGTCAGAGCACCAGATGGCGTTCCTGCGCTGCAACGCGGACCACCACTGCATCGCCTTCAACCAGGCCGAGTGGGCGTCCCTCAACCACGTGGCGTACGAGATGAGTTCGGTCGACCACTTCATGCGCGGCCTGGGCCGGCTGCGCCACCACGGCATCACTCCTCAGTGGGGGCCGGGCCGGCACGGTCCCGGCAACAACACCTTCTCCTACTTCACCGACCCTTCCGGTCTCGTCTGCGAATACACCTCCGAGGTCGCCCAGATCGTCGAGGACGCCTGGATCGCCCGCGTCTGGCGCCGTGTCCCGGAGCTGTCCGACCTGTGGGGCACCGCGGGACCACCGTCCCCGGAGATCCGCTCCCATATGGCCGGGCACCCCGACCCCGGCCCGCTCACCCAGCCGGCCCCGCAGGAGATCCCCGCATGACCGACCAGACCACCACCGCGCCGCCGACCGCGCCGCACACCTCCTTGACCAGCACCTCCTCCTCCCCTTACGCGACCACCGTCACCCCCGTGCCTGCCTCCATCCCCGCCTCCAGCAGTTCCAGCTCCGCCCCCTCACCCACTCCTCGCCCCTCTTCGCCGTCCTCTCCCGCTCCCCGCAAAGTCGGCCTCGTCGGTTGGGGCGCCATCGGCCGCATCGTGGGCACCGCGCTCGCCGAAGGCGGTGTCCCCGGTGCCGAACTGGTCTGCGTCGTCGACAATCGTGCTCTCGGTGACGCCCCCGCTCCTCAGCTCTCCTTCGAGGACGCCCTCGACCGCTGCGATCTGATCGTCGAAGCGGCGGGTCAGGGAGTCGTCCGGGAGTGGGGCGAACGTGTCCTGCGCTCCGGCACCGACCTCCTCATCGCCTCCACCGGCGCGCTCACCGACGAAACCCTCGCCGCTTCCCTTCTTGCCGCCGGCCCGGGGCGGGTGTACTTCACCGGCGGCGCCGTCGGCGGCCTCGACCTGCTCCAGGCCGTACGGTCCCTCGGCCCCCTGACGGACGTCACCCTCACCACCACCAAGCTGCCCGGCACCCTCGAACAGCCGTGGATGAGCGAGGACTTGCTGCACCGGATGCGCACGGCCTCCGGCCCGGTCGAGGTCATGCGCGGCACCGCCCGCGACGTACCGGTGAAGTTCCCGAAGTCCACCAACGTCGCCGCCTCCGTCGCGCTGGCCGTCGGCGACCTCGACGCCGTACGTGTTCATGTCGTCGCCGATCCGGCGGCCCAGCACACCCGGCATGTCATCGAGGCGTCCGGCAGTCACGGCGTCTACCGCTTCGAGGTGCAGCACCTTCCCGACCCGGGCAATCCCGCCACCAGCCAGGTCGTGCCGTATGCGGTACTGCGCAGTCTCGGTGCGCTGTCCGGCCGGAGGGGACAGATCCTGTGACCACCTCCGCTCGTGCCGACCTCCCTTCTGCTCCGCCTTCTCCGTCCTCTCCGTCCTCCTCACCTTTCTCCTCTCCTGTGTCTTCGCCCTATGACCTCGCCGGGCTCCACGTGGAGGAAGCCGGGAACAGCGGTCCCGCGCTGCTGTGTCTGCACGGGATCGGCTCCTCCTCCGCCGCATTCGCGCCGCAGCTCGCCACACTGAGCCGGTACGTGCGTGTGGTGGCCTGGGACGCGCCGGGTTACGCCAAGTCCGCCGACCCGACGGGCCCGTTCACGCTCGACGATTTCGCTGACACCGCCGCTGCGCTCATCCGGCAGCGTGGTGGGCGCGCCCATGTGCTCGGTGTCTCCTGGGGTGGGGTGATCGCGTTGCGGCTCGCCGCTCGCCACCCCGAACTCGTCTCCTCCCTGATCGTCGCCGATTCCAGTGCCGGCTCGGGTACCGATCCGGCGAAGGCCGAGGCGATGCGGGCCCGCGCCGGTGAGCTGGCCGAGCTCGGGCCGCGTCGCTTCGCCGAGCGGCGTGGTCCGCGGCTGGTCTCCGAAGCCGCTCCCGACGCTCTTGTCCAGCGGGTCACCGAGACCATGGCCCGTTCTCTGCGGCTGCCCGGCTACCGCTACGCCACCGAGTCCATGGCCGCCACCGACCTGCGTATCGCCGATCTTTCCGCTGTCACCGCGCCCACGCTCGTGCTGTGCGGGGACCGGGACCGGGTCACCGGGATCGAAGCGAGCCAGATGCTCACAGCAGACCTCCATTCCTCCGTGTACGTGATCGTCAAAGACGCCGGTCACCTCGCGAACCAGGAACAGCCCGAGGCCTTCGACGCGTGGGTTCTCGCCCACCTCCGAATCACAGCAGGAATCGCCGAAGGCTGTTGAGGACTGTCCACAGCCCTGCCCATTCGTACGACAAAAGGACGGCACCACCATGCCCATCACCACCACCGACTACGACAACGGCGGCGACCTCGCCCGTTACACCGACTCCCTGATCGCCACCAAGGACTCCCGCGAGCCCGACTGGGACACCCTGGCGTTCCAGGCCAAGGCCGGTGACCAGTACCGCCGCGCCCAGATCCGGTACGTCGGCTCCGGCGCCACCGGCAACCACGAGGGCGACAACCGCATCCTGCCGTCCGGCGGCTTCACCTTCTCCAACATGCTGCTGCCGCCCGGCGCGGAGGGCCCCGAGCACACCCACCACGACGTGGAAGAAGCGTTCTTCGTCCTGGAGGGCCAGGTCAGGGTCGGCATCCACCGCGGCGAAGACGAGGCGGAGTACCGCACCCTCGGCTACCGGGACATGATCGTGGTCCCGGCGGGGGTGGCGCGCAGCCTGAAGAACGAGGGTGACACCGACGCCCTGTTCTGCGTGATCATCGGTACGCAGAAGCCGCAGATCCCCACCTACCCCGAGCACTCGCCGATGCACGGCGTCACCCGCGACTGATGCGCACCGTCGTCATCACCGGCGCCGGCCGTGGCCTGGGGGAGGCCATGGCCCGCCGGGCCGCGGCGGACGGGCACCGCGTCGTACTCGCCGAACTCGACGCCGAGCGCGGCAAGCGGGTGGCCGACGACCTGCGGGCCGAGGGCCGGGACGCCCACTTCGTCCCCTGCGACGTCGCCGACCCGGTGTCGGTCGACGCGATGGCGGAGCAGGTGGCCCGGCTGGGGCCGCTGCACGGCCTGGTCAACAACGCCGGCCTCGCCAACGGCGTCGGCGGCAAGGAGTT
Organism: Streptomyces sclerotialus; assembly: GCF_040907265.1. NCBI lineage: Bacteria > Bacillati > Actinomycetota > Actinomycetes > Kitasatosporales > Streptomycetaceae > Streptomyces > Streptomyces sclerotialus. The sequence goes on along the minus strand of NZ_JBFOHP010000002.1, from coordinate 2,342,535 downwards.
CCAGGACATCGGCATCGAGGCGTGGGACCGCATCATGACGGTCAATGCCCGCGGGCCCTGGCTCGTCGCCCGTGCCCTGCTGCCCCAGTTGCTCGCCGCGGGCAGCGGCCGGATCGTCAACCTGGCGTCCGACGCCGCGCTGTACGGCTCGCCGCGACTGGCCCACTACATCGCCTCCAAGGGGGCCGTCATCGCCCTCACCCGGGCCATGGCACGGGAGCTGGGTGACCGCGGCATCACCGTCAACGCCGTCGCGCCCGGCATCACCGAGTGCGAGGCGACCGAGAACGTGCCCGCCGAGCGCCATGAGCTCTACCGGCTCAACCGGGCCATCTCCCGGGCGCAGCAGCCGGACGACCTCACGGGGATCGTCTCCTTCCTCCTGGGCGAGGAGTCCCGCTACCTCACGGGACAGGTGATCGCCGTCAACGGCGGCTTCACCATGCACTGATCACCCCGGCCGGACCGAAGCGCACCGGCTCGCCCGGCGCCACCGAAGACCTCGTGCCGGGCTCTCCGTACCGATCACCACACCGAAGGAAATCCCCATGGACCTGGGCCTCGCCGACCGCACCGTACTGGTCACCGGCGGCAGCTCGGGCGTCGGCCTGGCCACGGTCCGCGCCCTGCTCGACGAAGGGGCACGCGTCGCCACCTGCGGCCGCGACGCCGACCGCCTCGACAAGGCCGCGGCCCGTCTCGGAGCGGCCGCCGACCGGCTGCTGACCGGCGTCTGCGACGTACGGGACGCCGCCGCGGTACGTGACTTCGCCGCCCGTACCGCGGACCACTTCGGCGGCCTGGACGGTCTGGTCAACAACGCCGGACAGTCGCGCATGAAGCGGCTCGCGGAGACCACCGAGGAGGACTGGCGCGACGAGCTGGAGCTGAAGTTCGCCGGCGTACTCAATCCGCTGCACGCCGCCCTCCCGCATCTGCGCGCCTCCGACGCCGCCGTCATCGTCAACATCAACGCCGTACTCGCCAAACAGCCCGAACCCCGCCTCATCACCACCAGCGCCGCCCGCGCCGGCATCCTCAACCTCTCCGCCAACCTCGCCCGGGAACTCGCTCCCGACGGGATCCGCGTCAACTCCGTGTGCCTCGGCCTGATCGACACCGGGCAGTGGACGCGTCGGCACGCCACCGCCGGCAGCGGACTCATCTACGAGGAGTGGCAGGCCGAACTGGCAGCCGACCGTGGCATCGCCCTCGGCCGCCTCGGCCGCGCCGAGGAAGTCGCCTACGCGGTCCTGGCCCTCCTCTCCCCGCGCGCCTCCTACATCACCGGAACCAGCATCGACGTCTGCGGCGGAGTCGGCCGCGGCATCCTCTGAGGAGCCTCCATGACGGACCATCCCACCGGAGGCGACCTCCTCGTCGCCGTCCTGCGCGAACTCGGCATCGACACCGTCTTCGGCATCGTCAGCGTCCACAACCTGCCGCTCGTCGAAGCCGTCGACCGTGAACTGCGCTTCGTCCCCGTACGCCACGAAGCCACCGCCGTGAACGCCGCCGACGCCTACGGCCGCGCACGCGGCTCCCTGGGCTGCGCCCTCACCTCCACCGGAACCGGCGCGGGCAACGCCGCCGGCTCACTCATCGAAGCGCTCAGTGCCGGTACCGGCGTCCTGCACGTCACGGGGCAGGTCGAGAGCCAGTACCTGGGCAGCGGGCGCGGCTTCATCCACGAGACCAAGGACCAGCTCGGCATGTTGCGGGCGGTCTCCACGTACGCCGCGACCGTGCCCTCCACTGATGCCGCGGGACGCATCCTCCGAGAGGCGGCGCGCGCCGCCCTGCGCGCCCCGGGCGGCCCCGCGAGCGTGGAGTGGCCGATCGACCTCCAGTACGCGGCGCAGCAGGACGCGCACGCCCCCGGTACGGCCGAGGAGACGCCCCACCCGGACGAGGCCGCGCTCGACGCCGCCGCACGTCTGCTCGCCGCCGCCCGGCGGCCCCTGATCTGGGCCGGGGGAGGGGCCTGCGGAGCCGGGGACCGGCTCGCCGAACTGCTGGCGCGCACCGGCGCCGGACTGCTCACCTCCAACTCCGGCCGCGGCGCCGTGCCCGAGGACCATCCGCAGGTCATCGGCAACTTCGCCACCACACCGGCAGGCCGGGCGCTACTCACCGACGCCGACGTCCTGCTCACCGTCGGAACGCACTTCCGCTCCAACGAGACGGGTGACTACTCGCTCGCCCTGCCCGAGGCACACATCCAGATCGATGCCGACGCCGCGGCGCTGGGACGCGTCTACCCGGCACGGCACGCCCTGCAGGGCGACGCCGACGCCGTACTCGGCGCGCTGCTCGCCCGCCTGCCCGGCGCGCGCCCGGCTTCGGGCGACGGCACCGCGACCGGCGGCGCCGAGTCCGTGAGCGGCACCGCGGAGCCCTCCTGGACCGCCCGCGTCGCCACCGTACGCGAAGAGGTCCGTGCCGCCCTGCACGACGCCATCGGGCCGCAGGCCGCCGTCTGCGACGCACTGCGCGCCGCCCTGCCCCGCCGCGCCGTCGTCGCCCGCGACGTGACCATCCCCTCCAGCAGCTGGGGCAACCGCCTGCTGGAGATCTACGACCCGCGCGACAACGTCTTCCCGCGCGGCGGCGGCATCGGACAGGGCCTCGGCATGGGTATCGGCGCGGCCCTCGGACGGCCCGGCGAACCCACCGTCGTCATGGCCGGCGACGGCGGCCTCGCCGTGCACCTGGGGGAACTCCTCACCCTCGCCCAGGAGCGCCCCGCCCTCATCCTCGTCGTCTTCAACGACGGCGGCTACGGAGTGCTCCGCAACATGCAGGACCGCTACAGCGAACGCCGCTCCGGAGTCGACCTCACCACCCCCGACTTCGCCCTCCTGGCCCGCGCCTGCGGACTGCCGTACGCCCGCATCGCCACCGAGGGTGACGCGGCACCCGTCCTCACCGAGGCCATCGCCTCCGGAGGCCCCGTCCTCGTCGAGGTCGACCTGGCCGCGCTCGGCCCGATGAAGAACCCCTTCACCCCACCCGTCAAGATCCCCACCGCGTGAGGAGGCCGACGCCATGACCAGCAACGACCCGCAGTCGGGCACCCCTGACCAGGCCACGGCCGGCGAGTCCCGCCTCGACCTGCTCGTCCACCGCATGACCTGGGAAGCCGACGGTGTCCTCTCCGTCGACCTCGTCCACCCCGACGGCAAGCCCCTGCCCGGCTGGCAGCCCGGCGCCCACCTCGACCTGCACGTCGGCGGTCTCACCCGGCAGTACTCCCTGTGCGGCGACCCGCACGACACCGCCCGTTACCGCCTCGGTGTCCTCAACGAACCGGCTTCCCGCGGAGGTTCCCGCTTCGTCCACCAGAAGCTGCGCCCCGGTCAGACCGTCACCGTCGTCGGGCCCCGCGACCACTTCGCGCTCACCGACGCGCCCGCGTACCTGTTCATCGCCGGCGGCATCGGCATCACCCCGCTGCTGGCCATGGCCCGCGAGGCCACCCGCAGGGGTGTGCCGTGGCGGCTCGTCCACGGGGGCCGCACCCGCGCCTCGATGGCCTTCGGCGGCGAACTCGCCGACCTCGCCGCCCAGGGGACCGGCGAACTCGTCCTCCACCCCCAGGACGAGCACGGCCACATCGACCTCGACGCCGCCCTGACCGGCCTCGACGAGCACACCCTCGTGTACTGCTGCGGCCCGGAGCCCCTGCTCGCCGCCGTCGAGGCACGCTGCCCCGCGGCGCAGCTCCGGGTGGAGCGGTTCGCCGCGCCCACCGTGGAGCGCGGCGGAGACGACAGCGCCTTCGAAGTCGAGTGCCGCCGCTCCGGAGTGACACTCAGCGTCGGCGCCGACACCTCGATCCTCGAAGCCGCCGAGGCCGCCGGTGTGCGAGCCGAGAACTCCTGCCGGGACGGCATCTGCGGCAGCTGCGAGACCCGCGTCCTCGAAGGCGTCCCCGACCACCGCGACTTCCTCCTCAGCGAGGCCGAGCACGCGGCGAACGCGACCATGATGATCTGCGTCTCGCGCTGTGCCTCCGACCGCCTCGTCCTCGACCTGTAAGCCACCCCCGCCCGCCTTGTGAACCCTGGAGGCACCGATGACCCCCTGGCCGTACCTGGACGTCCACCAGTCCCGTACGCACGAGCCCACGCCTTACGAGTACAAGCTCGCCGCAACCCTCGAAGAGGTCTTCACCAAGGAGGGCCACGAGCTGGCCGACGTCATCCGTGGCCTCAACGCCCGCCAGGTGCACGCCCCCAACGGCACCCCCTGGACCGAGGACACCTTCCGCGCCGAGATGCACCGTCTGGGAGCCTGACATGACCCTCACCCACCCCACCACCGGACACACCGCCACCGCGGACCACATCTACGCCACCGGGCTGCGCAACCAGTGGCACCCCGTGGTGCCCTCCCACTTCGTCGCCCCCGGAGGCATGCGCAAGGTCACCGCCCTGGGCGAGGACTGGCTCCTCTTCCGCCGCGGCGACAGCACCCTCCACATGCTCGCCGACCGCTGCCCCCACCGGGGCGCCCGGCTCTCCCTCGGCAAGCACCTCGGGGACCGCGTGGCCTGCTGGTACCACGGCGTGGAGGTCGAGGGCGACGGCACCGTCTCCTCCGTGCCCGGCCTGCCCGGCTGCAACCTGGAGGGCAAGAAGCTCGTCACCAGCCTCCCCGTACGCGAGATCGGCGGCGCGATCCTCGCCTACTTCGGCGACGAGCAGCACCCGGAGCCGTGCGAACTCACCCTCCCCGAACCGCTCACCGACCCCGGCACCGAGGCCATCCTCTGCTACGCGGAGTGGAACGTGCCCTGGCGGTTCGGCATGGAGAACCTCCTCGACCCGATGCACGGACAGTTCCTGCACCACGAGTCGCACACGATGTTCGACGGTGACACCACCGCGAAGTTCCGCATCCGGGAGACCGACCGCGGTTACTTCTTCGAGAAGACCGACCAGCGCGGCGTCAACTTCGACTGGGTGGAGCTGTGCCGCACCGGAGTCGACTGGGTCGACCTGTCCATCCCGTACCCGCCGTCCGCGGGCCCCGGCGGCCCCTTCGGGATCGTCGGCATGATCTGCCCCGTGGACGCGCACCGCAGCGGCGTCTTCTTCTGGCGCTACCGCAACGTCGAAGGATGGCAGCGCGACACCTGGCGCTTCCTGTACCGCACCCTCATCGAGAAGCGGCACTGGGAAGTCCTCGAACAGGACCGCGTCATGCTGGAGGCCATGCCGCACGACGCGGACCAGGCCGAGAACCTCTACCAGCACGACCTCGGTGTCGTACGGCTGCGCCGCCTCTACCGGGCCGCGGCCGAGCAGCAGGCCGCCGCGCTCGCCTCCCCGGAGCCGGCCGCCGCGACCGCCCCCGCCGGCGTCTGACGCAGTGACGCCGCCCGCCGCACCGCCCACCGCCCCGGTCTCCCCGCGGCGGTGGGCAGGCGTCCTCAGCCTCCTCGCCGTCGTCCTGATCTCCTACATCGACCGGGTCAACGTCTCCGTACTGATCACCGACCGGGCCTTCACCGACCACTTCGGCATGACCGGCGACCGCGTCCTCCAGGGCGCCCTGATGACCGTCTTCCTCATCGGGTACGGACTCGCCGCCTTCTTCCTCACGCCGCTGTACGAAGCCGCCCTCGGGGCACGGCGCGGCCTCCTGGTGAGCGTCGGCCTGTGGGCCGTGCTCACCCTGCTCTCCCCGTACGCGCTCGGCGCCCTCATGTTCGTCGCCGTACGCTTCCTCCTGGGCGCGTCCGAAGGGCCGCTGTTCTCGCTCAAGACGATGTACGTCAAGGAGCACTTCGCGCCCCACGAGGTGGGCCGGCCCAACGCGGTCAGCTCCATGGGCGTCTCCCTGGGCACCGCCGTGGGACTGCCGCTGATCACCTACCTCGTCCACCGCTACGACTGGCACACGTCCTTCGTGCTGCTGGCACTGCTCAATGCGGCGGTCGGGCTCCCGCTCATCGCGCTGTTCATACGGGGACGGCATCGCGCGGGGGAGGGACGGACCGGGCAGGCGCACGCTCCTACCGGAGCGCGCCGCGGCGTCGCGGCCACCCTCCGGGAAGCCCTGCGTACCCCGCGCCTCGGCTGCATCCTCCTCATCGAGATCGCCACCCTCGCCTACCTGTGGGGAAGCAGCTCCTGGCTGCCGGCGTACCTCCTCCAGGAACGCCATTTCTCCCTCGGACAGATGGGCGCCGTCTCCGCGCTGCCCTTCCTGACGAGCCTGGCCTCCGGCTTCCTCGGCGGCCACCTCATCGACAAGCTGTCCGCCCGCAGACTGCCCCTGCTGTTCGTCGCCGGCGCGCTCGGCACCGGAAGCTGCGTCCTGCTCGTCATCACCGCGGACGCCGCCTGGCTCGCCGCCACCGGACTCGTCCTGGCAGGCGGCTTCTGGGGCCTGCAAGGCCCGGCCATCCCCACCCTCGTGCAGCGCCATGCACCGGCCGGCACGGTCGGCAGCGCCTACGGAGTGGTCAACGGCGTCGGCAACCTCGTCTCCGCCTTCATGCCCACCGCCATGGGAGCCGCCATCGCCCTCGGCGGCGGCCACAGCTTCGGCCCCGGGTACGCGCTGCTGATCGGCGCTCAGGCCGTCACACTGCTCTGCGGAGCGTGGCTCCTGCTCCGGCCGGGCCCGCTCACCACCGACGATCCGGTCACGCCTCGGAGGACGACTCCGGCTCCGCCGCACCCGACTCCGTGATGGACCGCTCCAGCTTCGACAGCAGCCGCGCCAGCTGACGGCACTCGGCGGGGGAGAGGCCGGACAGCATCCGCCGCTCGTTCTCCAGGTGCTCGGCGAACAACGCGTCGATCCTGGCCAGTCCCTCTTCCGTCAGCCGCGACCGCACCACCCGCCGGTCCTCCGGGTCCCGCTCCCGGACGATCAGCCCGTCCTTCTCCAGCCGGTCGATCCGCAACGTCACGCCCGCCGACGAGATCAGCCCCGAATCGGCCAGCTGACCCGCCGTGCGCCGGTACGGCTTCCCCGCCCTGCGCAGCGCCGTGAGCACGTCGAAACCGGCCACCGACAGACCGTGCGACTCCACCGAAGCCGTCAGCTTCGCGCTGTACCGCAGGAACGTACGGTGCAGCCGCGCCAGCACCTCCAGCGGAGAGGTGTCCAGCTCCGGACGCTCCCGCCGCCAGTCCTCGATGATGCCGGCAACCGCGTCCTGCGCCGCCGTCTTCCTCGCCATCTCGGCACCCTCCCCGGGCTCGCCCCTCGGGCCGGGCTCCCGGCCGTGATCCATCCGAAATCTTAGTACTGAGAAGCCACGGCGGACCGACGGCAGAAAAGCCTCGGCGCGGGACCGCACGCCCCGCCCGCAGCGCACTCAGCGGCCGGTCCGGTCAACTCCCGGCGAGTTATCCACAGGCTGCCGGGCATGGCTGCGCGAAGCCGCCGACCTGCGGCAGCATGACGGCATGCCCGCATTGACGCGCGAAGAAGCGCAAACCCGAGCCCGCATCCTCGACGTCCACCACTACGACATCGACCTCGACCTCACCGCCGGCGAGGAACACTTCACCACCCGCGCGGCCATCCGCTTCAGCGCGCGCACCGCGGGCGACACCTTCCTCGACATCAAGCCCGAGAAACTGCACAGCATCACCCTCGACGGCCACCCCCTCGACCCGGCAGACCTGGCGGACAACCACTTCCCGCTCACCGGCCTCACCCCCGGCGAGCACGAGCTGCGCGTCGAAGCCACGATGCGCTTCTCCCGCACCGGCGAAGGCATGCACCGCTTCACCGACCCCGCCGACGGCGAGACCTACGTCTACACCCAGCTGTTCATGGAGGACGTCCAGCGCGTCTTCCCCGCCTTCGACCAGCCCGACCTCAAGGCCGTCTTCGCCCTCACCGTCACCGCCCCCGATGGCTGGACCGTGCTCGGCAACTCCCGCGCCACCCGCGCCCCCGAAGGCCACTGGGCTCTCGCCCCCACCCCGCCCATCAGCACTTACCTGGTCGCCGTCGCCGCCGGCCCCTGGCACTCCGTCCGCACCGAGCACGCCGGCCTCCCCTTCGGCATCCATTGCCGCCGCTCCCTCGCGCCGTACCTCAACGCCGACGCCGAAGAGATCTTCGACATCACCCGCCGCTGCTACGACCGCTACCACCAGCTCTTCGACGAGCCCTACCCCTTCGACTCCTACGACCAGGCGTTCGTCCCGGAATTCAACGCCGGCGCCATGGAGAACCCCGGCCTGGTCACCTTCCGCGACGAATTCGTCTACCGCTCCGCCGTCACCGACACCGAGCGCCAGACCCGCGGCATGGTCATCGCCCACGAAATGGCCCACATGTGGTTCGGAGACCTCGTCACCCTCGCCTGGTGGGACGACATCTGGCTCAACGAGTCCTTCGCCGAGTACATGGGCTACCAGGTCCTCAGCGAAGCCACCCACTTCACCGACACCTGGACCGACTTCGGCGTCGCCCGCAAGAGCTGGGGATACGACGCCGACCAGCGCCCCTCCACTCACCCCGTCGCCCCCGCGCCCGACGCGGTCCCCGACACCGCCTCCGCCTTTCTCAACTTCGACGGCATCTCCTACGCCAAGGGCGCCTCGGCCCTGCGCCAACTCGTCGCCTGGATGGGTGAGAAGGACTTCCTCGCCGGCATCAACGACCACTTCGCCCGGCACCGCTTCGGCAACGCCACCCTCGCCGACTTCACCGACTCCCTCGCCCGCGCCACCGACCGTGACGTCCACGCCTGGGCCGACCAGTGGCTGCGCACCACCGGAGTCGACACCCTCACCCCCGTCATCGACGAGACCGACGACGGCTCCTGGACGCTCACCGTCACCCACCAGGGACACCGTCCCCACCACCTCACCATCGGTCTCTACGACCAGGACCCGACCGCCCCCGGCCGCCTCGTCCCCCGCGCACCCCTCACCCACGACCTGCCCGAAGGCCGCACCCACACCCTCCCGGGCCGCCGCCCCGACCTCGTGCTCCTCAACGACCGGGACCTCACCTACGCCAAGGTCCGCCTCGACCCCGCCTCCTGGACCACCGTGCAGGCCGCCCTCTCCGGCCTCCCCGATCCCCTCACCCGCGCCGTGGTGTGGAACGCCGCCCGCGACATGGTCCGCGACGGTGAACTGCCCCCCGCCGCGTATCTGGAAGCCGTCCGCACCCACCTCCCGCACGAGACCGACACCGCCCTCGTCCAAGGCATCCTGGCCTTCGCCCGCACCCAGATCGCCGACCGCTACCTCCCCGCGGCCGACCGCTCCGCCGCCCTCACCACCCTCGCCGACCTCTGCCGCGACATCCTGCGCCGCACCGAAGGCAGCGAGAACGGTGACGGCCAAGGCCTGCGCCTGGCCGCCGTCCGCACCTTCATCGACAGCGCCACCACCCCCGAAGGCATCCAGGACTGGCTCGACGGCGACAGCGTTCCCGGCGGCCCCGTCCTCGACCCCGAACTGCGCTGGCGCATCCTCGGCCGCCTCGCCGTCCTCGGCGCCACCACGCCCGCCGCCATCGACGCCGAGCTGACCCGTGACCCCAGCGCCAGCGGCAAGGAAGGCGCCGCCCGCTGCCACGCCGCGCTTCCCGACCCGGCCGCCAAGAAGACCGCCTGGGAGGCCATGTTCACCACCGACGCCGCCGACGACCTGTCCACCTATCTCTTCACCGCGACCGCCACCGGCTTCTGGGCGCCCGAACAGGCCGACCTCGTACGCCCCTACGTGCAGCGGTACTTCACCGACGCCGTCGCCCTGGCCGACCGTCGCGGCGCAGCCCTGGCCGAGGCCGCCGGCCGGTACGCCTTCCCCGCCCCGTTCGTCGAACCGGAAACCCTCCGGCTCGGTGAGGCCTGCCTGCGCGACGCGGCACCCACCCCGGCCCTCCGGCGCAAGCTCGCCGACCAGCTCGACGACCTGCGCCGCGCGCTGGCCGTCCGGAACGGTCAGGGGTGATGCGTACGGAACGACACGCGGCCGCCCCGTAGCAGGCCGTGGCTGGGGGAGGGGCGAGGCGCCGCGGGGCTTCTATCAGATGCGAGCGGCTCAACCAGCACGTGCGTCCCTCGTGAGAGTGGACTCCGCCCGCATCTCGGCGAAGGGCTCGACAACGGAAGTAACTTAGGTCGCCCTAAACCGATCGAATCCCCGACAAGAAGGGCACACCCATGCCTGTGCCCGCCCCAGGCGCCCCGGCCCCAGGCGACAGCACCCCCAGCCACCGCGACCCCGTAAGGACCGAACCCGACACCACCACGACGGGAGGCGAGGCGACACCGGCGGAGGACGACCACGAACCCCAGGCCTCCGCCCGGGCGGGTGCCGTCACCGTACTCGACGCACCCGCCACCGGCCCCGCCCAAGCGTCCGTGTCCGGGACGCCGCTGCCCGCGACCAGCACCCGCGTCCCCGCACCTGCCGCGGCGCCCGGTCCCACCGCGACGGCTCCTTCCAGTCCCGCACTGGCCGGCGGCCGGAACGGCCCACGCGCGTTGCGGCCGCTGCTCGACACCGTGCTCGACGCCCTGGAGACCGGCGCCGCCGAGCGGGGCGGACCGCTGCCGGCCGGAGGCCCCGAGACCGTCGCCGACTCCGTGCAGCACGCCTGCGCGCCGCTCCTCCCGGACACCGGCGCAGGACCGCACGCCGCCCTGAGCACGCTCGTCCGCACCCTCGCCGCCGGGGCCGCCGACCCCGCCGACCCGCACTGCGCGGCGCACCTGCACTGCCCGCCGCTCGCCCTGGCCACCGCCGCCGACCTCGCCGCCTCGGCCCTCAACCCCTCCATGGACTCCTGGGACCAGGCCCCCGCCGCATCCGAACTGGAAGCCCTGACCACCCGCGCACTCGCCGAACTCGTCCACCCCCACGGGCGCGACGCCGACGCCCTGGTGACCACCGGCGGTACGGAGTCCAACCAGCTCGCCGTACTGCTGGCCCGCGAACACGCCGCCCAGGAGCAGGAAGCCCGCGACCGGACGGCCCGCGAGCGCGAAGCCGCTGCGGCCGCTGCGGAGCACACCGCACGGGAGCGCGAGGCCACCCGGGAGCACGCGGCCCGCGCCCACGGCGCCGGAACCGACGCCACCCGGGACCACGGCGTCCGGCACACCGGCGGCCAGCTCGGCGTGCCCACCGGCGAGCGGGACGGACACCGCGCCTGCGACCGCGCCGTCCACGGCCCCGACCACCCCGGCCGCCCGCACACCTGCACTCACACCCTCACTCACCCCCACACGGCCCACCCGGCACAGACCGCCCCCGCCGGACCCGCCGGGCCGCCCCTGCGAGTCGTCTGCGGAGCCAACGCACACCACAGCATCCACCGCGCCGCCTGGCTGCTGGGACTGCCCGCGCCCGTCACCGTCCCCACACCCGACGGAACGCTCGACCCCGGCGACCTCGCCGCCACCCTCGAACGCCTCGACGGACAGCCCCTTCTCGTCGTCGCCACCGCCGGCACCACCGACTCCGGAGCCATCGACCCCCTGCCCGCCCTGGCCGACACCGCCGCCGCACACCGCGCCCGGTTCCACGTCGACGCGGCGTACGGCGGCCCGCTCCTCTTCAGTGACACCCACCGGCACCTGCTCACCGGCCTGGACCGCGCCCACACCGTCACCCTCGACCTGCACAAACTCGGCTGGCAGCCGGTCGCCGCCGGATTCCTCGCCGTCCCCGACGCCCGCGACCTCGCCCCCCTGGACCACCGCGCGGACTACCTCAACGCCGACGACGACACCGAAGCCGGCCTCCCCGACCTGCTCGGCCGCTCGCTGCGCACCACCCGCCGCCCCGACATCCTCAAGATCGCCGTCACCCTCAAGGCGCTCGGCCGCCGCGGCATCGCCGACCTCGTCGACCGCACCGTCACCGCAGCCCGCACCCTCGCCGACCTCGTCGAAGCCCGCCCCACCCTCGAACTGCACTCACGCCCCACCCTCACCACCGTCCTCTTCCGCCCCACCGGCGCCGACGACACCACCGTCGCCACCATCCGCCGGCGCCTGCTGCACGACGGACACGCCGTCCTGGGCCGCGCCACCGGCTCCACCGGCCTCTGGCTGAAGGCCACCCTCCTCAACCCCCACGCGCACCCCGACGACCTGCGCACCCTCCTCGACCTAGTGGAAGGCCACGCCCCCCGATGACCACCGCCACCGCCCCGGACCCGCGCACCCCTCACGACCTCGTCGGCGTCGGCATCGGCCCCTTCAACCTCTCACTCGCCGCGCTCGCCCAGCCCCTCACCGGCCTCACCTGCGCCTTCTACGACCAGCGCCCCGCCTTCCACTGGCATCCCGGTCTCATGATCGAAGGCGCCACCCTCCAAGTCCCGTTCCTCGCCGATCTCGTCACCCTCGCCGACCCCACCAGCCCCTGGAGCTTCCTGAACTACCTCAGGCACCGGGACCGGCTCTTCCCCTTCTACTTCGCCGAGCGCTTCCACGCCCCGCGCGCCGAGTACGACGCGTACTGCCGCTGGGTCAGCGAAAACCTCCCCGGCCTGCACTACCGCCACCAGGTCGACGCCCTTCGCTGGAACGCCGAACACGCCGTCTTCGAAATCGACCACACCCAGCTCGACGCCGAGGGCGAGGCCGAAGCGCTCGGCCGGACCTACGCCCGCAACGTCGTCCTCGGCATCGGCACCGCACCCCACATCCCCGAACCGCTCCAGCCGCTCGCCGACGCCCCCACGCTCCCCGTCATCCACTCCGCCGACTACCTCGACCACCGCGAACGCCTGCTCGCCGCCGACCACATCACCGTCATCGGCTCAGGCCAGTCCGGCGCCGAGATCTTCCTCGACCTGCTCCGCAATCGCCCCGCAGGCCACGAACGGTTGCACTGGCTGGCGCGCACCCCCGCCTTCGCGCCCATGGAATACAGCAAACTCGGCCTGGAGCAGTTCACCCCCGACCACACCCGCTACTTCCACGGCCTCCCCGAAGCCACCCGCGACGCCCTCGTCCCGCAGCAGTGGCAGCTCTACAAGGGCATCGACCACGACACCATCGCCGCCATCCACCAAGAGCTGTACGAACGCACCGTCGACGGCGGCTGGCCCGACGCCGTCCTCACCCCCGGCGTCACCGTCCGCACCGCCGGCCGCATCGGCACCCGCACCGTCGAACTCCACCTCGAACACGCCCACCAGCAGACCCGCAGCCGGCTCACCACCGACGCCGTCGTCCTCGCCACCGGCTACCGCGAACGCAGCCTCGACGCCCTCACCGGCGCCCTCGACCCCTACCTCCGCCGCGACACCGCAGGCCGCCCCCGCATCGACGTCCACCACCGGCTCGACCTCGACGCCCGCGTCACCGGCTCCGTCTACGTACAGAACGCCGAACGCCACACCCACGGCGTCGGCGCACCCGACCTCGGCCTCGCCGCCTGGCGCAGCGCCGTCATCCTCAACCACCTCACCGGCACCACGCCCTACCCCCTCCCCGACCGCACCGCCTTCACCACCTTCGGCCTGGCACCGCAGCCCCACCCCCACCACCGAACGCCCGGCGGGCGGCGGCTCCCGCACCAGCCGCCGGCCACCACACGCCCGTCAGAAGACCGGAACACCGTCCCGCGTCAGCTTCCAGTCCACTGACGCGAAACGCGCCGCATCGATCGAACCCGACTGCTTCACCCACTCAATGATCAGATTCCGGATCTCGTCCGATGTCACCCACACCTGCTCCGCCTTCGCGACATGCGGGAAATTCCCCCCACCGCTCGCCCGGTAATTGTTCACCGCCAGCACGAAACGCGCCGCCGGATCCACCGGCTTGCCGTCCAGCTGAAGCTTCCCGATCCGCCGGCCCGCCGGCTGCGCGATGTCGATCTCGTACGACACCCCGCTCACCGCGTCATAGTTGTAATCCGGAATGCCGTCCGCATTCGTCAGCTTCGCCGGATCCACCTCACCGCCCGACGGCGTCTGCACGTAATACCGGGCGGAGAACTCCAAGTACTCCTTCAACTGTGCCCCGGTCAGCACCCGCGCCTCCAGCGTGTTGTCGAACGGATACAGTGCCGCCATCGACCGGATCGTCACCTCACCCGCCGGCACCTCCGCCGCACGCGAGAAACACGACGCCTGCGACACCAGCGGCAGATCCGCGTACGCACCCCCGGCAAGCGCCTTCCGCACCACCTCCGCCTGCACGAACGCGATGAAATCGAGCACCGGAGTGTCCTTGTACGGAGCCTCGGCCGCCGACAGCCGCGCCGTCGAGCGGCCGATCACCTGATTCACGTAACGAACGACCTTGGCGTGCGCGTCACGCAGCAGACCGGATATGTGCCCGTCCTCCTCGGCGGTATTCGAGTTCAGCACCCGCGCCGACACCGAATCCACCGACCAACGACCGCGCTGCCACACCAATTCGAAGTCGAACAGGGTCAGCCGCTGGCCCCACTTCAGCGGCTCCGACAACACCACCTCACGGCCCGTCCGCTCGTTCTTCACCCGGTACTCCGCGATCTCCGTGTGCGCATGGCCCACCAGAATCGCGTCGATACCGGGCACCTGCTGCGCCACCAGCGCGGCCGCATTCTCCACGTACGGCAGCTGATCCCCGTACGACGACGTACCGCTCGACCCGGAATGCGCCGCCACGATCACCACGTCCGCACCCAGCGCACGCAGCCGGGGCACCCACTTCGCGGCCTGTTCCTCCAGGCCGGGGAACGCCATCTTCCCCTGGACGTTCGCCTTGTCCCAGATCGCGATGCCGGGATTGGTGAGCCCCAGGATTCCCACGCGCACATCCCGGCCGTGCGGGGTGCGCATCCGCTTGATGACGTACGGAGGGAACGCCGGGCGCAGCGACGTGGCATCCACCGCGTTCGCGCCCAGCAGCGGGAAGTCGCAGTTCTCCTCGAACTTGCGCAGCACCGGAATGCCGTAATTGAACTCGTGATTGCCGAGCGCCGCGGCGTCGTAACCGATGGCATTCATGGCCCGGGCCATCGGGTGCACCGGGCCGCCCGCGCCGGTGATCGGGTCCACCTTGGCGTAGTAGTACGCCAGTTGCGTTCCCTGGATGGTGTCACCCGCGTCGATCAGCAGAGTGTTGCGGCGGCCCTTCTCGGCACGCACCTCGTTCACCAGCGTCGAAATCTTCGCCAGTCCGACGTCGTTGTGGGCAGCGTCGTCGAATTCGGCATCCGTCGCGTAATCCCAGTTGAAGACATTGCCGTGGAGGTCGGTCGTACCCATCACGGTGAACGCGTACCGCTTGCCGCCGTGGCCGTGGCCGTGGCCGTGGCCGTGACCGGCGGCGAGCGGGGCGCCCGACGGTCCGCTCGCCGCGACAGCCGGGGCCGCGGCGGCGCCCGTCAGCGCGACCCCGGCGCCCGTGGCGACGGAAGTCCCGAGAAACGTTCTGCGATCGAGCGGCATGACCTCTCCTTGACCGTCCGCATCCCTGCGAACCGTTGGCGTACAACTGGTCGTACACATCTGGTCGTACACATCCGGTGGTACAACGGAACAACGCGCGTAGATTCTGGCGCAGGCGTCACTCCCGCAACACCCCTCACAGGTTGCGATCAGATGACCGCCACACCGCGGGCCGCTCCCGCACTCGCCTGACAAACCCCGGCCACCGTGCGAGGCTCTGGACAGAAGCCGTGCGAGGACCTGCCCAGAAAGACGCACCGGCCGCCCCGGACGCGGCCGCACCGCGCCACCCGAAGGAGCCCCCCGCCACATGACCGACGAACCCACCCCCCTCACCTCCAGCGAAAGCCCCGCAGGGGCCCTTCCGTACGGCACCCCGGACGTCCCCCGCGTCGCCGTACGCGGCGAAGCGTGCCTCGAAGTCGACCCGGAGATCGCCCGCATCGGCATCACCGTCCAGGCCCGCGGCACCGACCGCAGTACCGCCCTCCAGGACCTCACCCGCCGCAACACCGAAGTCCTCGACCTGGTCAAGAGTTACGGTGAAGCCGTCGAGAAGCTCGCCACCGGCGCCTTCACCGTCACGCCCCAGCTCACCCACAAGGGCCGCGGCGAACGCATTCGCGCGTACCACGGCAACGTCCAGCTCACCGCCACCCTCACCGACTTCACCGCACTCGGCGAACTCGCCACCCGCCTCGCCGACCTCGAACTCACCCGCGTCACCGGCCCCTGGTGGGACCTGCGGCCCGACTCGCCTGCCCATCGCGAAGCCCGCCAGCAGGCCGTACGCGAAGCCGTACAGCGCGCCCGCGAATACGCCGAGGCGCTCGGCGCCCGCCTCGACGCCCTGCTGGAACTCGCCGACATCGGCGCCGAGACCCCCGCACCCGGCGGCAACCCCATGCTCCGCTCCCGCGGCGCCGCCTACGGAGGCGCAGCCCATGAAGAGACCGCGCCCGCGCTCGACCTCGAACCGCAGCGGCAGACCGTGCACGCACACGTCAATGCGCGCTTCACGATGACGCGCCCCGCGCTCTGAACGGCGATCATCAGAGATCCCGAAAAGAGTGTGCGGACGTGCGTACGAGTGCACGTGCAAGGCTCGAAAGCTGCTCATAGGAGCGGTCGCCCGCACATTGCAATACTTGTCAAGAGCCTTTCACCCCACCGACGTTGGCCAGTCACTTCCCCACAGGTCTCTACCCGCCGGTAAGTCATAGGGTCGAAACATGCGCCGAGCAAAGATCGTCTGCACCCTGGGACCCGCCACAGATTCGTACGAGCAGATCAAGGCACTCGTCGAAGCCGGAATGGACGTGGCCCGCTTCAACCTCAGCCACGGCACCTACGCCGACCACGAGGCGCGTTACGAGCGGGTCCGCAAGGCATCCGACGAGACCGGCCGCAGCGTCGGCGTACTCGCCGACCTTCAAGGTCCGAAGATCCGCCTCGGCCGATTCCGAGAAGGCCCCGTCCTCCTCGAACCCGACGACGAATTCACCATCACCGTCGAACCGGACACCCAGGGCGACCGCCACGTCTGCGGCACCACCTACGAAGGGCTCGCCGCCGACGTCACCACCGGCGAACGCATCCTCGTCGACGACGGCAAGGTCACCCTCGAAGTCACCGGCGTCGACGGGCCGAAGGTCCGCACCCGCGTCATCGAAGGCGGCATGGTCTCCGACCACAAGGGCCTCAACCTCCCCGGCGTCGCCGTCTCCGTCCCCGCCCTCTCCGAGAAGGACCAGGACGACCTCCGCTGGGCCCTGCGCACCGGCGCCGACGTCATCGCCCTGTCCTTCGTACGCAGCGGCCGCGACATCGAGGACGTCCACCGCATCATGCGGGAGGAAGGCCGCCGGCTGCCGGTCATCGCCAAGGTCGAGAAGCCGCAGGCGGTCGACAACATCGACGACATCGTTGCCGCGTTCGACGGCATCATGGTCGCGCGGGGCGACCTCGGCGTCGAAATGCCGCTCGAAACGGTCCCGATCGTTCAGAAGCGCGCGGTCAAGCTCGCCCGGCGCAACGCCAAGCCGGTCATCGTCGCGACACAGATGCTCGACTCGATGATCGACAACTCCCGGCCGACGCGCGCCGAGGCCTCTGACGTCGCCAACGCCGTCATCGACGGCACGGACGCGGTGATGCTCTCCGGCGAGACGTCCGTCGGCAAGTACCCCACCGAGACCGTCCGCACGATGAGCCGCATCGTCGAGGCCGCCGAGGAGGACATCCTCGCCAAGGGACTGCGGCCGCTCACCGAGACCAGCAAGCCCCGCACCCAGGGCGGCGCCGTCGCCCGCGCCGCCGCCGAAATGGGCGACTTCCTCGGCGCAAAGTTCCTCGTGGCCTTCACGCAGTCCGGCGACACGGTCCGCAGGCTCTCCCGTTACCGCTCGCCGATCCCCCTCCTCGCCTTCACACCGGAAGCCGCCACGCGCTCCCAGCTGAACCTCACCTGGGGCGTCGAGACCTTCCTCGGCCCGACGGTCGACTCCACGGACGAGATGGTCGCGCAGGTCGACGAACAGCTCCTCCGCATCGGCCGCTGCCGCCCCGGCGACGTCGTCATCATCACGGCCGGCTCACCCCCCGGCGTCCCCGGCACGACGAACCTGGTCCGCGTCCACCACATCGGCGAGGCCGACCCGTCGCAGTGACGCCGGCCCGCATGCCGGGTTCAGTACTTCGGTCCGACGTGGGCGTCCATGAGCGCCACGGACGCCCGTCGGGCCACGGAGACGTTGAACGGGCTCGAGCCGCGTGCCAGGATCGACCACTCGACGCCTACCTTGGCGAGGGTGTCCGTGAAGAGCTTCCTGATGTCGTCGGACTTGTTGGTGAAGAAGTACCGCGGATACTCGTAACGCTTCCGTTCACCGCCGACCGTGCGCGTCGTCCAGTTGGTGATCCGACAGCCGTCGGAGTGGATCAGCCCGCGTATGAACTGCCAGGGGTGCGCGTCCACGATGGCTTGTTGCCAGGGTTCGAGGACGATGGATCGGGTGTGCTTCCTGCCGGGCCCGTGCTGCGGGAAGAGGCACGGCCAGTGGCGGCTGAAGCTGGTCACCATGACACAGCCCTGTTTGCGTACGCGGCAGACGCTGTTCTCAGGGCGCACACGGGAAACCGCTTCACGACATTCGGTGATGAGCCCGGGCCACGCGTCTGCGCACGCGATACGGAGTGCGTGGCTGCCGCGGGGATGACGGCTGATGCAGCCATCACCGAGGTAGAGGCCCAGGAGGTACGCGTACGCCTCGGGGGCGTCCGGCGGACGCGGTACGTGTTCGCATCGGGGGCATTGCGTGGTGCGGGAGATCGGCTCGATGCGTACGCACCACTGCCGGATCGCAGCGCGGGATATTCCCGTCTGCTTGCTCACGGAGTTGAGACTGTGGCCTCGGTCCAGCAGGGAGAGGGCGCGCTTTCGCGTCACGATGTCGTACACATCGCAGATCGTGGCGCGATCTTTGCCGTCGCGGGTCGGATCGAAGGGATGTTCACCGGACGGAGTGAAGATCAGTCCGAGATGGTCTGGTCTTCGAATCGAAGGTAAAGTGCCCCGGGTCGGACTCGAACCGACACTGTATGGGTTTTGAATCCATTGCCTGCTGCCAATTGGGCTACCGGGGCCTTGCAAAGGAAGGTGGGTCGAGACCCGCCGTTCTCCAAACATACAGGAGATAGGTAGGCTCGTGGGGCACCACCTGCCTGGAACGAGGAGTCACGTGAGCGCCGCCGAGCCCGAGCAGCCCGTCGCCGACGAGCAGTCGCACGTCCCGCCGCAGACCACCCGCGTCGTCATCGCCGAGGACGAGGCGCTCATCCGCCTGGATCTCAAGGAGATGCTGGAGGAGGAGGGGTACACGGTCGTCGGCGAGGCCGGAGACGGTGAGAAGGCCGTGGAGCTGGCCCGTGAGCACCGCCCCGACCTGGTGATCCTCGATGTGAAGATGCCCGTCCTCGACGGCATCTCCGCGGCCGAGCAGATCGCCGAGGAGAGCATCGCCCCGGTGCTGATGCTGACCGCGTTCTCCCAGCGCGAGCTGGTCGAGCGGGCGCGGGACGCCGGTGCCATGGCGTACCTGGTCAAGCCGTTCTCCAAGAGCGACGTCGTGCCGGCGATCGAGATGGCCGTGAGCCGCTTCACGGAGCTGCGGACGCTGGAGAAGGAGGTCGCGGACCTCACGCAGCGCCTGGAGACCCGCAAGCTCGTGGACCGGGCGAAGAGCATTCTGCAGACGCAGTACGGGCTGACCGAGCCCGCGGCGTTCCGGTGGATCCAGAAGACGTCGATGGACCGGCGGCTGTCGATGCAGCAGGTCGCCGAGGCGGTCATCGAGGACGCCGAGGAGAAGAAGCAGAAGGAGAGGGACAAGGAGAGCCCCTCCGAGTAGCCGGCTGCCTCGGGGCGCGCCGTGTGGCGGTGCCGGGAGGCGGTGAGAGGTACGTACGCCGAGGGCCGCACCATGATCGTGGTGCGGCCCTCGGCGTATGCGCGCGCCCGTCGGCGCGGGCTTCGGTACGTGCGTCGGTACGGGCGTCCGTACGGGTTTCGGCGCGGTGGTCAGTCCTCGCCCAGGTACGCCTTGCGGACCGATTCGTCGTGGAGGAGGTCCTGGCCGGTGCCGGAGAGGACGATCCTGCCGGTCTCCATGACGTGTCCGTGGTCGGCGAGCGACAGCGCGGCCTGGGCGTTCTGTTCGACGAGGAGGATCGTCGTGCCCTGGGAACGCAGCTCGGTGATGGTCTCCATGATCTTCTGCATCATGATCGGGGAGAGGCCCATGGAGGGCTCGTCGAGCATGAGCAGTTTGGGGCGGGACATCAGGGCGCGGCCCATGGCGAGCATCTGCTGTTCGCCGCCGGAGAGGGTGCCGGAGGCTTGTTTGCGGCGTTCGCCGAGGATGGGGAAGAGCTCGTAGATCCGCTGGATGTCGCGTTCGATGCCGGTGCTGTCCTTGCGGAGGAAGGCTCCGAGCTGGAGGTTCTCGGCGATGGTGAGGCGGGGGAAGAGGCGGCGGCCTTCGGGGGAGTGGGCGAGGCCGCGTTCGACGATCTTGTGGGCGCCGACGCCGGTGAGGGGTTCGCCGTCGAAGGTGATCTTTCCGGCGAGTGGTTTGAGGAGGCCGGAGAGGGTGCGCAGGGTGGTGGTCTTGCCGGCGCCGTTGGTGCCGATGAGGGTGACGACCTGGCCGGCTCCGACGGTGAAGGAGATGCCCTTGACGGCTTCGATCTTGCCGTAGGCGACGCGGAGGTCCTCGACTTCGAGCAGGGCGGTCATCGCGCGTCTCCGTTCGGGGCGTTCTCGTCGGGCGCGTGGCCCTGGTCCTGGCCCTGACCCGGCGGGGCCTCGGCCGTCCGGGTGCCGGTCGTGTGGTCCTCGGCCGACGGCCTCCAGGGGGCCCGCTTTTCGGGTGCCTGCGCGCCGGGCGCCTGTGTGCCGGCCGTTCGCGCTTCGGCGGCGTGTGCCTCCGCCGCGTCGACCTCGGCGGCTTCCTCGTCGCCCGGTGCGCCTTCGAAGGGCGTGCCGAGGTATGCGGCGACGACGCGTTCGTCGGCCTGGACGACGTCGGCGGTGCCTTCGATGAGTTTTTCGCCCTGGACGAGGACGGCGACGCGGTCGCAGAGGTTGAAGATGAAGCGCATGTCGTGCTCGATGACGAGTACGGCGGTGCCCTGGTCGCGGATGGCGAGGACGAGGTCCTGGGTGGCGCGGGTCTCCTGGGGGTTCATGCCGGCGGTGGGTTCGTCCAGGAGGAGGAGGCCGGGTTCGCTGGCGAGGGCGCGGGCGATCTCGAGCTTGCGCTGTTCGCCGTAAGGGAGGTTGCGGGCGAGGTGGTCGCGTTTGGCGGCCAGGCCGGTGAATTCGAGGAGCTCCATGGCGCGGGTCTCGCTGCCGCGTTCGGCCTTCTTGAAGCCGGGGCCTCGGAGGAGAGCGGACCAGAGGCCTTCTTTGGTGCGGGTGTGGCGGCCGACGAGGACGTTCTCCAGGACGGTCATGTTGGCGAAGAGGCGGATGTTCTGGAAGGTGCGGGCGACGCCGGCCTGGGTGACGAGGTGGGGTTTGGGGGAGAGGCGGGTGCCTTTGTAGCTGACGGTGCCTTCGGTGGGGGTGTAGAGGCCGGTGAGGCAGTTGAAGAAGGTGGTTTTGCCGGCGCCGTTGGGGCCGATGAGGCCGACGATCTCGCCGGGGGCGACGGTGAGGTCGACGGCGCGTACGGCGGTGAGTCCGCCGAAGCGCATGGTGACGCCCGCGGCTTCGAGGACGGCGCCGCCGTTCTTCGTGGCGGTGGTGGGTGTGGTCATGGTGTCTTCACGCCCCTGCCTTCGTGGCGCCGGTGGTGTCGTCGCTCAGGCGCTGTTCGGGTACGTCGGGTACGTCGAGCTGGCCGGTCTCGTGGAATTCGAGTTGCTTGCGGCGGTCGGGGATGAGCCCTTCGGGGCGGAACCGCATGAGCAGGACGAGGGCGAGGCCGAAGAGGAAGAGCTGGTAGTCCTGGAGGAAGTCCAGTTTGGCCGGGATGAGGAAGAGGAGCGCCGCGCCGACGAGGGGGCCGCTGAGGGTGCCCATGCCGCCGAGGATGACGGCGGCGAGGAGGAAGGCGGAGTTGGGCGGCTGGGGTCCGGCGAACTGGAACTGCTCGGGTGTGACGGTCGTTACTACGTGTGCATGGACGGTTCCGGCGAGTCCTGCCAGGGCGGCGCCGAGTGCGAAGGCGAGGAGGCGGAGCCGGAAGGAGTTGATGCCCATGGCGATGGCGGCGGTCTCGTCCTCGCGGATGGCGATCCAGGCGCGGCCGATGCGGGAGGCGGCGGCGCGGCGGAAGACGAGGACGACGAAGGCCGTCACGAGGATCATGAGGAGGTAGTAGTTGCCGTAGGTGGCGATGGGGACGCCGAGGATGGTGTGGGGTTCGCCGAAGTTGAAGCCGAAGATCTCCAGGTTGGGGATGTTGGGGATGCCCATGGCGCCGTTGGTGACGTCGGGCCCTGTGGTGCCGTTGAGGTTGAGCATGGCGATGCGGAAGATCTCGCCGAAGCCGAGGGTGACGATGGCGAGGTAGTCGCCGCGGAGCCGCAGGGTGGGGGCGCCGATCAGTACGCCGAAGAGGAGTGAGGCGGCGGCTCCCGTCAGCAGGGCGGCCCAGAAGGGGAATTGGATGCCGAAGGGGGATTCGGGGGAGCCGGAGACGAGGGCGGCTGCGTAGGCGCCGACGCCGAGGAAGGCGACGTATCCGAGGTCGAGGAGGCCGGCGAGGCCGACGACGACGTTCAGGCCGAGGGCGACGGTCGCGAAGATCAGGATGTTGGCGCCGATGATCGTGTACTCATCGGTCTCCTGGGTGAAGGGGAAGGCTGCCGCGGAGATGAAGGCGGCGGCGAGTGCGATGCCGCGGTGTTTGCGGGTGAGTGCGGTGAGGCGGCTGATCAGGCCTGCGCGGTGGAGTGCGGGGACGGCGAAGCCGACGAAGAGGAGGTAGCCGACGAAGGGGGGCCCGTCCTCGGCGTCGATCCCGTAGGTGAAGGCGTAGAGGGCGATGCCGAAGGCGACGGCGATGAGGAGGATCTCGGCCCAGGAGGGGAGTTGCCTGGCGGGCCGTGGGGTGGGGACGGCGGCGCAGCTGTTGGTGAAGCGTTGCCAGGGACCGCGCGGTGGTGTGCCGGGGGTGTGGTCGGCGGGGAGGCCCAGGGCGCCGATGAGGGTGATCAGTGCGGTGATGCCGGCGAGGAAGCCGCCGGGTTCGAGGTTGATCAGGCCGCCGAGTTGTACGGCGATGGCGCCGAGGGTGAACCACGTGGCGGTGAAGGTGCCGAGGGCGGCGAAGAGGGCGGGGGCGTTGCGGCCGCCGGGGGTGAGTGCGGTCAGGCCGCGGACGCCGAGGCCGGCGAGGGCGAAGGCGAGGGTGAGGAGGGCGCCGATGAGGGTGATGAGCTGGAGTCCGGCGGGGGATCCGTAGTAGGTGAGGTCGCCGGGGAATTCGCTGCTCCAGGTCCAGGAGAGGCCGGTGGAGGCGGCGGTGGCGAGGGCTCCGGCCGCGGTGATGACGCGGGCGGCGCGGGCGGGGAGGGGAAGGAGCCCCGCAGTGGTGGTGAGGCCGGTCTTGGCGGCTGTCTTCGGGGTGGGTGTGGTGGTCATCGCTATCACGCCCGATCCGCGACGCGTTCGCCCAGGAGGCCTTGTGGCCGCAGGAGGAGTACGAGGATGAGGAGGACGAAGGCCCAGACGTCTTTCCAGGCTCCGCCGCCGAACTGGGTCATGCCGGGGATGAATTCGACGTAGGCGGTGGCGAGGGCTTCGGCGATGCCGAGGACGACGCCGCCGAGCATGGCGCCGTAGATGTTGCCGATGCCGCCGAGTACGGCCGCGGTGAACGCCTTCAGGCCCATGATGAAGCCCATGCGGAACTGGACCTCGCCGGTGCGCAGTCCGTAGGCGACCGCGGCGACGCCGGCGAAGGCCGCGCCGATGGCGAAGGCGAGGACGATGATGCGGTCGGTGTTGATGCCCATGAGTGCCGCGGTGTCGCGGTCCTGGGCGGTGGCCTGCATGGCGCGGCCACTGCGGGTTTTGGAGACGAAGAAGCCGAGGGCGATCATGCAGAGCGGGGCGGCGATGAGGACGAAGAGGTCGCCGCGCTGGACGGTGGCGCCCAGGACGTCGAAGGCGTCGCCCTTGAACTGGGGGAAGACCCGGGCCTTCTTGGCGTCGGGGTACCACTTCCAGACGGCCTGCTGGAGTGCGATGGACAGGCCGATGGCGGTGATGAGGGGGGCGAGGCGGGGCGCGCCGCGCAGGGGCCGATAGGCGAATCGTTCCGCTGCTACGCCGACGAGCACCGACACGACGATGCCGCCGATGAGCATGAAGGGAAGGGCCAGCATCAGGGACATACCGGGGGGAAGGGCGAGGTAGACGGTCAGCGCGCCGAAGCCGCCGACCATGAAGATCTCGCCGTGGGCGAAGTTGATGAGCTGGACGATGCCGTAGACCATCGTGTAGCCGATCGCGATGAGTCCGTACATCGCGCCGAGGATGAGTCCGTTGGCCAGCTGTTGCGGCAGTTCGTTCACCGCAGGGCCTCCGTGGGGTGGGAAGGTGCCGGTGGGCCGGGCAGGCGGGGGGTGTGCCGGTGTGCCGCGGGCCGCGCCGGGGCTGGGGTGTCCTGTCGGCGCGGCCCGGTGGGGGCGGTGATGGTGCCGGGTCAGCTCTTGTCGAACTTCTTGAACTCGGCGCTGAAGCGCGCCTTCCACTGCTTGTCGTCGACCTGGTAGGCCGTGATCATGGTGTTGGTGGTGTCGCCGTACTTGTCGAAGGCGACCTTGCCGGTGACGCCGTCGAAGGAGACCTTGTTCATGGCGTCGACGACCTTCTTGCGGGCGTCCTCGGGCAGCTTGCCGTTGTTGTCGGCGACGACCTGCTTGACGGCCTGGATGAGGGCCCAGGTGGCGTCGTAGGTGGAGCCGCCGTAGGCCTCGTAGGCGTCCTTGTAGCCGGCGGCCTTGTAGTCGGCGATGAACTTCTTGGCGGATTCCAGCTGCTCGACGGGCTTGCCGACGGAGGACGCGTAGTCGCCCTGCGCCTTCTTGTTCAGTTCGATGTAGTCGGCGCTGTACATGCCGTCGCCGCCCATGAGAGGTACGTTGACGCCGCCGTCCTTGAGCTGCTGGCTGAGGGGGCCGGAGGCCGGGTACTCGCCGCCGTAGAAGACGAGGTCGGGGTCGGCGCTCTTGGCCTTGGCGACGACGGCCTTGAAGTCACGGTCGTCGGGGCTGACGTGCTCGGTGCCGACGATCTTGCCGCCGAGCTTGGTGAACTGGTCCTTGAAGGAG
Organism: Streptomyces sclerotialus; assembly: GCF_040907265.1. Lineage (NCBI taxonomy): Bacteria > Bacillati > Actinomycetota > Actinomycetes > Kitasatosporales > Streptomycetaceae > Streptomyces > Streptomyces sclerotialus. The sequence continues at coordinate 2,317,290 of NZ_JBFOHP010000002.1, read as the reverse complement.
GAGGCGAGGCCGACGCCGTAGGTCTTCTGGTCGTCGATGACGTAGGCGGTCTTGACCTTCATCTTCTCGAAGGCGTACTGGCCGTCGAACGCGCCCTGGACCTCGTCGGTGGTGGCGGTGCGGAAGTAGGTGGAGAACTGGCGCTTGCGCTCGTTCTTCTTCCAGTTCTTGCCCTGGGAGAGGTCGGGCGTGGTGTTGGCCGGGGAGATGAGGGTGACGCCGTTGGACTGGGCGACCTGCTGCATCGACTGGGCGACGCCGGAGTTCAGCGGGCCGACGATGCCGAGCACTTCCTTGTCACCGGCGAGCTTGGTGGCGTTCTGCTGGCCGGCGTTGGGCAGTGCCTTGTCGTCGAGGGGCCGCAGCTCGAAGGTGACTCCTTCGACCTCGTTCTGTTTGTTGGCGATCTTCACGGCGAGGTCGGCGGAGTTCTTGATGCCCTGGCCCAGGGCGGAGAGTTCGCCGGTGAGCGGGGCGTCGAGGCCGATGACGACGGTGGCCTTGGAGCCGTCGCCGCTCTTGTCTTCACCGCGGGAGCCGCACGCGGAGAGCGTGAGGGCGCCGGCGGCTACCGTGGTGGTGAGTATCAGCAAGGAACGGTGACGCACGATCAGTCCTTTCCCCTGGCGCGGCCACGCCACTGCGTGACCGTTCGCGCGCCGGGCTGTACGGGGTGGTACAGGCCGTGCTGGTACAGCGCGCCCGGCGGCGCGGTGACTGGCGGTGATGGTAGAGCGGTCTCGTCGGCCGGGTCAGTGGCGCCGACGAGGATGTGACGCTCTTGTTATGACCTGCGATGAGCGTTTAGTACTGATGGTCCTTACAGCAGGTGCGTGTACGCCAGGCGGAGCGCCAACTTGCACTTCCACAAGGGAGTTTGCCGCGCGGCGTCCCTGATGTGTCCGGAATGCGGTGCGGGCGGCGGTGCGGGAGCGGCGGCGCCGCGGCCTGGGGAGAAGTGCGGCGGAGGCATATTGCGTGTGTGTTACACAGCGTTAGGGCGGCGCGTGGCGCGGGCGACCGTCCGTCCGGAACCGTGGTGCACGCGTCCCGGACGTGCCGGGCCGGGACGCACGACGGCCCCGCTCCGGATGGTCCGGAGCGGGGCCGCCTGCGAACTGAACGCGCCAGGTCAGGAGGGCTGCCCCGGGGCCTCGGCGGCGCGCAGCAGGCAGGTCAGGCGGGCGCTGCAGACGCGCTTGCCCTGCTCGTCGGTGATGGCGATCTCGTACGTGGCGGTGGAGCGGCCGCGGTGCACGGGCGTGGCCACGCCGGTGACCAGGCCGGTGCGCACGCCACGGTGGTGGGTGCAGTTCAGGTCCACGCCGACGGCGAGCTTGCCGGGGCCGCCGTGGAGCATGGCGCCGACCGAGCCGAGGGTCTCGGCGAGCACGGCGGAGGCGCCGCCGTGCAGCAGGCCGTAGGGCTGGGTGTTGCCTTCGACGGGCATGGTGCCGACGACCCGCTCCGGGGAGGCCTCCACGACCTGCACGCTCATCCGCGTGCCGAGGTGGCCGGCGGAGAACAGGGAAGGCAGGTCCAGCCCCTGGCCGGCCCACTGGTCGAGGACTTCCTGGGGGAACGTGGTCGTGGTCTGCTCGCCCATGGCGTGCGGCTCCGTTCGCTCGCGCTGCTCGTCGTGATCGCTGTTCGTCGTGGTGTGCGGTGTCCGTCGTGGCCGTACGCGTACGGGGCGGCGATATGGGCCGCGGGCCGCAGCGGGGCGTCGTGCCGACCACAGGCTACTGAGCGAGCGCTCAGTTCGGGGTGCGGACAGCTGTGCGGCTCGTCACTGCGGGGCGCGGGCGGGTGCTGGGTAGCGTGCGGCCTGGGGCAGCGGGCGTCGGCCCACGGCGGGGCGCGGGCGCGGGCCACGGGCGTGGCGGGGCGAGGAGACCGCGGGGCCGGGCGCGGGGCGCACGCGCCGGGGCAGGGGCGGGTGCGCGCCCGGTTGGGCGGCGTGGGGCGTGGTGCGGCGGGGCCCGGCCCGCCGCACCCGGGGGTCAGGACGCGGTCGGCTCCAGCCTGACCACCACCGACTTCGAGGCCGGGGTGTTGCTGGTGTCGGCCGTGTGGTCCAGGGGGATCAGGACATTGGTCTCCGGGTAGTAGGCGGCGGCGCAGCCGCGCGAGGTGGGGTAGTGGACGACGCGGAAGCCGGGCGCGCGGCGCTCGCTGCCGTCGGTCCACTCGCTGACGAGGTCGGCGTAGGCACCGTCGGCGAAGCCGAGCACACGGGCGTCCTCGGGGTGGACCAGGACCACGCGGCGGCCGTTCCTGATGCCGCGGTAGCGGTCGTCCAGGCCGTAGATCGTGGTGTTGTACTGGTCGTGCGAGCGCAGCGTCTGCAGCAGCAGCCGGCCCTCAGGGGCGTCCGGGTACTCCACCGGTGCCGCGGTGAAGTTGGCCTTGCCGGTGACGGTGGGGAAGCGGCGGTCGTCCCGGGGCGCGTGCGGCAGGGCGAAGCCGTCCGGGCTCGCGACGCGGGCGTTGAAGTCCTCGAAGCCGGGGACGACGCGCGCGATGCGGTCGCGGATCGTGGCGTAGTCCTGCTCGAACTCCTCCCACGGTATGCGGCTGTCCTTGCCGAGGACCCGGCGGGCGAGGCGGCAGACGATGGCCGGCTCGGACAGCAGGTGCGGGCTCGCGGGCGCCAGGCGGCCGCGGGAGGCGTGCACCATGCCCATGGAGTCCTCGACGGTGACGAACTGCTCGCCACTGCTCTGCACGTCCTTCTCGGTACGGCCGAGGGTGGGCAGGATCAGCGCGCGGGCGCCGGTGACGGCGTGCGAGCGGTTGAGCTTCGTGGAGACGTGGACGGTGAGGTTCGCCCGGCGTACGGCGGCCTCGGTGACCTCGGTGTCGGGGGTGGCGGAGACGAAGTTGCCGCCCATGGCGAAGAAGACCTTGGCCTGCCCGTCGCGCAGCGCCCGGATGGCCCGTACGACGTCGTAGCCGTGCTCGCGGGGCGGCGCGAAGCCGAACTCCTTCTCCAGGGCGTCCAGGAAGGCGGGCGCGGGACGCTCGAAGATGCCCATGGTGCGGTCACCCTGGACGTTGCTGTGGCCGCGTACGGGGCAGACGCCGGCGCCGGGGCGGCCGATGTTGCCGCGCAGCAGCAGGAAGTTGACCACCTCGCGGATGGTGGGGACGGAGTGCTTGTGCTGGGTGAGGCCCATCGCCCAGCACACGATCGTCCGCTTCGAGGCGAGGACCATGCGCAGCGCCTGGTCGATCTCGGCGCGGGTCAGGCCCGTGGCCCGCAGGGTCTCGTCCCAGTCCAGGCCGTCTCGCGCGGCGGTGGCGAACTCCTCGAAGCCGTGCGTGTGCTCCCGGATGAAGTCCTCGTCGAGCGCGCCGTCGGTCGTGAGGAGCAGGTGGTTCAGCGCCCGGAAGAGGGCCTGGTCACCGCCGAGGCGGATCTGGAGGAAGAGGTCGGTGAGGGAGGTGCCGCCGCCGGCCAGGCCGCGCGGGGTCTGGGGGTTCTTGAAGCGTTCCAGGCCGGCTTCGGGCAGCGGATTGACCGAGATGATCTTCGCGCCGTTCGTCTTGGCCTTCTCCAGGGCGCTGAGCTGGCGGGGGTGGTTCGTGCCCGGGTTCTGACCGGCGACGATGATCAGGTCGGCCTTGTGGAGGTCCTCCAGGGAGACGCTGCCCTTGCCGATGCCGATGGTCTCGGTGAGGGCCGAGCCGGAGGACTCGTGGCACATGTTCGAGCAGTCGGGGAGGTTGTTCGTACCGAACTCGCGGGCGAAGAGCTGGTACAGGAACGCGGCCTCATTGCTCGTACGCCCGGAGGTGTAGAAGACGGCCTCGTCGGGAGAGGAGAGGCCGGTCAGCTCCTCGGCGACGATGTCGAAGGCGCGGTCCCAGGACACCGGGGCGTAGTGGGTGGCGCCCTCGGCGAGGTACATGGGCTGGGTGAGGCGGCCCTGCTGGCCGAGCCAGTAGCCGCTGCGCTTCGCGAGGTCGGCGACGGAGTGGGCGGCGAAGAAGGCGGGCGTGACGCGCCGCAGGGTGGCTTCCTCGGCGACGGCCTTGGCGCCGTTCTCGCAGAACTCCGCGGCGTGCCGGTGGTCCGGGTCGGGCCAGGCGCAGCCGGGGCAGTCGAAGCCTTCCTTCTGGTTGACGCGCAGCAGCGTCAGCGCCGTGCGCTTCACGCCCATCTGCTGCCGGGAGATGCGCAGGGCGTTGGTGATGGCGGGCAGCCCGACGGCCGAGTGCTTGGGGCTGCTGACCTCGGGTGCGTCCTGTACCGGATCCGACTCGGGTGCTTTGCCTGCCATGGCGGTCTCCCTGGGTGCCGTTGCTGCTGTACTGCCCTGCGCGAGCAGCCGTTCTGTATATCACCATTCAGCCATCTGGGTCATGCATGGAACAGTCCCCTGCACCGTCCTTCCGGTCGCCACCGATCCTGTCACGGGCCACCGGCCGTCGACGGGCCGTCCACAGGGCGTGATGACACGGGTGACGACGTTGTCCACAGGCAGCGCGCGGGCGGTCACGCGGCCGTCGCGTCGGGGAATGTCAGTGGGGCGTGGCAGGATCGGGGGCGTGGCAGCAAAGGCAGCGAAGAAGAGCGAAACGACCGGCAGCGAGACGGCGGGGGGAGGGCGTCCCCGGCTGCTCCTGATGGACGGGCACTCCATGGCGTACCGGGCGTTCTTCGCCCTGCCCGCGGAGAATTTCACGACCGCCACGGGGCAACCGACGAATGCCGTGTACGGCTTCGCCTCGATGCTGGCGAACACCCTGCGCGACGAGGCGCCCACCCATTTCGCGGTGGCCTTCGACGTCTCGCGCAAGACCTGGCGGTCGGAGGAGTTCCCCGACTACAAGGCCAATCGTTCCAAGACCCCGGACGAGTTCAAGGGGCAGGTGGAGCTGATCGGTGAGCTGCTGGACGCCATGCACGTGAAGCGGTTCGCGACCGACGGCTTCGAGGCGGACGACATCATCGCCACGCTCGCCACGCAGGCCACCGAGCAGGGCTTCGAGGTGTCCATCGTCACCGGCGACCGGGACGCCTTCCAGCTGGTCAGCGAGCATGTCACGGTGCTCTACCCCACCAAGGGCGTCTCCGAGCTGACCCGCTTCACCCCGGAGAAGGTGTTCGAGAAGTACGGCCTCACCCCCGCCCAGTACCCGGACTACGCCGCCCTGCGCGGCGACCCGTCGGACAACCTCCCCGGCATCCCCGGTGTCGGCGAGAAGACCGCCGCGAAGTGGATCAACCAGTTCGGTTCCTTCCAGGAGCTGTGCGAGCGCGCCGAGGAGGTCAAGGGCAAGGCCGGGCAGAACTTCCGCGACCACCTGGAGGCCGTGCGGCTCAACCGCCGCCTGACCGAGATGGTCCGCGACGTCGAGCTGCCCTGCGGCCCCGCCGAGCTGGTGCGCGAGGGCTACGACCGGCAGGCCCTCACGGTGTTCCTGGAGGGACTGGAGATCCGTAACCAGGGCCTGCGCGACCGCCTGCTGGCCGTCGACCCCGGAGCGGAGGACACGGTCACCGAGGAGCCGCTGCCGGGCGTCGAGATCGACGGCCTCGTCGCGGGCGCTGGGCAGCTCGCTCCCTGGCTCGCCGAGCACGGCAGCAGCCTCCTCGGCGTCGCCACGGTCGACTCCTGGAAGCTGGGCAGCGGCTCGGCCGCCGAGGTCGCGCTGGCGACCACCGCGGGCCCCGCCGTCTGGTTCGACCCGACCCAGCTCGACGAGGCCGACGACCGGGCCTTCGCCGAGTGGATCGCGGACCCGCAGCGCCCCAAGGTGATGCACAACGCCAAGGGCCTGATGCGGATCTTCCCCGAGCACGGTTGGCACATCGACGGCGTCACCATGGACACCGCCCTCGCCGCCTATCTGGTCAAGCCCGGCCGGCGCTCCTTCGCCCTCGACGCGCTCTCCGTGGAGTACCTCGGCCGTGACCTGGCCCCCGTCGCGGCCGGTGACGGACAGCTGGCCTTCGGCGCCGACGAGCAGGCCGAGGCCGAGGCCCTGATGACCAAGGCCCGTACGGTCCTCGACCTCGGTGCCGCCTTCGAGACGCGCCTGGAGGAGGTCGGCGCCGCCGACCTGCTGCGCGACATCGAGCTGCCCACCAGCGCGCTGCTGGCCCGTATGGAGCGCTCCGGCATCGCCGCCGACCGCGGCTGGCTGGAGCGCATCGAGCAGCAGTTCGCCGCCGCGGTCCAGCAGGCCGTCACCGAGGCGCACGCCGCCGCGGGACACGAGTTCAACCTCGGCTCGCCCAAGCAGCTCCAGGAAGTCCTCTTCAACGAGCTGGGCCTGCCGAAGACCAAGAAGACCAAGACCGGCTACACCACCGACGCGGACGCCCTCGCCTGGCTCGCGGCGCAGACCGACAACGAACTGCCCGTGATCATGCTGCGCCACCGTGAGCAGGCCAAGCTGCGCACGACGGTCGAGGGCCTGATCAAGACCATCGCCGCGGACGGCCGCATCCACACCACCTTCAACCAGACGGTGGCGGCGACCGGCCGGCTGTCCTCCACGGACCCCAACCTGCAGAACATCCCCGTGCGGACCGACGAGGGCCGCGCCATCCGCCGCGGCTTCGTGGTCGGTGAGGGCTACCAGACGCTGCTGACCGCGGACTACAGCCAGATCGAGCTGCGCGTCATGGCGCACCTCTCGGAGGACGAGGGCCTCATCGAGGCGTTCACCTCCGGTGAGGACCTGCACACCACCGTCGCCTCGCACGTCTTCTCGGTGCCCAAGACCGAGGTCGACCCCGAGATGCGCCGCAAGATCAAGGCGATGTCGTACGGGCTGGCGTACGGCCTGTCCGCGTTCGGCCTGTCCCAGCAGCTGGGCATCAGCCCGGACGAGGCCCGCAAGCTCATGGACAACTTCTTCGAGCGCTTCGGCGGCGTGCGGGACTACCTCCAGGAGGTCGTCGACCGGGCCCGGGCCACGGGCTACACCGAGACCATGCTCGGGCGTCGTCGCTACCTCCCCGACCTCAACAGCGACAACCGCCAGCGTCGCGAGATGGCCGAGCGGATGGCGCTGAACGCCCCGATCCAGGGCACCGCGGCGGACATCGTCAAGATCGCGATGCTGCGCGTCGACGAGGCGCTGACCGCCGCCGGGCTCAGCTCCCGGATGCTGCTCCAGGTCCACGACGAAATCGTGGTCGAGGTGTCGCCCGGCGAGCAGAAGCAGGTCGAGGAGCTGGTGCGGCGCGAGATGGCCGGCGCCGTGGAGCTCCGTGCCCCGCTGGACGTCTCCGTCGGCTCGGGCGGGGACTGGGAGTCCGCGGCGCACTGAGCGCGTCACGCGCACTGATCGCGTAAGGCGCCGTGGCGCAGCGACTGCGGAAGGCGGCCGGGGACCGGTCCGGACGAGCGTGTCCGGATCAGCCCCCGGCCGCCGTCTCCTCCGCCGGAGCGGCGGCCTGCGTACGGCGGCGCCGGCGGTCGCGGAGGTGGACCGCCGCCGCCCACACCGGAAGCCCCGCCCCCAGCCCGGCGCCCGCACCGAAGAGCACCGTCGGCACGTAGTCGAACCACGTCGCCGACCCGCCGTACACCGCGTGCGCCCGCAGCACCCGATGTCCGGCGCCCAGCAGTACGCACAGCGTCAGCAGCCCGCCGCACCACAGCCGCGCCCGATGGCCGAGCACGGGCAGCGCTGCGGGCGCGGTGGCGCGCGGTGCCCGGCGGAGCGCGGAGCGTACGAACCAGGCCAGGGCCACCAGCGCCACCGCCGAAGTGCCGTACTGCACGTAGGCGTACACCGGCCATCCGCCGGCGTACTCCTGCAGTACGGGCAGCAGCCGGACGCCCCAGCGCCCGGGGTGCGTGAACGCGTCCCACACGATGTGCGTGAGCGCGCCCAGCACCGCGGAACACCAGAAGCGGACCGCGAGCTGCCCGCGTGACAGGCTGCGCCAGTCCCGGCCGCGCACCAGCGCCCAACCGCGCTGCTGCCACGCCGCCGGCAACAGCGCGAGCAGCGGACCGCGCAGCAGGAGCCAGACTCCGACCAGCAGCGCGGCGCAGAGCGTGTCCACGGTGAGAACACCGGCCGGCGTGTGCGTGAATTCTCCGAACGCCATCGCGCCCGGCACCGCCGTGTCCGCGAAGTACGTCAGATCCGGCGCGAAGGAACCGGCGACGAGAGCGGACGCCAGCAGCGGCCCGCGTGCCGTACCGTCGCGGCGTAGGGCAGGCAGCACCGCCGCGGCATGACTGAGTGTGAACGGCATGATCCCCCTCCTGACCGACCCCCGACCGCTGTGCATGATCGAGTGATCGGTTCGAGGCAGTATGCCGGATGTGCGCAGACGGTGACGGCCAGCCGGGAACGGTAGCTGCGCGGGGGGAGTTGTCGTAGTGTCGCGTGCGTTGGAGCGCCGAGAGCGCGACACCGTGCATCCAGCGCGGTGGGTCAACGCGGAGGGGGAGTAGGACGTATGGCAGCCAAGTTCGGCCGACGGCTCCGCAGAGGAGCGGCCTCCAGTGTGGTGGCGGCGCTGGCCCTCGCCGCGCTCACCGCCTCCCAGGCGCCGGACGCCGCCGAGGCCGCGGGCAGCAGTTCCCGGGACGCCCCTCGGGGCGACACCCCGATCGACGGCGGCTCCTCGTACTTCACCGACCTGCCCCCGCTCGGCAGTCCGCAGCCGCCCGGCAAGGGGAAGGGCGGGGACGGCCCCCTAGCCACCGGCCCCATGGAGTCCGGCATACCGGCGACCGTGCTCGCCGCGTACAAGCAGGCCGAGGCCTCCCTCGCGCAGACCCACCCCGGCTGCAAGCTGCCCTGGCAGCTGCTCGCCGCGATCGGCAAGGTCGAGTCCGGGCAGGCCCGCGGCGGCGCGGTCGACGCGAACGGCACGACCCTGCAACCCATCCTCGGCCCCCAGCTCAACGGCAACGGCTTCGCCCGGATCACCGACACCGACGGCGGCCGTTTCGACAACGACACCACGCACGACCGTGCGGTCGGCCCGATGCAGTTCATCCCGTCCACCTGGGCGGTGTGGGGCACGGACGCCAACGGCGACGGCGCGAGCGACCCCGACAACATCTACGACGCGGCCCTCTCGGCCGGCCGTTACCTCTGCGCCGCCGACCGCGACCTGTCGGTACCGGCAGACCTGAACCGCGCGATCCTCGGCTACAACCACTCCGAGGAATACCTGCGCACGGTGCTGTCCTGGTACGAGTTCTACCGCAAGGGCACGCACGAGGTGCCCGACGGCGCCGGCGTCCTGCCGACCGGGCCGCGCACGAACGACTCGGGCGGTGGGAACGGTGGTTCCGGCAGCGGCTCCGGCAACCGGAAGACCGGCGACGCAGCGGACAGGACCAAGGACCGGGAGAGCGCCGGGAAGGGCACCACCCCGGGGAAGGACACCGACTCCGGAAAGGACGGCGAAGACGCGCAGTCCGGCGGCGGATCCGGCTCCGACGGCGGTACGAAGCCCGGCCCCAGTCCCGAGCCAGGCACCGGCGGCTCCTCCCCGGGCTCCGAGCCCGGCAGCGGCACGGACGACGGCTCGTCCCCCGGCACGACGCCGGGCGGCAACAACGAGACGCCCACGAAGCCCCCCGCGCCCACCCCGCCCGCACCGCTCGCCTCCCTGGAACGCCTCGGTGCCAAGGAGCGGAGCGCGACCGCCGGCGAGACGTTCGCCGACCCGCTCCAGGTCCGCGCGGAGAACACCGCGGACCGCACGGTCTCCGGCGTGAAGGTGCAGTACGAGATACGCGGCGACGGCGACACCCGCTTCGAGGGCGGCGCCGCCAAGGTCACCGTCACCACCGACAAGGAAGGCATCGCCACCGCGCCCGCCCTGACCGCCGGCGAGAAGGCCGGGACGTACACCGTCCGCGCGACGGCCGTGGGCCGCGCCGTACCGGCCACCGACTTCACCGTCACCGTCAAGGCCAGGCCGCAGGCCGACGCCCTCGCCCGCACCTCCGACAAGCAGCTGCAGGCAGCGGCCGAAGCCTCCTACGCCGACGCCGTCGAGGTGAAGGCGACCTACCAGGGCAAGGCCGCGGCAGGCGTGGCCGTCACCGCGACGGTGATCGCCGGAGACGCGGCGGACCCCGCGAAGGCGGAACAGAGCACCGAAGGCCCGTACTTCAAGGACGCCAAGGGGGCGCCGCTGCGCACTCTCGCCGGCCTGAAGACCGATGCCGACGGCCTGCTGAAGCTGCCCGAGATCTTCACCGACGACCACCCCGGGACGTACAAGCTCCGGCTCACCACGGCCGGCGGGGCCGTGCTCCTGGTGGACCTGAAGGTGGGCTGACCCCCGCACCGGTAAGCAGCGAAGGGGCGCGACGGGAAGCCGTCGCGCCCCTTCCGTATGCCGGTCCTCGCGTCTTCGTGCCGGGTCCGGCGTCCTCGTCGGCGCAAGGTGTTCTCATCTCTGCCGCCCGTTGCTACGGTGCACCGGCCCGGGCCGCTGACGCGTCGTCAGGTCGGTGGAGAATCACCGCAGTCGAACGGGAGGCCGAGCATGCGTGCCCTCACAGCAGCCGCCATCGGACTGGCCGCCGCCCTCGCCCTGGTCCTCGCTGTCACGGCCGTCGGCGCGTCCCGAAGGACGCACGTCCCCCGAACTGCTGCTGACCACCGTCCCGGAGCACCCCTGAGGGACCGCCGACCACGTCACCGACGCACCCTGAGGGAGGCCGCCGCCATGCGCCGTAGGGCCGGACCCGACGGCAAGATGGTCTCCGAGGTCCCCGAGCGCTGCATCTTCGACGCGCACACCCAGGAACCCGTACACGCCGAGGGTGAATCCGTCGACGGCGAGCCGGTCCGCCGCGACGGCATCGAGTACAAGTGGCCTTTCCTCATCGAGAAGCGCGACTACACCTACTTCGACGCCCAGACCCACATCTCGGCACCCATCCACTACAAGGGCACCCGCCGCTTCCGCGGCCTGGACGTCTACTACTTCGAACAGACCAACCCCTGGACCAAGGCCCCGCTCCCCAAGAAGATGCCGGTCAAGGGCGTCACCCTGGAAGCCGTCGAAAAGATGGGCACCGCCCGCTGGTACACCACCAAGCGGATGTTCTGGGTCGACCCGGTCACCGGCGCGCCCGTCAACGGCGAAGAGCTCCACAAGGAGGAACTGCGCGGCGGCGACCTGCTGCCCGGCGGCGGCAAGGTCACCGCCTTCGCCGGACACGTGAAGATGCGCCCCGACTGCCTCGACGCCACGGTCGACCTGGTCTCCTCCCAGCGCACACTGATCCTGCTGCTCACCACGGACCTGCCGTGGGCCTTCCTCGACGCGGGCGCCGTCCTGCCGGCCCTGAGCCTGTACCTGGAGGCCCGCGGCCGGCGCCCGGGCGGGGCACGGGCCGGACGGCGACCGCGCCCGGTCCACGCCCGGCCCACGAGCCGACGACGGCTCCCTGAACGGCGACAGGACCCGAGAGGCGCGGTCCGTGCGTGCCCGGCGCGCGGTCAGCCCCGCCGCACCGTAGTCAGCCCCGCCGCACCGCAGTCAGCCCCGTCGCATCCGGGCCGTCGTATGGCGTGTCGGCTCGGCCGTGGCCGGGTCCTCGGGCCACGGATGCTTCGGATACCGGCCGCGCAGCTCCGCCCGTACGGAGCGGTAGCCGTCGCGCCAGAAGGAGGCGAGGTCGGCGGTGACGGCAGCGGGACGCCCGGCGGGCGACAGCAGATGGACCAGCACCGGTACCCGGCCGCCCGCCACCCGCGGCGACTCCCGCAGCCCGAACATCTCCTGCAGCTTCACCGCCAGCACCGGCTGGTCACCGGCGTAGTCCACCCGGATCCGCGAGCCGCTCGGCACCTCGATGCGCTCCGGCGCGAGTTCGTCGAAGCGCGCCGACTCACCGCTCGCCCACGGCAGCAGCCGCGACAGCGCCTGGCCCGCGTCGATCCGCGCCAGATCCGCCCGCCGCCGCGCCCGGCCCAGCTCCGGCTCCAGCCACTCGTCCCGGCGCACCAGCAGCGCCTCGTCCCCGACGTCCGCCCACGGAGCGCCCAGCTCCCGGTGCAGGAACGCCATCCGTTCCCGGAGCGAGCGCGCGCCGTCCGACCAGCGCAGCAGCCCGAGCCCCTCCCTGCGCAGGCCGTCCACCAGCGCCTCGCGTACGAGCGCCGGATCCGCGTCCCGCAACGGCCGCACCACCAGCTCGATTGCGCCGAGCCGCGCCACGCTCCGCGCGACCACGTCCCCGTCCGCCCAGCCGACCTCCTCGGCCTCGGCGTACAGCGCCCCCGCCGCCGACCGCGCCGTCTCCTCGTCGATCACGGCCGCCAGCCGCACCCGCGCGGACGCCGCCGTCACCGGCCGGTCCGCCACCGCCACCGCCAGCCACTCGGCACTCCGCAGCCGCGACCCGCCGCCGACCTCCGCACCCGTTCCCGACGCCATCACGTACACGCCCTCGCCGCGCCGGCGGGCCACCCGCTCGGGGAAGGCCAGCGCCGCCACGATCCCGGCCACGACGTCGTCGCTCTCGCCATGTGCCGACGCGGCGGCCGACCGGGAAGCGGACCCGCCGCCACCGGAGGCCGACGCGCTGCCGGCGGTGGCAGTGGCGGTGGCGGACGTGCCGTCGACCGGGGCGGCCGCGTCACCGCCGTGCGGCGACGCGCCGCTGTGCTGCGCGCCGCCGCCGACCGTGGCGGGCGCGGCCCCCTCCGGCCCGCCCGCCGTGCCCGCGCCGCCGGGCAAGGCAGAGGCCAGCCGACGGGCCTCCTGCCGCCACCGCCCGGCGTACGCGTCCCGGCCCCGGCGGGCGGTACGCCAGGCGTCGGCGAGATCGTCGCCGTACTCACGCGGCGGCTCCTCGCTCAGCAACGCCACGACCTCCGCCGCCCGCCGCGCACCGACCTGCGCCGCGCCGTCCAGCAGGGCACGCGCCAGCCGCGGATGCAGACCGAGCCGGGCCATCCGTACGCCCCGCTCCGTCGCCCGCCCGGCCGCGTCCACCGCGCCCACCGCCCCCAGGACGTCCCGCGCCGCCGCCATCGCCCCGCCCGGCGGCGCGTCCAGCAGCGCCAGGCCCGAGGCGTCCGGATCACCCCAGCACGCGGCCTGCAGCGCGAACGCCGTCAGGTCAGCGATCTTGATCTCGGGGGAGGGGAAGCGCGGCAGCCGGCCGTCCTCGCCCTCCGACCAGCAGCGGTAGACCACCCCCGGGGCCTCACGCCCCGCACGGCCGGCCCGCTGCCGCGCCGCCGCCTGCGAGGCCCGTACCGTCGTCAGCGCACTCAGCCCCCGCGCGTGATCCATCCGCGGCTCCCGCGCCAGGCCGCAGTCGACCACCACCCGCACCCCGGGAACCGTCAGGCTCGACTCCGCCACGGACGTCGCCAGCACCACCCGCCGCCGGTCGCCCGCACCGGCCAGCACCGCGTCCTGCACCGCCGCCGGCGCCCGGCCGTGCACCTGCAGCACCTCGACCCCGGCAGCCCCCTGATCCGCCAGCTGTCCCGCCACCCGGGCGATCTCCCCTACACCCGGCAGGAAACACAGCACATCCCCCTCGCGCTCACGCAGCGCCCGCCGCACGACCGACGCCACATGCGACAGCAACGCCGGATCCACCCGCATCCCGTGCGCCGGACGCACCGGCCGCTCCGGCGGCGCCCACACCGTCTCCACCGGATGCGACACCCCCTGCGCCGCCACCACCGGCGCGTCCCCCAGCAGCCGCGACCAGCCCTCCGCGTCCGTCGTCGCCGACGCCGCCACCAGGCGCAGTTCCGGACGCAGCGCCTCCCGCACATCCAGCAGGAACGCCGCCGTCGTGTCCGCGTCCAGATGCCGCTCGTGGCACTCGTCCAGTACAACGGTCTCCACGCCGGGGAGTTCCTGATCACGCTGGAGCCGCTGGAGCAGCACGCCCGTCGTCACCACCTCCACGACGGTGCGCGCCCCCACCGCGCGCTCCCCGCGCACGGTGAATCCCACACGCTCACCCACGCGCTCCCCGAGCAACCACGCCATCCGCCGGGCCGCCGCACGCGCCGCGATCCGCCGCGGCTCCGCGACGATCACCTTCCGTACGGGCGCACCGTCCTCCGTCAGCCCTGCCAGCGCCAGCGGTACGAGAGTCGTCTTGCCGGTGCCCGGAGGCGCGCACAGGACAGCCGTCCCGGCGCCCTCCAGCGCCTCCTGGAGCGCGGGCAGCGCGGACCGTACGGGCAGAGCGTCGAGTTCATCGCGGCGGATCACCCGCCCAGTCTCTCGTGGGCGCACCGGCCGCCTCGTAAGGGACACCGGCGTACGCACCGCAGCACCCCGGGGCGCCGCTCGGCCACCGGGCGGCGACAGGGGCGCCGTCTACGGGTCCCGGCGGCACACGAAGATCGCCGTACCGGGGATCAGCCCGCCCCGTAGCGGCGACCAGCCGCCCCACTCCTGCGTGTTCCACGCGGGCCACTCCGGCTCCACCAGATCCTCCAGCCGGAAGCCCGCGGCCACCACGTCACGCACGCGGTCCCCCAGGGTGCGGTGGTGCTCCACGTACACTGCCTCGCCCCGCTCGTCCTGCTCCACGTAGGGCACGCGGTCGAAGTAGGACGCCGCGACCGACAGGCCCTCGGGGCCGGGCTCGTCGGGGAAGGCCCAGCGGATCGGATGCGTCACCGAGAAGACCCAGCGGCCGCCCGGCCGCAGCACCCGGTGCACCTCACGGAAGACCCGTACCGGATCGGCGACGAAAGGCACCGCACCGTACGCCGAGCACGCCAGATCGAAACTGCCGTCCGCGAACGGCAGCACCCCGGCGTCCGCCTCCACCAGCGCCACCCCCGGGCCCTCGGCCCCCCGCGCCTGGATGTCGGCGCCGATCCGAAGGGCGTGCTGCAGCTGCCGGTGCGAGAGGTCCAGCGCCACCGGATGCGCGCCCTGCGCCGCCAGCCAGCGCGCACACTGCGCCGCGCCCGCACCGATCTCCAGGACGCGCCGGCCCTTCAGGTCGGCCACCGGCCCCAGCAGTCCGGCGTCGGCCTCGTCCAGCCCCTCCGGCCCCCATACGAAGCGGTCGTCCCCCAGGAACGCGCCGTGCTCGCTCTGGTACTCGTCGGCGTTCCGGTCCCACCAGCCACGGCTGGCCCGGCTGCTCTCCGCGTCCCCGGCGCTGCGCCGTGCGGCCACGGAGTCGTCGTCCCAGGTTTCGGAGCCGGTGTCGGCCCCTGTGCCGGTGGCTGCGGAGTCGTCGTGTTGGTTCATCGCGCCCGTCGTCGTATTCTTCGTCGGAGCTTGTAGTTTCTGAGGTTCGCGTGGCTGCTGGTCCTAGCTGGTCACAGCCCCGCGGTGGATCTTGGTCGGGCCCTTGTGGCCTGCGACGGCAAGGCTGTGCGGCTCTCTCGTGCCCGGCGTGTGCCGGTTATGGGGCGATCCGCCCGCGGTGTGCGCCTTCGCGCATTGACCGTGTCCGGCTGCCCCCGTATGCTACAAGTTGCGCTGCGGGCCTGCGCACCTCAGACGGAGCAGGTCGCGCTCGCATCTGTTGCATGTCCCCTCGGTTTCGAGGCGCTGACCGGATTCTCCGGAGTTCCGGAGGGCGCGCCTCATGGCTGTCCGACTTCTGCAGAAGCGATAAAGGCTCTCGGCGTAGCAGTACCTACGACTTCAATGTCCGTACCGGAGCCCTTTCCCACATGACGAGCAGCACCGAGACCACCGCCACCACCCCGCAGGTAGCGGTCAACGACATCGGTAACGAGGAAGCCTTCCTCGCCGCGATCGACGAGACGATCAAGTACTTCAACGACGGCGACATCGTCGACGGCGTCATCGTGAAGGTCGACCGGGACGAGGTCCTGCTCGACATCGGTTACAAGACCGAAGGCGTCATCCCGAGCCGCGAGCTCTCCATCAAGCACGACGTCGACCCGAACGAGGTCGTCGCGGTTGGTGACGAGATCGAGGCCCTGGTTCTCCAGAAGGAGGACAAGGAAGGCCGCCTGATCCTCTCGAAGAAGCGCGCCCAGTACGAGCGTGCCTGGGGCACCATCGAGAAGATCAAGGAAGAGGACGGGATCGTCACCGGTACCGTCATCGAGGTCGTCAAGGGTGGTCTCATCCTCGACATCGGCCTCCGCGGCTTCCTCCCCGCCTCCCTGGTCGAGATGCGCCGCGTCCGCGACCTGCAGCCCTACGTGGGCAAGGAGCTCGAGGCCAAGATCATCGAGCTGGACAAGAACCGCAACAACGTGGTCCTGTCCCGCCGTGCCTGGCTGGAGCAGACCCAGAGCGAGGTCCGCCAGACCTTCCTCACCACCCTCCAGAAGGGCCAGGTGCGCTCCGGCGTCGTCTCCTCCATCGTCAACTTCGGTGC
The DNA here is from genome assembly GCF_040907265.1 of Streptomyces sclerotialus. Lineage (NCBI taxonomy): Bacteria > Bacillati > Actinomycetota > Actinomycetes > Kitasatosporales > Streptomycetaceae > Streptomyces > Streptomyces sclerotialus. Next base: position 2,300,977 of record NZ_JBFOHP010000002.1, on the reverse strand, counting down.
CTTCGTGGACCTGGGTGGCGTCGACGGTCTGGTTCACGTCTCCGAGCTGTCCTGGAAGCACATCGACCACCCGTCCGAGGTCGTCGAGGTCGGCCAGGAGGTCACGGTCGAGGTCCTGGACGTCGACATGGACCGCGAGCGCGTGTCCCTGTCGCTCAAGGCGACCCAGGAAGACCCGTGGCAGCAGTTCGCCCGGACCCACCAGATCGGCCAGGTCGTCCCGGGTAAGGTCACCAAGCTCGTTCCGTTCGGTGCGTTCGTCCGCGTCGACGAGGGCATCGAGGGTCTGGTCCACATCTCCGAGCTGGCCGAGCGCCACGTGGAGATCCCGGAGCAGGTCGTCCAGGTCAACGACGAGATCTTCGTCAAGGTCATCGACATCGACCTCGAGCGCCGCCGCATCAGCCTCTCGCTGAAGCAGGCCAACGAGTCCTTCGGTGCCGACCCGACGGCGGTCGAGTTCGACCCGACCCTGTACGGCATGGCCGCGTCCTACGACGACCAGGGCAACTACATCTACCCCGAGGGCTTCGACCCGGAGACCAACGACTGGCTGGAGGGCTACGAGGCCCAGCGCGAGGCCTGGGAGAACCAGTACGCCGAGGCCCAGCAGCGCTTCGAGCAGCACCAGGCGCAGGTCATCAAGTCCCGCGAGGCCGACGAGCAGGCTGCGGCCGAGGGCGCTGCGGCGCCGGCGGCCGGTGGCCAGGGCGGCGGCGGCAACGTCTCCGGCGGCTCGTACAGCTCGGAGTCGGCGGACAACTCCGGCGCCCTGGCGTCGGACGAGGCGCTGGCCGCGCTCCGCGAGAAGCTCGCCGGCGGCCAGAGCTGACCAAGCTCACCGCTAGGCGCTAGCCGATAGCGACGAAGGCCCGCCCCCTTGGGGGCGGGCCTTCGGGCTGTGTGTAGGGGTCTTTTGCGACGGTTGCGGTTGCGCGGTTGCGGCTGTGGCTGGCAGCTGTTGTCCCGGCACGAAGGCGGGCGCGAGGGGTCAGCCCACGGGTACGCCCGGATTGGCGATTCCGCGGCCGTTCGTGACCGTGTTGTCGCCGGTGATCGTGACCGGGCAGTCCGCCGCGTCGTAGTTGGTGACGTTGAACCCGTAGCGGCCGGACCCCGAAGCACCGCTCAGGTCGGATTTATTGCCACGGAAGACCGTTCCGCAGCCCCATCCCGACTGCTGAGTGTGCGTCTCGTAGCCGTTGTTGGTCGTGTGCGTACCAGTGTTGTTCTCGACCACGACGTCGTTGCCCTTCACGTCGACCCACGAGTCGTCGTAATGGGCGCCGGTGAGTCCGCTTCCGTCGAACGTGTTGCCGATGATCTTCGCGCCCGTCGTGCCTTCCTTGATGTCGATGTTCTCGCCGCCGACACCGGGCCCGATCGTGTTGCCGCGGATCTCGACGTTGTCGCTGTTGTCGCCGAGATCACCCGCCCCGCCCACGTACACGCCCTCGCCCATGCCCCGGCCGTCCCTGCCGGTGTCGTAGATCCGGGAATTCCTGATCACACCGTCCCTGCTGGAGTGGCGGAAGTGGACGCCCTCCATGTCGAGGCCGTGCACGGTGACGGAGTCCAGGACGACGCCACGGGCGGCGTCCGTCATGATTCCTTTCTGCCCGCCGGTGACGGTGATCCCTTTGACCGTCCAGTACGACGCGCCGTCCAGGTGGAGCCCGTAGCCCCCGCTCGCGGTCAGTACCGCCTTCGAGGAGCCGGTCAGGGTGATGCGCGACGAGGCGCTGCCGGCGACGGAGGCCTTGAAGTTGCCCTGGTACGTACCGTCCGCGAGCTGAATCGTGTCCCCGGGGCGAGCGGCGCCCAGTGCGTCCTTGAGCTGGGCGGCCGTGGAGACGTCGATGACGGCGCGCGCGTGTCCGGCCGCCGGCATGGGCGCGGACGCGGGGGTGCGCGCCGGGGTGGCGTCCGCGGTGGCGGAGACGGCGAACAGCGTCCCTGCCGCGACCGCAGCGGCGACCGGCAGGCAGAGCAGCGGACGGGCATGAAGTGCCAGGAGAGGTCGGGGGGTGCGCATCCTGGAGCCTTCCTGTGAGTGGGGGAGGGAAGACGGAGCGATGTGCTGAGGCTGAGGTGCTGCACTGAGCTGGCCGATGCGTCAGCTGAACGTGTACGTGAACGCTGAGTGCCTACGTGAATGCCCTGAGCTGTCGTGAACGTAGAGGCGGATGTGACGACCGTCAACCCATCGGGACGCCTTCCCCGACGACCGAGTGCCCACCGTGGCGGCCCCGCAGCCCACCCGGCGGGTTTCTGCGCCGGAAGACGGGGCCGTCATCGGTAATTACCGGTCAGGTGAGGGACGTTCATCACCGTCCGGTCAACTGACGAGAACTTTTCCGGGCCTTCACCGCCCGCAAGCGCGGATGACGGGGCGCGGGCCGGGAATGCCCGCGCCCCGCACCGCGTTGTGCGGGGCGGACATCGAGGAGGAGCGGTCACTGTGTTGGATCCCCAGGGTTTGTACGAATGGGAGCCGAGCGGGCTCGCGGCGGTCGACGCGATCGCCTCCCGCGACTCCGCCGGGCTGGTGCTGCTGTACCACCTCGACGGCTACATCGACGCCGGCGAGACCGGCGACCAGATCGTCGAAACCCTTCTGGACGGACTGCCGCACCAGGTCGTCGCCCGCTTCGACCACGACCGTCTCGTGGACTACCGCGCCCGCCGCCCGATGCTCACCTTCGACCGCGGCCGCTGGACCTCCTACGAGACGCCCAGCATCGAACTGCGCCTGATCCGCGACGCCACCGGCGCGCCTTTCCTGCTGCTCTCCGGGCCCGAGCCGGACGTGGAGTGGGAACGCTTCACGGCAGCGGTACGCGAGATGGTCGAGCGGCTGAACGTACGCCTCTCGGTCAGCTTCCACGGCATCCCCATGGGCGTACCGCACACCCGCCCCGTCGGCATCACCCCGCACGGCAACCGCACCGACCTGACCCCGGGCCACCGCGACCTCTTCGAACAGGCGCAGGTCCCCGGCAGCGTCGAGGCACTGATCGAATACCGGCTCGCGGAAGCCGGACACGACGTACTGGGCGTCGCCGCGCACGTACCGCACTACATCGCACGCTCCGCCTACCCCGACGCCGCGCTCACCGCGCTGGAAGCGGTCACCGCCGCGACCGGACTGGTCCTCCCGGGCGCCGCGCACACGCTGCGTACCGAAGCGCTGCGCACCCAGGAAGAGATCGAACGGCAGATCTCGGAAGGCGACGAGGAACTGGTCGCGCTGGTCAGCGGGCTTGAGCACCAGTACGACGCGGTGGCCGGAGCCGAGACCCGCGGCAACCTCGTGGCCGAACCGGCCGAGCTCCCCTCCGCCGAAGAGATCGGCCGTGAACTGGAACGCTTCCTGGCCGACCGCGAGCGCGACCTGGGAGAGGGGAGCGCCTGAGCCCCGCGGGCCGACCCGGCTCTGTGCGGGGACCAGGCCGCCGTATAGCGTGGAACGCATGGTGAAGGTGGGCCTCACGGGCGGCATCGGTGCGGGGAAGAGCGAGGTGTCACGGCTGCTCGCGTCGTACGGCGCGGTGATCGTGGACGCGGACAAGATCGCACGAGAGGTCGTCGAGCCGGGCACACCCGGCCTCGCCGCCGTCGTCGAAGCCTTCGGTACGGACGTACTGACCCCGGACGGCACCCTGGACCGGCCCGCACTGGGTGCCCTAGTCTTCGCCGACCCCGACAAGCTCAAGGCGCTCAACGCCATCGTGCACCCCCTCGTCGGGACCCGCTCCGCCGAACTGGAAGCCGCGGCCGGTGAAGACGCGGTCGTCGTCCATGACGTGCCCCTGCTGACCGAGAACGGCCTCGCGCCTCTGTACGACGTGATCGTCGTGGTCGACGCCGCCCCTGAGACGCAGCTGCGCCGCCTGGTGGCACTGCGCGGCATGACCGAGGACGAGGCGAAGGCCCGGATGAGCGCCCAGGCCGACCGGGAGCAGCGCCTCGCGATCGCGGACCTCGTGATCGACAACGACGGCCCGCTCGAAGCCCTGGAGCCGCAAGTACGTGAGGTCTGGGAACGACTGCAGGCCCGCTGAAACCAGGCGGTAACCTCCCGCCATGACTGCTACCGATCTTGACCCCGGCTCGTTCGTCGTCAACATACCTGGCGTCCCGGACGCCGAACTGGAGCCCGAGCCGCTGGAACCGGACCAGATCGTCTCCGGCGACCCGGTCGTCACCGGCAAGGTGTACTGGGAGTCTCCGGACGGCAAGCAGATCCGCGGCATCTGGCAGATCACGCCGGGCGTCGTCACGGATGTCGAGGCCAACGAACTCTTCGTGGTCGTGTCCGGCCGCGCCACCATCGAGGTCGAGGGCGGTTCGGTCCTCGAGGTGGGCCCTGGCGACGCATGCTTTCTGCGCGAGGGCGACCGGACCCGGTGGACGGTGCACGAGACGCTTCGGAAGGCTTACCACATCAGTTCGTAGGGGTGGCTGGTAGGCCGAAGACCGGACGAGGGCGCCGGGCCGGGGAGCGGGAGCTGGGGGTGCCGGTGCCGGGACCAGTGCTGGGATGAGGACGCCGAGGCGGGCCCGGGGGGTGGGGGCGGGGTCGGCGCGAGGGCGCCGGGCCGGGGGGCGGGTGGAAGCCGGGGCATGCGGGAGTCGGAAAACCCAACCGTCGGGAGTCGGGGATACGGAAGCCGGAAAACCCGGCCATCGGGAGTCGGCGATATGGGGGCCGGAAACATGGCCTACGGGAGTCGGCGATGCGGGGGCCGGAAACATGGCCTACGGGAGTCGGGAATGCTGTGGCGACCGGGCTTGTTGGGATCGACGTAGCGACCGGGCGGTCGGCGCAGTGTGCTGCCTACAGGCGGCGAGCCGCCTGAACGGGGCAGTCGTCGGCACGAGGCGGGCTGCCCGTACGTATGAGGTGAGTTACCCGTACGTGTCGGAGAGGAGACGGCCGTGACCGAGCGCACCCCCGAGACGCATGTCATCGACTTCCGCGCAGCCGAACAACTGCTGGCCGCGCGCGACCCGAGGGGCGCGGTGCAGCTACTGGACCCGGTCATCGCCGCCCACCCGGAGAACACCGCGGCCCGGCTGCTCCGGGCCCGCGCCTTCTTCCTGGCCGCCCAACTGCGGTCTGCTGAAACGGAATTCCAGGTCGTACTGGAACGCGAGCCCGACAACGCCTTCGCTCACTTCGCCCTGGGCCGCACCCTCCAGCGCGCCGCCCGTCCGGACGAGGCGATGCGTCACTTCCGCCTGGCCGCGGCACTGGACCCCCGCCCGGACTTCATCGAAGCAGCACGGTTCCCACTGGCACCGGGCGACTTGGGGGAGTGAGGGCGGGGTGGGGGGTGGTGCTGGGCGGGGTAAGCGCGGGTACCTTGCCTCGCCTCCCCGGGGGCCGCCCCCCCGCCCCCGCCCCCTCCCCCTCTTGCCGGTTCGTCATTTGTCAGCTGCCGGTTCGCTGCCGGGTTGACTGCCGATTCGCGTCTCACCGGTCGTGGCCGCGTCCGACGTTCCGGCCGCCCCCGACGTTCCGGCCGCGGTCCGGTTCGTACGGTGGTACGTCCTTGCCCGGCTGATAGTGCGGACCCTGACGTATGTGCCGGCATACGATCGCAAGGTCCGTGGCGGCCACCGCTGCGACCACCGCGCATCCGGCAGCCCAGCCAGGACGATCGGCCATTGCGAAGAGGACGGCTCCGGCCGCGGCCCACACCAGCCCCCACAGGGCCAGCGCCCGACGCGTCCTCAGTGGACTCCTTGCCTCTGTGGGCTCACTGCCCGTACGCATCTGTACTCACCACTCACCCTGCCTCGGTCCATCGGCAGCCTTGGCTCGTCACCGCGCCGGCTCCTGACCGCTCAGGCTCGCTGATCTGGGATTACTCCTCCTCCGTTCTCTTCCTCTCCTCAAGGATCCTCCGGGCCGGTCTGTCCGTCACGCCTTCGGCTCAGCCTGTGGACAACTGAACCTGTGGACAACTGAAGAAGGGCGAGGGAGGGCGAAAAGGGGTGCCTCGCGGGCAGGCCGCTACTGTCCGTTGTGTGGTCGAAGGTGGTCGGCGATGATCCTGGCGTCGCCGGCCGGGTGGCTGTTGATCCAGGCCAGTCCGCCGAGGTCGAGCCGCTTCCGTGCCCGGGTGACCGCCACGTACGCCAGCCGTGCTTCGGAGAGGTCGACGGGGCCGGGGAGTGGTTCGCCGTCCTCGCCGGTCTCCTCCAGCTCGTCCGGCTCCGTGAAATCCGCAGCGATACGCACGCTCGGCCACTCGCGGCCCTTCGCGCGATGGGCGGTGGACACCGTGATCTCGGCTGTCTCCTCACTCGACAGGCAGCGCAGCGCACGGAGGACGTTCTCCGCGCTGTGCTCGTCGAGCAGTTCGACGAGTGGCAGCAGATCCCGCCCCGACGGATCGGCGGTGGCGTACTCCCGCAGCTCTTCCCAGGACTCGAACAGCATTAGCTCAGGGTGGGTCGTGCGGTTGCCGCTCTGGAGTTCGTGCGCAGCCCGGGCCAGCGCCGTCAGCGACTCACCGCCGCCTGCCAGTGCGACTCTGCGTCCGTCCGACAGCAGTCTTATGACCTCTGCCATCGCTCCGGCGTTGGAGCGGCAGAGCACGGCATCAGGACGGGGGACCGGGCCCAGTTCGGTGTCGAGCAGCGGCGAGCCGGTCAGTCGGACAGGGGCGTCGACGATCGCCAGCCAGCGGTTCGCTTCTGCCGCGAGCGCGGGCCCGAACCGGAACGAGCGGGAGAGCGTGAGCTGTCTGCCGCGGAAGCCGGTCATCACATCGCGTGCGCCCCGCCAGCCGTAGATGGCCTGTGCGGAGTCACCGACGAGCACGAGCTGCGCGTGGGCGCGCTGGGCACTGAAGACCTGCTCGATCACGGGGTTGGTGTCCTGGGCCTCGTCCAGGAGCAGGACGTCGGTCTCGATGACCGGGGCGCTCAGTGCCCACATCTTGAGGTAGTGATCGTGCTCGAAGCGGACGGTGCCGCGGTCGGGGTTCTGGAGATCGGCCCACGCCTTGCGGGCGTATGGGAGGGCGGCCTGGGCGAGCTGGTCGTGCAGCACGTCCGATTCGGCACCGCGCAGGCGAGGGACGTGGGCAGCGGTCAGCGCTGGATCGGCGGAGCGACAGAAACTGGTGACGGTGCCCAGGACGGTGTACGAGAGCGCTCTGCCGGTCACTGTCCGTGTGCCGATGCGGAGCCGGAAGCCCGCGTCGATGCCCAGGGCGGCCCCCGTCCGCCAGGCTGCCTGGCGAGGTGCGCTCATCCGTCGGCGAAATCGGTGGCCGACGGCCGCGTATGCCAAAGAGTGCGGCGTATTGCATGTCACGTTTGCGGGGAAGCGCCGGGCCGCGTCCTGGGCGATGGCCTTGTTGAAGGCGAGGTAGCGGCCGGGACGGCGGGTGCTGCGGGCCAGCATGGTCAGTGTTGTCGTCTTGCCTGTGCCGGCTCCGGCCTGGATCACGAGATGGCTGCCCGCGTGAAAGGCGTCGGCGGCGGCCAGCTGCTCCGTGGTGGGGGAGTGGTGAGTAGGCCGGTTCGGGCCGTGGGAGGGATGTGTGTCGGGTGGGCGGCTTCGGTTCCGCGGTGTGCGGGGCTCCGTCCTGGGCCTGGCTGAGGCAGCGAGGACGGAGGACGGGGCTGTGAGGGAGCAGGGCTGGTCGGACACGGAAATACCTCCCGAGGAAGTCCATGAGGGGCGAGCGCTGAGCAGCAGGCAGCAGGCAGCAGGCAGCAAGTACCGAGTGCCGGGGTGACGAGTGGCGAACGTGATCGGCGGGGGCTCGGCAGAGCCGTGGATGCTTCCCCGCCGCGTTCTGTGAACTACGGAGAGTTACTGACGGTCGAACATTAGCGGATCGCGAGAAGCTGCGGGCGATTATTCTTTGACCAGCGGTTATGCCTGTGGATAACTGTCCGGCCGGGCCGCTCGGCGGGCGATGTCAGTGCCGTCTGTTTCCATGAATCTCACGCTCGGTCGCGGCATTGCCGCTGTGATCGTCCGGCGGACGGGAAGGGGGGCCGGATGAGGGCGACCGTAGACTCACGAGTCGGAGCACGACATGAACGGAACGGCATGGCGAGACGGTGGGAGATGAGCGCGGGGGATGAGGCCGGGGAGTTCCGGTCCACCGGCGCCGCGCCGTCAGGTCCGTTCCTCGGCGCCCTGGCGAGCCGGCCCGTGGGGACGGCGGCAGTCGCTCGGCATGCAGCGGTGTTCCTGCCGGACGAGCTGCCGCGGGCCGGGACGATCGCTTTCTGGAGTCCGGACGGCTTGCCGTTGCCCGAGGCCGTCGGAGCGGTGGAAGCCACGGAGCTGAAGGTCGTGCGGCGGCACGGCAACTCCGTCCGCAGCCGTACGGTTCCCGCGCTGCGGATGTCCGTCGCCGACGCCTTGCCGTTGCTGGTGCAGGCCCGGCACGACCGGGCGGCGCACCCGGCCACCGCTTGCTGGGGAGCGGCCGCTTGGCAGGCGCTGCACCTCGTGGCGCGCGGTCGCATGCTTCCGGGGCTCACCGCCGGGGATCTGGATGCCTGGCGCGCCGGTCCGCTGGATGCCGAGGATGCCGCCCAGCTGCGGGCGATCGCTGCCGCCATGCCCGCGGAGGCTTACGCCGTCCCGGTACCCGGCAGTAAGCCCCTTCAGCTGCATGCGCCGAACGCACTGGTCCGCGCCTTCATCGACGCCGTCGTCGACGCCCTGCCGCGCACGCCGGCAGCAGCACATGTGGCGGGCGCGCCGTTCGCCGCAGCGGAGCCGCAGCGGTTGCCCGGCGCGCGGGACTGGGCGGCGGAGGTCGCCGTGGGCGTGGACAGCGGGGTGCGGATCTCGCTGCGGCTGGACCTGGCCGCGCACGAACTGTTCGACCTCTCGGTGGACGCGGAGAAAGAGACGGACGAGGGGACCACGGACGCGGACGGGTCCAAGGAGGCGGACGGGCCCACGGGCGCTGATGGCGCCACGGATGCTGACGACGGGACGGACGCGGAGAGGGAAGCGGAGAGCGGGACGAACGCCCACGGGGAGAGCGGCAGGGCCGGGGCCGCGGCGGCGGTGCTCCAGGTCAGCCATCTCACCGATCCGACGCTGGTCGCGGATGCGCGGCAGCTGTGGGACGGGGAGGCGCCCGACGGTTTCGGGCCGCGCGCCCAGGTGGACACGCTGCTCGCACTCCGCCGGGCGGCCCGGGTCTGGCCGCCGCTGGGCCGGCTCCTGGACCGGCCTGTCCCCGATGTGCTGTCACTGGACGAGGAAGAGCTGTACGAACTGCTGGGTGACGCGGCGCCGCGCCTGAAGGCAGCGGGTGTCGCCGTCCACTGGCCCAAGGAGCTGGCGCGGGGGCTGACCGCGAGCGCTGTCCTGCGGCCCGCGCCGGGGTCGGCGGCCGACGGGTTCGGGTTCTTCGATGCCGAACGGCTGCTGCGTTTCGAATGGCAGTTGGCGCTCGGCGGCTCCCCCTTGAGTGACGCGGAGATGAGCGTGCTCGCCGAGGCGCACCGGCCCCTCGTACGGCTGCGTGACCAGTGGGTACTGGTGGACCCCGCACTCGTACGCAAGGCCCGGAAACGGGAGCTGGGGTACCTCGACCCCACCGAAGCGCTCGCCGTGACGCTCGCCGGGGAGACCGAGGTCGACGGGGAGAGCGTCGAGGTCGTACCGCTCGGAGCGCTCGCCGCCCTCCGTACGCGCCTCACCTCCGATGCCGCGCCCCTGGAGAAGCCCGCCGCGCTGCAGGCCACCCTCCGCGACTACCAGCTGCGCGGTCTGGCCTGGCTGGACCGCATGACCGCACTTGGGCTCGGTGGCTGCCTCGCCGACGACATGGGCCTGGGCAAGACCGTCACCACCATCGCCCTGCACCTCCATCGGGACCGTCCCGACCCCACCCTCGTGGTCTGCCCGGCCTCGTTGCTCGGGAACTGGCAGCGGGAGATCGAGCGGTTCGCCCCCGGCGTGCACGTACGGCGCTTCCACGGCACCGGCCGCACTCTGGAGGACCTGCAGAAGGGCGGCTTCGTCCTCACCACGTACGGCACCATGCGCAGCAGCGCCAAGAGGCTGGCCGAGTGTTCCTGGGGGCTGGTCGTCGCCGACGAGGCGCAGCACGTGAAGAATCCGCAGTCGTCCACGGCCAAGGCGCTGCGCACGATCAAGGCACCCGCCCGGGTGGCGCTCACCGGCACGCCCGTGGAGAACAACCTCTCCGAGCTGTGGGCCCTGCTCGACTGGACGACCCCCGGACTGCTCGGGCCGCTCAAGACCTTCCGGGCACTGCACGCGCGCGACATCGAAGGCGGGGAGGTGCCCGGTGCAGCGGAGCGCCTCGCCCGGCTCGTCCGGCCCTTCATCCTCCGCCGGAAGAAGTCCGACCCCGGCATCGCCCCCGAACTGCCGCCGAAGACGGAGACCGACCATCCGGTGCCGCTCGGCCGGGAGCAGGTGGCGCTGTACGAAGCGGCCGTGCGCGAGACGCTCGCCCGTATCGAGGCGGCTGACGGCATGGCGCGGCGCGGCCTGGTGATGAAGCTGCTCACCGAGCTCAAGCAGATCTGCAACCACCCCGCGCAGTACCTCAAGGAGGCCGCGCCCGGTCTCACCGCGCGCTCCGGAAAGCTCGAACTGCTCGACGAACTGCTGGACACGATCCTCGCGGAGGACGGCGCGACGCTGATCTTCACGCAGTACGTGGAGATGGCGCGCCTTCTCGAAGAGCACCTCGGCGCGCGCGGCATCCCCACCCAGTTGCTGCACGGGGGGACACCCGTCGCCCAGCGGGAGGCGATGGTCGACCGCTTCCAGGCAGGGGAAGTGCCGGTGTTCCTGCTGTCGTTGAAGGCGGCGGGCACGGGGCTGAACCTCACCCGGGCCGGGCATGTGATCCATTACGACCGCTGGTGGAATCCGGCCGTCGAGGAGCAGGCGACGGACCGGGCCTACCGCATCGGACAGACGCAGCCCGTCCAGGTGCACCGGCTGGTCACGGAGGGGACGGTGGAGGACCGCATCGCCGAACTGCTCACCGCGAAGCGTTCCTTGGCCGAGGCCGTGCTCACCGGCGGCGAAGCGGCCCTGACCGAACTCACCGACGCGGAGCTCGCCGACCTGGTCACGCTGAGGAGGGCGGCATGACCGGCCACGCACACGATGGACAGGAGCAGCGCGGCCGGCACGACGAGGAGCAGGAGCCGGCGGCGATGGGCGACGGGCTGGAGAGGGTCCGTCGGGAACTGGAGCGCGGACGGGCCATGGCGCGGGCACGTGAGGCCGCAGTGGAGGCGAGCCGTGCCCGGGAGGCCGAGGGCGCGCCCGAGGGCGCTGACGGTACGGAGGAGGAAGGCACAGGGCGCAGTGCGGGCGAGGGTACGGAGGCGCGTACGGAGCGAGCCGATGTGGCCGAGGAGCGCGCGGCCGGCCGGGAACCCGGTGCGGGGCGGCGGAGCGAGGCCGCAGAGCGTGCGCGACGAGCAGTGCGACGTACGGGGCAGAGGCTGGCGAACGCCATCCGTGAGGGCGAGGAGACGGCGCCGTCGGAGGCCGCCGCAGCAAACGTCGAACGGCCGGCAGCGGCGACCGGTGGAGAGGGCGAAGGCCGGAGCCGGGGAGCGGAGCGGGCCCGGCAGGCGTTGAAACGGGCGGCTCCGGAAGCGAGGCGTGCCCGGGAGGAGGCGTCCCGGCCGCAGGCCCGGGAGGCGGAGCAGGGAACGGCCGGGGAGGGCGCGGAGCGATCGGCCGTGCGCCGAAGCGCAGCCGCGGAGCGAGCCCGCCAAGCGGTGGTCCGGACCGGACGGACCAAGACGCGCGCCGACGAGCACGGTGCTGGCGACAACCGTGCTGATGCTGACGAGAACTGTGCCGAAGAGCGTCCTACCGGCGGCAACCACGCCGATGAGGACCCCAGTACGAAGCATCCAGCCGCGCAGCATCCGGACGTGCAGCACCCAGATCGGCAGCGCCCGGACGCGCAGCACGCGGACGTGCAGCACCCAGATCGGCAGCACCTGGACGCGCAGCGCCCGGACGACAAGCACCCGGACGACCAACACCCCCATACGAAGCGCTCTCACGCGACACGTACCGGTGCGAATCACAGCGGCGGTCCGGTCGCGCCCGCTCCTGCCCCGGAGGACGCGTCGGCCGATACGGAAGGGCGCGGTGCCGCCCGTGAAGTGCGGCTGAGGCGGTCGTCGGCGCCGAAGCCTGCGGGGCCGAGGCCGGGACCGGGTCTCGGGCGTGTGGAGAACGCGTCGGAGGGGGCGCGAGGCGCCGGGCAGGCGGTGGACGACGGCGCTGCGGAGGCCGGCCGGGTCGCGGGGCGGGCCCGGGTGTTCCCCGCGGTGGCGGCCGGCGGCGGGAACGGCGAGGAGTTCGCGGAGACCTGGTGGGGACGGGCGTGGCTCGACGCCCTGGAGAGCACGGCGCTCGACACGGCGCGGCTCGCGCGCGGCCGGGACTACGCGAGCGGTGGCCACGTCGGCCGGATCACCGTGGCGCCGGGGCGCATCTCCGCACCCGTGACGGGCAGCCGGCCGTACCCCTACCGAGCCGAACTCCGCCTGCGGCCCTTCCCGGACGCCGTGTGGGAAACCTTCCTCGACGGCGTTGCCGCCCGGCCCGCCCACCTTGCCGCGCTGCTGGGCAGAACCCTGCCGCGGGCGCTGGCCGAGCGCAGGGACGCGGCGGGGGTACGGCTGCTGCCGGGCCCCGGGGACCTCGTACCGCGCTGTTCGTGCCCCGACCGCGGGCATCCCTGCAAGCATGCCGCGGCGCTCTGTTTCCAGGCTGCCCGTCTCCTGGACGCGGACCCGTTCGTCCTGCTCCTCATGCGCGGGCGCGACGAGCGTGAGCTGCTCGACGACCTTTCGCGCCGCAACGCCACGCACAGCGCCCACAGCGAGCGAGCGGCCCGCGCGGCGCTGCCCGTGGTACCGGCCCGCGCCGCGCTGCACGTACGGGAACTCCCACCGCTGCCGCCCCCGTTGCCCGTACCGGAGCACCCCGGCACGCCCCCGGTGCTGCCGACGGCCGACGATCCCGCCATCGACCCGGCCGCCGTCGAACTGCTGGCCGCCGACGCCGCCGCTCGGGCCCGGGCCTGCCTGGCCGCCGCCCAGGCAGCCGCCACCGCGGTCTCCGGCACGACGGCGGCCTCCGGCGCAGCGCCCACAGGGCACGTGCCTTCGCCGTTCCCCGCGCATACGCTCTGGGAGGACGCGATCCGGCTGGTCGCCGGGGCGCACCCCACCTCCGGGCTGACCGCCAGCACGCGGGAGATCTACCGCGGCGTCGCCGAGGCCACCGGCCGGCCGGTGAACGACGTCGCGCGGGCCGTGGCCGCCTGGCGGCAGGGCGGCCGTGAAGGTCTCAGCCTCCTGGAGACGACGTGGGACCCGCCGGCCGGTGACTTCGACCGTGCCCGCAGTGCCCTGTCGGCCGCGGACCTGCCCGCGATGCGTCCCCGGCACAACCACCTCACGGACGCCGACCGCGGCATACAGCTCCGCTTCGGCCACGACGGCCGCTGGTATCCGTACGAATCCGACCCCGGGGCGGAGGACTGGTGGCCCACCGGTCGCGCCGACGCCGACCCCGTGGGCGCCCTCACCCCACTGCTCGCGACTGAATAGAGTCACCCCGTGGAAGGCCTCGACACACTCACCAACGCCCTGGCGCGGCGTACGCCCGAAGAGCTCGCCGCGCTCCTCACCCGGCACGCCGAGCCGCTGTCGCGCCGTCCGGCTCCGGCACGACTTCGTGAACTGGCCGCTTCTCTGTGGTCGTACGAAACGCTCCACCAAGTGGTGCTCGGGCTCGACAAGCCGGGCCTTCAGGTGCTGGCCGTGACCGCCCGGCTCAGCCAGGAGCGTGCGCGGGAGGCCGCGCACGGGCCGGCGGCCCCCGACCCGGGAGCCGGCTACCAGTCCCTCATGGCCCATCGCCTGGCGTTCCCGGATCTCGCGGCGGAGCCGGTGCCGGTGGCGGACGTGCATGCCGCCCTGGAGGCGGCGGGGCACGGCGGCGCCGCGGATCAGGAGGCCGTCGGGGCGGCGCTGGAAGCGCTGTACGAGACGGGGCTCGCCGCGCCGACGGGGGACGGCCGGGTCGTCGTACCCCCACGGACGGCGCAGCTGATCGGCGGCCAAGACCTCGGTGCCTTCGCGCCCTCGCCCCGCACCGCGACGGACGCGTACGCCGATGCGGACGGGCGCTCCGCCCCTGCCGACGAGGACGCCCTGACCGCCGAGTCGCAGGCGGCGGCCGCCGCGCTCGCCGGGGCGCTGGAGCGGCTGCTCGGAGCGCTGGCCGTGCAGCCCGCGGCGCTGCGCAGGTCGGGCGGGCCCGCCGTACGGGAGATCAAGCGGCTGGCCAAGGCGGCCGGCATCTCCGAGCCGCGCACCCGGCTCCTCCTCGACCTGCTGCTCGCGGCCGACCTGATCGCCCTGACCCGCACGCCCACCGGCACCATCGCGTTGCCCACCAGCGGTTACGACGACTGGCTCGGGCTGCCGCCCGGTGAGCGGCTGCTGCCGGTCCTCACCGCGTGGGCCGGGCACTGGGCGATCGCGACGTGGACGCCGTTCGGGGAGACCCCGACGGCCCTGGAGCGCGGGGACGACCGCCGTGCGCCCGCCCTGCGCCAGGGAGTGCTCGCCGCGCTCGCCACCGCCACCGGGGCCGACACCGAGGGCGAGCCCGGCCCCGGTGTACCGATCCCGGCCCCGGACGCCCCTTCCCTGGAGGCGCTGCGCCCTCTGGTCGCGGTCGCCGCCTGGCACCGCCCGCTGGCCGTCGCCGACGAGCCGCTCATCCTGGAACGCACCGCCCACACGCTCGACGAGGCCGCCTTCCTCGGGCTCGTCGCGTACGGCACGCTCACGCCCCTCGGCCGGGCTTTCGTCCGCGCGGAGACGGCCGTCGACCCTGCTCCGCTACGCACGGCCCTGCGGTCGCTCCTCCCGCCACCGCTCGAACAGGCGCTGTTCCAGGGTGACCTGACGGCCATCGTGCCCGGCCCGCCGTCCACCGAGCTGTCCGCGCTGCTCGCCCTCGCCGCCGACCGCGAGTCCGACGACAACGCCACCGCATGGCGGTTCAGCGGCGCCTCCGTCCGCCGGGCACTGGACGCGGGCCGTACCGCGGACGCGCTGATCGACGACCTCACCGCGGTGTCCGCCACCGGCCCGCTGCCGCACCCGCTCACATACCTGATCAAGGACACGGCGCGTACGTACGGGCGCATACGGGTCGTACGCGCCGGCTGCTGCATCCGTTCCGACGACGCCGCGCTGCTGCACGAACTGACGGCGCACCGGGCGCTGCGGGATCTTGGATTGCGGGCGATCGCGCCGACCGTGCTCGTCAGCGCGCAGGAGCCCGGTCCTACGCTCGACGCCCTGCGTGCGGCCGGTTACGCCCCGGCGCTCGAAGCCGAGACCGGTACGACCGTCGTCGAACGCGCTCCCACCCACCGCAGTCAGGCGCCGCTGCGGAAGCCCACCGACCACCTCGCCGTGGCCCGGTCCCTCCTGGGCCACCAGCAGGAGCCGGCGCAGGGGTGAGCTGCGAGGGCAGCTGTCGGCAACAGTGACGGAGTGCGGGGAGGAAACCCTCCGGCCGGCTGTCCGTACGGCCGGAGAGCCTCCCGTCTCATGATCAACTACGTGTGGCGGGAGGTCAACGGCGGACGTCACCCGCCCCGTTCCCGCAGGTCGATGACGTAAGGAGTACCGCGGCGGCAGAATGGCGGGGTGCGGCTGGAAGCGATCACATGGGAACGGCTGACCGACGCGCTCGCCGAGGAGGCGGCGGGCAGGACGGCACAGGACGGCAGTCCGTGGCTGCGCGTGGGTATCGACGCGGCCCCGGCCGCGCGCCCCGGAGAGCTGGCCGGACGGCTCGCCGACGCGCTGCGGCTGCGCGGCCGGTCCGTGCAGAAGAGCGGCACCTACGGGTTCCTGCGGCCGGCGTCGCTGCGCCTGGAGTACGGGCGGCACGACCCGGACGCGTACTACGGCGAGTGGTTCGACCGGCAGGCACTGTGGCGGGAGGTCTTCAACCCGCTGGAGGCCGGGGGCAGCGGCCGCGTCCTCCCCGACCTGTGGGACCCCGAGCGGGACCGTGCGACGCGCAGCCCGTATGTCCAGCTGCCGCCCGGCGGCGTACTGCTGCTGCACGGGCCGCTGCTGCTCGGACAGTGGTTCCCGTTCGACCTGACCGTGCACCTCGCCCTCTCGCCGGGCGCGCTGGAGCGGCGGACGGACGCGAGCGAGCGGTGGACGCTGCCGGCGTTCGAGCGGTACGAGGCGGAGGTCGCGCCCCAGGAGACGGCCGACGTGGTCGTACGGGCCGACGATCCGCGGCGCCCCGCATGGAGCGGCATCGGGCGGCCCGGCGGCGCCTGACTTGTCGCGAACCTCAAGTGATCGCCTACCTCAGGTGATCGCCTACCTCAGGTGATCGCCTACCCCAATCGCCTACCTCACGGGATCGCCAACCTCAAGTGATCGCCCTGCCCGCCTCCCGCACTCATCCAAGATCCACTGCCCGATAGCGTGAGGGCCATGGCAATCGACGAGATGGGCGAGCCGGCGACGCTGCCGGGCAGGACCGGGGCGACGGCGACCGTGGAGGCGTGGCCGCGGTCGGTCGGTGCGGTCAGGACCGTGTACGCGCCGGACCACGACGGTGACCCCGACCCCGGCGAGATCGTGTGGACCTGGGTGCCGTACGAGGAGAACGACGGGCGCGGCAAGGACCGGCCCGTACTGGTCGTCGCCCGGGAACGGGCGGGCACGCTGCTCGCCGTGCAGCTGTCCAGCAAGCGGCACGACGACCGCGAGTGGGTGGCGATCGGCTCGGGGCCCTGGGACCGGGCCGGACGGCCGTCGTGGATCGATCTGGACCGGGTGCTGCGGGTGCATCCGGAGGGCATGCGGCGGGAGGCCTGCGCGCTGGACCGGGGCCGGTTCAACCTCGTCGTGAACAGGCTGCGGGAGCGGTACGGCTGGCGCTGAGCGGACGGCGCGGGGCGGACCGGCGAGGCCGGTCACCCGGTTCCGGACCGGTCACCCGGCCCCGGAGCGTCATGCGTCGGCCGCGGCCAGGATCTTGAGGACGGTGTTCCAGTTGCGGGCGGTGGCGGTGACGCCCAGCTTGACGGACGCCGCGGTGACGGCCGTGGCCAGCCGCGAGCGACCGACGCCGTCCGGACACCAGAGGTACAGGTCGCGGCCGAGCAGCCGGAAGACGTCGGGCTCGTACACGGCCGGGTCCAGGACGTCCAGCGGGGCCGTGTCGGCAGGCGGCTCCGACAGGAACGTGAGGTGCAGCGTCTTGGGCTCCGCCACCGCCTGCGGGAAAGGATTGGCCGCGACCGCGGCGGCGAGGTCGTCGCGGGTGCGGACCATGACCGGTACGGGAACGCCCAGCGCGGCCGCGAAGCCGGCCTCCAGAGTGCGTGCGGTCTCCTCCGGAGGCGTCCCCGGGTCGGCGAAGACGATGTTGCCGGTCTGGAGGAGGACGGTGACGTCCTGGAAGCCCAGCTCCGCCGTCAGCGCGCGCTGCTGCGCCATGGAGAACTTC
The DNA here is from genome assembly GCF_040907265.1 of Streptomyces sclerotialus. Taxonomy (NCBI): domain Bacteria; kingdom Bacillati; phylum Actinomycetota; class Actinomycetes; order Kitasatosporales; family Streptomycetaceae; genus Streptomyces; species Streptomyces sclerotialus. The sequence continues at coordinate 2,283,393 of NZ_JBFOHP010000002.1, read as the reverse complement.
TTGTGCCCTCCGACGTTGATTCCGCGGAGGAGGGCGACCTGGCGGGGCATGAGCGGGGCCTTTCGCTGGACGAACGTACGGACGTGACGGCGGCCGAGCGGCACATCCCGCCGCTTCACCGGGCGCCGGGCGACGGCGGAGGCGCGCAGCCGCGCCTCAGAACAGCGGCTGAGGGAGCACTCCTTCCAGCGCGAGGAGCTGCCGCTTCGTCTCCAGGCCGCCGCCGAAGCCGCCGAGTCCGCCGCCGCTCTCGACGACGCGGTGACACGGCACGACGACCGGCAGGGGATTGGAGCCCATGGCGGCGCCGACCGCACGAGCGGCCCCCGGCTCGCCGACCCGGTCCGCCAAATCCTGATAGCCGACGACCGTGCCGTACGGGACATGGGTGGCGAGCTCGCGGAGCACCCGCTCGTTGAACCCCGAGGACAGCGACCAGTCCAGCGGCACCGTGAAGTCCCGCAGTTCACCCGCGAAGTACGCGACGAGCTCCACGGCTGCCGTGTCCACCGCCGGTATCGCGGAAACCGGCTCGGGGCCGAACGCGCCGCGCAGCCGGGCGAGCGAGCGGGCCCGGGCCCGCTCGTCGGCGTGGAAGACGACCAGGGCCAGGCCGGTGCCGGTGCCCGCGAGCAGGAGCGGACCGATGGGGGAGTCCAGCATCCGCCAGGCCCAGTCGCGCGGCGGCCGGGCCGGCGCCTGCGGAACCTCGCCCGTGGTCGCCGGGGCCGTCCCGCCGCCCTCGGCGGCGGTCGCCGCGGGGATTTCGCGTTCCTCGGAAATCGTCACGGCTTCAGCCTAGGACCGCCCACTGACAATCGCCGTGGGGAGCGGAGAGTCCGGCTACCGCTCCCGACGGCAGGGCCCGTGGCCCCGATGAGACGGCTCGGCCTCACGCGGCCGGAACCGAGAATCCGGCGTCCTTCACGGCGTCCCGTACGACGTCCGGCTTGTTGGTGATGATGCCGTCCACGCCCCAGCCCGCGACCTTCTTCGCCGTGGCCGCGTCGTCGACGGTCCACGTGTAGACCTCCAGGGGGCGCCCGTGCGGCCCCTCGAAGGCGTGCACGGCGGCCACGTACGCCATGCTCAGCTTTTTGTGACTGGGGTTGATCTGGTCGGCGAACTTCGCGTACTCGGGCAGGTCGGCGACGGCCGGGTTGCCCAGGAAGCCCGTCTTGATGTCAGGGCGCAGCTCGTGGACCTTCTTGACCGAGTCAGCGTTGAAACTCTGGATGATCAGCCGGTGCTTCACGTGCTGCCGGTCCGTCCAGCCCTCGCGCCGCAGTTCCTTGATGGTCTGCGCTTCGATACCGGGGTAGAGCTCGGGGGCCTTCAGTTCCAGCAGCAGCTTCTGGTGGTTGTGGCGGACCGCGTCCATGTAGCGGTCGAGCGTGGGGACCCGCTGCCCCTTGAACTTCGCGCCGAACCAGCTGCCCGCGTCCAGCTTCCGGATCTCGCCGAGGGTGAAGTCGGAGACCTTCCACGGGGCGCGGTCCGGGTACAGCTCCTCGACGTTGGTGGTGCGGTTGAGCGTCGTGTCGTGCATGACGATCAACTTGCCGTCCTTGGTGCGCTGGACGTCGTTCTCCACCCAGTCGATGCCCATGCGGCGCGCCGCGTCGACCGCGGCAATGGTGTTCTCGGGGGCGTAGGCCGAGGCCCCTCGGTGCGCGACGGTGACCGGTCTGTTCGGGCGGTCCGCGGCCTGGGCGGCGGCAGCGGGGAGGCTGAACACCGTCAGCCCCATCAGCACGCCGGTAGCGGCGGCAACAGGCCGAATGTGCATACGGACTCCTCGGGATCGTCGTCGGCGGGGGTGGTCGGCGGCAGGTTCCCAGCGGCGGTGTACTGGAAGATAGGTCAGAGATAGACATAAATTGAACGAGAAGTGTCGTGTGTCCTGGGTTTGGGACCGTCCGGGGGCGTTTTGTGTGGTGTGCCCCGTGCAACGAAGGCCCTTGCCGGAGCCGGGAAACCGCCGCTTGACCAGCGTTCAAGGGCGCCTGGTGGCAGATCGTCGCCTCTTCGCCGAACGGCGGCTTTGGCTTGTTCATCCCTTACGTGCCGCCGCCGGCTCCCCTAGAGGTGACGGGAGTGGCGGACGGGAGGCTGTGGAGGGCGACGAGGCGTGACGCCGTGTGGCCGGACGTATCCGCCGCGTCGCTGTCGGCGTTACGGACCTCCGTTGTCAGTGGCGGGTCGTACGGTTGATGCCATGCGGCCCGTTTCCCAGATCGAACGCACGGTGGCGCCCTTCGAGGTCGTCAGCCCGTATCAGCCCAGCGGCGACCAGCCGGCGGCCATCGCCGAGCTGGAGCAGCGCATCCGCGGCGGTGAGAAGGACGTCGTCCTGCTGGGCGCGACCGGCACCGGCAAGTCGGCGACGACCGCGTGGATGATCGAGAAGCTGCAGCGCCCGACCCTCGTCATGGCGCCCAACAAGACCCTCGCGGCCCAGCTCGCCAACGAATTCCGCGAGCTGCTGCCGAACAACGCCGTCGAGTACTTCGTCTCGTACTACGACTACTACCAGCCCGAGGCGTACGTCCCGCAGTCCGACACGTACATCGAGAAGGACTCCTCGATCAACGAAGAGGTCGAGCGGCTGCGCCACTCCGCGACCAATTCGCTGCTCACCCGGCGGGACGTGGTCGTGGTCTCGTCCGTCTCCTGCATCTACGGCCTGGGCACGCCCCAGGAGTACGTCGACCGGATGGTCCCCCTGAAGGTCGGCGAGGAGATCGACCGCGACCAGCTGCTGCGCCGCTTCGTGGACATCCAGTACACACGGAACGACATGGCGTTCACCCGCGGCACCTTCCGGGTGCGCGGCGACACCATCGAGATCTTCCCGGTCTACGAAGAGCTGGCCGTCCGCATCGAGATGTTCGGCGACGAGATCGAGGCGCTGTCGACCCTCCACCCGCTCACCGGCGAGGTCATCAGCGACGACCAGCAGCTGTACGTCTTCCCCGCGAGCCACTACGTGGCGGGCCCCGAGCGCATGGAGAAGGCGATCGCCGGCATCGAGGCCGAGCTCGCCGACCAGCTCGCCACGATGGAGAAGCAGGGCAAGCTGCTGGAGGCGCAGCGGCTCCGGATGCGTACGACGTACGACATCGAGATGATGCGCCAGATCGGCACCTGCTCCGGCATCGAGAACTACTCGCTGCACATCGACGGCCGCGCGCCCGGCACGGCGCCGAACACCCTCCTCGACTACTTCCCCGAGGACTTTCTCCTGGTCATCGACGAGTCGCACGTCACCGTGCCGCAGATCGGCGCGATGTACGAGGGCGACGCCTCCCGTAAGCGGACCCTGGTCGACCACGGTTTCCGGCTGCCGTCGGCGCTGGACAACCGGCCGCTGAAGTGGGAGGAGTTCCAGGAGCGGATCGGACAGGCCGTCTACCTCTCCGCGACACCGGGTCAGTACGAGCTCTCGCGCGCCGACGGCCACGTCGAGCAGATCATCCGCCCGACCGGCCTGGTCGACCCGGAGGTCGTGGTCAAGCCCACCGACGGGCAGATCGACGACCTGGTCCACGAGATCCGTACGCGCACCGAGAAGGACGAGCGCGTCCTGGTGACGACGCTCACCAAGAAGATGGCCGAGGACCTCACGGACTACTTCCTGGAGCTCGGCATCCAGGTGCGCTACCTCCACAGCGACGTGGACACGCTGCGCCGCGTGGAGCTGCTGCGCGAGCTGCGGGCCGGCGAGTACGACGTCCTGGTCGGCATCAACCTCCTCCGGGAGGGCCTGGACCTCCCCGAGGTCTCCCTGGTGGCGATCCTCGACGCCGACAAGGAGGGCTTCCTGCGGTCCGGTACGTCCCTGATCCAGACGATCGGCCGCGCGGCGCGTAACGTCTCGGGCCAGGTGCACATGTACGCCGACAAGGTCACCCCGGCGATGGCCAAGGCCATCGACGAGACCAACCGGCGCCGCGAGAAGCAGCTCGCGTACAACAAGGAGCACGGCATCGACCCGCAGCCGCTCCGGAAGAAGATCAACGACATCGTCGCGACGATCGCGCGTGAAGAGGTCGACACGCAGGAGCTGCTGGGCACCGGGTACCGCAAGGCGGCCGACGGGAAGGACGCCAAGGGCAAGGCGCCGGTGCCCGCGCTGGGCGGCGCGGCGGAGAAGGCCGGCAAGGGGGCGAAGGGCAAGGGCGGCGCCGTGCCGACGGACCGGCCCGCCGCCGAGCTCGCCGAGATGATCGAGGAGATGACCGACCGCATGCGGGCGGCCGCCGCTGAGCTGCAGTTCGAGGTCGCCGCCCGGCTGCGCGACGAGGTCGGCGAGCTGAAGAAGGAGCTGCGCCAGATGAGGGAAGCAGGGCTGAAGTAGGCGGGGAAACGGGGAGAACGGTGGGCGTACGGGCGTTGCCCGTGCGCCCACCGGCATGTCGAGAGGAAGGCGGGTCAGCCCTTTGCATCTGCCCTGACCAGCGCTTTTGCCTAACTCTTTACTTTTTTATGGGGTTCCTTTACTCTCGATTGCGCGGAGGGGAGTATTCCCTGCTGCGGCGTACCCGTCATCACGGATCGGATGGAGATCCCGGGGCGTCGGCCCACTCAGCGTCGCGGAGCACAGCGCGCGATCTCGGGGCGGAAGAGACCTCCGGCAGCGACGACGCTGTTGTGTTGTTACGAACCTGCCGGAGGAGCAGTGGACGTTTCCCTGAACGTGTGGGTGCTGACCATTCTTGGTCTGTGCGCACTCATCGCCGCCGATTTCTTCATCGGCGGCCGCAAGCCGCACGATGTGTCGATCAAGGAAGCCGGTCTGTGGACCGGTGTATGGATCGCGCTCGCCGCCCTCTTCGGGCTCGGACTTCTCGTGTTCGGCGGCGGACAGCCGGCCGGTGAGTTCTTCGCCGGCTTCATCACCGAGAAGTCGCTGAGCGTCGACAACCTCTTCGTCTTCGTCCTGATCATGGCGAAGTTCTCGGTGCCGTCGATATACCAGCAGCGGGTGCTGATGGTCGGCGTGCTGATAGCGCTCGTGCTGCGGGCCGTCTTCATCGGTGCCGGCGCGGCGATCATCGCCAACTTCTCCTGGGTCTTCTACATCTTCGGCGCCTTCCTCATCTGGACGGCCTGGAAGCTCATCCAGGAGGCGCGGGCCGAGGAGCAGGACGAGGAGTTCGAGGAGAACCGCTTCCTGAAGATGGTCGAGCGGCGCTTCCCGTCGACCGACAAGTACCACGGCACGAAGCTGTTCATCGTGGAGAACGGCAAGCGCCTGATGACGCCGATGCTGATCGTCATGCTGGCGATCGGCACCACCGACGTCCTCTTCGCGCTGGACTCGATCCCCGCGATCTTCGGCCTCACCCAGGACCCGTACATCGTCTTCACCGCCAACGCCTTCGCCCTGATGGGCCTGCGGCAGCTGTACTTCCTCATCGGCGGACTGCTGAAGAAGCTGGTCCACCTCTCGTACGGCCTGTCGGTCATCCTCGGCTTCATCGGCGTGAAGCTGGTGCTGCACGCGCTGCACGAGTCGGGTGTGCACGTCCCGGAGATCAGCATCCCGGTCTCGCTGGGCGTCATCTGCGCCGTGCTGATCGTCACGACGATCACCAGCCTGCGCGCCTCGAAGAAGCAGGCGCAGGCCGAGGCGGCCGCCGGTGCCCCGGAAGGCAAGGACAAGAGCTCCATAGACGTCTGACCGCCGGACGGCGTCCGGGCTGCGCGGGCGCCTGAGGCATGAAGAGCGCGCGGTGTACGGGCCTCACCCGTACACCGCGCGCTCGTCGCTTCCCGCGGCCTACCAGCCGCGCTCGCGCCACTCCGCGAGGTGCGGGCGCTCGGCGCCGAGGGTGGTGTCCGCGCCGTGGCCCGGGTAGACCCAGGTCTCGTCCGGCAGCTGTGCGAAGAGCTTGCTCTCCACGTCGTCGATGAGGCTGGCGAAGTCCTTCGCGTTGCCGCGGGTGTTACCGACCCCGCCGGGGAAGAGGCAGTCGCCCGTGAAGAGATGCGGATGGCCGTGCGGGTCGTCGTAGACCAGGGCGATGCTGCCGGGAGTGTGGCCGACCAGGTGGCGGGCGGTGAGCGTGACCCGTCCGACGCTGATGGTGTCGCCGTCGTCGACCAGGACGTCCGTCGGTACGGGGATTCCCTCGGCGTCGTGGCGGCCGGCGAAGGTCCGTGCGCCGGTCGCTCCGACCACCTCCGCCAGTGCCCCCCAGTGGTCCTGGTGCCGGTGCGTGGTGACGACCGAGGAGATGCCGCTCTCGCCGATCAGCCCGAGGAGCGACTGCGGCTCGGCGGCGGCGTCGATCAGTACCTGCGTATCGGTCGCGCGACAGCGCAACAGGTAGGCGTTGTTGTCCATCGGACCGACCGCGATCTTGGAGATGATGAGGTCGGTCAGCTCGTGTACGTCGGCCGGTCCGCCGACCTTTACTGCTCCGGTGTACGCCATGCCCGCAGCCTACTGGCCGGGTTCCGGGAGGCACTCCGTGCGGGGCCACGTACCGTCCCGGTGCCCGGAAGGGGGCACGGTGTCGCGGTCAGCGGTCCGGCAGCTCCGGCAGACGGGCGCCGCCGCCGGTGACGAGGCCGGCACCTGCCGTGCGGCCGGTGAGCCAGCCCACGAGCGCGGTCGGAGAGCCGCTGACGGTGAGCGGGGTGCCGTCCGCGCGGCCCGTCCGCCAGCTCCGCCCGTCGTCGGTACGCAGCTCCAGCGCGGCGACCTCCGCGTCGTCCTTCAGCCGCCGCTCCGCCAGGAAGGCCAGCTCGGCGTCCACGTACTCCGGCGCCAGGTGGTCGACCGTGTAGCCGACGCCGAGGTCCACGTGGTGCAGCTCGACCTCGGCGAGGCGGCGGAAGGGCAGCCGGCCGGCCTGCTCGATGACGCCGTTCCGCATCTCGACCTCGTACGACAGGCCCTCGGGGCCCAGGGCCGAGCAGGCCGTCTCCCAGCGTTCGGCGCTGGACCGCAGGTCCTCGACGTGAGCGGCCAGCGGGCGGCCGGCATCGCGCTCGATGTCGGCGTCGCGGGCAGCGGGGGAGGCGTACATGGGCGTGCGGGTGCCCGTACGCGCCCACGTGAGCAGGTTGGCGAGGGCGTCGGCGTTGCGCGCGAGGTGGGCGAGCACATGGCCGCGGGTCCAGTCGGGCAGTAGGGAGGGCTCGCCGACGGCCTCGTCGTCGAGCTTGGCCACGGAGACCAGGAGACGGTCGGTGGCGGCGTGGACGGCTGCCGCGTCGTACGCGAATTCCTGTGCGATGTCGGTCATGGGACCGAAGCTAGCGCCGCCGACGTTGCAGCGGGAGTCGGCGCGCGTCGGCAGCCGGGAGCGCGCAGCGGTCCGGGCACGCGCCGAGGGGAAGGGACGGGCCGCCCGCGGTGTTGAGGGGGAGGACGTCGGAGCCGGGGGTCAGGCGTCCTCCAGGTCGGGACGTGCTCCAGGGGTCGGGAGCGTATGTGCAGGTCATCGGCGGTGCGAGCGGTTCGGGACCCGGCGTTGTCAGACCCCGGAGTTACGGTGAATGGCGCGGTGGGTTCCGGCGTCCGGCGCGGTCGTGACCGGGTGTTCGGCAGGGCGTCGCCAGGCGGCCGGATCCACTGTGCAGCAGGCCGCCCGGTGCCCGTGCGCCGGAGCCACCGACGCCTTCGCGTCAGTGGCGCGCCGTTCGGCCACACCTTCGGGTGAACCCGGTCGGCGGAGACCGTAAATCGAATGCACGTGCTATAGGCTCGTGTGTGGCATCGAAACGACATTGAACAGACATTGCCGCGGCGGCCCCCATACCCTGGGGCGGGGGTGCGCGGCACCCCGCCCCTCTCACGAAAGGTGCCGACCGGCGTGACAGACCGTCTCATCGTCCGTGGCGCTCGCGAGCACAACCTCCGCAACGTCTCGCTCGACCTCCCCCGCGACTCCCTCATCGTCTTCACGGGCCTTTCCGGGTCGGGCAAGTCCTCGCTCGCGTTCGACACGATCTTCGCCGAGGGCCAGCGGCGCTACGTCGAGTCGCTGTCCTCGTACGCCCGGCAGTTCCTCGGGCAGATGGACAAGCCCGACGTCGACTTCATCGAGGGCCTGTCCCCGGCGGTCTCGATCGACCAGAAGTCGACCTCTCGCAACCCCCGCTCGACGGTCGGCACGATCACCGAGGTCTACGACTACCTCCGCCTGCTCTTCGCCCGCATCGGCAAGCCGCACTGCCCCGAGTGCGGCCGCCCGATCGCCCGCCAGTCGCCGCAGGCCATCGTGGACAAGGTGCTGGAGCTCCCCGAGGGCAGCCGCTTCCAGGTGCTCTCGCCGCTCGTCCGCGAGCGCAAGGGCGAGTTCGTCGACCTCTTCTCCGACCTCCAGACCAAGGGGTACAGCCGGGCCCGGGTCGACGGCGAGACGGTCCAGCTCTCCGACCCGCCGAAGCTGAAGAAGCAGGAGAAGCACACCATCGAGGTGGTCGTCGACCGCCTCACGGTCAAGGACAGCGCCAAGCGCCGGCTGACCGACTCCGTCGAGACCGCGCTGGGCCTGTCCGGCGGCATGGTCATCCTCGACTTCGTGGACCTCGACGCCGACGATCCGCAGCGCGAGCGGATGTACTCGGAGCACCTCTACTGCCCGTACGACGACCTGTCGTTCGAGGAGCTGGAGCCGCGCTCCTTCTCCTTCAACTCGCCCTTCGGCGCCTGCCCCGAGTGCACGGGCATCGGTACGCGCATGGAGGTCGACCCCGAGCTGATCGTCCCGGACGAGGACAAGTCGCTCGACGAAGGCGCCATCCACCCCTGGTCGCACGGCCACAACAAGGAGTACTTCGGCCGGCTGATCGACGCGCTCGCCGACGCGCTCGGCTTCCGTACGGACATCCCGTGGGCCGGGCTGCCGCAGCGCGCCAAGAAGGCCCTGCTCAACGGCCACCGGACCCGCATCGAGGTGCGCTACCGCAACCGTTACGGGCGGGAGCGGGCGTACACCACGCCGTTCGAGGGTGCCCTGCCGTTCGTGCGGCGGCGGCACTCCGAGGCGGAGAGCGACTCCAGCCGCGAGCGCTTCGAGGGCTACATGCGCGAGGTGCCCTGCCCGGCCTGCGACGGCACGCGCCTGAAGCCGATCGTGCTGGCCGTCACCGTGCAGGACAAGTCCATCGCCGAGGTCGCGGCCATGTCGATCAGCGACTGTGCCGACTTCCTGCGGGACATGAAGCTGGACGCCCGGCAGAAGAAGATCGCCGAGCGGGTGCTCAAGGAGGTCAACGAGCGGCTGCGGTTCCTGGTCGACGTCGGCCTGGACTACCTGTCGCTGAACCGCGCGGCCGGCACCCTCTCCGGCGGCGAGGCGCAGCGCATCCGGCTCGCCACCCAGATCGGTTCCGGCCTGGTGGGCGTCCTCTACGTCCTCGACGAGCCGTCCATCGGCCTGCACCAGCGGGACAACCACCGCCTGATCGAGACCCTGGTCCGCCTCCGTGACCTGGGTAACACCCTCATCGTCGTCGAGCACGACGAGGACACCATCAAGACCTCGGACTGGGTGGTGGACATCGGCCCCGGCGCCGGTGAGCACGGCGGCAAGGTCGTGCACAGCGGCCCGTTGAAGGAGCTGCTGGCCAACGAGGATTCGATGACCGGGCAGTACCTGGCCGGCAAGAAGGTCATCCCGACGCCGGACGTGCGCCGGCCCGTCGACCCCGAGCGCCGCCTGACGGTGCACGGCGCGAAGGAGAACAACCTCCGCGACATCGACGTGTCCTTCCCGCTCGGCGTGCTGACCGCCGTCACCGGTGTCTCCGGTTCCGGCAAGTCGACGCTGGTCAACGACATCCTCTACACCCACCTGGCACGAGAGCTGAACGGCGCCAAGTCGGTGCCGGGCCGCCACACCCGGGTCGAGGGCGACGAGCTGGTCGACAAGGTCGTACACGTCGACCAGTCGCCCATCGGCCGTACCCCGCGGTCGAACCCGGCGACGTACACCGGCGTCTTCGACCACGTCCGCAAGCTGTTCGCGGAGACGATGGAGGCGAAGGTCCGCGGCTACCTGCCGGGACGCTTCTCCTTCAACGTCAAGGGCGGCCGCTGCGAGAACTGCTCCGGCGACGGCACCATCAAGATCGAGATGAACTTCCTGCCGGACGTCTACGTGCCGTGCGAGGTGTGCCACGGGGCGCGGTACAACCGCGAGACGCTGGAGGTGCACTACAAGGGCAAGTCCATCGCCGAGGTGCTGGACATGCCGATCGAGGAGGCGCTGGACTTCTTCGAGGCGGTGCCGACGATCTCGCGGCACCTGAAGACGCTCAACGAGGTCGGCCTCGGGTACGTCCGGCTCGGGCAGCCCGCGCCGACGCTCTCCGGCGGTGAGGCGCAGCGCGTGAAGCTGGCGTCGGAGCTGCAGAAGCGTTCGACGGGCCGCACGGTCTACGTCCTGGACGAGCCGACGACCGGTCTGCACTTCGAGGACATCAGCAAGCTGATCCGCGTGCTGTCCGGACTGGTCGACAAGGGCAACTCCGTGATCGTCATCGAGCACAACCTCGATGTGATCAAGACGGCCGACTGGCTCGTGGACATGGGCCCGGAGGGCGGCAGCGGCGGTGGCCTGGTCGTCGCCGAGGGCACACCCGAGCAGGTCGCGGCGGTCCCGGCCAGCCACACCGGCAAGTTCCTGCGGGACATCCTCGGCGACCGGGTCAGCGACGCGGCCTCGTCCGGGAAGGCACCGGCCAAGCGCTCAGCGGCGAAGAAGACCACGTCCGCCGCGGCGAAGACGCCGGCCAAGAAGACGGTCACGAAGAAGGCCGCGGCCGGAAAGACGGTGGCCGCGGAGACGGCACCCAAGAGGAAGGCGGTGACGAAGTCGGTGCCGGTGGAGGCGAAGGCCGCGGCGACGAAGGCCGCGAAGACGAAGCCCGCGAAGTCGAAGCCGGCTCGCGGCAAGGGGGCGGCTGCCGGGTAGCGGCCGGACAGCGGTTGGGGGGAGAAGTGAAGTGAGGTCGGGCCCGACGGGGCGGGCCCGACCGGCCCGCTCCGGTGGGGTGAGGGCCAACCTCAGCCTGAGGCAGTGCGCCGGTGAGGGCGCGCTCGGGCGGGGAGGGGCCCCGCCCGTCAAGGAGCGCGGCCCGTCAGAGAGCCCTGCCGTCAAGGAGCGCGGCCTGTCAGGGAGCCCGGCTCGTCAAGGAGTGCGGCCCGTCAGAGAGCCCTGCCCATTAGAGGGCCTGGCCCGTCAGGGAGCGCGGCCCGTAAAAAAAGCCCTGCTCGTCAGAGGGCCTGGCTCGTCAAGGAGGACGGCCCGTCAGAGGGCCTGGCCTGTCAGGGAGCGAGGCTCGTCAAGGAGTCCGGCTTGTTCTGGTGGGGCCCTCGGAGGCGGTGTCCGGGGGTGGGGCACAAGTGAGCTTCGTGGCTGAGCGGCCCGGGCGGCCTGGGGCTCCGGGTGTTGGGTCGGGACGGCGGACGATCTTGCGGCCCGGGCTTTCGGGACAGGGCCGGGCCGTTCACGTGTCGTAGCCGGGTGGCGCGGTCCCGGGCGTTGTGCGTGCGACCGACAGGGGGCGCTGGGCGACCGCGCGGAGGCCTTCGGCAGGCACGACGGGAATGCGGGTGGCAGGACGAGCGCTACCATACCCGCCGGGGTATTCGTGGAAAGGAAAGGCCGTGGAGCTGCCAGCAGAGGAACTGAAGGGCGCCGTCAACCGGCTGCGCCGGGCCCAGGGGCAGATCACCGGGGTCATCGGGATGATCGAGCAGGGCCGGTCCTGTGAAGAGGTCGTCACGCAGCTCGCCGCGGCCTCCCGAGCGTTGGACCGGGCCGGCTTCGCGATCATCGCCACCGGCCTGGAGCACTGCCTGACGGACGACGGCACGGGACCGGAGATGGAACGCGACGAGATGCGCGCCAAGCTGGAGAAGTTGTTCTTGTCGTTGGCGTGAGCCGCCGCCAGGACACCTCCGCCAGGACACCTCCGCCACGACACCTCCGCCGGGACGCCGTCGGCTGTACGTCCGAAGGCCCCGTCGGACGGGCGGCCCTCGGGCTCAGGCGAGTTCGGAGGCGTACGGGGGTTCCGCGCCCGGGCGGGAGCAGGTGAGGGCTGCGGCTCGGGCGGCGTAGGCGAGGATGTCGCGCCAGGCGTTCTCGTCCAGGGCCGCCAGTGCCGCGGGGGAGAGCGCCTGATGCGCGTCCAGGCGGTGCAGGAGCGCGGCGTTGACCGTGTCGCCCGCGCCGATGGTGTCCACGACCTCGACGCGTTCGCCCGGTACGGAGACCTCGCCGCCCGCGGTCGCGACGGTCAGGCCGTCGCCGCCCCGGGTGAGTACGACCGCCGCCGGGCCTGCTGCCAGCCACTCCTTCACGGCGCCGGCCACCGCGTCGGCTGCTGCCTCCTCCGGCAGGCCGTCCGCGTCGGCCAGCCAGCGGGCGTCCTCCTCCGAGAGCTTGAGCAGGGCGACGTGCGGGAGCCAGGAGTGGAAGCGGGCGCGGTAGGCGTCCGGGTCGGGGATCAGACCGGCGCGGATGTTCGGGTCGAGCGCCGTGAAGACGCCGCGGGCCGCCTCGCGCCGCATCAGCGCCTCGTACGCGCTCGCGCCCGGTTCCAGGACCAGGGAGCAGGTGCCCAGGGAGAGGGCGCGTACGCCGTCGGGGAGGGCGGGCGGCAGGGTGAAGAGGCGGTCGGCGGTGCCCTCGACGTAGAAGCCGTAGCCGGCCGAGCCGTCGGGGCTGATGTCCGCCAGGGCGAGAGTGGTGGGCTCCGCGCCCCGCTGGACCAGAGAGGTGTCGACGCCTGCCGTCCGCAGGCCGTCCAGCAGGGACGCGCCGAAGGAGTCGGTCGAGACCCGCGAGCAGAAGGCAGCCGGCGAGCCGAGCCGTCCGAGCGCGACCGCGGTGTTGTACGGCCCGCCGCCCCGCCGTGGTGACAGCGCGGGCAGCGGCGGCGCCGCGCTGTCGGCGGAGGCGCGCTCGCCGTCCGCTGCGCTCGCGGGAACGAGGTCGATGAGGGCTTCGCCGGCGACGACGATCACGAGGGGTCCTTTCCGGGGCCGGTCCGGTGTACGGGGGGTGGGATGCGCGGGAGCGGTACGGGCGAGACGGGTGAGGCAGTCGAGTCGGGCGATATGGGCGGTACGGGCGGTACGGGCGAGTGTCATACGGCAGGCCGCTCCCGCGTCACGGGGAGCGCGTCATGCGGAGGCCTGCCCTCGCATGAGACACGCCGCCCCATGAGAGGGGAGAGGCGGCGTGCTCCGAGGCCCCGACGCGCTCCCGCGCCCCGGCGCCCCGACGCGCTCCCGCGCCCCGGCGCCCCGACGCGCTCCCGCGCCCCGGCGCCCCGACGCGCTCCCGCGCCCCGGCGCCCCGACGCGCTCCCGCACCCCGGTACCGCAACGCGCCCCGGTACCGCACCGCGCCCCGGCATCCCGCCGCCCGTCGCTCCCCGCATCTCATCCTCCGCATCTCATTCCCCGCACCCGCAGGACGTGCGGTGGATGAAAGTGCAGGGGAGGCGGATGGTGCGTGGGGGACGGGCGGGGGTTTCGAGGCGGTCCAGGAGGAGCTGGACGGCCGCGGCGCCGATCTCGCGGCTGGGCTGGGAGATCACGGTGAGGCGGGGGGAGAAGAGATCCGCCCAGGAGAAGTCGTCGAAGCAGGCGAGGGCGATGTCGCCCGGTACCCGGAGGCCCAGTTCGCCGAGGGCCTTCAGGGCGCCGATGGTCATGGCGTTGTTAGCGGTGATCACAGCGGTGGGCGGTTCGGGCGCCGCGAGGAGGTGCCGGGTGGCGTCCTCGGCGCCCTCGGCCTCGGAGTTGCCGCCCGCGAGCAGCTCCGGCGCGAACGGCAGGCCACGGGAGCGCAGCCCCTCGCGGTAGCCCGCGACGCGTTCGGTGGTCGTGCTGAGGCCGGGGAGGCCGGCGATCAGACCGATGCGGGTGTGGCCCAGGTCGGCCAGGTGCTCGACCAGTTGCCGTACGGGGGCCGTGTTCTCGGCGCACACCTGGTCGTGCGCGTCGCCGACCAGGCGGTCCAGGAAGACGGTGGGGACCTCGCGCTTGGTGACGTACTCGACGAGCTCGGCGGGTTCGGCGGAGGGGGCGACGATCATGCCGTCCACGCGGCGTTCGTGCAGCAGCTGGACGACCTTGCGCTCGTGCGCCGGGTCGTCGTGCGGGTCGGCGATCAGCAGGCTGTACCCGGCCTCCAGCGCGCCCGCCTCGACGCCCTGGAGGATCTCGGTGAAGTACGGGTTGCTGATGGCGGAGACCGCGAGGCCGATGGAGCGGGTGCGCGCGGTCACCAGGGAGCGGGCGAGGGTGTTGTGGGTGTAACCCAGCTCGTCGATCGCATCCAGGACGGACTTGCGGGTGTCGGGGCGTACGGGGCGGGTCTCGTTCAGGACGTGCGAGACCGTCGCGACGGAAACCCCCGCGCGACGTGCGACATCCACCATCGTCGCCATGCGATGCCGTCCTCCCCGACGTGGCCGACGTGTCCGACGGCGTGCGTGATTGTGGGGAAACCGTAACGCATGAGAAGCGTGGCGTAAACGCTTGCGTAAGCGTTTACGTGCGGGCTAGCCTCCCGGCAACCGAGGTGCGACGAAGCTCCCCGCAACCGAGGTGCGACGAAGTACCCGCCCGCGAGCCGAGGCGCGAGGGGACTCTCCGTCACCGGGGGCGACGGAGCTCCCGATGACCGGGTGCGACGGAGCCCTGGTACGGAGCCCCGGCTGAAAGCCTTGGTACGGAGCCCCGGCAGGGGTTCCGGTACGGGCCCTCGGGCGGGACGCGGCGCAGCCGCAGCACCGGGGGCCCGCAGCACCCAGAAGCCGCAGCACAACGAAGTGGAGGCGCGATATGCGCGCTGTCGTGGTCACCGAGCCGGGCCGAGCCGCCCCGGCCGACGTGCCGGACCCCCGGCCTGAACCCGGCGAGGTCGTCGTCCGCGTCTCCTCGTGCGGCCTGTGCGGGACGGACATGCACATCCTCGGCGGTGAGCTGCCGCCCGTGACGTACCCGGTGATCCCCGGCCACGAGCTGACCGGTGAGGTCGTCGCGGTCGGCGAGGGCGTCGCCGTGCCGGCCGTCGGTGACCGGGTCGCGGTGGACCCGAACATGCCCTGTGGCGCCTGTCATTACTGCCGCATCGGCCGCGGCAACCTCTGCGAGGACTACCGGGCGATCGGTGTCACCCAGGCCGGCGGCTTCGCCGAGCGGGTGGCCGTCCCGGCGCGCTGCTGCTACGTGATCCCGGCGTCCTTCTCCGAGGCGGCGGCGGGTCTGATCGAGCCGCTCTCCTGCGCGGTGCACGGGCTGAACCGGCTGCCGCGCCGCCCCGGTGAGCACTACCTGATCTACGGTGCGGGCACGATGGGCCTGATGATGGCCGCGCTCGTACGGACCGCGGGCGCCGCCTCCGTCTCGGTGGTGGACCTGAACGAGGAGCGGCTGGCGTTCGCCGAGTCGTTCGGCCTGGACGCGGCTGTGACCAGCGCGGACAAGCTCGCGCTGGGCAAGGGGCCGGGCTTCGAGGTGGTGGTCGACGCCACGGGGGCGGTGCCCGCCATCGAGGACGGGCTGGGACGCGTCCGCAAGGGCGGAACGTTCCTGCAGTTTGGTGTGACGGACCCGTCCCGTAAGGCCGCGTTCTCGCCGTACCTCGTCTACAACAGCGAGATCGACATCATCGGGTCGATGGCCGTGCACAACAGCTTCCAGCCCGCCATCGACGTACTCGCCTCCGGGCTCGACCTCGACCCGCTGGTCAGCGACGTCTTCGGGCTGGAGGACTTCGACGAGGCCGTCGCCCGCTTCAAGGCCGGTACCGGCCGCAAGATCCACATCGCTCCGCAGAAGAAGGGGTGAGCGCCGTGTCGACCCGCCTCAAGAACGCGCTGATCTGGGTCTTCGGCGCGCTCGGCGGCATCCTGTGGGGTTACGACACGGGCGTGATCTCCGGGGCGCTGCTCTACATCAAGCGTGACATCCCCATGACCCCGCTGCTGGAGGGCATGGTCGTCTCCGGGCTGCTGGTCGGCGCGATGCTGGGCGCGGGCCTGTCCGGGCGGCTGTCGGACTCCTGGGGCCGCCGGCGGCTGATCCTCGCGGCCTCCGGGGTCTTCATCCTCGGCACGCTCGGCGCGGCGCTCGCCACGCACGTCTGGGCGCTGATCGTCTTCCGGTTCGTCCTCGGCATCGGCGTCGGCATCGCGTCCGTCGTCGTCCCGCTGTACCTGACCGAGCTGGCGCCCAAGCACGTACGCGGCGGGCTGGCCTCGCTGATGCAGCTGCTGGTCACGGTCGGCATCTTCCTCGCGTACCTCACCGACTACCTCTTCCACGACTCCGGCGCCTGGCGCTGGATGATCGGGCTCGGCGTCGTGCCGGCGGCGGTGCTGGCGGTCGGCATCATCACGCAGCCGGAGAGCCCGCGCTGGCTGGTCGGCAAGGGACGCGGCGACGAGGCGCGGCGGGTGCTGTTCCAGCTGCGCGGGGAGGGCGATGCGGCCCGGGCCGAACTGGCGGAGATCGAGGAGACCGTACGGACCGAGCGCGAGCAGACCGAGAGCCTCACCTTCAGGCATCTGCTGTCGCCGAGGCTGCGGCCGGTGTTCGTGGTCGGGATGCTGCTGGTGTTCTTCCAGAACTTCGTCGGCATCAACACGATCATCTACTACGCGCCGCGGCTGCTGACCAACGTCGGCTTCGGGGACAGCGGCGCGATCATCGCCACCATGGGGGTGGGCGCGCTGAACATGCTGATGACGCTGCCCGCCATGCGGCTGATCGACCACAGGGGGCGCAAGCCGCTGCTCCTCTGGGGCGCGCTGGGCATGTGTGCCGCGATGGTGCTGCTGGCCGTCACCAACCTGAGCGGGCTGGGCTACGGTGCGCTGCTGTCCACCCTCACGCTCTTCGGCATCGGCCTCTACATCGCGTCGTTCGCCGTCTCCTGGGGGCCGGTGCAGTGGGTGATGCTGCCCGAGCTGTTCCCCATGCGGCTGCGGGCCGCGGCGGTCAGCCTGTGCGTGATCTTCAACTGGCTGTTCAACATGGTGGTCGCGCTGGCGTTCCCCTCGCTCCTGGACACCTTCGGGGCGGGCGCCAACTTCCTCTTCTTCGCGGTGATGACCTTCCTCGCCTTCGTGTTCGTGCGGAAGCTGCTCCCGGAGACCAAGGGGCGCAGTCTGGAGGCGATCGAGCAGGACCTGCTGCGGGGTAAGGCGGACCTGGCCGGGGGCGCGGATTCCGTCCCGGTATCGTCGGGAAGCAGCGCCGGCCCCTGAGAGCGCGCGCGTCCCGTGAGGGGCGCGCACCCCGGGGGAGGCATCCCGCCTTCGGAACGCAGGAGTCATGACCATGAGTGAGCCCCTCCACCGCCGTACCGTGCTGCGAGGGGCCGCGCTCGCGGGCATCGCGTGCGTCGGCGCCGCCGCGTGCTCCACGGGCGGCTCGGGGTCGGGGTCGGGGTCGGGCTCGGTCCCGAAGGCGCCCACCCAGGAGACGGAGCTGGGCGCCGCCGCCGACGTACCGGTGGGCGGCGCCAAGCTCTACCCCGAGGAGAAGCTGGTCGTCTCGCAGCCTGCGAAGGGCGAGTTCAAGTGCTTCAGCTCGGTGTGCACGCACGCGGGCGCGGTCCTGAACGCGCTCGACAAGGAAGTGGCGACCTGCCCGTTGCACGGGAGCCGGTTCGACGTGGCCACCGGCAAGCCGGTGCACGGCCCGGCGACCACGCCGCTGGAAGAGGTGCCGGTGAAGGTCGAGGGCGGCAAGCTGATCGCGGGTTGAGCCCGCGCCCGCCCCGAAGGGCTGAGCCGCACGCGTCCCGAAGGCGTGGCCCGCAGCACCCGAAGGCCGCGCCCGCCCCGAAGGGCTCAGCCCCAGTCCCATTCGATGCCGAGCAGGCCCGGGCGTACCGACTGGTCGACCAGGTGGACGGCGCGGTGCTGACCCGTGAGGGTCAGGTCCTGGCGGGCCGTACGGGGCGCGGCCGTCGTCGCCTGGGCGAAGCGGCCGCAGCGTACGGGGAGCGCCGCCTCGTCGAAGCGGACCTGGAGGACGTACTGCCCGCCGGGGAAGGGGAAGCCGCGCAGGTACTCCGTGCTCTCGCCGGCGGTGCCGTCGCGGAACCCGTAGGAGAAGACGTACGTGTCGCCGGCCCGCAGCCGGGTGTCGAAGAGCAGCTCGGCGACCACGAGCGGCGCTTCGGGGACGTACCGCACCCGGCCCACCCGGCAGTTCTCCGTGGCCCGGACGGCCATCCGGGCCGGGTCGGCGCCCTCGTCGCCGCAGTGGATGGCGACGTACCGGTCGATGCCGTCCCGGTGCGCGCGCACCACGTGCTGCGACTCGCGGTCCAGCAGCTCGCGCCGCGCGCCGATGCGTACCCGCTCCGACTGCCCCACGGTGTGCAGCCCGCCGTCCGTGGGGGCGCCCAGGTCGGCGAGGAGTTTGCGCACCACCTCGGAGTCCTCGGTCAGGGTGCGGTACGACCGGCCCGTGGGGCGCTCCACGTCCGGGTACACCGGGGTCTGCGACTCCAGCAGCCGGGTCAGCGCGCCGTCCGGCAGCTCCAGCACCTCTTCCAGCGCGGTCACCGCGCGCAGCGACTCGGGGCGCTGCGGGCGGCGGGCGCCCTGCTGCCAGTAACTGAGGCTGGTGACGCCGACCTTGATGCCGCGCTGCGCGAGCTTGTACTGCACGCGGTGCAGGGCGAGCCCGCGTTCGGCGAGCGCGACCCGGAGGGCCAGGTGGAACGGCCCGGTGCGCAGCACCTGCGCCAGCCCGTCCGATGCGGCGGTGTCCTGTGCCATTGCCAACCCTCCGGTGCGCGGGGTGAACGTTCACAACCGGAGTTCACACGTCCCGCTGGCGCTGTCCGTTCCTCGCAGATCGCCGGGCAGGGGACGTTCACATCAGGGCCCGTCCGTCCACACCCCCGCGTCATCTCGCATTGAAGCGTGTTGACCTGCCCCGGACAACACCTGATGCTCCTCAGCATCATCCGGATGCGTTCCTCTCCCTCTTCCCACCCCCCTCGGGAGGACCGCCATGCACCGCCCGTCCCGCCGCACACGCTCGTGCCGTACCCGCGCAACGCGCCGCAGATGGCCCCTGATCGCGGCCGTCGCCGCCGTCCTCACCGGCTTCCCCGCCGCGACGGCGACGGCCGCCCCCGACACCGCGCTCGGCAGCAAGAAGCTGAACATCACGATGCAGGCCCAGCAGAACAGCAACTGGTGCTGGGCGGCCTCCGGCAACACCATCGCCGCCTGGTTCGGCCGGAACTACAGCCAGAACCAGTTCTGCAACGCCTCCTTCGGGCGGCAGCAAGGCACCACCTGTCCCAACAGCCAGGCCACGCTGGGAGACGTGCAGAACGGCCTCGACTGGGCCGGCATCAACCCCGGCAGCTACGTCAGCGGCTACCTGAAGTACAGCACCGTACAGAGCGAGATCAACGCCAACAGGCCCGTGGAGACCCGCATCCGGTGGTCCTCCGGGGGCGGCCACATGCACGTCCTGTACGGCTTCGACACCGCGGACAACTGGGTGTACTGGGGCGACCCCTGGCCCGACAACAACCGCTACAACTGGGGCGATTACCGCTACTACGTCAACGGCAGCGAGTTCTCCTGGACGCACTCCCTCTACCGGATCGGAGCCTGAGGCGATGACGCACCGGAACGTGAAGCGGGGCGCCGTCACCGCGGCGCTGGCCACCGCACTCGCCGCCCTCGCGCCGCAGGCCGCCCTGGCCGCCGACACCCCCGCACCGCCCAGGGCGCCGGCCGCGGCGAGCGTGGCCGCGGCCCACGAGGCGGCTACCGCGCCGGACACGCTGGAGACCCTCGCGCGCTTCTTCGCCCGCGACGGCAAGGCGGGCGTCAAGGCGGCAGCGCCGCGCATCGAAGGCGCCACCGTACCCGTCTACGTGCTGTCGCCGGACTTCGTGCGCGGCCGCTCCGGCGCCCCGGTCGCGAAGCTCGGCTTCCTCGCCAGCAAGGCCGTCTCCACCGACGGCCGGGAGGCGTCGGTGTGGACCGTACGGCCGCGGGGCGCGGACGCCTGGCGGGTGGTGAACATCGCCACCGGCGCCGACGAGACGGCGTACGCGGCCAAGGCCAGGGCCGTGGGCGGCACGCTCTTCCGCGAGCCGCAGATCGACGCCTGGTACGCCCAGCGCGGGGACCGCGTCCTGCCGCTGGACGCGGACGCGAAGCGGGCGGTCGGCGCGTCCGGGACGACGGTCGCCGCGTACCAGAAGCGGGTGCACGCCGCGTACGGCGACAAGCTCCCCGGCTCGGCGTACGACCGGCGCGGGGAGGCCGGCGGCTACGGGAAGACCACCGGGGCCTCCGGCGCCGCTGCGGACCGTCCGGCCGCGGCGCCGGCAGCCCAGCCGGTCGCGGCGGCCACCACCGGGGACAGCGGGCCGCTCGTCGCGGTGCTGACCGCGCTGGGCACCGTGGTCGTGCTGGCCGTCGGCGGCGCGCTCGTCTCCCGCAGTCTGCGCCGCTGACCGCGCCCGGCAGCCGCCCGTACCGGCTTCCGTGAGCGGCTCCGGCGCCACCCCCGTACCGGCCCCGGCCCCCTGCGACGCATCCCGCCGCGGGCCGGGGCCCTCCACATGCGCCGGCCGGTGTGCTCACCTGTGCCCGGGTTGTCAGTGGTCACCAGTAGGGTGGCGGACATGGCAGACCCCAGCAGCTATCGACCCAAGCCGGGACAGATCCCCGACTCGCCGGGGGTCTACAAGTTCCGGGACGAGCACCGACGGGTGATCTACGTCGGCAAGGCCAAGAGCCTGCGCCAGCGCCTGTCGAACTACTTCCAGGACCTGGCCAACCTCCATCCGCGTACGCGCACGATGGTCACCACCGCGGCGGCCGTGGAGTGGACCGTCGTCTCCACCGAGGTCGAGGCGCTCCAGCTGGAGTACAGCTGGATCAAGGAGTTCGACCCGCGGTTCAACGTCAAGTACCGCGACGACAAGAGCTACCCGTACCTCGCGGTCACCCTCGACGAGGAGTTCCCGCGGGTCCAGGTCATGCGCGGCGCCAAGAAGAAGGGCGTGCGCTACTTCGGTCCGTACGCGCACGCCTGGGCCATCCGCGAGACCGTCGACCTGATGCTGCGGGTCTTCCCCGTCCGCACCTGCTCCGCCGGGGTCTTCAAGCGCTCCCGCCAGATCGGCCGCCCCTGCCTGCTGGGCTACATCGGCAAGTGCTCGGCGCCCTGCGTCGACCGGGTCTCGGCCGAGGAGCACCGCGAACTGGCCGAGGAGTTCTGCGACTTCATGGCGGGCCGCACGGGCGCGTACATCCGCCGCCTGGAGCGGCTGATGGCCGAGGCCGCCGAGGAGATGGAGTACGAGAGAGCGGCCCGGCTGCGCGACGACATAGAGGCGCTCAAGCGCGCCATGGAGAAGAACGCCGTGGTGCTCGCCGACGCCACGGACGCCGACCTCATCGCGCTCGCCGAGGACGAGCTGGAGGCCGCGGTCCAGATCTTCCACGTGCGCGGCGGCCGGGTGCGCGGCCAGCGCGGCTGGGTCACCGACAAGGTCGAGAACGTCGACACCGCGGCCCTCGTGGAGCACGCCCTCCAGCAGCTCTACGGCGAGGAGCGCGGCGACGCCGTGCCCAAGGAGGTCCTGGTCCCGGCGCTGCCCGACCCCGTCGAGCCGGTCCAGCAGTGGCTGTCCGAGCGCCGCGGGGCGAACGTCTCGCTGCGCATCCCGCAGCGCGGCGACAAGAAGGACCTGATGGCCACGGTCCAGCGCAACGCCCAGCAGGCCCTCGCGCTGCACAAGACCAAGCGCGCCTCGGACCTGACGACCCGCTCCCGGGCGCTGGAGGAGATCGCCGAGGCGCTGGACCTGGACTCGGTGCCGCTGCGCATCGAGTGCTTCGACATCTCCCACCTCCAGGGCGACGACGTGGTGGCGTCCATGGTCGTCTTCGAGGACGGGCTGGCCCGCAAGAGCGAGTACCGGCGCTTCCAGATCAAGTCCTTCGCCGGCCAGGACGACGTCCGGTCGATGCACGAGGTGATCTCCCGCCGCTTCAAGCGGTACCTGGCGGAGAAGCAGCGGACCGGCGAGTGGGAGGAGGCCGGACCGGACACCGGCGGACCGGTCTCCGGGCCCGCGCCGGGTCCCGCGGACCTCTCCGGGCCCGTACCGGAGCCGGGCGACCTCTCCGGGCCCGCGCCGGGCCCGAAGGACGAGGAGGGCCGCCCCAAGCGCTTCGCGTACCCGCCGCAGCTGGTGGTCGTCGACGGCGGCCGGCCGCAGGTCGCCGCGGCGCAGCGGGCCCTGGACGAGCTGGGCATCGACGACGTCGCGGTCTGCGGGCTGGCCAAGCGCCTGGAGGAGGTCTGGCTGCCCGGCGAGGAGGACCCGGTCGTACTGCCCCGGACGAGCGAGGGGCTGTACATCCTCCAGCGCGTCCGTGACGAGGCGCACCGCTTCGCCATCGCCTACCAGCGCAACAAGCGCGGCAAGCGGCTGACGGCCGGCCCCCTGGACACCGTGCCGGGCCTCGGCGAGAGTCGCCGCCAGGCCCTCCTGAAGCACTTCGGGTCCCTGAAGAAACTCAGGGCCGCGACGATCGAGGAGATCTGCGAGGTGCCCGGCGTCGGCCGCAAGACCGCCGAGACCGTCGCGGCGACCCTGGCCCAGGCCGCTCCGGCCGCCCCGGCGGTGAACACCGCCACCGGAGAGATCATTGAAGATGAGGGGGCACCGCAAGCTGCGCTGCCTTCGGAACAGGGACAGGAACGATGAGCGACAGCAGCCCCGAGCAGCAGACCGAGAGAGAAGGCGCGCCGAGTGCGGCGCCGATCCGCGACGACCAGGACCGCAGCCCCGCGATCCCCGAGCTGGTGATCATCTCCGGGATGTCGGGGGCCGGGCGGAGCACGGCCGCGAAGTGCCTGGAGGACCTGGGCTGGTTCGTGGTCGACAACATCCCGCCCGAGCTCATCCCGCCGATGGTCGACCTCGGCGCCCGCTCCCAGGGCAACGTCGCCCGTATCGCGGTGGTCGTCGACGTCCGCGGCCGCCGCTTCTTCGACAACCTCAAGGAGTCCCTGGCCGCGCTGGACGCCGCGCACGTCAAGCGCCGGATCGTCTTCCTGGAGTCCTCCGACGAGGCCCTGGTCCGCCGCTTCGAGTCGGTGCGCCGCCCGCATCCGCTGCAGGGCGACGGCCGGATCGTCGACGGCATCGCCGCCGAGCGCGACCTGCTGCGCGAGCTGCGCGGCGATGCCGACCTGGTGATCGACACCTCCAGCCTGAACGTCCACGAGCTGCGCGCCAAGATGGACGCCCAGTTCGCCGGCGAGGAGGTTCCCGAGCTGCGGGCCACGGTGATGTCCTTCGGCTTCAAGTACGGCCTGCCGGTCGACGCCGACCTCGTGGTGGACTGCCGCTTCATCCCGAACCCGCACTGGGTCCCGGAGCTGCGCCCGTACACGGGGCTGAACGAAGAGGTGTCCAACTACGTCTTCAGCCAGCCCGGGTCCAAGGAGTTCCTGGACGGCTACGCCGAGCTGCTGCGCATCGTCGCCGAGGGGTACCGCCGCGAGGGCAAGCGGTACGTGACCATCGCGGTCGGCTGTACGGGCGGCAAGCACCGCAGCGTCGCCATGTCGGAGAAGCTCGCCCGCCGCCTGGTCTCCGAAGGAGTCGAGACGGTCGTCGTCCACCGGGACATGGGGCGCGAGTGACCAGCCGCACGCCCCGGATGCGCCGCGTACGCCGGCTCGTACGGGGCAGCACGAAGGGTGCCACCCCGAAGGTCGTCGCTCTGGGCGGCGGCATGGGCCTGTCCGCCTCGCTCGCCGCGCTGCGCCGCATCACGCGCGACCTGACCGCCGTGGTCACCGTCGCCGACGACGGCGGCTCCAGCGGCCGGCTCCGCGACGAGCTGGGCGTCCTGCCCCCCGGCGACCTGCGCAAGGCCCTCGCGGCGCTGTGCGGCGACGACGACTGGGGCCAGACCTGGGCCCGGGTCATCCAGCACCGCTTCATCAGCGGCGGCGAGCTGCACGACCACGCCGTGGGAAATCTCCTGATCGTCGCCCTGTGGGAACAGCTGGGTGACCACGTCCAGGCGCTCGACCTGGTCGGCAAGCTGCTGGGCGCACACGGCCGGGTGCTCCCGATGTCCGCCGTACCGCTGGAGCTCCAGGCCCTGGTCAAGGGCCACGACACGGACCGGCCGGACGAGATCTCCACCGTCCGTGGCCAGGCCACGGTCGCGCTCACCCCCGGCGAGGTGCAGTCCGTGCACGTCGTCCCCGAGGCCCCGCCGGCCGTCCCGGAGGCCGTCGAGGCGGTCCGGGACGCCGACTGGGTGGTGCTCGGCCCCGGGTCCTGGTTCTCCTCCGTGATCCCGCATCTGCTGGTGCCACAGCTGTGCGAGGCGCTGGAGGAGACCAAGGCACGTAAGGTTCTCTCGTTGAACCTCGCACCCCAGCCGGGGGAGACGGACGGGTTTTCCCCGCAGCGTCATTTGGAGGTTTTGGCCCGACACGCCCCTAAACTCGCCTTCGACGTGGTGCTGGCCGATCAGGACGCCGTGCCCGACCGGGACGGTCTGACCGGAGTGGCCAAGGAGCTGTTCGGCAGCGAGGTCGAGCTGGCGGCCGTGGCCGCTCAAGGGGGAGCCACCCAGGCGAAGCCCGGGGGCGGCTCCCCTCGGCACGACCCCGAGCTGCTGGCCGCCGCGTACGACCGTATTTTTCGGATGCATGGAAGGATCGGCCCATGGCGATGACGGCAGCGGTGAAGGACGAAATCTCCCGGCTCCCCGTCACCCGGACCTGCTGCCGGAAGTCGGAGGTCTCGTCGATCCTTCGGTTCGCGGGCGGGTTGCACCTGGTCAGCGGGCGGATCGTGATCGAGGCCGAGCTGGACACGGGCATCGCGGCCCGGCGGCTCCGCAAGGACATCCTGGAGATCTTCGGACACTCCTCGGACCTGGTGGTGATGGCCCCGGGCGGACTGCGCCGCGGCAGCCGGTACGTCGTCCGGGTGGTGGCCGGCGGCGACCAGCTCGCGCGCCAGACCGGCCTGGTCGACGGCCGTGGCCGGCCCATCCGCGGCCTGCCTCCGCAGGTGGTCTCGGGGGCCACCTGCGACGCGGAGGCCGCCTGGCGCGGCGCCTTCCTGGCGCACGGCTCGCTCACCGAGCCCGGCCGCTCCTCCTCGCTGGAGGTGACCTGCCCGGGCCCGGAGGCGGCGCTCGCGCTGGTCGGCGCGGCCCGTCGGCTCGGCATCGCGGCGAAGGCCCGCGAGGTGCGCGGCGTGGACCGGGTGGTGGTCCGTGACGGTGACGCGATCGGCGCGCTGTTGACCCGGCTCGGCGCGCACGAGTCGGTGCTGGCCTGGGAGGAGCGCAGAATGCGCCGCGAGGTGCGGGCCACCGCCAACCGCCTCGCCAACTTCGACGACGCCAACCTCCGCCGCTCGGCGCGGGCCGCGGTCGCCGCGGGCGCCCGTGTGCAGCGCGCGCTGGAGATCCTCGGCGAGGAGGTGCCGGAGCACCTCGCGGCGGCCGGTCGGCTGCGGATGGAGCACAAGCAGGCCTCCCTGGAGGAGCTGGGCGCGCTCGCCGACCCGCCGCTGACCAAGGACGCGGTCGCGGGCCGGATCCGCCGGCTGCTCGCGATGGCCGACAAGCGTGCGCAGGATCTCGGCATCCCCGGTACCGAATCCAATCTCGCCGATGACCTCGCCGAGGGCATGGTCGGCTGAAACGGTCAGAAACGGGCACGATACGGTCGCGGACGTCCTTCGCTGGGTTCGGCGCGGGCCGCCCCGCCGAGGGTCGTCCGCAGACCCGCGAAGGCTCCCCCGACCGGCCCCGCCGCAGACCCCCGTACGGCACTGCTCACCTGAGCTCCCCGGCGCTCCATTTTTCCTTGGGGCGTAAGGGAAGACGCGTATTTCAGGGGAGGGCTCCGAGCACCCCTGTCAATGTCACGTACGTTACGTATTGGGGGTAGGGTCGGAGGCGGTCGGGGACATCCCATACAGCTCGCCGGGTGCAGATCCGGCGTACCAACGAGGAGATCGGTTCGTGACGATCCGCGTAGGCATCAACGGCTTTGGCCGCATCGGTCGTAACTACTTCCGCGCGCTGCTGGAGCAGGGTGCGGACATCGAGATCGTGGCTGTCAACGACCTGGGTGACACCGCGACCACCGCGCACCTGCTGAAGTACGACACCATCCTGGGCCGCCTCAAGGCCGAGGTGTCGCACACCGAGGACACCATCACCGTCGACGGCCACACCATCAAGGTGCTGTCCGAGCGCAACCCGGCGGACATCCCCTGGGGCGACCTGGGCGTCGACATCGTGATCGAGTCGACCGGCATCTTCACCAAGAAGGCCGACGCCGAGAAGCACATCGCCGGTGGCGCCAAGAAGGTCCTCATCTCGGCTCCGGCCAAGGACGAGGACATCACCATCGTGATGGGCGTCAACCAGGACAAGTACGACGCGGCCAACCACCACGTCATCTCGAACGCCTCCTGCACCACCAACTGTGTGGCGCCGATGGCCAAGGTTCTCGACGAGAACTTCGGCATCGTCAAGGGCATGATGACGACGGTCCACGCGTACACCAACGACCAGCGCATCCTGGACTTCCCGCACAAGGACCTGCGCCGCGCCCGCGCCGCCGCGGAGAACATCATCCCGACCTCCACCGGTGCCGCCAAGGCCACCGCGCTGGTCCTCCCGCAGCTCAAGGGCAAGCTGGACGGCATCGCCATGCGCGTGCCCGTGCCCACCGGCTCGGTCACCGACCTCGTCCTGGAGCTCGACCGCGAGGTCACCACCGACGAGATCAACGCCGCCTTCCAGAAGGCCGCCGAGGGCCAGCTCAAGGGCGTCCTGGAGTACACCGAGGACCCGATCGTCTCCTCGGACATCGTGAACACCCCGGCCTCCTGCACCTTCGACTCCGGCCTCACCATGGCCCAGGGCAAGCAGGTCAAGGTCGTCGGCTGGTACGACAACGAGTGGGGCTACTCCAACCGCCTGGTCGACCTGACCGTCTTCGTCGGCGGCCAGCTCTGAGCCCTGCCTGACCCGCAGGGCAGCACCACGCGTGATGTGAGGACGGGGCTCGTACGACGCGATGAAGCGTCGTACGGGCCCCGTGCTATGACTGACGTTCCGAACAGAGCCACGGAGTCACCATGAAGACGATCGACGACCTCGTCCAGGACGGCGTAGCGGGCAAGCGGATCTTCGTCCGTGCCGACCTGAACGTGCCGCTGGACGGCACCACCATCACCGACGACGGCCGTATCCGCGCCGTCGCGCCGACCATCGCCAAGCTCGCCGAGGCCGGCGCCAAGGTGATCGTCGCCTCGCACCTGGGCCGTCCCAAGGGCGCACCGGACCCGGCCTTCTCGCTCGCCCCGGCGGCGCGGCGGCTGGGTGAACTGCTCGGCAAGGACGTGGCGTTCGCCACCGACACGGTCGGCGCGTCCGCGCAGGAGACCGTCGCGGGCCTCACCGACGGCCAGGTGGCCGTCCTGGAGAACCTCCGCTTCAACGCGGGCGAGACCAGCAAGGACGACGCCGAGCGCGGCGCGTTCGCCGACCAGCTGGCCGCCCTCGCCGACCTGTACGTCGGTGACGGCTTTGGTGCCGTGCACCGCAAGCACGCCTCGGTGTACGACCTGCCGGCCCGCCTGCCGCACGCCGCCGGCGACCTGATCGCCGCCGAGGTCACCGTCCTGAAGAAGCTCACCGAGGACGTCAAGCGTCCGTACGCGGTCGTGCTCGGCGGTGCCAAGGTCTCCGACAAGCTCGGCGTCATCGACCACCTGCTGGAGAAGGCCGACCGCATCCTCATCGGCGGCGGCATGGCGTACACCTTCCTCAAGGCCCAGGGCCACGAGGTCGGCATCTCGCTCCTCCAGGAGGACCAGATCCCGGCGGTCAAGGACTACATGAAGCGCGCCGAGGAGCGTGGCGTGGAGTTCGTGCTCCCCGTCGACGTGCTGGTCTCCGCCGACTTCCCGGACCTGAAGACCAAGGCCCCGGCCAACCCCACCGTGGTCGCCGCCGACGCGATCCCGGCGGACCAGGAGGGCCTGGACATCGGCCCGAAGACCCGCGAGCTGTACGCGGCGAAGCTGAAGGACGCGGCCACCGTCTTCTGGAACGGCCCGATGGGCGTCTTCGAGCACCCCGACTACGCGAACGGCACCAAGGCCGTCGCGCAGGGCCTGCTCGACTCCGCGGCGTTCACCGTCGTCGGCGGCGGTGACTCGGCCGCTGCCGTACGCCTGCTCGGTTTCGACGAGAATGCTTTCGGCCACATCTCGACCGGTGGCGGCGCCAGCCTCGAATACCTCGAAGGCAAGACGCTCCCCGGCCTCGCCGCTCTGGAGGACTGAAGAACCGTGACGGTACGCACCCCGCTGATGGCGGGCAACTGGAAGATGAACCTCAACCACCTCGAGGCCATCGCGCACGTCCAGAAGCTCGCCTTCGCACTCGCCGACAAGGACTACGAGGCCGTCGAGGTCGCGGTCCTGCCGCCCTTCACCGACCTGCGGTCGGTGCAGTCGCTGGTCGACGGCGACAAGCTGAAGATCAAGTACGGCGCCCAGGACATCTCGGCGCACGACTCCGGCGCCTTCACCGGTGAGATCTCCGGCCCCATGCTCGCCAAGCTGAAGTGCGCGTACGTGGCCATCGGCCACAGCGAGCGCCGCCAGTACCACGGCGAGGACGAGGCGACCTGCAACGCCAAGGTCAAGGCCGCCTTCAAGCACGGCATCACCCCGATCCTCTGCGTCGGCGAGGGCCTGGACGTCCGCAAGGCCGGCAACCAGGTCGCGCACACCCTCGCCCAGGTCGACGGCGCGCTGAAGGACGTCCCGGCCGAGCAGGCCGAGACGATCGTCATCGCGTACGAGCCGGTGTGGGCCATCGGCACCGGTGAGGTCGCCACCCCCGAGGACGCGCAGGAGGTCTGCGGTGCGATCCGCCGCCGCCTCGCGGAGCTGTACAGCCAGGAGCTCGCCGACAAGGTGCGGATCCAGTACGGCGGCTCGGTGAAGTCCGGTAACGTCGCCGCGATCATGGCGCAGCCGGACGTCGACGGCGCCCTGATCGGTGGCGCCGCGCTGGACGCCGACGAGTTCGTCAAGATCGTTCGGTTCCGCGACCAGTAGCGGTCACGGCCGCGCTCCGTACCACCGTGAGCAGCGGCTATGACGGCGGGCCCGGCCCGTCGTAGGCTGTCGGGGCCGGGCCCGGTGTCACACGACGCCGCCCCGGCCCCACCCGCATCAGATCCGCTTGTCCTCCCGTCCGTCAGTCCTAGAGAGTTGGTCCAGCCGTGGTCATGGGATTCTCGATCGCCCTCATCGTCTTCAGCGTGCTGCTGATGATGCTGGTGCTCATGCACAAGGGGAAGGGCGGCGGTCTGTCCGACATGTTCGGTGGCGGTATGCAGTCCTCGGTCGGCGGCTCCTCCGTCGCGGAGCGGAACCTCGACCGCATCACCATCGTCGTCGGCCTGATGTGGTTCGCGTGCATCGTCGTCCTCGGCATCCTGATGAAGCTGGACAACTAGAGAGCTCCGGACGAGCGGAGAGCTGGGGACTGGTCCCAAGCTCTGACATACCGTCGGGGACGCGGCTTATCATGAGTGCGGCGTCCTTCCGTGACCGGGTAACTCCTGTCACTGGACGCGCGTTGGGCCTTACGTAGACTGGGGCGCCCGCAGCGGAGGCTCCCATCGAGGCTTCGCAGCACCATGACGCAGGGAGTTACGACCGTGGCAAGTGGCAACGCGATCCGAGGAAGTCGGGTCGGGGCGGGGCCGATGGGGGAGGCCGAGCGGGGCGAGTCCGCGCCGCGCATCCGCATCTCCTTCTGGTGCTCCAACGGGCACGAGACGCAGCCCAGCTTCGCCGGCGACGCGCAGATTCCTGACACCTGGGACTGCCCGCGCTGTGGCTTCCCCGCAGGCAAGGACCGGGACAACCCGCCGGACCCGCCGCGCACCGAGCCGTACAAGACGCACCTGGCGTACGTACGGGAGCGCCGGACGGACGCGGACGGCGAGGCGATTCTCGCGGAGGCGCTCGCCAAGCTCCGCGGCGAGATCTGACGACTCCTCCTCCGCAGCGCTACTGACGGAACATGAAGAGTGCACCGGCCCGGCCGGAAGGTTTCGGCCTTCCTGCCGGGCCGGCCGCGTTGCGCTGTTCGAGTGGCCTCGCAGGTGAATCCGGTACGGACACACGGGTGTCAGCCGTTCGACGGCGGGCGACATCTCTCCCCACTCTCGGCTTCGCTCGAGTGGGAGGTGCCCCCATCGCCCCCTGATCAATTAGGTTGGAGGGTGGCGGGGCCGATACGAGACCAAAGAAGGCTGATGTCCGAGATGAACGCAGATGGCCGCAGCAGGCTCGACCAGACGTCCGAGTGGGCGGCCCTGGGGAAGCACCGCGAACAACTCGCGAGCACGCATCTGCGCGAGCTGTTCGAGCAGGACCCCGGCCGGGCGGAGCGGTACACGCTCCAGGTCGGCGACCTGCACCTGGACTACTCCAAGCACCTGGTGACCGACGAGACGCTGCGCCTGCTGCGCGAGCTGGCCGCGGCGACGAAGGTCACCGAGCTGCGGGACGCGATGTTCCGCGGCGAGAAGATCAATATCACGGAGAACCGCGCGGTGCTGCACACCGCGCTGCGTGCGCCGGAGTCGGCGGTCGTCAAGGTCGACGGCGAGAACGTCGTCCCCGCCGTGCACGCCGTCCTGCGCAAGATGCAGGTGTTCACCGACCGGATCCGCTCCGGCGACTGGAAGGGCCACACCGGCAAGCGCATCAAGAACGTCGTCAACGTCGGCATCGGCGGCTCCGACCTGGGCCCGGCGATGGCGTACGAGGCGCTGCGCTCCTACACCGACCGCGACATGCAGTTCCGGTTCGTCTCCAACGTCGACGGCGCGGACCTGCACGAGGCCGTGCGCGACCTGGACCCGGCCGAGACGCTCTTCATCATCGCCTCGAAGACCTTCACCACCATCGAGACGATCACCAACGCGAAGTCGGCCCGCGACTGGCTGCTGAGCGGCCTGGGCGCCGGTGACGAGGCGGTGGCCAAGCACTTCGTGGCGCTGTCCACCAACGCCGAGAAGGTCGCCGAGTTCGGCATCGACACGGCCAACATGTTCGAGTTCTGGGACTGGGTCGGCGGCCGTTACTCCTACGACTCCGCCATCGGCCTGTCGCTGATGATCGCGATCGGCCCGGCGCACTTCCGCGAGATGCTGGCCGGCTTCCACCTGGTCGACGAGCACTTCCGGTGCGCGCCGCCCGAGGAGAACGCGCCGCTGCTGCTCGGCCTGCTGGGCGTCTGGTACGGCAACTTCTGGGACGCGCAGTCGCACGCGGTGCTGCCGTACAGCCACTACCTCTCGAAGTTCACGGCCTACCTCCAGCAGCTGGACATGGAGTCCAACGGCAAGTACGTGGGCCGCGACGGCCAGGAGGTCAGCTGGCAGACGGGCCCGGTGGTGTGGGGCACGCCCGGCACCAACGGCCAGCACGCGTACTACCAGCTGCTGCACCAGGGCACGAAGATGATCCCGGCCGACTTCATCGGCTTCGCGAACCCGGTGGAGGACCTCCAGTCCGGCCTGGTCGCCCAGCACGACCTGCTGATGGCCAACCTCTTCGCGCAGGGCCAGGCGCTGGCCTTCGGCAAGACGCCGGAGGAGGTGCGTGCCGAGGGCGTGCCGGAGGAGCTGGTGACGCACAAGACCTTCAAGGGCAACCGCCCCTCCACGACCATCCTGGCCAAGGAGCTCACCCCCTCCGTGCTGGGCCAGCTGATCGCCCTCTACGAGCACAAGGTGTTCGTCCAGGGCGCCGTCTGGAACATCGACTCCTTCGACCAGTGGGGCGTCGAGCTGGGCAAGGTGCTCGCCAAGCGCGTCGAGCCGGCGCTGACCGAGGGCGCCGAGGTCGAAGGGCTGGACGCCTCGACGAAGTCGCTGGTGGCCACCTACCGCACGATGCGGGGGCGCTGATCCCGGTGCACGAGGACGCGCTCACGAGCTTTCTGAACCTGCTGACCCCGGAGAACCGCCAGTGGCTGGTGGACCAGCCGGCGGCCAAGCAGCAGGAGGTGGCCGCCCGGCACCTCGAAGCGGAGCAAGGCGACAAGGAGGCCGGCCTCGGCCCGTACAACACCCTCGACGAGGACGTCGACGGTGTGGCCGTGGGTGACCTCCAGGACCCGGCGCGCCTGGCCAACGCCATGGTGCGCCAGGAGCGGGAGCGGCAGTCGTGACCCGCTGAGCGCGGCCCGGCTAGGATCCCCTGGACGATCATTGATACCGCGTTCGTCCGGGGGATGCGCTTATGCTGTGGCGTTGGCTGTGGGGCTGGGAGAGCGGAAGATACCGGTCCCGGTGGGGGATGCTCGATCCCAAGCACGCGGCATGGCGGCTCTTCCACCCCGAGTGGGTCCCGGAGGCGGACGACCCGGCCGTGGAGCGGCTCAAGCGCGTCCGCGTCCTCGCCGGCATGGTCGTGTCGTTCGGGGTCTACACGTTCGTGGCCCACGACTTCGACGTCAGCCAGGTCCTGGAGAACATCGCGGTCGCCGGTCTGGTCCTGCTCGTCAGCACTCCGTTGACGGTCGGCGTGATGCTGCTCGTCTGGCGCCGCGGCGGACCGTTGCGGCCCTTGCGGCGCACTCTCCTCGGCTGCCTGAAGCTGCTGGTGGGGTTCGTCGGGACGCTGGTCGGAACGGCCCTGCTGTTCTGGTACTTCACGAGGCAGGGCGGGGTGCTGGTGCTCCTTCCGGTGGTGCTCTGGCTGTGGGGCTTCGTCGTCCAGGCCGCCCTGCGGGTCAACGGCAACTTCTTCGGCACCGGTGCCGTCCACCGGTGCCTGCCGCCGGTCCTGGCTGCCGTCACCTCCTGGCTGATGGCGCTTCCCGACCTGGCCACCGGCGATCTGCACGGTCTCGGAGCCCGGCTGGGCACCGTCTTCATCCTGGGCGCCCCCGTCCTGGTCACCGCGATTGCCCTGCTGGAAATGCGCCGGGTGCGGCGCTTCCACGGCATCCGGCTGCGGGACCATCCCGGAGTGCGGCACCGCGCCGCCCATCCGCCGCCGCGGCAGGATCCCGCCGCGAACCCGTACGGCAACGGGTACGGACAGCCGTACGGGAACGGGTACGGACAGCCGTACGGGAGCGGGTACGGACAGCCGTACGGAAACCCGTATGCGGGCGGGAACCACCCGTACCCGGGCGGGAACCACCCGTACCCGGGCGGACATCCGCATGACGGTGGGAATCCCTACGCGTAGCCGCGTCCCGCGACGCGAGGGGCCCCGCACCGTCGTCCGGTGCGGGGCCCCTCGCGCAGATACGGCCGTGCGGGCTCAGGCCGAGGCCGGCGGGTACAGCCCGCGCGGCAGCTGGGAGGCGGCCGCCTCGTCCAGCAGCCAGAGCGTACGGCTGCGGCCGTACGCGCCCGCCGCCGGTGCCTGTATCTCACCGGCACCGGACAGGGCCATCGCGGCCGCGTTCGCCTTGTCCTCGCCCGCCGCGAGCAGCCAGACCTCCCGCGCCGCCCGGATGGCGGGCAGGGTCAGCGAGATCCGGGTGGGCGGCGGCTTGGGCGCGCCGTGCACGCCGACCACCGTCCGCTCGGTCTCCCGCGCCGCCGGGTGCTCGGGGAAGAGCGAGGCGACGTGGGTGTCCGGGCCGACGCCCAGGAGGAGGACGTCGAAGGACGGGACCGGGCCGTGGTCCTCAGGCCCGGCAGCGGCGGCCAGGTCGGCGGCGTACGCCTCGGCCGCGGCGTCCGCGTCGTTGCCGTACCCGCCGTCGGACGGCGGCATCACGTGCACCCGCGCCGGGTCCAGCGGGACGCCGTCCAGCAGCGCCTCGCGGGCCTGGGTGTGGTTGCGCTCCGGGTCGCCCTCGGGCAGGAACCGCTCGTCGCCCCACCACAGGTCCAGCCGGGACCAGTCCACCGCGTCCCGGGCCGGCGCCTCGGCGAGGGCCGCGAGCAGCCCGTTGCCGTTGCGGCCGCCCGTCAGGACGACGGAGGCCGAGCCACGCGCGGCCTGGGCGTCCACGATCTTCGTGATCAGCCGGGCCGCCGCCGCCTTGGCCATCAGCTCCTTGTCGCGGTGGACGACGACCTGCGGCGCGCTCACTTGGCGGCCGCCTTCTTCGCCGGCGTCTTCTTCGCCGCGGCCTTGCCCTTGGGGGCGTCCTCGGCGGACTGCGCCTCGGCCTCCCGCTCGGCGTCCTCGGCGGTCTTCGCCGATTCGCCCGGGAGCCCTTCCTTGTACTCGCCCAGCCGCTCCACGCCGAACTTCAGCGCGGACGCGTAGGTGTCGTCCGGGTCCAGCCGGCGCAGCTCCTCGGCGAGCAGCTCGGCGGTCTCCCGCCGCTGCAGCGCCACCGAGCGGTCCGGCTGGCCGGTCATGCACAGGGTGGCCATCGCGCCGTCCGCACGGTCCAGCACGATCGGACCGTTCTTGGTCTCCATCCGGACGGCCGTCAGGCCGGGGCCCGCGGAGAGCGTCCGCTGGACGGGGACGTGCAGCCGGTCGGCGAGCCACATGGCGAGCAGCTCGCAGCTGGGGTTGTACTCCTCGCCCTCGACCGTGACCGAGGTGACCTCGCTCGGCTGCTGGTCGAGCGCGGCGGCCAGCATCGAACGCCAGGGCGTGATGCGGGTCCAGGCCAGGTCGGTGTCGCCGGGGGTGTAGGCCTCGGCGCGCGCGGTCAGCTCCTGGACGGGCTGCTCGGCGGCGTAGGTGTCGGTGACGCGGCGCTGGGCCAGCGCGCCGAGCGGGTCGGCCGCCGGGTTCGTCGGGCCGCCGACGGGCCACCAGACCACCACGGGGGCGTCCGGCAGCAGCAGCGGCAGCACGACCGACTGGGCGTGGTTGATGGCCTCGCCGTACAGCCGCAGCACGACCGTCTCGCCGGTGCCGGCGTCCGCGCCGACCCGTACCTCGGCGTCGAGGCGGGCCTGGGCGCGGCCCCGCGGCGAGCGGCTGACGCGCTTGATGACGACCAGGGTGCGCGAGGGGTGCTCGCGGGAGGCCTCGTTGGCGGCCTTGAGGGCGTCGTAGGCGTTCTCCTCGTCGGTGACGATGACGAGGGTGAGCACCATGCCCACGGCCGGGGTGCCGATGGCACGGCGGCCCTGGACCAGCGCCTTGTTGATCTTGCTGGCCGTGGTTTCGGTGAGGTCGATCTTCATGGCCGACGCCAGCTCCGTCCGTCTCGTGCGAGCATTTCGTCCGCCTCGACGGGTCCCCAGGTACCCGCCGGGTACTGCGCGGGCTTGCCGTGCGTGTCCCAGTACTGCTCGATCGGGTCGAGGATCTTCCAGGACAGCTCGACCTCCTCCGTGCGCGGGAAGAGGTTGGCGTCTCCGAGGAGGACGTCCAGGATCAGGCGCTCGTACGCCTCGGGGCTGGACTCCGTGAAGGACTCGCCGTACGCGAAGTCCATCGAGACGTCCCGTACCTCCATCGAGGTGCCCGGGACCTTCGAGCCGAACCGCACCGTCACGCCTTCGTCCGGCTGCACCCGGATGACCAGGGCGTTCTGCCCCAGCTCCTCGGTGGCCGTGTGGTCGAAGGGGGAGTGCGGGGCGCGCTGGAAGACGACCGCGATCTCGGTGACGCGGCGGCCCAGGCGCTTGCCGGTGCGCAGGTAGAAGGGCACGCCCGCCCAGCGGCGGTTGTCGATGCCCAGCTTGACCGCGGCGTAGGTGTCGGTCTTCGACTTGGGGTCGATGCCCTCTTCCTGGAGGTAGCCGACGGCCTTCTCGCCGCCCTGCCAGCCTTCCGCGTACTGCGCGCGGACCGTCTCCTTGCCCAGGTCCTTGGGCAGCCGGACCGCGCCGAGGACCTTGGCCTTCTCCGCGACCAGCGCGTCCGCGTCGAAGGAGGCGGGCTCCTCCATGGCGGTCAGCGCGAGCAGCTGGAGCAGGTGGTTCTGGATCACGTCACGGGCCGCGCCGATGCCGTCGTAGTAGCCGGCCCGGCCGCCGATGCCGATGTCCTCGGCCATCGTGATCTGTACGTGGTCCACGTAGGAGCGGTTCCACAGCGGCTCGAACATCGTGTTGGCGAAGCGCAGCGCCAGGATGTTCTGGACCGTCTCCTTGCCGAGGTAGTGGTCGATCCGGAAGACCGAATCGGGCGGGAAGACCTCGTGGACGATGCGGTTGAGATCGCGAGCGCTCTCCAGGTCGTGGCCGAAGGGCTTCTCGATGACCGCACGGCGCCAGGAGCCTTCCTTCTGGTCGGCCAGCCCGTGGTTCTTGAGCTGCTGGACCACGGTGGGGAAGAACTTGGGGGGCACGGACAGGTAGAAGGCGAAGTTGCCGCCGGTGCCCTGGGCCTTGTCCAGGTCCTGGATCGTGCTCTTGAGCGTCTCGAAGGCCTGGTCGTCGTCGAAGTTGCCCTGGACGAAGCGCATGCCCTGGCTGAGCTGCTGCCAGACCTCCTCGCGGAACGGGGTCCGCGAGTGCTCCTTGACCGCGTCGTGGACGACCTGGGCGAAGTCCTCGTTCTCCCAGTCGCGGCGGGCGAAGCCGATGAGCGAGAAGCCCGGCGGCAGCAGGCCGCGATTGGCCAGGTCGTAAACGGCAGGCATCAGCTTTTTACGTGACAAATCGCCCGTGACGCCGAAGATGACGAGGCCCGACGGCCCCGCGATACGCGGGAGCCGTCGGTCCGCGGCGTCACGCAGCGGATTGCTGCTTGACAAGAGTCTCAGCCCTCCGAAGGAGCGAGGCGCTTCAGCTCCGCCTCGGTCGACTTGAGCAGGTCGTTCCAGGCCGACTCGAACTTGTCGACGCCCTCGTCCTCCAGGAGCTGGACGACCTCGTCGTACGAGACGCCCAGCTTCGCGAGCGCGTCGATGTCGGCCTGCGCCTCCTGGTACCCGCCGCTCACGGTGTCACCCGTGATCTCGCCGTGGTCGGCGGTGGCCTCCAGGGTGGCCTCCGGCATGGTGTTGACCGTGTTCGGCGCGACCAGCTGCTCGACGTACAGCGTGTCCTTGAGCTCGGGGTCCTTCACACCGGTGGAGGCCCACAGCGGACGCTGCTTGTTGGCGCCGGCCTTCTCCAGGGCGGCCCAGCGGTCCGAGGAGAAGACCTCCTCGTACGCCTGGTAGGCCAGCCGGGCGTTGGCGAGGGCCGACTTGCCCTTGAGGGCCTTGGCCTCGTCGGTGCCGATGCCGTCCAGGCGCTTGTCGATCTCGGTGTCCACGCGGGACACGAAGAAGGACGCCACGGAGTGGATCTTGTCCAGCTCCAGGCCCATGGCCTTGGCCTTCTCCAGGCCGGCCAGGTAGGCGTCCATGACCTCGCGGTAGCGCTCCAGCGAGAAGATCAGCGTGACGTTGACGCTGATGCCCTTGCCGATGACCTCGGTGATCGCGGGCAGACCGGCCTTGGTCGCCGGGATCTTGATGAGGGTGTTCGGGCGGTCCACCAGCCAGGCGAGCTGCTTGGCCTCGGCGACGGTCGCCTTCGTGTGGTGCGCCAGACGGGGGTCGACCTCGATGGAGACCCGGCCGTCCTGGCCGTCGGTGGCGTCGAAGACCGGACGGAGGATGTCGGCCGCGTCCCGCACGTCCGCGGTGGTGATCATGCGGATGGCTTCCTCGACGGTGACCTTGCGGGCCGCGAGGTCGGAGACCTGCTGCTCGTAGCCCTCACCGGAGGAGATCGCCTTCTGGAAGATCGACGGGTTGGTGGTGACACCCACCACGTGGCTCTGGTCGATCAGCTCGGCGAGGTTGCCGGACGTGATGCGCTTGCGCGACAGGTCGTCCAGCCAGATCGCAACGCCTTCGTCGGAAAGGCGCTTGAGTGCGTCTGTCATGGGAATTGCATCTCCTACTTGTCGTCTATGGACGTCAGCGCGCGGCGGCGTCGATCGATTCCCGCGCGGCGGCGGCCACGTTCTCGGGCGTGAAGCCGAACTCGCGGAAGAGGACCTTGCCGTCGGCGGAGGCGCCGAAGTGCTCCAGCGACACGATGCGGCCGGCGTCACCCACGTACTTGTGCCAGGTCAGGCCGATGCCCGCCTCGACGGCGACGCGAGCCTTGACGGCCGGCGGCAGCACGCTGTCCTTGTACGCCTGGTCCTGCTCCTCGAACCACTCCACGCACGGCATCGACACGACGCGCGTCGGAACGCCCGCGGCCTGCAGCTGCTCACGCGCCTCGACCGCGAGGTGCACCTCGGAGCCGGTGGCGATCAGCACGACCTCGGGCTCGCCGCCCTCGGCGTCGAACAGGACGTAACCGCCCTTGGCCACGTTCTCGTTCGCCTCGTACGTCGGCACGCCCTGACGGGTCAGCGCGAAGCCGGTCGGGGCGCCCTTGCCGAACTCCTTGGTCCAGCGCTTGAGGACCTCGCGCCAGGCCAGCGCGGTCTCGTTGGCGTCCGCCGGACGGACCACGTTCAGGCCCGGGATGGCGCGCAGCGAGGCCAGGTGCTCCACCGGCTGGTGGGTCGGGCCGTCCTCACCCAGACCGATCGAGTCGTGCGTCCACACGTACGTGACCGGCAGGTGCATCAGGGCCGACAGGCGTACGGCGTTGCGCATGTAGTCGGAGAACACCAGGAAGGTGCCGCCGTAGATGCGGGTGTTGCCGTGCAGCGCGATGCCGTTCATCTCCGCGGCCATGGAGTGCTCGCGGATACCGAAGTGAATCGTACGCCCGTACGGGTCGGCCTCGGGCAGGGTGTTGCCCACCGGCAGGAACGAGGAGTTCTTGTCGATGGTGGTGTTGTTCGAGCCCGCGAGGTCGGCGGAGCCGCCCCACAGCTCGGGGATCACACCGCCCAGCGCCTGCAGGATCTTGCCGGACGCGGCACGGGTGGCCACGGCCTTGCCGGTCTCGAAGGAGGGCAGGTGCTCCTCCCAGCCGGCCGGCAGCTCGCCCGCGCGGATGCGGTCGAACTCGGCCGCACGCTCGGGGTTGGCGGTGCGCCACTCGCCGAAGGACTTCTCCCACTCGGCCTTGGCGTCACGGCCGCGGTCCAGCGCCGCACGGGTGTGCGCCAGGACCTCGTCGGCGACCTCGAAGTCCTTCTCGGGGTCGAAGCCGAGGACGCGCTTGGTGGCGGCGACCTCGTCGGCGCCCAGCGCCGAGCCGTGCGCGGCCTCGGTGTTCTGGGCGTTCGGGGCCGGCCAGGCGATGATCGAGCGCATCGCGATGAAGGACGGGCGGTCGGTCACGGCCTTGGCCGCCTCGATCGCCGCGTACAGCGCCTCGGGGTCGAGGTCGCCGTTCTCCTTGGGCTCGACGCGCTGGACGTGCCAGCCGTACGCCTCGTACCGCTTCTCGGTGTCCTCGGAGATCGCGGTCTCGGTGTCGCCCTCGATCGAGATGTGGTTGTCGTCCCACAGCATGATCAGGTTGCCGAGCTTCTGGTGCCCGGCCATGGAGGACGCCTCGGCCGAGATGCCCTCCTGGAGGCAGCCGTCGCCGGCGATCACGTAGATGTGGTGGTCGAACGGCGAGGTGCCGGCGGCCGCCTCGGGGTCGAACAGGCCACGCTCGTACCGGGCGGCCATCGCCATGCCCACCGCGTTGGCCACGCCCTGGCCCAGCGGGCCGGTGGTGGTCTCCACACCCACGGTGTGGCCGTACTCCGGGTGGCCGGGGGTCTTCGAGCCCCAGGTGCGGAAGGCCTTCAGGTCGTCCAGCTCCAGGCCGAAACCGGCCAGGTACAGCTGGATGTACAGGGTCAGGGACGAGTGGCCGGCGGACAGCACGAACCGGTCACGGCCGGTCCAGTCCGCGTCGGCGGGGTCGTGCCGCATGACCTTCTGAAAGAGGGTGTAGGCGGCAGGAGCGAGGCTCATGGCCGTGCCCGGGTGGCCGTTACCGACCTTCTGCACGGCGTCTGCGGCCAGAACGCGGACGGTATCGACGGCCCGCTGGTCCATTTCGGTCCACTCAAGACCTGTGGTGGTCGGCTTGGTGCTCACCCTGGGTCAGGGCTCCTCTCCACATGTCGAATGCCGGGGGTCGGAAATGCCCTCGGACGTTGTCGAGCCTACCTTCGCGGGAGCCGCATTTTTCCGCCGGAACCCCGCTCGGCGCCCCCTGCAACACATGAGTTTTCAAGGCACCGAACGAGCGCCCGAATGAGCAGGTGAACGCCCAGGAGACAGGGGGTGTCGGCCCCAGGATCAGACTGCCGTCACGAGCCCCCTTTCGCCCGCTGAACATCCGCGTGTCCGGGCACTCGGGTGCCATTCCTTCCGGCCGGGGCGAAGCCAACACGACCCGACCCCCGCGAAGATCGCGCTACCCGCAACGTCTAGAGTGGCGTGGTACGCGCAAGTCTTCACCGGGCCTTCACCGCCCGGCTGTGCTTGCTGGCCTTATCTCCGCGGCGCCAGCCGCAGAAGTTACTTCCAGGGGTGTGCGTGACGGCCGTCGAATCCCGTCCTGCGGGGGCGCTCTCTCGGAGCCCGGGGAATCCCGGTCCCGTGAACCGGCCGTTCGGGGCCCGGGTCATGGCATTCGTGGCACTGACCAAGCCGCGGATCATCGAGCTGCTGCTCATCACCACCGTTCCGGTGATGTTCCTCGCCGAACAGGGCGTGCCCGACCTGACGCTGGTGCTGCTCACCTGCGTCGGCGGCTACCTCTCGGCGGGCGGCGCCAACGCGCTGAACATGTACATCGACCGCGACATCGACGCGCTCATGGACCGCACGTCGCAACGTCCGCTGGTCACCGGCATGGTCAGCCCGCGCGAGTGCCTGGTCTTCGGCATCTCGCTCGCCGTGATCTCGACGCTCCTCTTCGGACTGACCGTCAACTGGCTCTCGGCCTGGCTCTCGCTCGGCGCGCTGCTCTTCTACGTGGTCGTCTACACGATGATCCTGAAGCGCCGTACCTCCCAGAACATCGTCTGGGGCGGCATCGCCGGCTGCCTGCCGGTCCTCATCGGCTGGTCGTCCGTGACCAACTCGATGTCCTGGGCGCCGATCGTCCTCTTCATGGTGATGTTCTTCTGGACGCCGCCGCACTACTGGCCGCTGTCCATGAAGGTGAAGGAGGACTACGCGCGTGTCGGCGTGCCGATGCTCCCCGTCCTCGCCTCGAACAAGGTCGTCGCGCGGCAGATCGTCCTCTACAGCTGGGTGATGGTCGGCGTGTCGCTGCTGCTGCAGCCGCTGGGCTACACGGGCTGGTTCTACACGATCGTGGCCGTGCTGTGCGGGGCCTTCTGGCTGAAGGAGGCGCACGCCCTGCAGGCCCGCGCCAAGGCGGAGGTCACCGGCGCCAAGCTCAAGGAGATGCGGCTCTTCCACTGGTCCATCACCTACGTGTCGCTGCTCTTCGTGGCGGTCGCGGTGGACCCGTTCCTGCGCTTCTGAGCCCCGGTCCTGCCGTGGAGGCCGTGCGCCGGTGGCCGTGAGGCCGTTCGGCGGGCGGCCTCTTCCGCGTTCTGTTACCGGCGGGTAGCATGCGGCTCATGGCAGACACCAAGCAGGCGGACGAGCAGCTGGACAAGCGCTCCGAGAAGCAGGCGGCGAGGCTCGCCCGTGAGATGCGGAACTTCGCCGGGTCCCACGGCGGCAGCGCCGAGGGCCAGCTCGCCCACATAGGGCGCGGCCGGGTGCGCGTCGCCCTCGTCGGCGGCAACGGCGAGTGGGGCAACCTCGTCGCCCCCTCCCAGGCGGCCGCCCGCAAGGCCGCCGAGCTGGCCGGGGTGACCCTTCACGACGACTTCGACGGCGACCTGGCCGCCAAGGTCCGCACCGGCCCGTACGAGTGGTCGCGGATGGCCGGCATCCAGGTGGGCGGCCCCTCCAACGGCTGAACCTGCCGCGCGCACGCAGAAGCCCGCCGGCCACGGTCCTCTTCCGAGGGCCGTGGCCGGCGGGCTTTCGTACGTGTGCTGAGAGTGCCTCAGGCGGCCGTGGTGGCCTTGGGGGCCGCCAGCGGCTCCTGGTCCCCGGCGGGGGCCGGAACGGCCGCGAGCGGGCCGCGCTCGCGCAGCGAGAGGAAGACCCGCAGCACGCAGATCCACACCAGCGTCGAGCCGAACATGTGGATGCCCACGACCAGCTCCGGCAGGTGCAGGAAGTACTGCACGTAGCCGATGACGCCCTGGAAGGCGAGGCAGCCGAAGAGCTCGAGGAGCATCCGGCGCGGCGCCGCGGGCGCCTTGACCGCACGGAGCGTGAACCACAGGGCGACGCTCAGGCCGACCACGATGTACACGAAGTCCACGTGCAGCTGGGTGATCTCCTGCCAGTCCAGCGGGATGCGGTGCACCTTGCGCGCGTCACCGGCGTGCGGGCCGGCGCCCGTGACGACCGTGCCGATCACCGTGAGTGCGGCGGTGGCCAGCACCAGCAGCCAGGAGAGCTGGCGGACGGGCCGGGCGACCAGGTCGCGCGGCTCGTCGTCGCCCTCGGAGGCCCGCCGCCACGAGATGACCGCGACCGTGAGCAGCGCCGAGGACACCAGGAAGTGCGAGCTGACGATGTACGGGTTCAGGCCGGTCAGTACGGTGATGCCGCCGACCACGGCGTTGCCCATGACGACCCAGAACTGCGCCCAGCCCAGGCGGGTGAGCGAGCGGCGCCGGGGGTGGCGGGCGCGGGCGGCGATGATGAAGAGGCCGATGACCGCGCACAGCACGTAGGTGAGCAGGCGGTTGCCGAACTCGATGATGCCGTTGATGCCCATCTCATGGGTCGGCGTGAGGCTGCCGGGGGTGCACTGGGGCCACGTGGAGCAGCCCAGGCCCGACTGGGTGAGCCGGACCGCGCCGCCGGTCACGACGATGACGACGGCCATGACAACCGTGGCGAGCGCGGCGCGTCGCACGAAGGCAGCCGACGGCTGCCAGCGACGGGCGATCTGCTCCAGGGGATTCAGCGAATTCGGCACGGGCTCATCGTAGGCGGCGGCTTGTGCGTCTTTTCACGAGGGGTGCGAAACGGTGCGTACCGTGTACTCCGCGTGGCCCGGACGTCACTCCCAGCGGAAGAACTCCGCCGCCGCGCCCAGACCGAGCACGGTCCACACGGCGAGGATGCCGAGGTCCGCCAGGGGAAGTCCCGCACCGTGCTGGAGGACGTCGCGCAGCCCGTCCGAGAGCGCCGAGATCGGCAGCAGCTGGAGCACGGACTGCACCGCGCCGGGGAACTTCTCCAGCGGCACGATGACGCCGCCGCCGACCAGCAGGAGCAGGAAGACCAGGTTGGCCGCGGCGAGCGTGGCCTCGGCCCTGAGCGTGCCGGCCATCAGCAGGCCGAGCCCGGAGAACGCCGCCGTACCGAGGACCAGCAGCAGGACGACCCATACGGGGTTGCCGTGCGGGGACCAGCCGAGCGCGAAGGCGACCACGGTCAGCAGCACGATCTGCAGGACCTCCGTGACCAGCACGGAGCAGGTCTTGGCGGTCATCAGGGCCCAGCGGGGGAGCGGCGAGGCGCCGAGCCGCTTGAGCACCCCGTAGCGCCGCTCGAAGCCGGTGGCGATGGCCTGGCCGGTGAAGGCGGTGGACATCACGGCGAGCGAGAGGATGCCGGGCGCCAGGAAGTCGACGGACTTCCCCGCTCCTGTGTCGATGATGTCGACGGCGGAGAACAGCACCAGGAGGAGCGTCGGGATGATCACGGTGAGCAGCAGCTGCTCCCCGTTGCGCAGCAGCATCTTCGTTTCGAGGAGCGCCTGTGCGCGGATCATCCGGGGAAGCGGCGCCGCGCCCGGCTTCGGGGTGAACACACCCGTGGTCGTACTCACGCGCGCAGCTCCTTACCGGTCAGCTCGAGGAAGACGTCCTCCAGGGTGTGCCGCTCGACCGCTATGCGGTCCGGCAT
Organism: Streptomyces sclerotialus; assembly: GCF_040907265.1. Taxonomy (NCBI): domain Bacteria; kingdom Bacillati; phylum Actinomycetota; class Actinomycetes; order Kitasatosporales; family Streptomycetaceae; genus Streptomyces; species Streptomyces sclerotialus. The sequence continues at coordinate 2,239,497 of NZ_JBFOHP010000002.1, read as the reverse complement.
CACGCCGTTCTGCGCGCACCAGGAGGTGACGGTGGCCAGCAGCTGCGGGTCGATCGTGCCGGTGACCCGGTACGCGCCGGGCGTCAGCTCGGCCGCCGCGCAGTCCGCGGGCAGCGCCTTCAGAAGCGAGCCGAGGTCCAGGCCCGGCCGGCCCGTGAAGCGCAGGGTGTTCTCCGCGCCCCCCTTGCACAGGGCCTCGGGGCTGTCCTGGGCGATGACCCGGCCTCCGTCGATGATCGCGACGTCGTCGGCGAGCTGCTCGGCCTCGTCCATGAAGTGGGTGGTCAGCACCACGCTGACGCCGTCCGTACGCAGCTCCCGTACGAGGTCCCAGGTGGCGTGGCGGGCCTGCGGGTCCAGGCCCGCGGTCGGTTCGTCGAGGAAGACCAGCTCGGGGCGGCCGACGACGGCCATGGCGAGCGCCAGGCGCTGCTGCTGGCCGCCGGAGAGCCGCCGGTAGTTCGTCCGGCCGCAGGAGCCCAGGCCCAGCCGCTCGATCAGGAGGTCCACGTCGACGGGGTGGGCGTGCAGCGAGGCGGTGTGCCGCAGCATCTCCTCGGCGCGGGCACCCGCGTACACGCCCCCGGACTGCAGCATCACGCCGATACGGGGGCGCAGCGCGGCGGCGTCGGCGACGGGGTCCAGGCCCAGGACGCGGACGGTGCCCGCGTCGGGGCGGCGGTAGCCCTCGCAGGTCTCGACGGTGGTGGTCTTGCCGGCGCCGTTCGGGCCGAGGACGGCGGTGACGGTGCCGCGGGCGACGGTGAGGTCCAGGCCGTCCACGGCGGTCTTGGTGCCGTACCGCTTGACCAGTCCCGTGACCTCGACGGCAGGCTCTCGCCCGTGGGTCCGGGGGGTGTCCCCCGGAGAGGTGCTGCGCATGACCGGCAGTCTACGAAGGGGCGCCCCTCGGCTCCCACGGGGGCTCCCGCGTATCCGACGCGAGGCGGCCTTGCACTTAGGGGAACCTAAGTGATAGAGGCCACCACGCGCACGGCCGGGCGAGGCTTGTCCTGGTCTGAAGAATTACGCAACAATGGCGTTGTGAAATACGCGAGCGAGGATCGACAGGAGCCCGTGGCCGGCCCGGCCGCCGGGCCGGTGACCTCCGCTTCTGCGCAGGTCACCGGGCAGGACGAAGCGCACGGCACGCGCAATCGCGTCGCCCGCTCCATCCTGGACCACGGCCCCTCCACCGCCGCCGAGCTGGCACTGCGGCTGGAGCTGACGCAGGCCGCCGTACGCCGCCATCTGGACGCCCTCGTGGCCGAGGGCGTCGTCGAGCCCCGCGAGAAGCGGGTGTACGGCACGCGTTCCCGGGGCCGCCCCGCGAGGGCCTTCGCGCTGACCGACTGCGGCCGGGACGCCTTCGACCAGGCGTACGACAGCCTGGCCTCCGACGCGCTGCGCTGGATCGCGCAGAGCGCGGGCGGCGGCGAGCGCGGCGAGGCCGCGGTCGCGGAGTTCGCCCGCGCCCGGCTGGAGGCCCAGGCGGAGGAGTACCGCACGGCGGTCGAGGCCGCGTCCCCCGAGGAGCGCACGAAGGCCCTGGCGAAGGCCTTGAGCGCGGACGGGTACGCTGCTACGGCGCGCAGCGCCCCCCATCTGCAGCAAGGTGAACAGCTCTGCCAGCACCACTGCCCGGTCGCCCATGTGGCCGAGCAGTTCCCTCAGCTGTGCGAGGCGGAGACCGAGGTCTTCTCGCGCCTGCTCGGGACCCATGTGCAGCGTCTTGCCACCATCGCCCACGGCGACGGTGTCTGCACGACCTTCGTACCGAAGGCGACCGCCCAGGGCACCCCCAAGGCCCAGGGCCCGCCGCGGACACCGAAGGCCACCGGCAAGGCCGATCACCGCATCACCAAGACCACCACCGCATCTGCAAGCACGGCCGGGAGGAACCCCGCATGACGCTCCCCACGGAGACTGCTCACCCTGAGCTCGAGGGTCTGGGCAAGTACGAATACGGCTGGGCCGACTCCGACGTCGCCGGCGCGTCCGCCAAGCGCGGCCTCTCCGAGGAGGTCGTCCGCGACATCTCGGCGAAGAAGAACGAGCCGGAGTGGATGCTCAAGCTTCGCCTCAAGGGCCTGAAGCTCTTCGACAAGAAGCCCATGCCGAACTGGGGCTCGGACCTCTCCGGCATCGACTTCGACAACATCAAGTACTTCGTCCGCTCCACCGAGCAGCAGGCTGCCAGCTGGGAGGAGCTGCCGGAGGACATCAAGAACACCTACGACAAGCTCGGCATCCCGGAGGCGGAGAAGCAGCGCCTGGTCGCCGGTGTCGCCGCGCAGTACGAGTCCGAGGTCGTCTACCACCAGATCCGTGAGGACCTGGAGCAGCAGGGCGTCCTGTTCCTGGACACCGACACCGCGCTCAAGGAGCACCCGGAGCTCTTCAAGGAGTACTTCGGCACGGTGATCCCGGCGGGTGACAACAAGTTCGCCTCGCTGAACACCGCGGTGTGGTCCGGCGGCTCGTTCATCTACGTGCCCCCGGGCGTGCACGTCGACATCCCGCTGCAGGCCTACTTCCGGATCAACACCGAGAACATGGGCCAGTTCGAGCGGACGCTGATCATCGTCGACGAGGACGCCTACGTCCACTACGTCGAGGGCTGCACGGCGCCGATCTACAAGTCGGACTCGCTGCACTCCGCCGTCGTGGAGATCATCGTCAAGAAGGGCGGCCGCTGCCGCTACACGACGATCCAGAACTGGTCGAACAACGTCTACAACCTGGTCACCAAGCGTGCCGTGGCCTACGAAGGCGCGACCATGGAGTGGGTCGACGGCAACCTCGGCTCCAAGGTGACGATGAAGTACCCGGCCGTCTACCTGATGGGCGAGCACGCCAAGGGCGAGACGCTGTCCATCGCCTTCGCGGGCGAGGGCCAGCACCAGGACGCCGGCGCCAAGATGGTCCACATGGCTCCGAACACCTCCTCCAACATCGTCTCCAAGTCGGTGGCGCGAGGCGGCGGCCGGACCTCCTACCGCGGCCTGATCGAGATCGGTGAGGGCGCCGAGGGCGCCAAGTCCAACGTGCTCTGTGACGCGCTGCTGGTGGACACGATCTCCCGCTCGGACACCTACCCCTACGTGGACGTCCGCGAGGACGACGTGTCCATGGGCCACGAGGCGACCGTCTCCAAGGTCAGCGAGGACCAGCTCTTCTACCTGATGGCGCGCGGCCTGTCCGAGGACGAGGCCATGGCGATGATCGTCCGCGGCTTCGTCGAGCCCATCGCCCGCGAGCTGCCCATGGAGTACGCGCTGGAGCTCAACCGGCTGATCGAGCTGCAGATGGAGGGCGCGGTCGGCTGACCCGAGCCGTCCCGGGCCGGGTCCGCGCACCCGGCCCACCCCCCCCGCAGCAAACTTCTTGATCCAGAAAGCGAGCTACACGACAGCCATGGCTGAGGCTCAGAACATCCCGGCCGGTTCGACGACCGCCGGTTCGATCGCGGTGGCCGCGGAGTCCACCGTCGCCACCCGGATGAGCGCCCCGCCGTCCTACGACGTGGCGGACTTCCCCGTGCCGCACGGCCGCGAGGAGGAGTGGCGCTTCACGCCGCTGGAGCGCCTGAAGGGCCTCCACGACGGCACCGCCACCGCCACCGGCGGCATCACGGTCGAGATCAACGCGCCGGAGGGCGTGACGGTCGAGGCCGCGGACCGGGACGACGCGCGGGTCGGCAAGGCCGGCAAGCCCATCGACCGCGTCGCCGCGCAGGCCTACAGCTCCTTCGAGAAGGCCTCCGTGGTCTCCGTGCCCAAGGAGACCGTGCTCAGCGAGCCCATCCGCATCGCCGTCCACGGCGAGGGCGGGGTCGCCTACGGCCACCAGGTCATCGAGCTGGGCGCCTTCGCCGAGGCCGTCGTCGTCATCGACCACACCGGTGACGCCACGCTCGCCGCCAACGTCGACTACCTCCTCGGTGACGGCGCCAAGCTGACCGTCGTCTCCGTCCAGGACTGGGACGACAGCGCGGTCCACGCCGGCCAGCACAACGCCCTGGTCGGCCGGGACGCCTCCTTCAAGTCCGTGATCGTCACCTTCGGCGGCGACCTGGTCCGGCTGAACCCGCGCGTGACGTACGCGGGCCCCGGCGGTGAGGCTGAGTTCTACGGCCTGTACTTCACCGACAACGGCCAGCACCAGGAGCACCGTCTCTTCGTCGACCACGAGGCGACCAACTGCCGCTCCAACGTCGTCTACAAGGGCGCCCTCCAGGGCGAGGACGCGCACGCCGTCTGGATCGGTGACGTCCTCATCCGCGCGGCGGCGACCGGCACGGACACCTACGAGCTCAACCGCAACCTCGTCCTCACCGACGGCGCGCGGGTGGACTCGGTGCCGAACCTGGAGATCGAGACCGGCGAGATCGTCGGTGCCGGCCACGCCTCGGCGACCGGCCGCTTCGACGACGAGCAGCTCTTCTACCTGATGGCCCGCGGCATCCCCGCCGAGGAGGCCCGCCGCCTGGTGGTCCGCGGCTTCTTCGCCGAGCTGGTCCAGCAGATCGGCCTCCCGGACGTCGAGGAGCGCCTCATCGCCAAGATCGAGGCCGAACTGGAAGCGTCGGTGGCATGACCCCCAACTTCGTACGAGCCTGTGGGCTGAGCGAGCTCGAAGAGGACACCCCCAAGCGGGTCGAGCTCGACGGCACCCCGGTCTCGGTCGTCCGCACCGAGGGCGAGGTGTTCGCGATCAACGACATCTGCTCGCACGCGAACGTCTCCCTCTCGGAGGGCGAGGTGGAGGACTGCTCCATCGAGTGCTGGCTGCACGGCTCCAGCTTCGACCTCCGCACCGGCAAGCCGTCCGGCCTTCCCGCGACGCAGCCCGTCCCCGTATACCCCGTAAAGATCGAAGGGGACGACGTGCTCGTCTCCGTCACCCAGGAGTCCTGAGTTCCCCATGGCAACGCTTGAGATTCACGACCTGCACGTCTCCGTCGAGGCCGAGAACGGCCCGCGCGAGATCCTGAAGGGCGTCGACCTGACCGTGAAGCAGGGCGAGACGCACGCCATCATGGGCCCCAACGGCTCCGGCAAGTCCACCCTCGCGTACTCCCTCGCGGGTCACCCCAAGTACACGATCACCGGCGGCACCGTCACCCTCGACGGCGAGGACGTCCTGGAGATGTCCGTCGACGAGCGCGCCCGCGCCGGCGTCTTCCTCGCCATGCAGTACCCGGTCGAGGTCCCCGGCGTCTCCGTCTCCAACTTCCTGCGCACCTCCGCCACCGCCGTCCGCGGCGAGGCCCCCAAGCTGCGGACGTGGGTCAAGGAGGTCAAGGAGGCCATGGAGCGCCTCAACATGGACCCGGCGTTCGCCGAGCGCAACGTCAACGAGGGCTTCTCCGGCGGTGAGAAGAAGCGCCACGAGATCCTCCAGCTGGAGCTGCTCAAGCCGAAGATCGCGATCCTCGACGAGACCGACTCCGGTCTGGACGTCGACGCGCTGCGCATCGTCTCCGAGGGCGTCAACCGGGTCCGCGAGACCGGTGAGGTCGGCACCCTGCTGATCACCCACTACACGCGGATCCTCCGTTACATCAAGCCCGACCACGTCCACGTGTTCGCCAACGGCCGGATCGCCGAGTCCGGTGGCCCGGAGCTGGCGGACAAGCTGGAGGCCGAGGGCTACGAGGCGTACGTGAAGGGTGGCGCAACCGCGTGACACAGCTGCCGGGCCTCCTCGACACAGAGGCGATCCGTAAGGACTTCCCCATCCTGGGGCGTGAGCTCCACGACGGGAAGAAGCTCGTCTACCTGGACAGCGCTGCGACCTCGCAGACGCCCAGCCAGGTCATCGACGTGCTGAGCGAGTACTACGAACGCTACAACGCCAATGTCCATCGCGGCGTGCATGTGCTCGCCGAGGAGGCCACGGCGCTGTACGAAGGTGCTCGCGACAAGGTCGCCGAGTTCATCAACGCACCGAGCCGCGACGAGGTGATCTTCACCAAGAACGCCTCGGAGTCGCTCAACCTCGTCGCGAACATGCTGGGCTGGGCCGATGAGCCCTACCGGGTGGACCACGAGACCGAGATCGTCATCACGGAGATGGAGCACCACTCCAACATCGTGCCGTGGCAGCTGCTCTCGCAGCGCACGGGCGCGAAGCTGAAGTGGTTCGGGCTGACCGAGGACGGCCGGCTCGACCTCTCGAACATCGACGAGATCATCACGGAGAAGACCAAGGTCGTCTCCCTGACCCTGGTGTCCAACCTCATGGGCACGGTCAACCCCGTCGAGGCGATCGTCCGCAAGGCGCAGGACGTCGGCGCGCTGGTCGTCTTCGACGCCTCGCAGGCCGCGCCGCACATGCCGCTGGACGTCCAGGCGCTCCAGGCCGACTTCGTGGCCTTCACCGGCCACAAGATGTGCGGCCCGACCGGCATCGGCGTGCTGTGGGGCCGCCAGGAGCTGCTGGAGGACCTGCCGCCGTTCCTCGGTGGCGGCGAGATGATCGAGACCGTCTCGATGCACTCCTCCACGTACGCCCCGGCACCGCACAAGTTCGAGGCGGGCACGCCCCCGATCGCCCAGGCCGTCGGCCTCGGCGCGGCGGTGGACTACCTCAACTCCATCGGCATGGAGCGGATCGCCGAGCACGAGCACGCGCTCACCGAGTACGCGGTGAAGCGGCTGTTGGAGGTCCCCGACCTGCGGATCATCGGCCCGACCACGGCCGAGGACCGGGGCGCCGCGATCTCCTTCACGCTCGGTGACATCCACCCGCACGACGTGGGGCAGGTGCTCGACGAGCAGGGCATCGCGGTCCGGGTCGGCCACCACTGCGCGCGGCCGGTCTGCCTGCGGTACGGAATTCCTGCGACGACACGAGCGTCGTTCTATCTGTACTCCACCCCGGCCGAGGTCGACGCCCTGGTCGACGGCCTGGAGCACGTCCGTAATTTCTTCGGATGAGGACGAGGACTGACTGACCCGTGAAGCTGGATTCCATGTACCAGGACGTCATCCTGGACCACTACAAGCACCCGCACGGCCGGGGCTTGCGGGACGGCGACGCCGAGGTGCACCACGTCAACCCGACCTGCGGTGACGAGATCACCCTGCGCGTCCGCCTGGACGGCGCGACCATTGAAGACGTGTCCTACGACGGCCAGGGCTGCTCCATCAGCCAGGCCAGCGCCTCCGTCCTCAATGAACTCCTGGTCGGCAAGCAGCTCGGCGAGGCACAGCAGATCCAGGAGACCTTCCTGGAGCTGATGCAGTCCAAGGGCCAGATCGAGCCCGACGACGCCATGGAGGAGGTGCTGGAGGACGCCGTCGCGTTCGCCGGCGTCTCGAAGTACCCCGCCCGCGTCAAGTGCGCCCTCCTGAGCTGGATGGCGTGGAAGGACGCGACGGCCAAGGCCCTCTCCGAGGAGGCGAAGACCGCATGACCGAGAACGCAAGCGCCACGGAGGCGCCGGCCGGGGCAGCCGCCCTGAAGCCGGCCACCGAGGAAGAGGTCCGCGAGGCCCTGTACGACGTCGTCGACCCCGAGCTGGGCATCGACGTGGTCAACCTCGGCCTGATCTACGGCATCCACATCGACGACGCCAACATCGCCACCATCGACATGACGCTCACCTCGGCGGCCTGCCCGCTGACCGACGTCATCGAGGACCAGGCGAAGTCCGCCACCGACGGCATCGTCAACGAGCTGCGGATCAACTGGGTCTGGATGCCCCCGTGGGGCCCCGACAAGATCACCGACGACGGCCGCGAGCAGCTGCGCGCGCTGGGGTTCAACGTCTGAGCCGCCCGTCGACCGGTTTTTCGGCCGTGCCCGCCAGGACACCTGGCGGGCACGGCCGTTTTCCGTGCCTCGTCGATCAGGTTGTGTACGCCCGTACGCATCGTTGTGTACGCTTGTACGCATGGCCTATGTGACGCTGGGTGCGGCGATTCTGGTGGAGGTGCTGGCCACCACCGCGATGAAGTACAGCGACGGGTTCACCAAGCTGTGGCCCTCGCTCGGCACCGCGGCGGGGTACCTGGTCGCCTTCGTGCTGCTCGCGCAGACGCTGAAGACGATGAGCGTGGGGACCACGTACGCGATCTGGTCCGGCGCCGGGACCGCCGTGATCGCCGCCATAGGGATGCTGTTCCTCGGGGAGGCGGCGAACGCGGCACGGCTGATCGGCATCGCGCTGATCATCGTCGGCGTGGTCGTGCTGAACCTGGGCGGGGCGCACTGATGCCCCGGCGCTACGACCCCGAGCGGCGGCAGCGGATCATCGACGCGGCGATCCGGGTGGCCGAGGAGCAGGGCATCGGGGCGCTCAGCCACCGCGTGGTGGCCCGCGCCGCGGACGTGCCGCTGGGCTCGACCACGTACCACTTCGCGTCCCTGGACGACCTGCTGGTGGCCGCGCTGCGGCAGGTGTGCGGCGAGTCGGGCACCGCGGTGGCGAGCTGGACGGCGTACCTGGAGCGGGAAGCGCCGCTCGCGGACCGGATCGCCGACCTGCTCCAGGCGTACATGGACGACGAGCGGCGCGGCCGGGTGCGGATGGAGTACGAGCTCTACCTCGCGGCGCTGCGGCGGCCCGCGCTGAGCCCGGTGGCCGCCGAATGGCTGGACAGCACGCTGGAGGTGCTCGCCCGGTACACCGACCTCGGTACGGCCCGGGTGCTCGGCGCGCTGATCGACGGGCTGCTGCTGCAGCTGCTCCTCACCGGCCGGCCGTTCGACCGGGACGAGGTACGGGCCGAGGTGGCCCGGGTGACCGGCGAGCAGCCGGTGCCGGTCCGCGCACGTCTGACGGCTGAGACCGGTTCGCCAGGCCGGGGGCGCGCCGGTTAGGTTTTCCGCATGACCGAAGCAGCAGCCTCCTCCCGTACGACCGGCGCCGTCGCCGCCGGACTCGCCACCGTCACCACCGACGGCACCGTCCTGGACACCTGGTTCCCGGCGCCCGAGCTCGTCGCCGAGCCCGGCCCGGCCGGTACCGAGCGGCTGACCGCCGAGCGCGCCGCCGAACTGCTCGGCGAGGCCGCGCCCAAGGCGCTCGGCGCCGACGCCCGCCGCGGCGTGGAGATCGTGGCCGTGCGCACGGTCATCTCCTCGATCGACGACAAGCCGCTGGACGCGCACGACGTCTACCTCCGTCTCCACCTGCTCAGCCACCGCCTGGTGCAGCCGAACGGCCAGAACCTCGACGGCATCTTCGGCCTGATGGCCAACGTCGCCTGGACCTCGCTCGGCCCGGTGGCCGTCGACCAGCTGGAGACCGTGCGGCTGAACGCCCGCGCCGAGGGCCTGCACCTCGCCGTCTTCGGCGTCGACAAGTTCCCGCGGATGACCGACTACGTCGCCCCGTCCGGCGTCCGCATCGCCGACGCCGACCGGGTCCGCCTGGGCGCGCACCTCGCGGCCGGCACCACCGTCATGCACGAGGGCTTCGTCAACTTCAACGCCGGCACGCTGGGCTCCTCCATGGTCGAGGGCCGCATCAGCCAGGGCGTGGTGGTCGGCGACGGCTCCGACATCGGCGGCGGCGCGTCCACCATGGGCACCCTCTCCGGCGGCGGCAAGGAGCGCATCCGCATCGGCGAGCGCAGCCTGGTCGGCGCCGAGGCCGGTGTCGGCATCGCGCTCGGCGACGAGTGCGTGGTCGAGGCGGGTCTCTACATCACCGCCGGTACCCGCGTGACGATGCCCGACGGCCAGATCGTCAAGGCCGCCGAGCTGTCCGGCGCGGACAACATCCTCTTCCGCCGCAACTCGACCACCGGCGTGGTGGAGGCCCGTCCGAACAACGCGGAGTGGGGCGGCCTGAACGACGTGCTGCACCACAACTGAGCCGCACGTCCACGGCACCGCCGAACGGCCCGTGCGCCCCGGATCCCGTCCGGAGCGCACGGGCCTTCGGCATTGTCGGTGGCCCCCGATAGGGTGACCGTATGCGTGATCTTGTGGCGGGGCTGGGTTACTGGGGCAAGGGGCAGCGCTGGGTCGCGCGGCACGGCCGGTGGTGGGGTTTCGGGCTGCTGCCCGCGCTCGTCACCCTGGTGCTGTACGCGGTCGCGCTGACCGTCTTCTTCTTCTGGGCGGACGACATCGCCGGCTGGGCGACACCGTTCGCCGACGGCTGGGGCTCGCCCTGGCAGGGGCTGGTGCGCGGGCTGTTCGTCGCGCTGCTCGTGGCGGGCGGCCTGCTGCTGTCCGTCCTCACCTTCACCGCCGTCACGCTGGTGATCGGCGACCCGTTCTACGAGTCGCTGTCGGAAAAGGTCGAGGAGTCCGAGGGGGACTGCCCCGAGGGCCCGGACCTGCCGCTCTGGCGCGAGGTGTGGATCGCGGTCAAGGACAGCGTGTACGTGCTGCTGCGGGCCGCCGGGTTCGGACTGCTCTTCTTCGTCCTGGGCTTCCTGCCGGTCATCGGCCAGACCGTGATCCCGGCCATCGGCTTCTGCGTCTCCGGCTTCTTCCTCACCGTCGAGCTGACCTCGGTCGCCCTGCAGCGCCGCGGCATTCCGGTGCGCGAGCGGATGCGGCTGCTGCGCGGCCGCAAGGCGCTCGCCGTCGGCTTCGGCACCCCGCTCGTCCTGCTCTTCCTGGTGCCGTTCGTCGCCGTGGTCCTGATGCCGGGCGCGGTCGCGGGCGCGACGCTGCTGGTACGGGAGCTGGTGCCGCAGCCGGCGGCGGACCCGGAACCTGAGCAGGGGCCCGCGGGCGGCGCGGGGGAAGTGCCCGCGCCGCACCCCGGATTCAGGGCCTGACGCGCAGCACCTGCGGGTCGTGGTCGCTGGCCTGGTCGGCGAATTCAGCGTTGAGGTGGACGATGTCGTAGTCGGTACGGGTCAGGGCCGGGCTGGTGAGCATGTGGTCCAGGGCCTGGGAGTTGCCGTTGTAGACGTAGCCGTAGCGCTCGGCCTTCGGGAGCCGGTTCACCTGGTCGGTGAGGACGCCGCCCGCGGTGAGCTTCTTGAGCGCCGGTGAGAACTGGTAGTCGTTCAGGTCGCCCGCGACGATCACGGCCGCCTTCGGGTCGACGGCGAGGACGTCCTGCACGAAGCCGCGCACGGCCTCGGCCTGCGCGACGCGCTGGGTCTCGGAGGTGCGGGCCGGCGGCTGGAAACGGCTGTCCAGCCCCTGGTCGCCGCCCTTGGAGTTGAAGTGGTTGGCGACCACGAAGACCGGCTCGCCGCGGAAGGAGAACTGGCCGGCGAGCGGTTTGCGGCTGTCCTTCCAGGCCGCGTTGCCGGGGTCGATACGGCCGGGGGAGACGGACAGGGCGGCGTGCCCGTCCTTCTCCCCGACCTGCACCGGGGTCGTCGCGTCGCCGCCGGGCGCGCTGGTGAAGGAGACCCGCTCGGGGTCGTAGAGGAAGGCGACGCGGATGTTGCCGCCCGGCTGGCCGCCGTCCTGGTCGTCGGCCGGGTCGATCTGGGCCCACTTGTACGCCGGGCCGCCGGCCTTCACGACGGCGTCGGTGAGCTTCTTCAGCGTGGCGTCCGCGGACACGACTCCGTCGTTCGTGGGCCCGTTGTCGTCCTGGACCTCCTCCAGAGCCACGATGTCGGGCGAGGCGAGGTTCTTCACCAGCGCCTCGGCCAGCCGGTCGAACTTGGCCCGGGCGGTCTTCGGTGAGAGGTTCTCGACGTTGTACGTGGCGACCGACAGCTCGTCGGCCGACTGCTTGCGGGTCGTCTCGCGGGACGGCCCGTGGTCGGCGAGCGCGCCCAGGTCCGTGGCCTCGATCGTGTAGCCGCCGAAGTTGTCGTAGTCCAGCGGCCCGGCGGTGGTGCCGGTCAGCGCGTCACCGACGTCGGCGACCGGGAAGGGCCGCTCGGCGAACGGGATGAGCGAGGTGACCTTGAGGCGGCCCGCGTTCGGGTCGGCGTACGAGGAGTAGAGCGTGCCGCCGCGGGCGGTGCGCCGGTGCTTGGGCTCGGCGGTCACCCACAGTTCGTTGTAGGAGGTCGTGGGGCCGACGACCGGCGCGTCGGAGACCGCGACCCGCATGCCCTCCAGCGACTCGTAGCGGTCCAGCGCGTACGAGCCGGGCCGCAGCTTCAGCGGCTCGATGTCCTTGCCGCCGTGGTCCGGGGCGTATCGATTCGGCACGGACGACGGGCTCAGCCGGAAGGCCGCGGGGAGACGATTCTTCGCCGAGGTCACCGTCCATTTCGCGCCAGTGATCTCGGTGACGGACTGCAGCCCCGCGTCCTTGCCGCCGGGGTAGTACTCGGTGACCGTGCCGGTCACCTCCACCGCGTCGCCCACGGCGACGTCCGGGGTCTGCTTCCCGGTGAAGACGAAGACCGCCTCGCTGGTGGCCGGGTCCCGGTCCGGGTGCGGGTCCTGGAACCAGAAGCCGCGCGCCGACCCGAAGGAGCGTACGGCGGTGACGACGCCGGGCACGCCCGTGACCTGCTTCCCGGCCAGCGGGGATATGCGGGTGCTGCCCTGGATGTCGTGGATCCTGGCGTCCGCGGCCGCGGCGGACTGCGGAACGGCGAGCAGCCCGGCGGCGACGGCAGCGGCGGCCACCGAGGCGAGCGTGAGCGGTCTGCGGAGCGTACGGCGGGACGGCATGGTGGCCTCCGGAGGTGTGGGGAAACGAGGGAGGAACTGCGTATCGGAGGTCGGTCCGCTACGCGCGTCAATCTCTTGCGTGCGCACGGAAGTTGTCAAGGCTCGTCCGGTGTACGGCGGCGGGCGGACCGGTGAACCGCCCGGGATCGTCACGATTCCGTCTACGCTTGGCGGCGCACCAGCTGTAGTCCGCCCGAGGAGCTGAACCGTAGATGTCCGACGAGCGCCCCACCCTTCCCCCGGTGCGGCTGCACCCCGAAGCGGAGCTGGCCAGGGACGCGCTGAGCGCCCCCCTTTTCGCCCGGGCGGCGAAGCTCGCCCGCTGGGCCGAGCGCGAGGTACCGGTCGGCGTCGGCGGTGACCTCCTCGAAGAGCAGCTCGCCGAGGCCGCAGGCCACCTCGGTCTGGCCGTCGACGAGGACGGCACCGGCTACGCGGCCGAGGCCTGGCAGCTGGCCGTGGACACCGGCCTGGTCGAGATCGAGGAGCACGCGGGCGAGGACGAGGACCTGCCCGACGGCGCGCCGGCCGGCACCGCCACCCCCGGCGAGGAGCTGCGCCTGCTGACCCAGGGCACCGCGCAGGACGTACTGGCCATCTGGCTCGGCGGCATGGAGACCGTACTGGCCGACGCCGCGGCGCCGGACCTCGGCGACCTCGTCGAGCAGATCGCCGAGGGCGGCGAGCTGGACCTGGACTCCATCGACTGGAACCCGGAGGACGAGGCCGAGCTGCTGGACGGCATCCTCGGCAACCTCTACATGCTCTGCGCGCTGGCCGAGGACCCGGAGCAGAGCGTCCCGCTCCCGGCGCTCGCCGCCTCCATGATCGTCCCGGCCGACATGGACGAGCCGACCGACGACATCCTCGAAGAGGTCTCCGAGGCGATGATGCGCCTGGACGACCAGTTCCGGGTCCTGGAGCCGATCGGTCTGGTCGCGTACCAGCCGGTGGACGAGGCGCTCATCGAGGAGCTGGACGAGGAGGGCGAGACCGTCAGGTCCGCCGAGCCGCTGGAGGACGAGGACGTCAGCCGGTACGGCATGGTCCGGCTCACCCCGCTGGGCATGTACGCGGTCCGGGCCCGGATGCTGGACGCGGGCGTCGAGGCCCCGGCCGTCGGCGACCTCTCCGACAAGGGCGCCGACGTACTGCTCGCCGCGCTGCCCGACTACCCCGAGACCCTGGCGCAGGCCGAGTCCGAGCAGTGGCTCGCGGCCCGCGACGGCCTCACCGCCGCCCGCGACCTGCTGTCCGCCGCGCGCGGCGACGACGACCGGGCGCCGCAGCGCCGGCTCGCCTGCCAGCAGACCCTGTCGCTGGTCGGCCCGGAGGCCGAGCCCGCGCTGCGCGAGGTGCTGGACGACCGGCAGCTGGGCGGGCTGGCCCGGGTGTGGCTGGCCGAGCACGGCGCGACCGGCATCCCCGAGCCCTCCCAGGACATGATCTTCTGGCTGACCGTGGACACGCTCGCCGCGCAGCTGGGCACCGCCGACGAGGACGCGGCCGAGGTACGGGAACTGGTCGTGGGGCTGGTGGGCCAGCACGCCGGCTTCTTCGACGCGGTCTGGCGGGTGGACCACCCGGCGACCGCCGACGTCCTGGAGGCCATGGGCCGGCTGCACCCGGACAAGAAGGCGGCCAAGGAGGCCCGTAAGGCGGCCTTCAAGGCGCGCTCCAAGAAGGGCAGCTAGCTCCCGGCCGGTTCCTGGCAGGGCAGCCGGCTCTCCCGGCAGAGGTGGCCCGTCGCCGTACGTACACGTACGGACGACGGGCCGTTTCCGTCCTCGTGACGGGACGTACCGCCGGGAAAAACGCTTCCTGGACGTCGTGCCCCGTTCAACTGGAATTCGGGCGGGCCCGCAAGCCTGGCGCGCGGAAGCAAGGAAAGAATCCAGCCAGCCAGGAGATGACCATGCCCCTCACCCGCAGGGACTTCGCCAAGCGCGCGACGTACACCGGCGCCGGAGTGGCGCTCGCCGGCAGCGTCGGGGTGCTGGCCACGGCCCCCGGGGCCATCGGCGAGGAGGCCGGGGAGGCCGCCGGTGACGACGGGAAGCGGCAGCTCGGCTACGGTCCGCTGATCGACGACCCGAAGGGCGTCCTCGCGCTGCCCGCCGGCTTCAGCTACAAGATCATCACCCGTACCGGCGTCACCAAGCTGGAGAGCGGTGAGTACACGCCCGCCAAGCACGACGGCACGGCCACCTTCGAGGGCTCGCGCGGCGCGACTCTGCTCGTGAACAACCACGAGATCAAGGGGCCGCGCAGCAAGGCGAAGCACCCGGTGCCGCTCGCCGAGGGGCTGGTCTACGACCCGGCGGCGGCCGGCGGCTGCACCGTCGTGGAGGTCTCCAAGGACGGCGAGCACGTCAGTGAGTGGGTCGGCGTCGCCGGCACCTCCACCAACTGCGCCGGCGGCCGCACCCCCTGGGGCACCTGGCTGAGCGGCGAGGAGACCGAGGACCGGGCCGGCGAGAACGGCATGACCAAGGACCACGGTTACGTCTTCGAGGTCGACCCGCGCGACCACCGGGCCGCCCGCGACCCGAAGCCCGTCAAGGCGTTCGGCCGCTACCCGCACGAGGCCGTCGTCGTTGACCCCAAGCGCGGTCACGTCTTCCTCACCGAGGACGCCGACAACCCCAACGGCCTGCTCTACCGCTGGACCCCGCCGGAGGGCTTCCGGCACGGCCGCGGGCAGCTGCGCACCCTCGCCGACGACGCGGGCGTGCTCGCCGCGTTCAAGTGCTTCGACTCCGGCGGCCGCTTCGTCGACGACCTCTCCCGCGCCACCGAGCCCGGCACCGTGTACGGCGTGGACTGGGTCGAGGTCCCCGACCGGGACGCCCGCTCCACCTCGGTCCGCAAGCAGTTCAAGGACGGCGAGATCACCCGGGCCCGCAAGCTGGAGGGCATGTGGTGGGCGGACGGCGGCGCGTACGTCGTGTCGTCCTACGCCCGCGAGGAGAGCCCGGTCGAGCACGACGGCCAGGTGTGGTTCTACAACCCCGCGCGCCGCACGCTGACCCTGAAGGTCCGCTTCGGCATCAACGCCGACCCCTCGAAGGAAGGCGCCCTGGACGGCCCGGACAACATCAGCGTCTCGCCGTACGGCGGCCTGATCATCGCCGAGGACGGCGAGGGCGTGCAGCACCTCTTCGGTGCCACCGAGGACGGCCGTACCTACCCGGTCGCCCGCAACGAGATCAACATCGGCACGGCTGAGGAGCCGGAGTACAGCGAGTTCACCGGGCCGGTCTTCTCGCCCGACGGGCAGACGCTGTTCGCCAACATCCAGGACCCGGGGATCATGCTCGCGATCACCGGCCCCTGGCGGCGGCAGGGCTGACGGGGGCGCCGATGCGTCGCCGGACCGGCCGGGCCAGGGGGCGCCCGGCCGGCCGCGTCAGCTGTCCGCGGGCCGGTCCGCGGTGAGCACGTAGTAGTCCAGCAGCCCCTTCTCGTACGCGGTCAGGAACCGGCGCGGCCACAGGTCCCGCAGCTCGGGCACCTGATCGAGGTACCGGTCGTACGCGGCCCACACCGACTCCCCGATCGCCCGGATCCGCACGTCCGACAGTCCGGCCGCCGCCAGCGCGGCGGCCACCTCGTCCGCCACGTGGGCGAGGTCGAGGCCGTCGGCGTAGGTGGGCAGCAGTCCGGGCAGCGCGCGGGCGGCCTCCTGGCCGGTGGCGAAGAACGTCGTCAGCGCCAGCCGGCCGCCCGCGCGCAGCACTCGCGCCGCCTCGCGCGCGAAGCCCGGCACGTCGGGGAAGTGCTGGGCCGCCTCGACCGAGAACAGGCAGTCCACCGAGGCGTCCGGCAGCGGCATCCGTTCGGCCGCGCCGCGCCGGTAGTCCAGCCGTCCGGGATACGCGGCCCGCGCGTCGGCGTTCCGCTGCCGGGCCCGTTCGACCTGGTCGGGATGGACGTCCAGGCCGGTGACCGAGCCGAAGCCGTACTCGCGCAGCGCGAGCGCCGAACCGAGGCCCAGCCCGCAGCCGACCTCGGCCGCGTCCCGCCCCTCCGTAGGGCCGAAGGAGCGCAGCACCAGCCGGTACAGCTCCTGCTCCGTGGCGATCCGGTCGGCCTCGGTCAGCGGACGGCCGGCCGGCGCGTCCGCCCAGTACCCGAAGTTGATGAACCCGCCGGCGAACGCGGGGACGGTGCTGAGGTCGAAGTCCCCGTAGATCTGATCCAGGGGTGGGACGGTGGGCGGCTGGTCGGCGGGCATCGGTGGCTCCTCGCTGCTCGGCGGGGCCTGGGAGACCGGCGGGAGACCGGTGAGGAATCCCATGCGCCCGAAAACGTTGTACGGAAGGTGAACTCCACGACAGCGGCCCCACGATTCTCGGTCCTGGACCGGTCCCGCACCAGAGCGGGACGGCCGCAGGCCGAAGCCCTCCAGGAGACGGTGCGCTTCGCGCGGGAGGCGGAGCGGCTGGGCTACCACCGCTTCTGGGTGTCGGAGCACCACAGCGTGCCCGGCGTGGCGGGCTCGGCCCCCACGGTGCTGGCCGCCGCCGTCGCCGCGGCCACCGACCGCATCCGCGTCGGCACCGGCGGCGTGATGCTGCCCAACCACCGGCCGCTGGTCGTCGCCGAGCAGTTCGGCGTGCTCGCCTCGCTCTTCCCCGGCCGCATCGACATGGGCCTGGGCCGCTCGGTCGGCTTCACCGACGGCATCCGCCGGGCGCTGGGGACGGAGAAGGACGCCACCGAGGACTTCGGCGCGCAGCTCGCCGAGCTGACCGGGTACTTCACCGGCACCCAGACGGCCCATCCGCAGGTGCACGCGCGGCCCGCCGAGGGACTGACCGTGCCCGCCTTCGTGCTGGCCACCGGCGCGGGCGCGGACATCGCGGCGGAGGCCGGACTGGCGTTGGTGATCGGCGACGTCCGCGGCCGGGACGCGCTGCTCCGCGCGATCGGGCGTTACCGTTCGGGGTTCCGCCCCTCCGGCTTGTGGGACCGCCCGTACGTCGTCGTCTCCGCGACCGTCGCGGTGGCCGCCACCACGGAGGAAGCCCGCCGGCTGCTGCTGCCCGAAGCCTGGGCGATGGCGTACTCCCGCACGCGCGGGGTCTTCCCGCCGCTGGAACCGGCCGAGGCCGTGCTCGCCCGGGAGGCGGCCATGACGCCCAAGGAGCGCGAGTTCTACGAGGCGGCGCTGAGGGGGCAGATCCACGGCACGGAGGCCGAGGTCCGCGCGGCCCTCGCCGACCTGTTCGCCACTACGGGCGCGGACGAGCTGCTGGTCACCACGAGCACGTACGACCGCGCGGCCCAGCTGGACTCGTACCGGCGGTTGGCGGGGCTGGCCGGGCTCTAGCGGCCGGCGCCGAGAATGAACGTGCCCTTCGCAGGCAGGGTCGCCACCACGCCGCGCTCCCGGAGCAGCGCGACGGCGCGGCGCACGGTCCCGATGCTGACCCCGTAGATCTCCGTCATGCGGCGTTCCGCAGGCAGGGCAGCGCCCGTCGCCAGCTTCCCCGACCGGACCTCCTCCTGGATCTGGTCGGCCAACTCTTCGTACCGATAGCGCGGCAGCTCGCTCATGGTACGAGCCTGCCGCTGTCTACAGCACCCTGCAGCTCTAGAACGCGTCCGGACGCGTTGGGACGCGCTGGGTATCAGGGGGACGCGGTTGGGGTACCGTCAGGCGTGAAAAGACCCCCGCGACCGTGCGACCGGTCCGGGGGCGTGGCCGACACAGCCAAGGAGTGCCGACATGCAGAGCCTACGACGACTCCCGTGGACCGACGAGGGGCGGGCGGCGTTCGTCCCGCCCGGGGACGGGCTGGTGAACGACCTGGCGGACGCCGTCGAGGGCGAGATGCTGGGTATGGCCAGGGCCGACGCCTCGCGGGGGCGGGCCCTGGCCGATGACCCGGCTGCCTCCGGGGTGGAGCTGCGCGGGGCGGTCTGGTATCTCGCTCGCGCGGTCGAGGACGCGGCCCTGGTCGCCGACCTGCGGGCGGAGCGGTTGGGCGGTGCGGAGGCGTAACCGACAAGGGCTCGCCTCGCCGGGGCGGCGGCTCGATGACGCCGCCCCGGCGTGCCGGTCAGAGCGCCTGGGCGCCCGGCTTCACCATGCCGCGGACCGTGCGGGAGTCGACGTACTCGCCCAGGGCCGTCATCTCCCATTCACCGCTGTACTGGCGGATGAGCTTGGCCATCAGGACGCCCGTGCGCTTCTCGGAGCCGGTCAGGTCGAAGCGGACCAGCTCCTCGCCGGACTGGGCGTCCAGCAGGCGGCAGTAGGCCTTGGCGACGTCGGTGAACTTCTGGCCGGAGAAGCTGTTCACCGTGAAGACCAGGCCCGTGACCTCCGGGGGGAGGCCGCCGAGGTGGACCGTGATCGCCTCGTCGTCGCCCGAACCCTCGCCGGTGAGGTTGTCCCCGGAGTGCTGGATCGCGCCGTTGAGGATCGTGAGCTTGCCGAAGAAGCAGTTGTCGATCTTCTTGCGGTCCGGGCCGTACGCGATGACCGAGGCGTCCAGGTCGACGCTCTTGCCGCGGAAGGCGGGCTCCCAGCCGAGGCCCATCCGGACCGAGGACAGCAGCGGGCGGCCGCCCTTGACCAGGGAGACGGTCTGGTTCTTCTGGAGGCTGACGCGGCCCTTGTCGAGGTTGATCTTCCCGGCGCCGCCGGGAGCCGGGGCCTGCGGGGCCGCGGGCGGCGGTGCGGGCGTGCCCATGGAGCCCGGCGCGCCGGGGACGGTGGCCGGCGGGGCGACCGGGGCGGGGGCGCCGGTGGGCGGGCCCCACTCGCCGGCGGCCGGGGCGCCCGGGTGCGGCGGCGCGGGCGGCGTGGCGGGCTGCTGCGGCTGCAGCGGAGTGGCCGTGGGCGCCGCCGGCTCCTCGACGGTGACGCCGAAGTCCGTGGCGATGCCGGCCAGGCCGTTGGCGTAGCCCTGGCCGACCGCGCGGACCTTCCAGGCGCCGTTGCGGCGGTAGACCTCGACCACCACGAGGGCGGTCTCGGCGCCCAGCTGGGGCGGCGTGAAGGTGGCGATCACGCTGCCGTCGTCGGCGCTGCGGACCGTGGCCGTCGGCTCCGTGCCCGCGAAGGTCGCGCCGGGCGCGTCCAGGCTGGCCGTGACGACGATCTTCTCGATGCCGGCCGGCACGGCGGCGGTGTCCACCGTGATGGTGTCGCCGCTGCCGCCCCCGCCGGCGGTGTGGGTCACGCCGGGACCGCTCGGTTGGTTGTAGAAGACGAAGTCGTCGTCGGAGCGCACCTTGCCGTCGGCGGTCAGCAGCAGGCCCGACACGTCCAGCCGCACGGGGGCGGTGACGTCCACCGCCACCCGCGCTGCGGAGAGCGGGAGGTTCGAGCCAGGAGTCATAGCGGTCATGTCCTGGGTAACGACCGGCGCCGCTTTACGGTTCCATTACCAGCGAGAAGGGCGGAACCGTTCAGTGTCGTTCGCGGGAGTTGCCGAAGAGCAGCCGGTAGATGATCAGCAGGACCAGGGCGCCGGCGATGGAGGCGATCCACATGGACGGGTCGAAGAAGTCCTTCGGTATCGGGCGGTCGAGGAGCTTCGTGGAGAGCCAGCCGCCGACGAAGGAGCCCACGATGCCGGTCAGCGTGGTGCCGACCAGGCCGCCGGGGTCCCGGCCGGGCAGCAGGATCTTGGCGATGACGCCGGCGACCAGCCCCAGTACGAGCCAGCTGACGATGCCCATGATGGTGTTCCTCGTTCCTGCAAGGGGTTGTTACGCCTTCAAGGACGCGAGGACGCCGCCCGGAGTTCCGTGCGGTATACCACTACCAGGACCGCCGCCGGTGGCATGCCTTCAGTACGGCCAGATCGGCGGGTCCGTGCAGAAGGCGCCGCCGAGGTGCGCGTGTTCGGGGTTGTCCGGGTCCAGCGGGCCCTGCTCGGCGAGGAGTTCGGCCGCGTACACCTCGGAGTCGTCCTGCGGCTCGTACCCGAGGGCGCGGGCGCTGGAGAGGTCCCACCACAGGCGGGTGTTGGCGGAGGAGCCGTAGACGACGGTGTGGCCGACGTCCTTCGCGGTGAGCGCCGCGTGCAGCAGCCGGGCGCCGTCGGCGGGGCTCATCCAGATGGACAGCATCCGCACGTTGGTGGGCCGCGGGAAGCAGGAGCCGATGCGGACCGAGACGGTCTCGATGCCGTGCAGGTCCCAGTAGAGCGAGGCCAGGTCCTCCCCGAAGCCCTTGGACAGACCGTAGAAGGTGTCGGGGCGGCGCGGGGTGTTCACCGGGATCGCGCCGGAGCCGTCCTCGGGGCGCGGGGTGAAGCCGACGGCGTGGTTGGAGGAGGCGAAGACGATGCGCCGCACGCCTTCCTCGCGGGCCGCCTCGTAGAGGTTGTAGGTCCCTTCGATGTTGGCCTGGAGGATCTTCTCGAACGTCGACTCCAGGGAGATGCCGGCGAGGTGGATCACCGCGTCGACGCCCTGCACGGCCTTGCGGAGCGCGTCCCGGTCGGAGAGGTCGGCGACGATGGCGTCCGGCTCGCCCTCGATGGGCAGCCGGTCGAAGAGCCGCAGCTCGTAACCGTACGGGGGCAGCAGTTCACGCATCAGGGTGCCGAGGCCGCCGGCGGCGCCGGTCAGCAGAACGGTGCGGGGTGCGGTCATGGCCGTCAACGTAAAGAAGTGCGGTGCCCCGGTCAAGATGGTGGACGCGGAAGGGCTCTTGACCCGCTGGAGCCGCTGTCTTAGCGTCATCGCGTTCACTCATATGGACACTGGCCACGCATGCGTCCCGCGGACGTGGCCCTCCGAAGGGAGCCCGATGCGCGCCGCCGCCTTCCTCTACCCCTGGGACGTCGTCGGGGACCCGGACGCCGCGCGCCGGATCGCCGGGCTCGGGGTCCGGCAGGTCACCCTCGCCTCCGCCTACCACTCCACCCGGGCCCTCACCCCCCGCCACCCCCGGCACCGCGTCGTCACCGCCCGGCACTCCGCCGTCCTCTACCCGCCCGCACCGGAGCGCTGGGAAGGCCGCGCGCTGCGCCCGTATGCGCAGGACTGGCTCCCGGGCCCCGACCCGTACGCGGAGGCCGCCCGCGCGCTCACGGACGCGGGCCTGGAGGTGCACTCCTGGGTGGTGCTGGCGCACAACTCCCGGCTGGGCGCCGAGCATCCGGAGGCCGTGATCCGCAACGCCTACGGGGACCCCTACCCCTGGGCGCCCTGCATCGCCCGCCCCGAAGTGCACGAATACCTCGTGACGCTGGCCGCCGAGGCCGCCGTACGGCCGTACACCCGCGGCACCGAGCTGGAGTCCTGCGGCTGGTACGGCCTCGCGCACCTGCACGCGCACGACAAGACCGGCGGAGTCGGCCTGAGCGGCGCGGCGCAGTACCTGATGTCGCTGTGCTTCTGTGCGGAGTGCCGCAACGGGTACGCGGCGCTGGACGCCGACCCCGAGGGGCTGCGGCAGGCGGTGCTGCGTGCTCTGGAGCCCGTGTGGGCGGGCGGCGGCAGCGCAGCAGCACGGGACCGCGCGGGGGAGTGGGCCGAGGTCGTCGAAGCGCTCGGCGGGGAGTACGCCTCCGTCGTCGCCGACTGGCGGAACCGGGTCGCGGGGGAGCTGCGGCGCGCGGCCGTGGCCGCCGTACGGGCGGCCGCCGGGCCGGACTTCCGCGTCATGCTGCACGCCGACCCGGCGCCGCACCGCTGCGGTGCCAACGCCGGGGTCCGTCCCGGGCAGATCTTCGACTACGCGGACGGTGTCGTCGTGCCGTGCACGGGCAGCGCGGCGGAACGGGCGGCGGCGCTGGCGCCGTTCGAGGGGCGCGGCATCCGGGCGGCGAACTTCACCGTGGTGCGGGGGATGGGCGGCAGTCCGGAAACACTCGCCGCGGACGCCGCCCACGCCGCCGCGTCCGGCGCCGGCGAGCTGCGGCTGTACCACGCGGGCCTGGCGTCCGACGTGGACCTGGAGGCGGTGCGCACGGCGCTCACGGAGCTGAGCGGCTCCGGGGCCTGATCCCCCTCAAGGCCGCGCCGACCCTAGAGACGCCGCGTAGCCAGCGTCAGCCGGTCCCGCGCGTCGAACAGCGCGTCCTTGACCATCTGTTCGTGCGCCGGGGTGAGCCGGGCGACCGGCACCGAGCAGCTGATGGCGTCGCGGGCCGGAGTGCGGTACGGGATCGCCACCCCGAAGCAGCGCAGGCCGAGGGTGTTCTCCTCGCGGTCGACGGCGTAGCCCTGCTCCCGCACCGTGTGCAGCTCCTCGATGAGCTTCTCGCGGTCGGTGGTGGTGTGCTCGGTGAGCGAGGGCAGCGTCTCCGGGAGCATCTTGCGTACCTGCTCGTCGGAGTACGTCGCGAGCAGCGACTTGCCCAGGGACGTGGAGTGCGCGGGCAGCCGGCGGCCGACGCGGGTGAACGGGCGCAGGTAGTGCTGGGACTGACGGGTCGCCAGGTAGACGACGTTGGTGCCGTCCAGGCGGGCGAGGTGGATGGTCTCGGTGGTGTCGTCCGAGAGCCGGTCGAGCGTCGGCCGCGCGGCGGCCACGACCTCGTCGCCGTCGATGTAGGACGTGCCGACGAGCAGGGCGCGCACCCCGATGCCGTACCGCGTGCCGGTGGCGTCGGTCTCCACCCAGCCGAGGTCGACAAGGGTGCGCAGCAGCATGTAGAGGCTGGACTTCGGATAGCCGACGGCCTCCTGCACGGAGGCGAGGCTGTGCATCCCGGGGCGGCCCGCGAAGTACTCCAGCAGTTCGACCGTCCGCACCGCGGACTTGACCTGTGATCCCCCGGTCTCGGCAGCCGCCATCGCCCTTGACCCCTCAGTTCGGACAGTCATAGAGTCCCCACGTATTCACACTCCGGGACGCAGTTCAGTATATCGAACAAGCCCCGGAGCGCAGCAAGTACTCGGCCCGGGAGGAATGCACGGTGGCAGCACCAGTCTGGAGCGTCGACCCCCGCAGCGGGAAGCAGCGCGAAGAGGTTGCGGCCGAGGCCACAGCCGAGGAAGTCGACGCGACCGTACGGGCCGCGCACGAGGCCCGCGGCTCCCTGGCCGACCGGACCGTGCGCGCCGCCTTCCTGCGTCGCGCCGCCGACCTTTTGGACCAGGCGGGCGAGGCCGTCATCGAGGCCGCCGACGCCGAAACCGCGCTCGGCCCGGGCCGGCTCACCGGTGAACTGGCCCGGACGACCGGCCAGCTGCGTGCCTTCGCGGACATCGTCGACGAGGGCGCCTTCCTGGACGTGCACATCGACCACGCGGACCCGCAGCTCACCCCGCCCCGGCCCGACCTGCGCCGCTACAAGATCCCGCTCGGTGTGGTCGCCGTGTACTCCGCCTCCAACTTCCCGCTCGCCTTCTCGGTGCCCGGCGGCGACACCGCCAGCGCCCTCGCGGCCGGCTGCCCGGTCGTCGTCAAGGCGCACCCGGACCACCCCGCCACCTCCGAGCTGTGCGCGGCGCTGCTGCGCCGCGCCGCCGCCGAGTCCGGCCTGCCCGAGGCCGTCGTGGGCCTGGTGCACGGCTTCGACGCGGGCGTCGAACTGGTCCGCCACCCGCTGATCTCCGCCGCCGGCTTCACCGGTTCGGTACGCGGCGGCCGCGCGCTGTACGACGCCGCGGCGGCCCGCCCGCACCCGATCCCCTTCCACGGCGAGCTGGGCAGCCTCAACCCCGTCGTGGTCACCCGGGACGCCGCCGAGGAGCGCGCCGAGCAGATCGGCGCGGGCCTGGCGGGGGCGATGACCCTGGGCGTCGGCCAGTTCTGCGTCAAGCCGGGCCTGGTGCTGGTCCCCGAGGGCGCGGCCGGCGACGGGCTCGTCAAGGAGCTGACCGCCAAGGTCAGCGACACCGAGGCGGGCGTGTTGCTGGACCACCGGATGCGGGACGCGTTCATCGAGGGCGTGCAGGCGCGCGCCGAACTGCCCGACGTCGAGGCCCCGGTGACGCCCGGCGCGGGCGGCGAGCACACCGTGTCCGCCGGCTTCCTCACCCTCCCCGCGGCCCGGCTGGCCGCCGAGGGCCCGCACGATCTGCTCCTGGAGGAGTGCTTCGGCCCGGTGACCGTCGTCGCGCGGTACGCCGACGACGCCGAGGCGGCCGCCGTCCTCGGCCGGCTGCCCGGCAACCTCACCGCCACCCTCCAGCTGTCCACCGCCGAGGGCGCGGGCGAGGGCCGGGGCGGCGAACTGCTCGCCGAGGTCACCGCGCTCGCGGGCCGTGTCGTGGTCAACGGCTGGCCCACCGGCGTCGCGGTGGCCCCCGCGCAGCACCACGGCGGCCCCTACCCGGCGACCACGTCCACCTCCACCTCCGTCGGCGGTACGGCCATCGAGCGCTGGCTGCGCCCGGTCGCCTACCAGGACACCCCGCCCGCCCTGCTGCCGCCCGAGCTGCGCGAGGAGAACCCGCTGGGGCTGCCCCGCCGGGTCGACGGCGTACGGGAGGCGTGACGCGCGTGCGCCACGCAGCGAGCGGCCCGGACCTCACCGTCCGGGCCGCCGCCACGGCCGACCTCGACGTACTGGCCGCGCTGCACTCCCGGGCCCGCGCCCGGTACTTCAGCGGGCGGCTGCCCGACGCGCTGCTGGACACCCCCGCCGAGCGGGCCCGCTGGCGTGACACCTGGGAGCAGGCGCTGGCCTGCCCGGACACGGCCGTGCTGTGCGCGGAGCGGTCCGGGGCGCCCGTCGGCGTCGCCGCGTACCGGACCGGCAGGGACGCGCCCGCGGGCGGCGTCGAGCTGAGCCAGCTGCACGTCGACCCCGCCCACTGGCGCAGCGGCGTCGGCAGCGCCCTGCACGACGTCTGCGTCACCGCCTGGCGCGCCGCCGGCCACACCGCGGCCCGGCTCCAGGTGTACTGGCACAACCGCCGGGCCCGGGACTTCTACGCCCGGCACGGCTGGCAGCCGGACGACGGCCGCCGGCCGGCCCCCGACGACACCCACCTCAGCCTGCTGCTCACGCTGCCTCCCGGCGCGCGATGAGCTGCAGACGGCGTACGGAGTGACCGTGCAGCGTGCCGACGACGTCGGTGCGCTCCTCGGCCACCGCGAAGCCGTGCATCCGCAGCAGCCGCCGCAGGTGCTCCGGTTCGTGGTGCCGGACCACCGCGCCGTCCTCGGTGCGGAACACCCCGTACGCCCCGAACTCGTCCTCGTACGCCGTGTACCGGGCACGGGAGCGCGGGTCGGTCTGCAGCGGCACGTCACTGAGGTGGAGCAGCCCGCCGGGACGCACCACGCGCGCCAGCTCCTTGAGGACGGCCCGCTGCCCGGTGTCCTCCGGTACGCGGGTGAGCACCCCGAAGAGGAGCGCCGCCGCGTAACGGCCGTCCTCGAAGGGCAGCGGCAGCGCGGCGCAGTGCGTGAGCCGCAGCCCGGGATGGTCCTGCCGCCCGCGCTCGACCAGTGTCCGTGACCCGTCGACGCCCTCGGCCGCGTACCCCAGCGCCGTCAGCTCCGCGACCCGCCTGCCGCGGCCGCAGCCGTGGTCCAGGATGCGCGCGCCCGGCGCCAGCTGTGCGCGCAGGGCCGCGGGGTCGAAGGGATGGCTGTCGGTGGTGGGGGCCCCGGCTGTCTCCCATGAGCCGAGACGTTCCTGCGGCGTCGTCATGCCGGGACCGTACCGGCGTGTGCCGACGCGGACGGCCCGATGCACGGCAAGTGCATCGGCGAGCGGACGAAGACAGCGGAAAACCGCCCATGGATGGGTAAAAGTGATTCCTCCGCGCGGCCGCGGATGGACGCCCGGGCCCCCGGCGATCACAGTGGGGGGATGGAGCGACAGCGACTGGGCGGCCCGGAGTTCGCGCCCGAGACGACGTACCTCAACACCCCCGGCAGCGGCCTGCTGCCCGCCAGGGCCGCCGCCGCCCTGCGCGAGGAGGCCGTCGCGTCCGCCTCGTACGGCACGATGGGCGTGGACTACTTCGGCCCGGCCGCCGCCGCCCGGGCCTCCTTCGCCCGGCTGGTGGGCACAGCGCCGGACCGGGTCGCCGTCGGCAGCTCGGTCGCCGTGTCCAGTGCGCTCATCGCCGCATCGCTGCCCGAAGGCGCCGAAGTGCTGGTGCCCGAGGGCGACTTCAGTTCCCTGGTCAACCCCTTCGCCGCCCGCCCGGGCCTGCGCGTGCGCACCGCGCCGCTGGAGGGGCTGGCCGACGCGGTGCGGCCGGGCACCGCGCTGGTGGCCTTCAGCGCGGTGCAGGCGCTGGACGGCCGGATCGCCGACCTGGCGGCCGTCCGCGCGGCGGCCCGCGCGCACGGTGCCCGCACGCTGCTGGACGTGACGCAGGGCGCCGGCTGGCTGCCGCTGGAAGCGCGGCGGTTCGACTACGTCGTGTGCGGCGCGTACAAGTGGCTGCTGTGCCCGCGCGGCACCTCGTTCCTGGTGGTCGCCGAGGACGCGCCGCAGCCGCCCGCGCTGCATGCGGGCTGGGTGGCCGGCGCGGACCCGGGGGAGTCCAACTACGGCCCGGTCGAGCGGTTGGCCGAGGACGCGCGGCGTTACGACGAGCCGCACGGCCACCTCGCCCACGTCGGTGCCCGGCACTCCCTCGCGCTCCTCGAAGAGATCGGGGTGGCCGCGGTGCACGCCCACAACACCGCGCTGGCCGCCCGGTACCGCGCCGGACTCGCCGAGCTGGGCTACGAGGCGCTGCCCGCGCCGGGATCGGCGATCGTCACGGTCCCCGCGCTGGCCGCGGCGCACGGACCGCTGGCCCGGGAGGGGGTCCTGGTGGCCGTCCGGGCCGGGAAGCTGCGGGCCGGGTTCCACCTGTACAACACGGCGGACGACGTGGACCGGCTGCTGGCCCTCCTCAAGCGCCTCGACCTGCCCAGGAGCTGACGGGGTTCCGGGGGTCCGGGAATGCCGTGGTGGCGGGCGGTGTTGGGGCCGGTGACCGCACAGGACCTCGTGAGAGGGAAGTTTTGACCACTGCTTTCGACCCCGTCGACCTGGCCGGGCTGACGCTCGCCAACCGTCTCGTCATGGCACCGATGACGCGCAACCGCGCCACCGCCGACGGTGTGCCCACCCCGTCCATGGTCCGGTACTACACCCAGCGGGCCTCGGCCGGCCTCATCATCACCGAGGCCACCCAGCCGAACGTGGTGGGCCGCGGCTACCCGTTCACGCCGGGGCTGCACACCGCCGAGCAGATCGCGGGCTGGCGCGAGGTCACCGACTCGGTGCACGCCGCGGGCGGCAAGATCTTCGCGCAGCTGTGGCACGGCGGCCGCATCGGCCACCCCGTCACGCTGCCGGCCGGCCTGATACCGGTCGCGCCCTCGGCCGTCGTCGCCGACCAGCAGGTCTTCACCGAGGACGGCCTGAAGGACTGCGTCGTGCCGCGCGAACTGACCGGCGACGAGGTGCGGGAGACCATCGCCGACTTCGCGGCCGCCGCGCGCAACGCCATCGAGGCCGGCTTCGACGGTGTGGAGCTGCACGGCGGCAACGGTTACCTGATCCACCAGTTCCTCTCGCCCGCGAGCAACCTGCGCACCGACGAGTGGGGCGGTTCCGACGAGGCCCGCAGCCGGTTCGCCGTCGAGGTCGTCGAGGCCGTCGCCGCGGAGATCGGCGCGTACCGCACCGCCCTGCGGATCTCGCCCGGCAACCCCTTCAACGGCATGTCGGAGCCCGAGCCCGAGGCCACCTACACCGCGCTGGTCGAGGCGATCGCCCCGCTGGGCCTGGCCTACCTGCACGCCTGCGACGTCCGTGACGCGGAGCTGCTGGCGCGGCTGCGGAAGCGCTTCGGCGGCACCTTCGTGCTGAACCCCGCCGTCGACGGCCGCCCCGCCGGGCCCGAAGAGCTGTCGCTGGTCGAGGAGGGCGAGGCCGACCTGCTGGCGTACGGCCGGCTGTTCCTCGCCAACCCCGACCTGCCCGCGCGCCTCGCGGCCGGCGGCCCGTTCAACGAGCCGGTACGGGAGAGCTTCTACGGCGGCGACGACAGCGGCTACGTGGACTACCCCGCGCTGACCGGCTGATCCCCCGCAGTACTCCGGGCGGGTGGCCGCGCCCTACGGCCGTCCGCCCGGACCCGCACCGGCCCTCAGACCTCCCCGCGCACCATGCGCAGCAGCCGGTCCAGCACCGCACCGCCGCCGGCGGTCAGCCCGTCGTGCTCCCACTCGTTGGTCACCCACGCCCGCAGGCCACGGATGCGCTCCGCGGTACGCAGCGAGTGCCCGGCGTCGACGTACATGTCGTCCGCGTACACCGCCGCCACGACCGGCACCTCGTTCGCCGCCAGCCGCTCCGCGTCGTAGAGGTCGGGCCAGTCGGTGCGCTCGGCCAGTGCGTGGGCGGTCTCCTTGAGCGGCCGCAGCGCCGGGTCGGTGTCGAACAGCCACGGGAAGATCGTCTCGCCCGTGAAGTGCAGCGGGCCGCCGTCCGCCAGCGCCCGGTCCACGTCGAACTGCGGGAACTCCCCGCGCACCGCCTCGGCCGCCCAGCCAGTACCCTTCGGATCCACCGACCGCTGGCCGTAGATCGACTCGTGCAGCACGGCGAACATCGGGGACTCGGCGAACGACAGCCGCGCCCGCACCCGCTCCAGGAACACGTCCGACAGCTCAGGCCCGGACACCCCGGACACCCAGGCCTCGTCCAGGATGTCGTGCAGCGCGTACGAGCCGCTGCCGGTGCCCAGCATCATCCCGAGCCCCTGGAACGCCTCGGCGGTCAGCCGCCCGCCGCCCGGCAGCCGCACGTCCCGCTCCCGGAGGTGCGCCGCGATCCGCAGGACCGACTCCACGTCCTGCGGATAACGCGCGTAATGCGCCGCGTTCTTGCGCGCGATACGCGGATACGCCGCCCGGTAGACGTCCTGGGCGCTCACGTCCAGGCCCGGCAGACCGCCGGTGACGAACGCCTCGCGCAGCCCTTCGGGGGCGCGGCTGAGGTAGTGGACCGTACAGAAGCCGCCGAAGCTCTGCCCCAGTACGCTCCACCGCTCCTCCCCGATCAGGTGGCGGCGGAACAGCTCGGCGTCCCGGACGATCGAGTCGGCGCGGAAGTGGGCCAGGTACGCGGCCTGTTCCCGCGGCGAGCCGCGGCGCGCGAGGGTCTGCCGGGTCGCGGGCGTGGAGCGTCCCGTACCCCGCTGGTCCAGCAGCAGTACGCGGTAGTCGCGCAGTGCGCGGTCCAGCCAGGAGTCGCGGGCGAGCGGGCGGGGCGTCGTGAGCCCCGGTCCGCCGCGCAGGTACAGCAGCCACGGCAGCCGCTCCCGCTCCCGGCCCGCGGCCACCGCCTCCCGCGCGAAGACCTCGATCCGCTCGCCGTCCGGCGCGTCGTGGTCCAGCGGGACCTGGAGGACGTGATCGGTCAGGACGACCCCCGGCCGCCGGTCGATGGGCATGGTGCTCCCTCGGTTCTGGTCGTTCGTGTGTGTCCGCTTGTTCCCTGCCGGAACCGCGCCGGATCAGGCTAGCCTCACCGGCGCGCCGGGCAATTCGGCCGGGCGGACGGCTACCGCGCGGCGGCGCGGACAGCTAGGAATGGCAGCACGACCTCACGAGGTGGTGCCGGTGGACCGGAGAACTGCTAGCCCGACGACTCCGCCGCGCGACGAGGACCTGCACCGGCGACTGGTGTACGGCGACGAGTCCGCCCTCGGCGAGGTGTACGACGCCTTCGGCGGGCTCACGTACGCCGTGGCCGCTCGCGTCACCCGCAGCACGAACGCCGCCGAGGAGGTCGTCCAGGAGGTCCTCACCCACCTGTGGGCCCGTCCCTACGCCTTCGACCCGGCCCGCGGGTCACTGCGGGCCTGGCTCAGCATGCGCGCCCACCGCCGCGCCGTGGACCGGATGTGCGAGGAGGAGCGGGAGCGCCGGGCGGTGCTCGCCGGCGCCGCGCTGCTGCCGCACACCGCGCTCGCCGAACTCCCGCTGGCCCAGCGGCAGGTGCTCCACCTGGCGTACTTCGCCGGGCGCACCTACCGGCAGGCCGCGGTGGAACTGGGCATTCCCGAAGGCACCGCCAAGACCAGGCTCCGCGTGGCGCTGCGCAGCCTCGCCGACCGGCTGGCCGACCCGCCGGATCCGGCCGTGGAGAAGGGCATCTGATGGGCTGGGACCCCGCGGAGGAGCACCCCGAGATCGCCGAGCTGCTCGCCGCCTGGGCGCTGGACGCGGTGATGTCCGGCGACGAGGAGCGCATCCGCGCGCACGTCGAGGACTGCGCGGAGTGCGCTGAGGAACTGGCACGGCTGCGGGAGGCCGTGCACCGGCTGGACGGACCGCCCGCCGAGCCGGCCAAGGGCGGCCGGCGGGGCGTGGACAAGGTCGGCCGGGGGCGGCTGATGGCAGGCGCCCGGGCGGCGCGCACCGGGCACGACGCACCGGCCGCGCACGCGGCGCCGTACGCCGCTGCGGTCGCGAGCCTGGAGGCGCTGCTGCGCGAGCTGGACGGTACGCCTGCGCGCTGGGGAACGCCGGTGGTGCACGACTGGGACGTGCAGGGCACGGTCGCGCACCTGATCGCGGCGGACGAGCCGCTGGCCGAGCGGCTGGGGATGCTGCCGGTGACGCGGGCCGAGCCGGGCGGCACCGGGGACGCGGCGCCCTGGGAGGTGCGCTGGGCGGCGCGTACGGAGGAGGTGGTGGCGTACGAGCACACCCGGCCGCCGGCCGAGACGGCCGAGGCCTGGCGGACCCAGGCGCACGGCCTGCTGGACCTGCCGGAGGCCCGGGAGGAGGAACCGGCCGCGCTGCCCACCGCGCTGATGGGGAAGCGGCTGCCGGTCGCCGACCACTACGTGATCCGGGCGTTCGAGACCTGGATCCACACCCGGGACATCGGGCGGGCACTGGGGCTGACCGTGCCCCCGCCGCCGCCCGTGCACCTGCGTCGGCTGGTGGCGCTCGCGGTACGCATCCTGGACCTGGCGCTGGGGGACGGCGCCCGGCCGGTCCTGCTGGCGGTGGAGGGCGAGGCGGGCGGCGACTGGGTGCTGGGCCCGGCCGCCGAGCCGGTCGCCGCCGAACTGGTCCTGGACGCGGTCGACCTCTGCCTGCTGGTGGGCGGCCGGCTCACCCCGCAGGAGGTGAGCCGGGGCCAGGCAGGCGACGCGGCCGCCGCTCAGCATGTGCTGGCGACGGCCGCGTCACTGGCCTGGTTGTGAGCCGGGGACCCTTGGGCTGGGCCCAAGGCCCCCCGGCCCGGAACCGGGCTCCTCGTCACGAAGAAGAGGACACCACGGAGTCGCGCCTCACTTGACCGGGGTGAAGTCCCGGGCGCCGATGAACTCCGGACGCCGCACCGGGGCCGCGAACGGCTCCACCGCGGCGTTCTCCACGCTGTTGAACACGATGAAGACGTTGCTGCGCGGGTACGGCGTGATGTTGTCGCCGGAACCGTGCATGCAGTTGCAGTCGAACCAGGTCGCCGAGCCGGCCTTGCCGGTGAACAGCTTGATGCCGTACTGGTCGGCGAGCTTGGTCAGGGCCTCGTCCGAGGGCGTGCCGGCGTCCTGCATCTGCAGCGACTTCTTGTAGTTGTCCAGCGGCGTCTCACCCGCACAGCCCAGGAAGTACTTGTGCGAGCCAGGCATGATCATCAGGCCGCCGTTGGTGTCGTAGTTCTCGGTCAGCGCGATCGAGACGGACACCGTGCGCATGTTCGGCAGGCCGTCCTCGGCGTGCCAGGTCTCGAAGTCCGAGTGCCAGTAGAACCCGGACGCACCGAAGCCCGGCTTGACGTTGATCCGCGACTGGTGGACGTAGACGTCCGAGCCGAGGATCTGACGGGCGCGTCCCACTACGCGCGGGTCGGCGACCAGCTTGGCGAACACCTCGCTGATCTTGTGCACCTCGAATACGGACCGGACCTTGTCCGACTTCGGCTCGACGATCGAGCGCGGGTCGGCCTTGATCTCCGGGTCATGGGTGAGCCGGTCCAGTTCGGCGCGGTACACCGCGACCTCGTCCGCCGTGATGAGTTCCTCGATGGCGAAGAAGCCGTCGCGTTCGAAGTCGCTCAGCTCGGACGGCTGGAAAGGGCCTGCCGTGCCGGGCTGCGACCACACCACCGGGTCCTGCCGCGGGGTGATCACCTCGGTGGCCCCACGGGTCGGGTACAGGTCGGCGGTGCGCTCGGGTGCGGTGGTCATGGTGTTGCCTTCCTCTCCTCTCGTACGTGCCTTCCTCAACTGCCGGACGGGGCAGCGGGCCTGATCCAGCGGCGTCAGCTCGCCTCGGGCTCGGTGAGCAGCGGGTACACGCCGTTCTCGTCGTGGTCCTCGCGACCGGTGACCGGCGGGTTGAAGACGCACACGCAACGGAAGTCCGTCTTCGGCCGCAGGGTGTGCTTCTCGTGGCCGTTGAGCAGGTACATCGTGCCGGGCTCGATCCAGTGCTTCTCACCGGTCTCCCGGTTCTCGAGCTCTGCCTCGCCCTCTACGCACAGTACGGCCTCGATGTGGTTCGCGTACCACATGTCGGTCTCGGTGCCCGCGTAAAGGATGGTTTCGTGCAGCGAGAAGCCGACGCCCTCCTTGGCGAGCACGATGCGCTTGCTCTCCCACGTCCCCGAAGCGGACTTGACGTGGCGGTCGGTGCCCTCGATGTCCTTGAACGAGCGAACGATCACGTGGCTGGTGCCTTTCTGTTCTGCGAGTGGTGAGGTCCGGCGGGAGGGGCCGGCCGTCCGGCCGGCCCCTCCCGGGTGCGTCCGTCAGACGCTGTCGCGGACCGCGCGGGCGAGGATGCGCAGACCCTCGTCCAGCTCATCGGGGGTGGTGGTGAGTGCCGGCAGCAGCTTGACGACCTCACTCTCCGGCCCCGAAGTCTCGATCAGCAGGCCCAGTTCGAAGGCCCGCTTGGAGATCTTGTTCGCCAGGCTCTTGTCGGCGAACTCCATCCCCCAGACCATGCCGCGGCCGCGGTAGTCCACACCGGCCCGCGGGTGCTCCTCGGCGATGGCTCGCAGGTGCGATTCGATGATCTCACCGCGGGCGATGGTCTGCTTCTCCATCTGGCCGTCGGCCCAGTAGGTGTCCAGGGTCGCGGCGGCCGTGACGAAGGCCGGGTTGTTGCCGCGGAAGGTGCCGTTGTGCTCGCCCGGCTCCCAGACGTCCAGCTCCGGCTTGAAGAGCGTGAGCGCGAGCGGCAGGCCGTAGCCGCTGATGGACTTGGAGACCGTGACGATGTCCGGCACGATGCCCGCCTCCTCGAAGGAGAAGAAGGCACCGGTGCGGCCGCAGCCCATCTGGATGTCGTCCACGATGAGCAGCATGTCACGGCGGTGGCACAGATCCGCGAGGGCGCGCAGCCACTCGGGACGGGCGACGTTGATGCCGCCCTCGCCCTGGACCGTCTCGACGATGACGGCGGCGGGCTGGTTGAGGCCCGAGCCCTGGTCCTCCAGCAGCCGCTCGAACCAGAGGAAGTCCGGGTAGCGGCCGTCCAGGTAGTGGTCGAACGGCATCGGGGTGCCGTGCACCAGCGGGATGCCGGCGCCGGCGCGCTTGAAGGCGTTGCCGGTGACCGCGAGCGAGCCCAGCGACATGCCGTGGAAGGCGTTGGTGAAGGACACGATCGACTCGCGGCCCTTGACCTTGCGGGCCAGCTTCAGCGCGGCCTCGACCGCGTTGGTGCCCGTCGGGCCCGGGAACATGACCTTGTACGGCAGGTCACGCGGGCGCAGGATGACGTTCTGGAACGACTCCAGGAACGCCCGCTTGGCCGTGGTGGACATGTCCAGGCCGTGGGTGACGCCGTCCCGCTCGATGTAGTCGATCAGGGCCCGTTTGAGTACCGGGTTGTTGTGGCCGTAGTTCAGCGACCCGGCACCGGCGAAGAAGTCGAGGTAGGCGTGGCCGTCCTCGTCGTACATGCGGCTGCCCTGCGCCCGGTCGAAGACGGTGGGCCAGCCGCGGCAGTAGCTCCGCACCTCGGATTCGACGGTCTCGAAGACGCTCAGGTCCGGCTGGGTGATGGTCACAGCATGCTCCTGGGAGATGTGGGGTGTGACAGAGAGGGAAGTCGTGGGGTGAGGCGCAGCGCTGTGGCTCGCGCTGCGGCTCGCGCTGCGGCTCAGTGCCGTGGCGGCGCAGGGGCGGCGAAGGGACCGATGCGGTGCAGCACCTCCGGCTCGTGCCCCTCCTCGGGGAAGAGCCCGGCGTCGAAGAGGACCTCGCGCTCGACGGACGCCTGGTGACGCTCGGCGAAGGAGGCGAACAGCCGGTTCGACGCGGTGTTGTCGGGGGAGATCGTGGTCTCGAGGCGAGTGACGCCCTGCTCCTGCGCGACACGGCCGGCCAGGCCGTCCAGGAGAGCTGCGGCCAGCCCGCGCCCCCGGTGCGCGTCGTCGACGGCGACCTGCCAGACGACGAGGGTCTCGGGGCGGGCGGGGCGGAGGTAGCCGGTGATGAAGGCGGCCGGCGCGCCCGCGGCGTCGCGGGCGACGACGGAGGTGGCGGCGAAGTCACGACACCACAGCAGGTAGCTGTAGGACGAGTTGAGGTCCAGCGTCCGGGAGTCCCGGGCTATGCGCCAGATGGCCGCCCCGTCCTCCACTCGCGGGGCATCGAGCTTGAAGCCCTCCGGCATTTCTCTGAATTCGCTTCGGGCACGTGCAAGGTCTGCTTGTGCGGCGGTCATGCGAATTAAATTTACCCAGGGAAATTCGAAAATGCATCGCGGGCTGGGGTTACGGAGACGGGGGGTTCTGTGTTATCGCGCGGGGGCGCACGGGCGCACGAATGCCTCGTGGGATGTCTCGGTTTGCCCGGAAAATACGGGGCAAATCTTCCCCGCTGTGGGGTCGGTCACATGTAGGTAACGACCACGTGATCCGTCCGAATTACGGGCCTTGCGGGTCACCCGAATCGACGCGTTTGAGCTGCGGAAAAGCGGGCAGAAGAATACGGGAAGCTGCGCACCTCAAGAATTGGAAATTCTTAGGTAACAGGTGTACAGCAAGGAAAGCCCCGAGCGCCATGGGGTTTCCGGGATTCTTCCGGCGAGGTGGCCCCGTCCAGCGCTGCGCGCCCGGCTCGTACAGTGCGTGCATGAGCGATAGCGCGGTGCTGCACATCAAGGGGAGGGTCCTCGCCGGGCCGGACGACGTACGCGAGGACCTGTGGGTCGTCGGCGGACGCGTCAGCTGGACACGGCCGGCCGGGGCGCGGGACGTCACCACCATCGAGGGCTGGGCGCTGCCGGGCCTGGTCGACGCCCACTGCCACGTGGGCCTGGACGCGCACGGCGCGGTGGACGAGGCGACCAGCGAGAAGCAGGCGCTCACCGACCGCGAGGCGGGCACGCTGCTCATCCGGGACGCCGGCTCACCCGCCGACACCCGCTGGATCGACGACCGGGAGGACCTGCCGCGGATCATCCGTGCCGGGCGCCACATCGCGCGCACCCGCCGCTACATCCGCAACTTCGCACACGAGATCGAGCCCGAGGACCTGGTGGCGTACGTCGCGCAGGAGGCGAAGCGGGGCGACGGCTGGGTCAAGCTCGTCGGCGACTGGATCGACCGGGAGACGGGCGACCTGGCGTCCTGCTGGCCGCGTGGCGCGGTCGAGGCCGCGATAGCGGAGGCGCACCGGCTGGGGGCACGCGTCACGGCCCACTGCTTTGCCGAGGAGTCCCTCGCGCCCCTCGTGGAGGCCGGTATCGACTGCATCGAGCACGCGACGGGCCTGACCGAGGAGACCATTCCGCTCTTCGCCGAGCGCGGCGTCGCGATCGTGCCCACACTGGTGAACATCGCGACCTTCCCGCAGCTGGCGGCCGGCGGCGACGAGAAGTACCCGCGCTGGGCCGACCACATGCGGCGGCTGCACGAGCGCCGCTACGACACGGTACGGGCGGCGTACGACGCCGGGGTGCCGGTGTACGTCGGTACGGACGCGGGCGGGTCGCTCGCGCACGGTCTCGTCGCCCAGGAGGTCGGAGAGCTGGTCAAGGCCGGTATCCCGGCCCTGGATGCGCTCTCGGCGACCGCGTGGGGCGCCCGGGAGTGGCTCGGGCGTCCTGGGCTCAGCGAGGGCGCGCCGGCCGACCTGGTGGTGTACGAGGCCGATCCTCGGGCGGACGTACGGGTTCTCGGCACGCCGCGGCGGGTGATTCTGCGGGGGCGGGTGGTCGGTTAGGGGCCCGCCGTGGGAGTGCGTGCCGGTGGCCCCCTGCGGCGCCGTTGTGGCCGGTCGCGCAGTTCCCCGCGCCCCTGGGGCGGCGCTGCGCGCCCGCCCCACCGGGGCACGTCTTACGCGCCGGCCTTGCGGGCGCCTCGGGCCATCCATGCCGCGACGACCGCGCCGGAAATGTTGTGCCAGACCGAGAAGACCGCTGCCGGCAGCGCAGCTGCCGGGCTGAAGTGGGCCGTGGCCAGGGATGCTGCCAGGCCGGAGTTCTGCATGCCGACCTCGAAGGCCATGGCACGGCTCGCCGGGCGGCCCAGGCGGGCCAGCGCGCCCGCCCCGTAGCCGAGCGCCAGGCCGAGGCCGTTGTGGAGGACCACGGCGAGCAGCACCAGTGCCGCCGCGTCCTTGATCTGCGCCGCGCTGCCCGCCACCACGACCAGCACGATCACCGCGATGGTCAGCGCGGAGAGCCAGGGGAGGGCCGTCAGCAGCTTGTCGATGAAGCGCCCGGCCACCAGCCGGACCAGCAGGCCCGCGAAGACCGGCAGCAGGACCGTCTTGAGGATGTCCGTGACCATGACACCGGCGTCCACATGCATGAACTGCCCGGCCAGCAGGTACGTCAGGGGCGGGGTCACGAAGGGGGCGACCACGGTGGAGACCGTGGCGACCGAGACGGACAGGGCGACGTCGCCGCGGGCCAGGTAGGTCACGACGTTGGAGGCCGTACCGCTCGGGGCGCAGCCGACCAGGATCACGCCGGCCGCCAGCGCGGGCGGCAGGTCCAGCACCGTGGCGACCAGCCAGCCGAGGCCCGGCATGATCACGTAGTGCGCGACCAGGCCCAGGCCGACCGCCCACGGCCGCTTGGCGACCGCGGCGAAGTCCGGGACGGTGAGCGTGAGACCCATGGAGAACATCACGACGCCGAGCAGCCACGGCACGGCCGGTGCCCAGCCGGTGAAGTGCGAAGGCCAGAACAGGCCGATCAGCCCGGCCACGATCACGAGCAGCGGGAAGAGCGTGACGGCACGGCGCGCCGCCCGGTCGGACGAGGGAAGGTCGCCGGTCTCCTGGGGAGGGGCTGCCGCGGGCTTCTGGTGCGTCTGCTCGTTCGTCACGGCGGCACCTTACGGGGACCTTACGTGTATCGAGCAACGGGGTTCCGGATGGTGGACGGCCCCCGGACCGCCTTCCGTCGGCGCCCGGACCGCCTTCGGCCGGCGCTCAGACCGCCTTCGCCAGGGCCGTCACGAAGCGGTCGGTGGTGTCCCGGCCCCGGACCGCCAGCCGCAGCCAGTCGGTCCCCAGGCCCGGGAACGTGTCGCCGCGCCGGACCGCGAAGCCCAGCTCCCGCAGCCGCTCCCGTACGCCCGCCGCGTCCGGCAGCCGGATCAGCACGAACGGACCCTCGGCCGGTCGTACCACCGTGACCTGCGGGAACTCGTCCAGCCGCGCGATCAGGTACTGGCGGTCGGCGGCGATCTCCGCGGCCGCCGCCGCGGCCTCGGCGAGTGCCGCCGGCTCGCAGCACGCCTCGGCCGCGGTGAGCGCGGGGGAGGAGACCGGCCACAGCGGCTGGACCCGCTCCAGCGCCTCGATGATCTCCGGGTCCGCCAGCACGTACCCGATGCGCAGCCCGGCCAGCCCCCAGGTCTTGGTGAGGCTGCGCAGCACCACCAGACCCGGCAGGTCCGTACGGGACGCCAGGGACTCGGCCTCCCCCGGCACCGCGTCCATGAACGCCTCGTCGACGACCAGTGTGCGGCCGGGGCGGGCCAGTGCCGCGACGGCTTCGGCGGGATGCAGCACGGACGTCGGGTTGGTCGGGTTGCCGATCACGACCAGGTCCGCGTCCTCCGGTACGGCGTCCGGATCGAGCCGGAAGCCGTCCCGCTCGGTGAGCAGCACCCGGCGCACCTCGTGCCCGGCGTCCCGCAGGGCCGCCTCCGGCTCGGTGAACTGCGGGTGCACCACGACCGGCCGCTCGGCCCGCACCGCCCGCGCGAGCAGCACGAACGCCTCGGCGGCGCCGGCCGTCAGCAGTACCCGGGAGGCCGGCAGCCCGTGCCGGGCGGCGACCGCCGCGCGCGCCGCCGTGCCGTCCGGGTACGCGGCCAGCCCGTCCAGCGACGCGGCGATCCGGGCCTTGAGCCAGGCCGGCGGGGTGCCCGTACGGACGTTGACGGCCAGGTCGGTGAGGCCGGCCGCGGCGCCGCGTACCTCGGCGTCCCCGTGGTGGCGAAGGTCGGGCAGGGTGGTCACGGCGTCTCCTCGTGCGTGTGTACGGTCTGCTGCGTGCGTACGGTCTGCTGCGTGCTGCCGTCGTGGGGTGCGGCGCGGCGGGCGACCGCACAGGTGGCCCGGGCCGTGCCGCCGCCCGCGGGCGCTGCGGTCCGTTTCGGGACGGCCAGCGTGCCGCCAGGGCCGGCCGCGGCCAGCGCGGCTGCCTCGGCGACGGACGGCGTCCCGGTGGCGGCCAGCACCGCGTCCGAGGGATGCGGCACCGGCACGGCGGCCAGCACGGCGGGCGGGTACGCCAGCAGCTCCACCCCCAGCAGCGCCGCGGCGGCCCGCAGCCCCGGCTCCCGGGCCCTGGCGTCCACGGTGGCCAGCGCGCGCACCGCGGCGAGCGGCAGCGCGGCCTCCGCGAGCACGGCCCCGACCAGCGCCGTCAGCTCCTCCGCCGGTACTCCGGGCCGTGCGCCGACCCCCACCACCAAGTCCCGCTCCGGTCCACGCTCGGCAGGCACGGCAGGCACGGCGGATCCTTTCGACGGGGCGGAACTGGACATGCGTAACCGGCCGGAGATCAGTAAGCAGGTGACACGGGTACCCGCTGCGGTACCGGTCCGGGACCGTCGGCGAGAGGGGCGGCACAGTGCCAGTGGTCATCGCGGTCGGCGCGTTCCTGATGACCCTCGTCGGGGGCTGGGTCGCCCACCGGGTCACCGACCGCCGCCACCTCATCCTCGGCCTCGCCGGCGGGCTGATGCTCGGCGTCGTCGGCCTCGACCTGCTGCCGGAGGCCCTGGAGGCGGCCGACGTGCGGCTCCTCGGGGTGCCTGCCGCGCTGCTCTGCTTCGTACTCGGTTTCCTCGCCGCGCACGCGGCCGAACGCCTGCTGGCCGTACGGAAGGCGGCCCACGGCATGGACCCGGAGGAGCGGGTGCCGCAGGTGGGTCTGACGGCGGCGGCCGCCATGGTCGTGCACAGCCTGATGGACGGCTTCGCGATCGGCGCTGCCTACCAGGTCGGCAGTGAGATGGCGGTGGCCGTGGCGCTCGCCGTGATCGCCCACGACTTCGCCGACGGCTTCAACACGTACACGGTCGCCAGCCTCTACGGGAACGCCCGGCGCAAGGCGGTGCTGCTGCTCTGCGCGGACGCGCTGGCCCCCCTCGTGGGCGCGGCGGCCACCCTCCTGGTCACCCTGCCGGAGCAGCCCCTCGG
The DNA here is from genome assembly GCF_040907265.1 of Streptomyces sclerotialus. Lineage (NCBI taxonomy): Bacteria > Bacillati > Actinomycetota > Actinomycetes > Kitasatosporales > Streptomycetaceae > Streptomyces > Streptomyces sclerotialus. The sequence continues at coordinate 2,199,396 of NZ_JBFOHP010000002.1, read as the reverse complement.
GTTCTACCTGGGCTTCTTCGGCGGCGTCCTGCTGTACCTCGCGACCTCCGACATCCTGCCCGAGGCCCACCACGACCACCCGGCCCTGTCGACGCTGGCCTGCACGGCCGCGGGCGTGGGCTTCATGTGGCTGGTGGTCGGCCTGTCGGGCGGCTGAGGCCATCAGGCGCTTCCCGCCCACGCCGCGGCGCGCGCCGCCAGCCGGTGCGCGAGCGACGGCTCGGCCGCCCAGTGCACATGCAGGTACGAGGCGTGCACACCGTCCTGCACGAAGCCCTCGGTACGCCGCTCGGGGCGGACGAAGCCCCACGCCGGGCGCTCGCCGGTGCCCGGCTCCAGGACCGTGCGGTGGAACTCGTGGCCGCGCACCCGCGTCCCGGCCGCGGCCGGCGCGCTGTCGCCGACGGCCACCGCCTCCCGGTAGCCCAGCGTCAGCCGCTCCGACATCCGCCCGTCGGCGGGGAGCACCCCGCACATCGGCTTGCCGTCCAGCGACCGGGACAGGTACAGCAGGCCCGCGCACTCCGCGGCGACGGGCGCGCCCGCGGCCGCGAGGCGGGCGACCTCCGCGCGCAGCGGCTCGTTCGCCGACAGCTCCGGCGCGTACACCTCGGGGAAACCGCCGCCGATCACCAGACCGGCGGTGCCCGCAGGGAGCTTCTCGTCACGCAGCGGGTCGAAGGTGACCACCTCGGCCCCGGCGGCCGTGAGCAGCTCGGCGTGCTCGGCGTAGGAGAACGTGAAGGCCGCGCCGCCCGCCACCGCGATCACCGGGCGGCCCGCGGCAGGTGTCTCCGGGGCCCGCGGCGTCCAGGCCGGTCCGGACAGCTCCGGCGCGCTGCGTGCCAGCGCCAGCAGCCCCTCCAGGTCGCAGCCGGTACGGATCTGCTCGGCGAGCGCGGCCACCGAGTCCACCGCTTCCGGGGCCCGCTCCGCGACCGGGACCAGGCCCAGGTGCCGGGCGGGCGTACCGACCTTCGGCGCGCGCCGCAGACAGCCCAGTACCGGCACACCCGCGCCGCCCAGCGCCTCGCGCAGCAGCGCCTCGTGCCGGTCGGAGCCGACCTTGTTCAGGATCACCCCGGCGAGCCGCACTTCCGGGTCCCAGGACGCGAAGCCGTGCACCAGCGCCGCCACCGACCGGGACTGCGAGGACGCGTCCACGACGAGGACGACCGGCGCCCGCAGCAACTTCGCGACCTGCGCCGTCGAACCCAGCTCGCCCATGCCGGACGCGCCGTCGAACATGCCCATGACGCCCTCGACGAGCGCCAGGCCGGCACCGGCCGCGCCGTGCAGGAACAGCGGCTCGATCAGGTCCGGGCCGCACAGGTACGCGTCGAGGTTGCGGCCCGGGCGCCCCGTGGCCAGCGCGTGGTACCCCGGGTCGATGTAGTCCGGGCCCACCTTGTGCGGGGACACCGCGAGACCGGCCTCCCGGAAGGCCGCCATCAGACCGGTGGCGACGGTGGTCTTGCCGCTGCCCGAGGAGGGCGCGGCGATCACCAGGCGCGGGATGTTCACCACGTGCTCGTCCCTCCGGTCACCACCGGGTACTCGTCTCCGGTCACCACCGGGTACTCACCACTCAATGCCCCGCTGGCCCTTCTGGCCCGCGTCCATCGGGTGCTTCACCTTGGTCATGTCGGTGACCAGGTCGGCGAAGTCCACCAGCTTCTCCGGCGCGTTACGGCCCGTGATCACGACATGCTGGCTGCCGGGACGGTTCCGCAGCACCTCGATCACCTCGTCGGTGTCGATCCAGCCCCAGTGCATCGGGTACGCGAACTCGTCCAGCACGTACAGCTTGTACGACTCGGCCGCCAGGTCCCGCTTGACCTGCTCCCAGCCCTCGCGGGCCGCCTCCTCGCTGGACTCGATGTCGCGCTGCACCCAGGACCAGCCCTCGCCCATCTTGTGCCACGCGACCGTGCCGCCCTCGCCGGTCTCCCCGAGGACGCGCAGCGCGCGCTCCTCGCCGACCTTCCACTTGGCGGACTTCACGAACTGGAACACCCCGACCGGCCAGCCCTGGTTCCAGGCGCGCAGCGCCAGCCCGAAGGCGGCGGTGGACTTGCCCTTGCCGGTGCCGGTGTGGACGAAGACGAGCGGGCGGTTGCGGCGCTGGCGGGTGGTGAGGCCGTCGTTCGGTACGACGGTCGGCTGTCCCTGCGGCATCAGGCGGCCCTCCGGTGGGTGGTGTCGGTGACGTTTCGTACGAGCGCGGAGACGCTGTCCGCGCGCAGTTCGTCGAGGGTGACGGCGGTGCCCTGCAGAGCGCGGGCCAGCTCCCCGGCCAGGCCGAGACGCACGGGACCGGCCTCGCAGTCCACGACCACCGAGGCGACGCCCTCGGAGGCCAGCAGCTGCGCCGCCTTCGAGGCACGCGGCCGCGGCTCCACGCCGCCGGTCGCCCGGCCGTCCGTGACGACCACGACCAGCGGGCGGCGCGAGGCGTCCCGCATCCGCTCCACCCGCAGCACCTCATGGGCCTTCAGCAGGCCCGCGGCCAGCGGCGTCCGGCCGCCGGTCGGCAGCTGCTCCAGCCGTGCGGCACCCGCCTCCACGGAGGAGGTGGGCGGCAGCGCGACCTCGGCTTCCGCGCCCCGGAACGTGATCATGCCGACCTTGTCGCGCCGCTGGTACGCGTCCAGCAGCAGCGACAGCACCGCGCCCTTGACCGCGGTCATCCGCTTCCGGGCCGCCATCGAACCGGACGCGTCCACGACGAAGAGGACCAGATTGCCCTCGCGGCCCTCCCGTACGGCCTCGCGCAGATCGTCCCGGCGGACGACGAGCCCCGGGCCGCTGCGCCCGCGCCTCTTCTGGTGCGGTGCCGCGGCCTGCACGGTGGCGGCCAGGTGCAGCTTGCCCAGCGCGCCCCGGGGGCGGCGGGAGCCGGTGGTACGGCCGTGCGCGGTACGGGCCCGCGAGCGGCGGCCGTCGGCGCCCTCGCCGAGCCCCGGCACGTCCAGCCGCTTCGTCTTGAACGGCTCGGCGGCGCCCACGGCGGCCTTCTCCGGCGCCGCGCCGCTCCCGTCCGCGGCCTCCTCGCCCTTGGGCTGCGCGGGCTGCTCCTGGCCGCCGTCCGTGCGCTGGTCGGGCACGGAGGGCTGCTCGGGGCCCGCGTCCGCGCCGGACGGCTGCGGCGCGTCGTCCGGCCCGTCCTGCGGCGGCACCCCGCCGCCACCGTCAGGGCCGCCCTCCGGCCCGTCCGGGCCGTCGTCCGGGCCCTCCGGCTCCGGGTCCGGCTCGTCCTCCTGGGAGTCCTCCTGCGGGCCGTACTCCTCCAGCGTCCGGTCGAGCTTGTCCTCGTCGAGGCCCGGAGCGTCGAAGGGGTTGCGGCGGCGCCGGTGCGGCAGCGCGAGCAGCGCGGCCTGCCGTACGTCTTCCTCCTGCACCTGGGTACGGCCCGCCCAGGCCGCCAGCGCGGTCGCGGTACGCGCCATCACGATGTCGGCGCGCATGCCGTCCACCTCGAACGCCGCGCAGGTCGCCGAGATCTGGCGGAGCGCCGCGTCGCCGAGCACGACGTCCGGGAGCAGCGCGCGGGCGGCGGCGATGCGCTGCCGCAGCGCCTCTTCCTCGGCGGCCCAGCGCGCCGCGAAGCCGGCCGGGTCGGCGTCGTACGCCAGCCGCCGCCGGACCACCTCGACCCGCTGGTCGGGCTCGCGGGAGGCGGCCACCTCCACGGTCAGCCCGAAGCGGTCCAGCAACTGGGGCCGCAGCTCGCCCTCTTCGGGGTTCATCGTGCCCACGAGGAGGAAGCGCGCCGCGTGCCGTACGGAGACGCCCTCGCGCTCCACGTAGGAGGAGCCCATGGCGGCGGCGTCCAGGAGGAGGTCGATCAGGTGGTCGTGGAGGAGGTTGACCTCGTCGACGTACAGGATGCCGCGGTGCGCGTCGGCGAGCAGACCCGGCTCGAACGCCTTGACCCCCTCGGACAGCGCGCGCTCGATGTCGAGGGCGCCCACGAGGCGGTCCTCCGAGGCGCCCACGGGGAGCTCGACCATGCGCGCCGCGCGTGACTCGGCGGGGCCGGCCTCGTGCGGCCCGTCGGGGCACTGCGGGTCCGGCGCCGCGGGGTCGCAGCTGAAGCGGCAGCCCGGGACCACCGGGACGTCCGGCAGCAGGTCGGCCAGGGCCCGCACCGCGGTGCTCTTGGCGGTGCCCTTCTCGCCGCGTACCAGAACGCCGCCCACCGCCGGGCTGACGGCGTTGAGCAGCAGCGCCAGCCGCAGGTCGTCCATGCCGACGACGGCGGTGAACGGGTACCGGGTGCTCACGTGCTGATCACTCCTTCGAGTGGCTTCGGGTCTGCGTACGGGGAATCGGTCGTCGGTCATGGCGCCCCCGGCGGAACGAACGGCAGCCCCCTCGGGACGCCGTCCTCGATGAGCCGCAGCAGCGCCTCCGTGTCCGCGTGTTCCTCGATCAGGTCGCCCAGCGCGTCGAGCTGTTCCTCGCGCAGCGCGTCGAAGCAGGTGTCGGGCGCGGGCACGAAGGCACGCCCCGCGTCCGCCGCCACCCGGCGCAGGAACGCGCGCCGGAAGCCGTCGCTCTCCAGGGAGCCGTGCCAGTGCGTGCCCCATACGGAGCCGACGCGGCAGCCGTCGAGGAACGGCTCGTCGCCCTCCCGGACGTCGGCCACGCCGTGGTGGATCTCGTACCCGGCCACCGGCTCGCCCAGCGCCTCGCCCTCGGGACGCGCCAGGGTCTTCTCCGCCGCGAACCGTACCCGTACGGGCAGCAGTCCGAGCCCGTCGACCGTGCCGGCCCGCGACTCCACCTCGTCCTCGATGTGCTCGGCGAGCATCTGGAAGCCGCCGCAGATGCTCAGCACCGGGCGGCCCTCGGCGGCCCGGCGGGCGACCGCGTCCGCGAGGCCGCGCTCGCGCAGCCACTGGAGGGCCCGGACGGTCCCGCGGGTGCCGGGCAGTACGACGAGGTCGGCGTCGGCCAGCTCCTCGGGGCGGTCCACGAAGCGGACGACGACGCCCGGTTCGGCGGCGAGCGCGTCCACGTCGGTGAAGTTGGACATCAGGGGGACGGCCGCGACGGCGACACGGAGGATGTCGGAGCCGTGCGGCGGGGCCACCACGGACTCGCGCACCGCGCCGCGCAGCGAGACGCGCAGGCCGTCCTCCTCGTCGATGCCCAGCCCGTGCCGGAACGGCAGCACGCCCAGCGTCGGCCGGCCGCTCAGCTTCTTGAGCATGTCCAGGCCCGGCTCCAGCAGCGTCACGTCGCCGCGGAACTTGTTCACCAGGTAACCCGCGAGGTGCGCCTGGTCGGCCTCGGACAGCAGCGCGGTGGTGCCGAAGAACGACGCGAAGACGCCGCCGCGGTCGATGTCGCCGACGACGACCACGGGGAGGTCCGCGGCCCGCGCGAGGCCCATGTTCACGATGTCGGTACGGCGCAGGTTGATCTCCGCGGGGCTGCCCGCGCCCTCGCAGATCACCGCGTCGTGCGTACGGCGCAGCTCGGTCAGGCAGTCGGTGACCGTGCCGAGCAGCCGCTCCTGGCGGCCCGAGTGGTAGCCGCGGGCGCTCAGCTCGCCCACCGGCTTGCCCAGCAGCACGACCTGGCTGCTGCGGTCGCTGCCGGGCTTGAGCAGCACCGGGTTCATCAGCGCGGTCGGCTCGACGCGGGCCGCCGCGGCCTGCATGGCCTGCGCCCGCCCGATCTCCGCGCCCTCGCGCGTCACGTACGAATTGAGCGACATGTTCTGCGCCTTGAAGGGCGCGACCTTGACGCCCTGGCGCGCCAGCCAGCGGCAGATGCCCGCCGTGACCACGCTCTTGCCCGCGTCCGACGTCGTCCCGGCGACCAGCAGTCCGCCGCCGAGAGTCCTGTGCGTACCGCTCACCGGGTTCTCCTCGCCTTCCGGGCCGTACGGACCGCGCCCACGGCGATCCGCGCCCCGACCGTCGTCGCCAGCGCCAGCGCGCTCACCCGGCGCGAGAGGCGCACCGCACGTGCGATGTCGGCCCCTTCGACCGTACGGGCGCCGCCGTTGAGCACCGGCCGGTGCTCGACCCGCCCCGCGTACGCGAGCGTGCCGCCCAGCCGTACGCCCAGCGCCCCGGCGAAGGACGCCTCCACGGGGCCCGCGTTGGGGCTGGGGTGCCGCTTGCCGTCGGCCCGCCAGGCGCGCCACGCGCCGCGCGGGTCGGGCCCGGCGGCGGTGGCCAGCAGCGCGGTCAGCCGCGCGCCGGGCCAGCCCGCCACGTCGTCCAGCCGGGCCGAGGCCCAGCCGAACCGGCGGTAGCGGTCGGACTTGTGCCCCACCATCGCGTCCAGGGTGTTCACCGCGCGGAAGGCGACCAGGCCCGGTACGCCGCCCACGGCGCCCCAGACCAGCGCGCCGACGACCGCGTCGGAGGTGTTCTCGGCGACGGACTCCACGACGGCGCGGGCCATCTGCTGTCCGTCCAGGGACTGCGGGTCGCGGCCGCACAGGTGCGGCAGCCGCTCGCGCGCCACGTCGAGATCGCCGGCCTCCAGCGCGCCGCCGATGGCGCGCGCCTCCCGGCCCAGCGTCGTACCGCCCAGCACGGCCCAGGTGGCGGCGGCGGTCAGCGCGACATGTGCGGGGGCGCAGTGGCGTACGGCACGGGAGAGCAGCGCGGCGCCCAGGGCGGCCCCGCCGGCGCACAGTGCGGTGTGCGCCGCTCCGTATCCACGGTGGTCGCGCCACAGCCCGCGCTCCACTGCGCCCGCGGCCCGCCCGAAGGCGGCCACCGGGTGGCCGCGGCGGGGATCGCCCACGGCCAGGTCGCCCAGAAAGCCCAGAGCCGCGCCGCACGCATAGGTGGCGTGTTCGGCACGCATCGTCGGATCAGCCTGCCGTCGTGCCTCGGCGGGACGGCCGCACGCGGTCGCGTGCCGGACGTACGGCGGAAGGCAGGGGTCTCGGCTCGGAGCCCGGCATGGCGTGTGTCCTCACTCAGGGTCCGCGCCCTGGCTCGACGTGACCGGCGACGAGAGTCTCCTGGCTCCCGGATCGACGCTTCCCCCGGCCTTCCAGCCCGTGCCTGCGGCGGGCCGTGACCTCTTCTGGAGGAGCGCTCCCCGGTGACAGTGGCGGGACCGCGCCGGATTCTCACCGGACTTCCTCATCTGTCGCCGAATGGCACCGGGCAGTCCACCACGTGCCGCGAATGCCCGTCAACTCACCCTTGACCTGCGCCGCAGTCGTATGGCAGTGCCTGTGGCCAAGGACACAGCCAGGACGGCGCGTGCCGACCTGTTGCCTGCCGAACGCCCGGCACGACACCATCGGAGGCACCTATGGCCGAGGTGCCGCAGGAGGGGGACGGGGCATGCCGCAGAACCGGGAGCACCACGAGGTACGGATCAGAGTCACGGGGACCCACAACGCGGATCAGGACCTGGAGGACCTGCGGAACTGGCTGCAGCGGGAGCCCTGGCTGACCGACCGCACGCACGAGTGGCGCCGGGTGCCGGGCGCGGAGCCCGGCCCGCGCACCGGCGCGGACGCGGCGGAGCAGGGCTCCGAGATGGCCGTCGGCGTCGACGACCTCGTCCTGGTCCTCATCGGCGCGGTCGCAGCGCCGATCACCGAGCAGCTCCTCATCGCGCTGCGGGAGTGGCTCGCCCAGCGCAGGGAGACCGCCGCCGCCGGCGAGGCCCCGGGGCTCGACCTCACCGACGCCTCCGGACACCGCCGCCTCGACGACCCCGATCCGCGTACCGAACGCGACGACCAGGGTGGCCGCGTCGGCACGGAGTAACCGGCGATGCCTCTCTACGACGCGCGGGGCAAGCGGAACCGCGCGCTGGTCATCGGCGTCAGCCGGTACCAGGACCCGCGGCTGCCCGACCTCGACGCGGTCTTCGCCAACCCCGACGAACTGGGCCGGGTGCTGTGCGCCCCGGCCACCGACCTCTTCCTGCCCCAGGAAGTGACGCCGCTGCGCCCGGACACCCCCGAGGAGCTGACCGCCGCGCTGCGCACCGCGGCCCGCGAGGCACGCGGACTGCTGCTCGTCCACTTCTCCGGGCACGGCCGGGTCCGGCGCGACGGCAGTGATCTGCACCTGCTGGTCGGCTCGTCGCGGGTGGCGCAGGACGAGCGCCGGGTCGCCTCGCACGAAGCGGTCTCCTGGGCCAAGGACGTCCTGCCGCGCCTGGAGGATTCCCGGGCCGACCGCGTCGTCGTCGTGCTCGAATGCTGCTTCGCGGGCAACGCGGACGACAGCTTCCGCACCCACGAGAAGCCGGTCTCGCTGCTGATGGCCGCCCAGCCGAACCGCCGCATCTTCAGCGGGACCGAGCCCGGCGGCGGCACCCTCTTCACCCGGGCCGTGCTCGACATCCTCGAACACGGCATCGAGGGCAAGGAGTTCGTCACCTTCGAGGACCTGGCCGGCGAGCTGCGGCGGCGGCTGGCCGGGCACACCACCCCGCAGGGCGGCGCCTGGGTGCCGCGCGCCTCCAAGCAGAACACCGTCGACGACGTGGTGGTCTCGTTCGCCAACCGGGGGCCGCGGCCCCGCCGTACGCCGCCGGTGGTACGGGCCCGGCGCTGGTGGCGCACCCGGCTGCGGCCCAGGTTACGGCTGCTGGCCGTCGGCGCCGCCACGCTCGCCCTCGTCGTCGGCGCGGTGCTCTTCGCCGGTCAGCTGCGGTCGTCCGGCCCGTGCCCGCCCGCCCAGGAGCTGCGGCTGCTCACCGCCCCCGAGGCTGAGCCGACGCTGCGCGCCGCCGCCCTCGCGTACGAGATGTCCGACCTCAACGCCGAACCCGTACCGGGCGAGGAGCACGTGCCCGACGGCTGCCGGCGCACCCAGATCACCGTCTACTCCGCCGCCAAGGACCAGGTCGCGCAGGGCTTCGCCGCTGCGGACCGCTGGCAGGGCGAGGCCGAGGGCACCGAGCAGGCCCCGTCCGGCACCGGCGGCCAGGCCACCGAGCCGCTCTACCGCCCTGGCCCGCAGCCCGACCTGTGGCTGCCCGAATCGACGGTGGACTACCTCCAGGTCCGCGAGGACCTGGCCGCGGACGCGCCCGCCACCCTGCACCGCATCGGGCCGGTCGCCTACACCCCGCTCGTCGTCGGCGTACCCGCCGAACGGGGCCTGCCCGACGTGGAACAGGCCGGCAGCAGCTGGCACGAGATCCTGGACGACGCGGCGGACAGGAAGCTGCGGCTGCTGCGCCCCAGCCCCGTCCTGTCCGGTGTCGGCCTGATGCACACCATCGGTCTCTACCTGGCCGACGACGGCATGCCGGTCGCCGAGGACAGCGGTGCGCCCGCGCCGGAGGTGGCCGAGCGGGCGGAGAGCCGGCTGCGGGCACCGGGCAGCCAGTACGCCGGCAGCGCCGAACTGCTGTGCTCGCTGCGCCCGGGTGCGGCTGCGTCCGGCGCGGTGCCGCGCGCCACCGCGGCGCCGCTGGTCACGGAGAAGTCCCTCGCCGACGCCAACCTCGGCCACGCCGTCGGCAACTGCCCGGCCCTCGCCACCGTCCCCGAGAAGGACGACCGCTACGAGGCGTACTACCCGTCCGGCGTGCCGGGCCTGGACCACCCGCTGATCCGTGTCACCTGGAAGGGGGCCGCCGACGCCGAGCGCCGGGAGGCCGCCGCGGAGCGGTTCGCCGACTGGCTGCGGCGGCCGGGCGGCGGACAGAAGGTGATCACGCAGGCCGGGTACCGCGGGGTGAACGCGGTCGGCCGCGCCGCCCCGCCGCCCACCGGCTCCCCGCTCCGCGACAGCCGGGCGGGCGTCCTGCCGGACGCCGGCGTGGAGCCGTACACCGCGGGACAGCCACGGGTCGCCCAGGTGCTGGCCGCGTACGACTCGGCGCACCGCCCCGGACAGCTCCTCTTCCTCCTCGACACCTCCACCTCCATGGCGGACGGCGGCCGGATCGCCGAGGCGGCGGACGCGGTCGGCCGCGCCCTGGAGGTCCTCGGGCCGAAGGACACGTACGGGCTGTGGACGTATCCCAGGCCCGGCACGGCCGCGCGCGACCGCGAGCGCCCGGTGGAGCGGGTCCCGGCGGGCAGCACCGACCCCGCTGCGGGACGCACGGTCCTGGAGCGCCTCCAGCGGGGCGACGGCGGCCTGGTCGACCAGGGGGCATGGATGCGGGAGGCGCTCACCGCAGCGCTGGACCGGCTGCGCGACGGCCCGGCCGGGCGGACCAAGGCCGTGGTGCTCGTCCTCGACGAGGACGACGGCGCGGGGAAGCGGTCGGCGGCGGCGCGTGAGGCGCTCTCCGACGCGCTGGCCGCGCATCCCAGGGTTCCCGTGGTGGTGCTGGCGGCCGGCAAGGGCGGCTGTGACGCGGCCCCGGTCCGGCACATCGTCACGGACTCCGGAGGCAACTGCGTGGCCGGCGGGCCGGGAGCCGCGGACACCCTGGCCGGACTGGTGGCCTCCTTCGGCACGGGCGGACAGGAGGCGGGCCGGTGAAGCGCGTGGCCGCGGCGGCCGCCGCCGTCCTCTGCCTGCTCGCGGCGGGCTGTACGGACCCGGGGCCCGCGCCTGCCGTGGACGGTGACATCGTCCTGGCCACCGGCAGCGATCTCAGCAGCACCGGGGTGCGCCGGGAGCTGATCCGGCAGTGGGAGCGGCGGACCGGGAGGACGGTCCGCATCGTCAAGCTGCCGGACACCGCCGACGGGCAGCGCAGCCAGCTGCTGGCCGCAGGACAGTCCGGCAACAGCGGGTACGACGTGCTCAACATCGACGTGGCCTGGACCGCGGAGTTCGCCGCCGCCGGCATCATCCGGCCGTGGGGCGCGGAGCTGGACGGCGACTTCCTCGCCAGCGTCAAGAAGACGGTCGTCACCGGCTCCGACGGCACCGTCTGGGCCGTCCCCTTCAACACGGACGCCGGACTGCTCTACTACCGCAGCGACCTGCTGGAGAAGTACGGGTACGACGGGCCGCCGGAGACCTGGGAGCAGCTGCGGACCTGGTCGCAGGAGATCATGGCGAAGGAGAACGCCCACCGTCCGCCGGCCGAGAAGCTGTACGGCATGGTCGCCCAGCTGCGGCCCTACGAAGGTCTCACCGTCAACACCCTGGAGTCGGTCTGGGCGTCCGGCGGCGACCCGGAGCGGACCGCCCACCTCGCCGGGGCGCTGCAGCAGGGCGTGTACGCGCTCAAGGAGCGGCTGCGTACGATCATGCCGCAGGAGGCGACGGCGATGGACGAGACCGCCAGCCGGCAGTGGTTCGCCGAGGGGCGGGCGCTGTTCATGCGGAACTGGCCGGTGGAGTACGCCTCGGTCGCCGAGAAGCTCGAACCGGGCCGGCAGTTCGACGTGGCCCAGCTGCCCGCGGGCTCGCCGGAGGGCCGGCACCGCACCGTCCTGGGCGGCCAGAACCTCGCCGTAGCGGCCGACGCCGCGCATCCGGACGAAGCGCGTTCGCTGATCACCGCCCTCACCTCGGCCCGCAGCGAGCACTGCCTGCTGCAGCGCGGCTTCGCGGCCACCCGGGCCTCGGCGTACGACGGCACGGCGCCCCCGTGCGACCTGCCGCCCGACGACGCCCGGCGGGAGGAGGGCGACGGCGCCCGGCACAGCACCGCGCCGCCCGGCCAGGACCCGCCGTACACGGACCTGCTGCACCGCGCGCTCAAGGACGCGGCGCCCCGCCCGCGCAGCCCGCACTACGCCACGTACAGCAAGGTCGTCCAGCTGTACGTCTCCGACTACCTCACCGGCACGGACGACGCGTCCATCGCCGACGCGCTCGCCGAGGAAGCGACGAAGGCGCTCAGCGGCCGCGGAGAACGCGGACGCTGAGCGCCTTCGGGGCGGGTGCGGGGCGTCGTGCCCCTGCGGTCAGCCGGCGACGATCAGGTAGATGCCGTAGCCGACGGCCGCGAGGCAGAGCGCGAAGCAGGCGTACCCGCCGGTGCGGGCCACGGCCGAGGAGCCGCTGCCGGCGACGGCGGCGGAGCCGGCCTCACCCTCCTGCGGGGCCTTGCGGGAGGTCCCCACGATGCCCAGGGTGAACAGGCCCACCATCGCGACCGTCACCACGAGGGTGGTGCCGAAGACCTGGCCGAGTGCGGCCCAGTCGATGTTCATGGCGTCAGTTCCTTCACGCGAGCGTCCGGGTCAGCGGACGGCCGAGGTGGCACGGGCGGGGGAGGGGGAGCCGGACTGCTGCGCCGGGATGCCGTCGATGGTGCCGGCGCCGGTCGTCGTGGCGCTCGCGGGCGGCGGGGCGACCGACTGGAAGGCGGTGGTGACGACGCCGGCCGGCGTGGCGGACTCGACGGGCTCCACGTCGTTGACGTTGCTGTGGTCCACCGGCTTGCGGCGGGAGGCGGCCCAGATGCCGCCGCAGATCACGACGCCGAGCACGGCGACGGTGACGATGCCCCAGGTGCCCTGGCCGGCGAGGAAGGCGGCGCCGGCGGCGACCAGCCCGGCGGCCGGCAGCGTCAGGCCCCAGGCGATCACCATGCGGCCGGCCGTGGACCAGCGCACCACGCCGCCCTTGCGGCCGAGACCCGAGCCCATGACGGCACCGGAGCAGACCTGGGTGGTGGAGAGCGCGAAGCCCAGGTGCGAGGAGGCCAGGATGGTGACCGCGGCGCTGGTCTGGGCGGCGAAGCCCTGCGGGGGCTGGATGTCGGTGATGCCCTTGCCCATCGTGCGGATGATCCGCCAGCCGCCCAGGTACGTGCCGAGGGCGATGGCGATGCCGGCCGAGGCGATGACCCACAGGGGCGGGTCGGCCTGCGGGGCGAGCGCGCCGCCGGTGATCAGGGCGAGGGTGATGACGCCCATCGTCTTCTGGGCGTCGTTCGTGCCGTGGGCGAGGGAGACCAGGGCGGCCGAGGCGATCTGCCCGGCGCGGTAGCCCTTGGCGGTGTCCTCCTCGGCGCGGTTGCGGGCCAGCCGGTAGGTCAGCCGGGTGGCGGCCGTCGCGGCGATGCCCGCGACGATCGGCGCGGCCACGGCCGGGATGAGGACCTTCATGACGACGGCGTCCGCGTTGACCCCGCTCATGCCGACGGACACCAGGGTCGCGCCGATCAGGCCGCCGAAGAGGGCGTGCGAGGAGCTGGAGGGGAGGCCGGCGAGCCAGGTCAGGAGGTTCCAGACGATGGCGCCGACGAGACCGGCGAAGATCACCTCTGGTCTGATGCCGGCGCCTTCGTCGATGATCCCGCCGGAAATGGTCTTGGCGACCTCCACGGAGAGGAATGCGCCGACGAGGTTGAGCACCGCCGACATCGCCACCGCGACTTTGGGCTTCAGTGCCCCGGTGGAGATGGTGGTGGCCATGGCGTTGGCCGTGTCGTGGAAGCCGTTCGTGAAGTCGAACACCAAGGCCGTGACGATCACGATCCCGATGAGAAGCGTGATGTGTTCCATTCACCCAGGCAATCAGTTCGATGGTCAGTGACGCGAGCGACCGTACGGACGGTGGGTGAACGGAAGATGAACGACAACGGGCCTGGTGGTGACGCCCCCGCCGTTTTCGTGCGGAGGCGTCTCACCCGTCACTTGAGGTTCATCCCGTGGTGCCCTCGGTGTGCTTCGCGCCGGGCCTTCCGGGACGCTGCGCGCCTACCCTCCGGCGAACTTACGGAGCTGCCCGAAGGAGCCGTTCCAGGCGTTCTGGTCGCCCGGCAACGTGCCCTTGTTCGAGTACTGCCAGATGCTCAGGAAGGACCATCCCTTCGGCAGCTCGCCAGGCCTGCCGTGCCAGGACGCCAGCCACAGCGGGTGGCTCTGCGCGAAGGCCCCGCTGCCGCCGGTGCAGGTGTTCCACCAGCGGGTGGTCGTGTAGATCACCGGCCGGCGCCCGGTCTGCCGCTTGATCTCGTCGCTGAAGTCCCAGATCCAGGAGACCATCTTCTTCTTGCTCACGCCGTAGCACTTGTGCTTCTTGCTGTACGGGTTGTGCTCGATGTCCAGCGCGGGCGGCAGCGTCCAGCCGTCCGCCGTCCAGCCGCCGCCGTTGCGCAGGAAGTACCGGGCCTGCGCCGCGCCGGAGGACTGGTTGGGCACCGCGAAGTGGTACGCGCCGCGCAGCAGACCGGCCCCGCGGGCACCGTCGTACTGCTGGTCGAAGTAGGGGTTGGTGTAGTCGGTGGACTCGCTGGCCTTGACGTAGACGAAGCGCGCGCCCTTCGCGCGGGCCTTGGCCCAGTCGACGTTCTTCTGGTGCGAGGAGACGTCGTGGCCGCGCGGCACGCCGGCCGCGGCCGACGGGCTCGCGGCGGCGAGCTCGGTCAGCGCCGTGCCGGCCAGCGCGGCCAGTGCGAGGGCGGTGCCGGTGGCGACGGATGCCAGCCGGCGACGCGGGTGCGGAGGGGTGGACGGGGGCCTGCGGGTGCGGGCACTAGGGGACGGTTTGCGATCACGAGCCATGGTTCCCCCCGGATGGCGACGTGCATGACAAAACATCCAGAGGCTATGGGAAGATCCCGAGATGCCGGATGACCTCCGGCCATTCGCTGGTTACCACCGAGATATCCCGGTTTGCGGGATACCGGAGCGGAATGGTCCGGCTTACAGTGCCGCGGCTGCGCGCGGTACGACCGGTACGGTGCGCGCCGCGGGGGTTTCCAGGAGGGAGCGGGGCGGATGACGGAGCGGGAACCGGGACCGGCGCAAGAGGTGGCGGAGGCGTGGGACGCGCTGGTGGCCACCGCGCGGCGCACGGTGACGGACGGACTGGTGGTCGGCACGTCGGGCAATGTTTCCGTGCGCGCCGGAGGGCTGGTGCTCGTCACGCCCAGCGGCGTCCCGTACGACCGGCTCGGGCCTGCCGACGTGGTGGCGGTGGACCCGGTGGACGGACGGCAGGTGGCCGGCGCGCTGAAGCCGACGAGCGAGCTGCCGATGCACCTCGCGGTGTACCGCCACACCGGTGCCACCGCTGTCGTCCACACCCACGCGGTGCACGCCACCGCGGTGTCCACACTGGTCCCCGAACTCCCGCCGGTGCACTACATGACCGCGGCCCTCGGCGGTACCGTCCGGGTCGCCCCGTATGCGGCGTACGGCAGCCAGGAGTTGGCCGACAACATGCTGCGGGCCCTGCGCGACCGCACCGGCGTGCTGCTGCAGAACCACGGGACGCTCACCTACGGCGACACCCTCGACCAGGCGTACGACCGTACGGCGCAGCTGGAATGGATGTGCCGGCTCTGGCTGACGGCCGCGTCCGTCCCCGGCCGTTCGCCGTCCCTGCTCTCCGCGGGACAACTGGCCGAGGCCGCCGAACGGCTGCGGGGATACGGGCAACGGGACTGACCCCCGTACCCGCGCGGGGAGCGCGGCGCCCCGCCGGTGGCCGGGTCCGTCACCCGGCCGGGCCGGTCCACTGGCCACGGGCCGCCGGGCTCCCCAGACTGGGGAGGGTGCGCCTGGGAACCGCGGCGGCAGCGGCCGTCTCCACCGTGATCGGTACCGGCGCGGCCGCCCTCGCGGCCGGCCGGTACGCCAGCGATGTCGCCCTGAAGCCCGCCCCCGACCGGCCGTTGCCGGGCGACGGGCGGCTGACGGTGCACGCCACCACCGCCGACCGGATCACCCTCACCCGCAGCCTGTCCGCGCTGCGGCCGGGCCGGTACGGGCTGATGGGCCGCGGCTGCCACGCCGTCGTCGGGCCGGTGGCCGACGACGTGCCGCACGAGGCCGACACCGTCGTCCGGCGCCTGGAGCGGGTCACCCACGGGGCCCTCGGGCGCGGCACGCGCGTGTGGCTGACCCCGCAGGTGCACATCGGCAATCCGTCCGACGCGCTCGGCCTGGAGTGCGCCGACGTCGACGTGCCCGGCGAACTGGGCGCGCTGCCGACGTGGTTCCTGCCCGGCGAGCGGGTGACCTGGGTCATCACGGTGCACGGCCTCGGCACGACCCGGGAGCACCCGATGGTCGTCATGCCGTTCCTCCAGCGCCACCACTTCCCGGTGCTGGACCCGGCCTACCGCAACGACCTCGGCGCGCCGCGCACCGCCGACGGCATGGCCCACCTCGGGGACGCCGAGTGGCGCGACGTGGACGCGGTGATCCGGTACGCGCTGCGGTACGGCGCCCGCCAGGTGATCCTGCACGGCTGGTCCACTGGCGCGACCATGGCGCTGCACGCCGCCGCCCACTCCGCGCTGCGGGACCGGATCGCCGGACTGGTGCTGGACTCACCGGTACTGGACTGGCGCGCGACGGTACGGGCGCTGGCGACGGCCCGGCGGGTGCCGCGCCCCGTGCTGCCGCTGGCCGTGCGGGCCGCGGAGGGGAGCACGGGCCTGCACTCCGACCGGCTGGCCGAGGCACGCGACCCGGCGCTGCTCTCCGTACCGACGCTGATCTTCCACGGCCCCGGCGACACCGTCGCCCCGTGGTCGGCCTCCCGCCGGCTGGCCGCCGCCCGCCCCGACCTGGTCAGCCTGCACACCGTCAGGGACGCCCCGCACGGCGCCATGTGGAACGCCGGTCCCGACAGCTACGAAGAGGCGCTCCGCCGGTTCCTGACGCCGTTGATGTGACGGCCGGGGGAGCGGCCGGGGCTCCCGGCGCGGGGAGGCTCTGCCCCTGTGCCTCTGTACCCCTGTACGGCTGTGGCACCGAGGGCCGGAGGGTGTGGCACGGGGTGTCGCGGGGAAGGGTGCGATCATGGGCGGAACGGGCAGGAACGGCGCTTCCGGAGAACGCAAAGCGACTTCCGATTGGGTTTTCGGGCGCACAAGAGCAAGACTGCTCCTGTGACGTCCCGTACTCCGCGCGACTCCCGGCTCCGCCTCGTCCCCAGACAACCGATCGCCGCCGCCCGCCGTGCGGTGAGCACGCGGACCACCAGGCCCGCGCCACGGCCGCCCGAGGGCACCCCGCCGCCCGCCGAGCTGGCCCGGATGGCACGCGGCGGGCTGGCGAGCGCCGTCCGGGTGGCCCGCTGGGCCGCCCGCGAGCGGGGCGAGGGAACCGGCGCGCGCGCCGCCGCCGACGGCTCGCTCCCGGACGCCGCGGCCGAGCAGGCCGCCGCCGCACTGGAACTGACGCCGCAGCAGGTCCGGGCCGACTGGGACCGGGCCCGGCTGGCCGGCCTCATCGAGCTGCACGGCGGGGTGGCCCGGCCGGGCTGGCGGCTGCGCGCCTGGGACCGTGACGACTCCGCCGCGCTGCGCGGCTGGGTCGCGCTCTTCGACGCCTGGTCGCTGGCGCGGCCCGCACCGGCGGACGCGAGCCCGGGAGCGGTCGCCGAGGTGATCGAGGCGCTGCCGCAGGTGCTGTCGCTGCTCTACCTCTCGGCGGGCCCGGTCCAGGTGGCCGACCTCCTGGAACTCCTCGACCAGCGCATCGCCGAACTCCGCACGGAACGCTGCGAGGTCCCGTACGACCGCACGCTTCGCCAGGAGCCGGGCCGGGCCCCGGAGCCCGGCCCGGCCGCGGTTACCGGCCCGGCCGCGGAGACCGGCCCGGAACTGACGCCCGGCCCGGGGCCGGTGCCGACGCCTGCCCCGGAGTCCGGCGGTACGGCTGGTCCGGGAGCCGACGGCACGCCCGGCCCGGGGCCGGTGGCGACGCCCGGCCCGGGGGCGGCCGGTGACGGTGCCGTCCCGGATGCCGATGGCCAGGCCACTGAACACTGGAACGGCCGGCCGGAACCCGGCGGCCCGGACGGCGGCGCTGACGGCGGCCCGGACGGCGGCGCGGGGGCGTCGTCCGCGGCCCTGCTGGACTGGGCGCTGGACGCACTGGCCGCGGTCGGCGCGCTGGTCGTACCGGGCGGGAGCGGCGCCCGTACGCGCGGCGCCGGGGACGCCGCCGCACTGCTGCGCGGCGGCGAGCCGGCCGGCGAGCGGCAGGCGCAGCTCACCCCGCTCGGCAGCTGGGCCGTCTGGGTCAAGCTCGAACAGATCTGCGTGGCCGCGCAGAGCCCCGCCGGCAACATCGAGCAGTCCGCCGAGGCGATGCTGCGCGGCTGCGCGCGGCTCACCCCGGGACCCGCCCGCGCGGAGTACCGGGCATGGCTGGCCGCGCGCTCCGTCGGCAGCGCGGTCGAGGAGCTGCTGGAGGTCGCCCGCGGCGAGGACGCCCTGCTGCGCGGGCTCGCCTTCGAGGCGCTGCGGACGGTCGGCGCACCGGCCGAGCCCGCCGTACGCGCCGCGGCCGACGAGCCGGGCCTGCGGCCGTACGCCCTGCTGTGGCTGGTCGAGCACGAGGGCGGCGACCCCGAGACCGCGCCGGACGTGCTCACCCGGGAGGAGTCGACCTGGCTCTGGGTGGACACCGCGGCCGCCGTCGCCGACCACGGGGAGAGCCGGCTGCTCGTACGGCACCTGGACTCCGCCGTGCAGGGCTCCGTGCCGCGCCTGCTGGAGGAGGTGCGCGCCGTCGGGCATCCGCGCACCGTCCAGGTCCTCGTGGCACTGGCCGCCGCCCACCCGGACCCGGCACTCGCCAAGGCCGTCCGCCGGGCCGCCTTCCAGGTCCACACCGGCGGCGCCTGACCCCGGGCCGGACGGCCGCCCGGCCCGCGCCCGCCCGGCCCTGCCGGGCGGGCGGGCGCGGCTCAGCCCTCCGTCCCGTCGGCGTCCCTGGTCGTCGGGGCGTACGTGCCGAAGCTCCAGATGTTGCCCTCCTGGTCGCGGGCCATGTAGTCGCGGGAGCCGTAGTCCTGGTCGGTGGGCGGCATCAGGATTTCCGCGCCGGCCGCCGCGGCCCGCGCGTGATGGGCGTCGACGTCGGGCACGGCGACGTAGACACCGGTCGGCCCGGCGTCGCCCATCGCCTCGGCGAAGACGCCGCCGCGGCCCTTGGCGCCGAGCATGACCGTGCCGTTGCCGTAGGACAGCTCGGCGTGCAGCACGGTGCCGGACTCGTCCTCGTACAGCGCGCCCCTGCTGAAGCCGAAGGCGGCCGTCAGGAGCTCGATCGCGCCCTTGGGATCGCGGTAGAGAAGGGTCGGGCAGATGGAGGGGGACGGGATGGCGGGCATGGCTCGGTCCCTTCGAGAGCCGGTGTGGCCTGACTCACATCAGTCTGCCAGTGGGGTCTGACAACGCCATGTGACCTGGGCCTACGCCCCGAGTGAGGCATCGTGAGGAGCGCGCGGCGCCGCCGGTGCCGCCGGGAAAAACTGCTTGCACACCACCGTTAGACTGGCCCTATGGCAATTCTCCTTGTGCATTAGACGGCGCAGGCCCGTCCGCGCTCCCACGGAGCGCGCCGCGTTGCGGCTTCTTCCGCCCGTCCGTCCCGCCGTCCACCCTGCCCTGGAGTCTTCCCGTGATCACCGCCTCCGGCCTCGAGCTGCGCGCCGGCGCCCGAGTCCTCATCGAGTCCGCCTCTTTCCGCATCGCCAAGGGCGACCGCATCGGCCTGGTCGGCCGTAACGGCGCGGGCAAGACCACCCTGACCAAGGTGCTGGCCGGCGAGGGCATCCCCGCGGGCGGCACGGTCACCCGGTCCGGTGAGGTCGGCTACCTCCCGCAGGACCCGCGCACCGGTGACCTGGACGTCCTGGCCCGTGACCGGGTGCTCTCCGCCCGCGGCCTGGACGAGGTCCTGCGCAAGATGCGCGAGAACGAGGACCGGATGTCCAACGGCAAGGGCGCCACCCGCGAGCGCGCGATGAAGAAGTACGAGCGCCTGGAGACGGAGTTCCTGACCAAGGGCGGATACGCCGCCGAGGCGGAGGCCGCGACCATCTGCGCCAGCCTCGGCCTGCCCGACCGTGTCCTCGGCCAGCCCCTGCACACGCTCTCCGGTGGTCAGCGCCGCCGTGTCGAGCTGGCCCGGATCCTCTTCTCGGACTCCGACACGCTCCTCCTGGACGAGCCGACCAACCACCTCGACGCCGACTCGATCCTCTGGCTGCGGGACTACCTCAAGACCTACCGCGGCGGCTTCATCGTCATCTCCCACGACGTGGACCTCGTCGAGACGGTCGTCAACAAGGTGTTCTACCTGGACGCCAACCGGTCCCAGATCGACATCTACAACATGGGCTGGAAGCTGTACCAGCAGCAGCGCGAGGCCGACGAGAAGCGCCGCAAGCGCGAGCGCGCCAACGCCGAGAAGAAGGCCGCCGCGCTGAACTCCCAGGCGGACAAGATGCGCGCCAAGGCGACGAAGACCGTCGCCGCGCAGAACATGGCCAAGCGCGCCGAGAAGCTGCTGGCCGGCCTGGAGGAGGTGCGGCAGTCCGACAAGGTCGCCAAGCTGCGCTTCCCGAAGCCCGCGCCGTGCGGCAAGACCCCGCTCACGGCGGCGGGCCTGTCCAAGTCGTACGGCTCGCTGGAGATCTTCACCGACGTCGACCTGGCCATCGACAAGGGCTCCCGGGTGGTCATCCTCGGCCTGAACGGCGCGGGCAAGACGACCCTGCTGCGGCTGCTGGCCGGAGCCGAGAAGCCCGACACCGGCTCGGTCACCCCCGGACACGGCCTCAAGCTCGGCTACTACGCGCAGGAGCACGAGACGCTCGACCCGGACCGCACGGTCCTGGAGAACATGCGCTCGGCAGCGCCGGATCTGGACCTGGTCGAGGTCCGCAAGACCCTGGGTTCCTTCCTGTTCTCCGGTGACGACGTGGACAAGCCGGCGGGCGTGCTCTCCGGTGGCGAGAAGACCCGCCTCGCGCTCGCCACCCTGGTCGTCTCCTCCGCGAACGTCCTCCTTCTGGACGAGCCCACCAACAACCTGGACCCGGCCAGCCGCGAGGAGATCCTCGGGGCGCTGCGCACGTACGAGGGCGCGGTGGTCCTGGTGACGCACGACGAGGGTGCGGTGGACGCGCTGGAGCCGGAGCGGATCATCCTGCTGCCGGACGGCGTGGAGGACCTGTGGGGCCCGGACTACGCGGATCTGGTGGCGCTGGCCTGAGGTCACGCGCCGGGCCTGCCGGGGCGTCCCGCTCCGGCCCGCCGCAGCGCCCGGCACCGATCGGCACGGGCCGTAGGACATCTTGATCAACGCGGTATGGATCATTCGGCCGACGGGTGATCCATCATCTGAGTGAGAACGGCTCGTACCCGGCGCGGCGCGCCGCGCGGGAAAAGGCGGACGGTCACGGATTCGCTCTTGTTCCGCCCCGCACCCCCTGACCTGGCGCTTCTTCGCGCCGCTCGGGCGAGGCGCCGCAGTAAGGCCCTTGGAATCCTCGATTCCAGGCGGTCGTGCGCCGCTCCTCGCGCCAAACGATGTCCTACGGACCTTGCCGAATGGGTGGCCAGGACGGGCGGGAGGGGTGATCATGAGAGTCCAGAGCGCACTTCCCATGAGGAGGCACGGGTGGCCGAGACTCTGAAGAAGGGCAGCCGGGTGACCGGCGCCGCGCGCGAGAAGCTCGCGGCAGACCTGAAGAAGAAGTACGACTCCGGAGCGAGCATCCGGGCGCTGGCCGAGGAAACCGGCCGCTCCTACGGGTTCGTGCACCGGATGCTCAGCGAATCCGGTGTGGTCCTGCGTGGTCGTGGCGGGGCCACGAGGGGCAAGAAGGCCGCCTCGGCCTGACTTGAGGCGGCCCGCGACTCCGAAGAGCCGACGGTGCCACCCGGTCGAAGAAGTGATCGACCGGGTGGTTACTGTTCAGTTAACTTAGCGGTTGCTGTTCAGTAGCCGAGGTGGACCCGGAGGCGCTCCATGACCCTGCTCGACAAGGACGGTGTCCGGCTCACCGTTGACGACGCCGTCGCCACGGTGACCCTCACCAACCCCGCCAAGCGCAACGCACAGTCGCCCGCCCTGTGGCGGGCCCTGGCCGAGGCGGGGCGGCAGCTGCCCGGCAGCGTGCGGGTCGTCGTGCTGCGCGGCGAGGGCAAGTCCTTCTCCGCCGGCCTGGACCGCCAGGCCTTCACCCCCGAGGGCTTCGAGGGCGAGCCGTCCTACCTCGACATGGGACACGGCCCGGAGCACGAACTCGACGCGCTGATCGCCGAGTACCAAGAGGCGTTCACGTGGTGGCGGCGGAACGACATCATCACGATCGCGGCCGTCCAGGGACACGCCATCGGCGCCGGCTTCCAGCTCGCGCTCGCCTGCGACCTGCGGGTGTGCGCACAGGACGTGCAGTTCGCGATGCGTGAGACGAGCCTGGGGCTGGTGCCGGACCTGACCGGTACGCAGCCGCTCGTCCATCTGGTGGGCTACGCCCGGGCGCTGGAGATCTGCGCCACCGGGCGGTACGTCCACGCCGACGAGGCCGAGCGCACCGGCCTCGCCAATCTCGTGGTGCCCGGGGAGCAGCTCGACGGCGCCGTCGCGGACCTCGCCGCTGCGCTGCTCGCCGCGCCCAGGGACGCCGTCATCGAGACCAAGGCCCTGCTGGCCGGGGCCGGTGCGCGCACGTTCGACGAGCAGCGCGCCGCGGAACGCGCGGCGCAGGGCCGCCGGCTGCGTGACCTCGCGGGCGCCGGCGAGTAACCCGGCAGTCCCCGCCCGCGGGGCGCGCCGTGCCGTCCCGCGGGCGCGTGACCGACCGGCCCGCGCCGTTCATCCGCCCTCTCAGCCGCCCACTCGGCGTATCCCGGCGGTATCCCGGCGGCGGTTCGCGCCGACCGCGCCTAATGTGGGCTCCGGAGCGCACGCCAGGTGTGTCCGCTCCTTCCTGCCCGCGGAAAGGGACGATGCGATGAGCGACACCGCACAGGGCGGCCGGCCGCACGGCGAGGGAGCCGCCCGCAAGACCCTCGGTTCCGAGCGCGGCGGAGGCGATCCGGCGACCCGGGGACGCACGACCATCGCGGACGGCGTCGTCGAGAAGATCGCCGGCATGGCCGCCCGGGACGTCATGGGCGTCCACGCGATGGGCAGTGGCCTCGCCCGCACCTTCGGCGCGGTACGGGACCGGGTGCCCGGCGGCCGTTCCGTCACGCGCGGCGTGAAGGCCGAGGTCGGCGAGGTGCAGACGGCACTGGACCTGGAGATCGTCGTCGAGTACGGCGTGGCGATCGCCGAGGTGGCCAGGGCGGTACGGGAGAACGTCATCGCGGCGGTCGAGCGGATGACGGGCCTGGAGGTCGTCGAGGTCAACATCGCGGTCAGCGACGTGAAGCTGCCGGACGAGGAAGAGGAAGAGGAGACGGAGTCCCGGCTCCAGTAGCGGTTCGAGCCGTTCGGGCGGCCGGGCCGGCCGAACGGGCGGTACGGATGCCGGCGGCCGTTCCGGGTTCCGGCAGGTCCGCCATCCCGGTGGGGTGGCAGCGAGGGAGTGCACGATGAGCATGGCCGTGGCCGGTCTGTTGGCCGGCATGGCACTGGGCTTCGCCGGGTACTTCGGCGGATTCGGGGCCTTCTTGCTGGTGGCGGCGCTGGGCGCGGTCGGGTTCGTGGCCGGGCGGTTCCTGGACGGCGACCTGGAGCCCGGCGAGTTCTTCCGGCGCCCGGGAGGCCGCGACCGCGACGTCCGGCGGCGGTGAGGCGTGGCCGGACAGTTTCCGGAGCCCGCCGTCGCGGCGGGGCAGCGCGGCGCGACGCGGATCGCGGACCGGGTGGTGGCCAAGATCGCGGCCCAGGCGGCCCGGGAGGCGCTGCGCCGCGGTCCCGACGACGGGCCGGGCAACGGCAGCGGAGCGCACGCGGCCGACCGCCCGTACACAGACGCGCCGGGCGGCGGCACAGGCACCGGCGCACCGGGCCCCGGCGGCACGGACAACGATGCCGCGCCCGCGCCCGACGACACGGCGCCCGCCCTGACCGGCCCCCCTCCGGGTGCGGTCCGTCCCGGTGACGCCGACGCCTCCGTCGTCGTACGGCGGCACAACACCCTGGACACCTTCGGCGAGGCCCGGGTACGGATCTCCGTCGAGCTCGGCTACCCCGGCGACATCGGCGCGCAGTGCGGCGCGGTGCGTCGGCGGGTGACCGAACGGGTATGGGCGTTGGCGGGCATGACGGTGCCCGAGGTGGCGATCCAGGTGACCCGCCTGCACTCGCCACAGCTGAAGCGGGCCGGGCAGGGGAGAGTGCGATGACACGTACGGTGACCCGGGCGACGGGACGCGGGGCATGAGCGAGCCGGACACCACACGGCGGCTCCCGACGCTGGAGAAGACGGAGCGGGGCCCCGGCGGCCCGGACGGCCCCGAGCAGTCCGCCTCCGCCGCCGCGTACACCTCCGGTGCCGGCAGCGGCCGGGCCGGGCGCTTCTGGTCGGCCCGGCGGCTGCCGGCCGCACTGGTGGCCCTGGTGCTGCTCGCGGTGGCCGGGCTGTTCCTGTACGACGTGGCCGCCGTGCGGGCCGGGCAGTCCGCGATGGCCTGGCGCCGTCGGCTCGCCGACGAGCTCGCGAGCCGCCCGCTGGAGGACCCCTGGGTGCTGGCCGCCGCCGCGCTCGCCATGGCCCTGGGCCTCTGGCTGCTCGTGCTCGCGGTGACGCCCGGGCTGCGCGGCGTCCTGCCGATGCGGCCCGCGACGCCTGCGACGCGCGCCGGCCTGGACCGCTCCGCCGCCGCGCTGGTGCTGCGCGACCGGGTCATGGAGGTGCCGGGCGTGCAGTCCGTACGGATCAAGGTGTCGCGCCGCAAGGTGAAGGCGCGCGCGTTCGCGCACTTCCGCGAGCTGGACGAGGTGCGCGGCGACGTGGACGCCGCGCTCGCCGACGGCCTGGACCGGCTCGGTCTCGCCCGGCCGCCGGGGATGTCCGTCCACGTACGCCGTGCCGGGAAGAGGTGAACGGTGGCGATGCGTCAGGTACGGCGGACGGTCAACCGGGTGCTGCTCGGACTGACCGGACTGGTGCTGCTGGGGGCCGGCGGGCTGGTGCTGGCAGGTGGTCTGGGGGTGCCGGAGAAGGGGCGCGGGCTGCCGGCCGGGTGGCCGTGGGACGCGCCCGGCGACGTGCTGCTGCGGGCGGCCGACCGGACCCGCTGGGCGGGTTCGGGCTGGTGGTGGCCGGTGGTGATCGCCGTGCTGGCCGTGCTGGTGCTGCTCGCCCTGTGGTGGCTGCTGGCCCAGTTCCGCAACCGGCGGCTGCGTGAGGTGCTGGTCGACACCGGGGACGGTGAGGGGGCGCTGCTCCGCGGGCGTGCGCTGGAGGACGTGCTCGCCGCCGAGGCGGAGAGCGCGGACGGTGTGCACCGTGCCGTCATGCGCCTGACGGGCCGCCGCCGGGAGCCCCACGTCCGGGCACGCCTCCTGCTGGAACCGCACGCGGACCCGGCCGGTGCGGTGCACCTGCTGAGCACCCGGGCGGTGGCCCACGCGCGTGAGGCGACGGGCCTGCCGGAGCTCCCGGCCGAGGTCAGGCTGCGCGCCGTACGGCACCGGGCCGAACGGGTCACCTGAAGCCCCGGCGTCCCCGGGCGGCAGCACTCCCGCCGCCCGGGAAGCCCGGAAGCCCCGGAACGGGACGCGTCAGAAGCCGTGCCGCGCGCCGCCGTCGACCGGCACCATGACGCCGGTGACGTAGGACGCCGCCGGGGAGAGCAGGAAGGCGGCGGTACGGCCGTACTCCTCCGGGGTGCCGTAGCGGCGCAGCGGGATCGACGCGGTGTTGCGGGCGCGCGCGGCCTCCGGATCGCCCGACTTCTCGTCCAGCTGCTTCATGCGGTCGGTGGCGATGCGGCCGGGCAGGACGCCGACGACGCGGATGCCCTTCGGGCCCAGCTCGGCCGCGAGCGACTTGGCGAAGCCGGCCAGGCCGGGGCGGAGCCCGTTGGAGAGGGCGAGGCCGGGGATGGGTTCGTGCACGGAGCCGGAGAGCACGAAGCCGATGACGCCGCCCTCGCCGAGCGCCCCGGCCGCCGTACGGGCCAGCCGGACCGCGCCCAGGAAGACCGACTCGAAGGCGTCCCGCCACTGTTCGTCGGTGTGGGAGGTGCCGGTGCCCGGGGGCGGGCCGCCGACGCTGATGAGGATGCCGTCCAGGCCGCCGAAGCGGTCGCGGGCCGCGTCCACCAGGCGCTGGGCCGCGGCCGGGTCGGCGTTGTCGGCGCCGATGCCCAGGGCACGCGGCCCGAGCTTCTCCGCGGCTTCGGTGGCCGCCTCTTCCGTGCGGCCGGTGATCACGACGTTCGCGCCGTCGGCGACGAGCGCACTGGCCGTGGCGTGCCCCAGGCCGCGGGTGGCGCCGGTGACGATGTACGTCCGGTCGGTGAGTCCAAGATCCATGGGGTCAGTCTGCCTTGGGCATCCCCGCCATGGTGAAGGCGGTACCGATCAGGCCGACATGGCTGAACGCCTGCGGGAAGTTGCCCAGCTGGCAGCCGGTGACCGGGTCGTACTCCTCGGCCAGCAGCCCGAGGTCGGTACGGAGGTCCAGCAGGCGGTCGAAGAGCTCGCGCGCCTCCTTCTGCCGCCCGGTGAGGTACAGCGCGTCGGCGAGCCAGAAGGAGCACACCAGGAACGCGCCCTCCTCGCCCGGCAGCCCGTCGGTCGCGTGCTCCCCGTCGGCCCGCTGGGCGCTGTACCGGCGCACCAGCCCGGTGGGGGCACCTCCCATGCTTTTGGGGCCATGGGGGAGGGTGAGCTCCCGGCGGACCGCGTCGACCGTGCCGATGACGCGCGGGTCGTCGCCCGGCAGGAAGCCGACGCGCGGGATGAGGAGCGTCGCGGCGTCCAGTTCCTCCGAGCCGTAGTACTGGGTGAACGTCCCGCGCTCGGGGTCGTACCCCTTCTCGCACACCTCCCGGTGCACCTCGTCCCGCATCGCGCGCCAGTCGTCGAGGTCCGCCTTCAGGCCCGGGTGCGCCTCGGCGGTGCGGATGGCGCGGTCGGCGGCGGCCCAGGCCATGACCTTGGAGTGCACGAAGTGCCGGCGCGGGCCGCGCACCTCCCACAGGCCCTCGTCCGGGCGCCGCCAGTTCTTCCGGAGGAAGGCGAGCAGGGCGCACTGGATGTTCCAGGCGTGCGGCTTGTCCTCCAGGCCCGCGTTGCGGGCGAGGAACAGGGAGTCCAGGACCTCGCCGTAGACGTCGAGCTGGAGCTGGTCGACGGCGGCGTTGCCGATGCGGACGGGCGTGGAGCCGGAGTACCCGTCCAGCCAGGGCAGCTCCGCCTCGGGGAGCCGCCGCTCGCCCGCCAGCCCGTACATGATCTGGAGGTCGGCGGGGGAGCCGGCCACCGCGCGCAGCAGCCAGTCGCGCCAGGCCCTGGCCTCCTCGGTGTACCCGGCGGAGAGCAGCGCGTTGAGGGTGAGGGTGGCGTCGCGCAGCCAGCAGTAGCGGTAGTCCCAGTTGCGGACGCCGCCGACCTCCTCGGGCAGCGAGGTGGTGGGGGCGGCGACGATGCCGCCGGTGGGCGCGTACGTCAGCGCCTTGAGCGTGATCAGGGAGCGGATGACGGCCTCGCGGTGCGGCCCCTCGTACGTACAGTGGGCCGCCCACTCCTTCCAGTCGTCCAGGGTGCACTGCAGCGCCTCGTAGGGGTCGATGCGGCGGGGCGGGGACTGGTGCGAGGGGTGCCAGGTGAGGACGGCGGCGACCTTCTCGCCCGCCTGGACGGTGAAGTCCGAGCGGGTACTGAAGCCCTGGCCGTACGTCGTCACCTCCGGCTCGGAGTGCAGCCAGACCGAGTCGGGCCCGGCGACGGCGACCCGGCAGTCCCCGACGTGCCGGACCCAGGGGACGACCCGTCCGTAGTCGAAGCGCAGCCGCAGTACGCCGCGCATCTCGACGCTGCCCTCCAGGCCTTCGACGATGCGGACGACGTCGGGCGCGCGGTCCCGCTGCGGCATGAAGTCGGTGACCCGGACGCGGCCGGTGCCGGTCGTCCAGTCGGTGTCCAGCACGAGCGAGTCGCCCCGGTACGAGCGCTCGGCGCGTGCCTCGTGGTCGGCGGGGGCGAGCCGCCAGTGGCCGTTGTCGCGGTTGCCCAGCAGCGCGGCGAAGCAGGCGGCGGAGTCGAAGCGGGGCAGGCAGAGCCAGTCGATGGAGCCGTCGCGGCCGACGAGCCCGGCGGTCTGCAGGTCCCCGATGAGCGCGTAGTCCTCGATAGGTGGATGCACGCTGTCACGACTGCCCGGCGGGGGCGGGGGCTATGCAGTACCCGGCTCCGGGCGGTGTCGGCTCAGAGCCTGCGTGCCAGGCGGCGGGCGCCCGGCCGGGGTGCTGACACAGGCTCTCAGTCCTTGGCCGCGGCCCCGGCCGTCTCCTGCGGCCGCTCCGGTTCGGCCGGTGCGGCGGCGTCGTCGGCGGTGGCGGCAGCGGCGCGGTCCCGGCGCTCACGGCGTACGAGGACCACCCAGCCGACCGGTACGGCGGCGGCGAAGAGCCACCACTGGACGGCGTACGCCATGTGCGGGCCGATGCTGTCGTGGTCCGGCTCGGGGACCAGCTCGGGCTTGCCGCTCTTGGGCTCGGGCGCGGTCTGCTCGATGTAGCCGCCGAGCACCGGACGGTGCAGCCGCTCGGCCGCCTGCTTGCTGTTGATCAGCATGACCTGGCGGTCGGGGAGGCCCTTGGTGTCCTTGATCCCGCTCTTGGCGGTGGTCTCGTCGGGGATCGCCCGTCCGGTGACGGTGACCGTTCCCTTCGGCGCCGGCGGCACGTCGGGGAAGGTGGTGAGCGCGCCGCCGCTGGGCGCGATCCAGCCGCGGTTGACCAGGACGGTGCCGCCGCCGGTCAGCCGCAGCGGGGTGAGGACGTA
Source organism: Streptomyces sclerotialus (assembly GCF_040907265.1). Taxonomy (NCBI): domain Bacteria; kingdom Bacillati; phylum Actinomycetota; class Actinomycetes; order Kitasatosporales; family Streptomycetaceae; genus Streptomyces; species Streptomyces sclerotialus. Next base: position 2,170,853 of record NZ_JBFOHP010000002.1, on the reverse strand, counting down.
GTAGCCGATGGTCTGCTCGTCGGCGGCGGTGCGGTTGCGCACCACGACCTCGCCCTCGGTGTCGTACCGGCCCGTGGCCTTCACCGGGTGCCAGCGGTCCGCCTCCGGCAGGTCGCGCCCCGGCTTCGCGAGGTCCGTGACCGGCACCGGCTTCGCGTGCAGCGCCTTGGCGATCTGGGCGTTCTGCGCGACCTTGTGCTCATGGCGGTGCAGCTGCCAGTAGCCCAGCTTGACCATGACGGGGATCAGGACGAGGCCCAGGAGGGTGAGGATCACCCACTGCCGGGACAACAGGAAGCGGTACACGGTATTGACGGTACCTGTCACGATTCGGCCCCCGACGGCAGGGTCCCGCCGAAGGCTGCCCGGGGCCGAACCGCCCCGGCCGTCAGACCCGGTCGACGATGCCCACCTTCCCCTCCGCGCGGGCGCAGTGGGCGCAGCAGTACCAGTGGCCGTCGGCCTCGACGCCGTGGCCGATGACCTGGGCCCGGCAGTGCTCGCAGATGGGTGCCATGCGGTGGATGGCGCAGGAGAAGCAGTCGAAGACGTGCACCGCGCCCTGCGCGTGCACCTCGAACGTCATGCCGTAGTCGTTTCCGCAGACCTCGCAACGTGCCATGCGCCCCAGGGTGGGGCGCCGTTTTCCGGGGGGCCAGCCCCATGTGGGGTGTGTTGTCCGGCTTCACCCGGACGGTGGCCGGGGCCCTCGGCTGCCCGCCGTAGGGGCTTCGGACGTTGCCCGGCCGGCCGCCGTGGTGGTTCGCGCAGCTCCCCACGCCCCTTACGGGGCTCACTCTGCGGGAAGCACGTCCTGGAGGAGTTGCATGAAGGCGGCCTCGTCGATCACGGGGGTGCCGAAGGAGCGGGCCTTGGCGGTCTTGGACGTGGGGGAGTCCGGGTCGTTGGTGACCAGCAGGCTGGTCAGCCGGGAGACGCTGGTCGCGACGTGCAGTCCGGCCTCGGTCGCGCGGTCCTCCAGCAGCTCGCGGTCCACGGAGGTGTCCCCCGAGAAGGCGACCCGCATGCCCTGCATCAGCCGGCCGCCGGGCTCGTACCGCCCGGGGTTCGGATACGGGCAGGCCGGGCGCTTGCGGGAGGGGCGCCAGGTCGTCGGGCGGTAGCCGTACCCGGAGCGCTGCGCGGGCGGACGCGGCGCGTCGGTCCACTCGGTCAGCGGCTGGCAGGCCAGCAGCGGCAGCCGGAGGTTCTCCTCGGCGGCCAGCCGGAGGCTCGGCCGGAACGCCTCGGCGAGGACGCGGGCGTCGTCCAGTGCGTGGTGCGCCTGCTGCTGCACGACGCCGTAGTGCGCCGCCAGGGACTCCAGCTTGTGGTTGGGGAGGGGGAGCTTCAGCTCCTTGGAGAGCGCGATCGTGCACAGTCGCTGGCGGACGGGTGCCTGGGCCTTCGCGCGGGCGTACTCGCGGGCGATCATCGACCAGTCGAACATCGCGTTGTGCGCGACGAGGACGCGGCCCGCCAGGCGCCGGGACAGCTCGGGGACGATCTCCGGGAAGAGCGGGGCGCTCTCCAGCACCTCGCTCGTGAGCCCGTGGATCCACACCGGGCCGGGGTCGCGCTCGGGATTGACGAGGGTGTACCAGCGGTCCTGGACCTCGCCGCGGGCGTCCAGTTGATACACGGCGGCTGAGATGATCCGGTCGTCGCGGGCCAGGCCGGTGGTCTCCACGTCGACCACCGCGTACCCCTCGGGATACGCGGTGGGCCAGTCGGCCTGTTCCTCCTGCGGGGCCGGCTGCCGCACGATCTCCGGGGAGAGCGGGCGGTCGGCTGCCGTGCGGTCTTCGAGCATGGTCCATGAGGATACGGGCCGGGACTGACAGCGCCGCCCTGCGGGGGCGCACAGATACGCGCTTGGGGATGATTCGGACATCGCGCGCCCCGTCCGTACCCCGTTCCCCGAAAGGGCGTCAGGTCCCCTGTGGCGCGTGGGTCCTCGGCGCCACCGGTCGTTTCCGGCCGGATCCTGTGCGGGCACCTCGTCGCCGCGGCGCTCCGCGAGGAGTGGAACGGCCGTTTCCACAGGCCCCGTTCGCGTACCGGCGCGAGCGGCGGTGGCCGGCCGTGCTCCTGACCGGTGCACGTCTCTTTACCCCTCACGCGGTCTCGCTGTACCCCTGTTGCAGCACGGGCACGACATGCACGCGACACACGCGTGCGGGACCACCTCGAACGTTTCGTACCGGACCGACCGAGGAGCCGCGATGACGGACCCGACCGACCCGTACCTCATCATCTCCGCCGCCTGCCACGCCGGGCTGCCCACCGAGCGGTACCGGCCCTATCTGGAGGCCGCGCACCACCGCGCCTTCGACGACTGGCTCGGGCAGCGGGGCGCCCGGCGCGCCGGCGCGGTCCGGCGCGGCACACGGAACGAGACGTCCGTCATGAAGTGGTACGAGGACAACGAGGAGGGGCTGCGGGGCGGCTGGGACGCCACACAGCGCGTCAAGGAGCTGGACGGTGACGGGGTGGCCGCCGAGGTCGTGTTCCCCGACGCGGACACCGTGGACGGCGGCACGGCGCCGCCCTTCGGTGCGGGGCTGGACGCGTCCGCCGCGCAGGACCCGGAGGCGGCCGTGGCGGGCGCCCGGGCGTACAACCGGTGGCTGGCGGAGTTCTGCGCCACCGACGCCGAGCGGCACTGCGGCGTCGCCGTCCTCCCGGTCACCGCCGAAGTGGACGCGGTCGTCGCGGAGATCCACCGGGCCAGGGAGTCGGGCCTCGGTGCGCTGCTGATCCCCGCCGGCTGGGACGACGCGGCGCCTTACCACGACCGCCGGTACGACCCGGTGTGGGCGGCCGCCGCCGAGACCGCCATGCCCCTCCTCACGCACGCGGGCGCCGTGCCCCGCCCCGAGTACGGCGGCCACCTCGGCATCCAGCTCTCCGAGGCCGCGTGGTGGCCGGCCCGGCCGCTGTGGTTCCTGCTGTGGTCCGGTGCCTTCGAGCGCCATCCCGGGCTGCGCTTCGGGGTCGCCGGGGCCGGCTGCTGGTGGCTGCCGGACCTGCTGTGGCACATGGACCGGCTGTACCTGGGCGCGCACGGCGGCAGGCCACTCTCGCCGTTCGCCGCGCTGAAGCGGTCCCCGCACGAGTACCTGGACCGCCAGATCTTCGTCTGCGCCACCGCCCCCACCCGGCACGAGCTCGCGCGGCGCTACGAGATCGGCGTGGACAACGTCCTCTGGGGCTCCGGTTTCCCGCACCCCGAGGGCACCTGGCCGCACACGGGGGAATGGCTGCGCAGGGCCTTCCACGACGTCCCGGTGGGGGAGACCCGCCGGCTGCTGGGCGAGTCGGCGGCCGAGGCCTTCGGCTTCGACAAGTCCGCGCTCGTACCGGTCGCGCGCCGCATCGGGCCGGTGCCGGACGACCTGGGGCAGCCGCGCAACCAGGCGCCGGTGGAGGCGTCCTGGCGGCGGGCCCGGGAGACCGGGCGGCACTGGCTGACGGGCTTCGACTTCCCGTTCGTCGGCGTCGGTGAGTGAGGTGAAGCAACCAAGGGAGGCCGGCGTGCCGACCTGAGCGTACCGGCGGTAACTACGGCTGATACTCATTGGTAACAACCTCTAGCCGAGTCGTCGTACGCCGCTTTAAGGTGCCCCACATGCCGCACCTGCCCGATGTCGTGTTGTGGTCCATACCGGCCTTCGTCCTGCTCACCGTCCTGGAGATGGTGAGCTACCGGCTGCATCCGGACGAAGAAGCCGCCGGATACGAGACCAAGGACGCCGCCACCAGCATCGGCATGGGGCTCGGCAGCCTGGTCTTCGACGCGCTGTGGAAGATCCCGATCGTGGCGATCTACGCCGCCGTCTACGAGCTGACGCCGCTGCGCATACCCGTGCTGTGGTGGACGCTGCCCCTGATGCTGCTCGCGCAGGACTTCTTCTACTACTGGTCGCACCGCGGCCACCACGTCATCCGCATCCTGTGGGCCTGCCACGTGGTGCACCACTCCAGCCGGAAGTTCAACCTCACCACCGCGCTCCGCCAGCCCTGGACCAGCTGGACGGTCTGGCCGTTCTACGTACCGATGATCGCGCTCGGCGTGCACCCGGCGGCGGTCGCCTTCTGCTCCTCGGCGAACCTCGTGTACCAGTTCTGGGTGCACACCGAGCGGGTCGGCAAGCTGCCGCGCCCGTTCGAGTACGTGTTCAACACGCCCTCGCACCACCGCGTCCACCACGCCTCCCAGGGCGGCTACCTGGACCGCAACTTCGGGGGCATCCTCATCGTCTGGGACCGGCTGTTCGGCTCGTTCGTCGCGGAGACGGAACGGCCCGTCTTCGGGCTCACGAAGAACATCGACACCTTCAACCCGCTGCGCGTCGCCACGCACGAGTACGCGGCCATCGCCCGGGACGTACGGGCAGCGCGCAGCTGGCGGGAGCGCGCCGGACGCGTCTTCCGGGGGCCGGGGTGGCAGCCCGCAGGGAACGGCGACGACGCCGCGCCCCGGGTGCCGGGCCCCGGCGCCGAGACGTCCGCCGCATGACCCGTGGGACGGCCGCACGTGCTCTCCTCGCCGCCTTCGGAGTGCTCGCAGCGGTCCACCTCGGCGCCCTGCTCGCCGGGGCCGGCACGGTGGAGGTGGTGACCAAGCCGGCCCTGATGCCGGTCCTCGCCGCATACGTGCTCGCCCGCGGCGGCCCCGTACTGCTCGCCGCCGCGCTGCTCTTCGGGTGCGGCGGCGACACGCTCCTCCAGGCGGGCGGCGACACCGCCTTCCTGGTGGGGATGGCGTCCTTCGCGGCCGGGCACGTCTGCTACCTGGTGCTGTTCGTACGGCGGGGCGCCGCACCGGAATGGGGCCGCAGGTGGCCGCAGGCCGCGGTGGCCGCCGGGTACGCCGTGGCCTGGCTCGGCACCGTGGCCCTGCTGTGGCCGGACCTGACGGCCGATCTGCGCGGCCCGGTCGCCGGGTACAGCCTGCTGCTCACCGCGATGGCGTACGGGGCGCTGCGGGCCGGACCGCGGGCCCTCCTCGGCGGCCTGCTCTTCCTGGGTTCCGACACCCTGATCGCGAGCGGGATCGCGCACTGGCCGCAGCCGCCGGCCCCGCAGTTCTGCATCATGCTCGGCTACCTCGCGGCCCAGTGGCTGCTGGCCGACGGGGTGCTGCGGACGGTGCGCCCGGCTGCCGCCGCACAGTAGGCCGCTGCGGTCCGCCCGCCCCAGGGACGGGCGGACCGCCCGGCCGCCGGGACCCGGCTGCCACGGGCCCCGGCGCCGATCAGGTCAGCGCTGTTCGACGGCGTCCAGCGCGTCCACGATCCCGTACCCGTAGTGGCCGTTGACGTGCTGAGTACCGGTGCACGTCGCGTCACCCTGGGGGCAGCCCGGGTTGTCGGCGTCCTTCTTCAGCAGCCACTGGATCTCCTGCGGGCTGCTCTTCGGGTGCGCGCTCTTCACCAGCGCCGCGACGCCCGCCACATGGGGCGAGGCCATCGACGTGCCCGCCAGGTAGGCCCAGTCGCCGCCCGGCATGGTGGAGAGGATGTTGCCGTTCTTCGCCGGGAGCTCCGGGACCTGCCGGCTGTCGCCGCCCGGCGCGGCCACGTCGATCACGCCGTTGCCGTAGTTGGAGTAGTACGACTTGAGCTTCTTCACGCCGGTCGCGGCGACCGTGACGGTGCCCGGGAGCTGGGTGGGCACGTCCCAGCACTTCGACGGGTCGATCTTCCGCTCCACCGGAGTGGTGTCGTTCGGGCTCGACTTGTCGGTGAGCTCCTTCGCCGCCAGGTCGAGGTTGGAGTTGCCGGCAGCGGCGACGTTGATCGCGCCCTTGCGCTCGGCGTACTTGGCCGCCCGGCCCACCGCGTCGACGATGGCGCCCTGGTCGGCGTCGTCCTTGCAGTTGAACATCCACGGGTCGACGTAGTAGCTGTTGTTGGTGACCTCGACGCCGTGGTCGGCCGCGAACATGAAGGCACAGACCACGCTCTCGGCGTAGAACAGGCTCGTCTTCGGCTCGCTGACCTTGATGGCGGAGATCTTCACGTTCGGGGCGACGCCGGCCATGCCCGCGCCGTTGCGCGCGGCGGCTATCGTGCCCGCGACGTGCGTGCCGTGGTAGTCCTCGGCGGGGTCGTACGGGCGCCAGGAGCCGCGGGTGGTGTCGGCCACGCCGCCCACGCAGTTGGCGGACTGCCCGGCGGAGAAGTTGGGCTTCAGGTCCGGGTGGGTGTCGTCCACGCCGGTGTCGATGACCGCGACGGTGACCTTCCGGCTGCCCGGGTTCACCTTCGCCGCCTGGTCGGCCTTGATGGCGGGCAGATCCCACTGGAGGGACTCCAGGGGCTCCTCGCCGGCCGCCTGGGCCCTGGCGCCGGCCAGCTTCGCGGCCTTGCTCAGATCGGCCTTCTGCGGCTTCCCGATGTCGGTGGTGCCGGAGGCCTTCAGGGGGCGGTGCGGGTGGCGCCGGCCGACTGGACGTCGCGCACCGTGCGTATCGCCTCGGCGAACTGCGGGTTCGCCGAGTGGACGACTATCACGCCTATCTTCTCGTGGGCGATCACCACCTTGCCGCCGGCCGCGCGTATCGCCTTGCCGACCCGGGCCACCGAGGCCTTGCCGGGCGTGGCGTTGACGACGTACGAGAGCAGCGGACCGTCGGCCGCTGCCGTGGCCCGGGGCGTCTCCTGAGGGGCGGCGGTGGCCGCTTGCGGGAGGAAGCCGAGGGAGGCCACGAGGGCCAGTCCGACCGGTACGGCGAGCGCGCGCACCCGTCTGGATCTCAGATGTGCCATGGGTACTCCACATCATCTCTGACCGCTCGCGGGCAGGTCGCGCGCGAGCCGGTTCGTGACGAGTGAAGCTATCCGTGATCACCCGGACAGTTCAACGGTCGGCAAAGAAAACCCGCCCGCCGGCGGGGGAAAACCCGTCAACTGCCGCAGGTGCGGGCTCCGTCACCCGCATCGGCGGCGGCGCAGCGCGCCGATGCTCAGCAGCGGCAGCGTGATCCGCCGGCCGTCCCAGCGCCGGGCATCGGCCCAGGCAGGGCGGGGTGGCACAGATGGAGCGGCGGCGACCGGGGAGGGCAACCGCACGGCGCCGTACGGCAGTCGGCCCGGTCCTGGCGGCTGCCGGGGCGGCGGAGGCGTCACACCCGGACAACGATCCGGCACGCCGCCGGTGGCGGCCGTACCCCCCGATTTCCTGGGGATTTCGGGCCCTGCCCCTGTCGTAAGGCGGTCGCGCACCCTTAGCATGCGTGATCCGCATCACTGATCTGAACTTTATGTCTTCGGACAGAATCCGCCAGAAACAGGAGACCGCGTGAGCACCGCCGCCCAGCCGCCCGCCGAACCCGGGCCGCGCAAGGACCACGAGGCGCCGCACGACGCGCCGCACGAGGCGCCGCCCTTCACCGAAGTGCAGTCCGGCGCGGAGTTCACCGAACTGCGCCGCTCCTACCGTTCGTTCGCCTTCCCGCTGACCGTCGCCTTCGTCCTCTGGTACCTGCTGTACGTGCTGCTCAGCAACTACGCGGGCGGCTTCATGGGCACCAAGGTCGTCGGCAACGTCAACGTCGCGTTCGTCTTCGGCATCGCCCAGTTCGTGACGACCTTCCTCATCGCCTGGTGGTACTCCCGGCACGCCGCCGCGAAGCTCGACCCCAAGGCCGAGGCGATCAGGGCCCGACTGGAGAACGGCACCGCGCGCGGGGAGGGTGACGCATGAGCCTCACGTACCAGCTCGCCGCCGGGACCCCGGCGCTGGCCGCCGAGGGCGCGGGCCAGCACCGCGCGCTGATCATCACGATCTTCGCGCTGTTCGTCGCCGCCACCCTGGCCATCACCGTGTGGGCCGGGCGGCAGACCAAGGGCGCCGAGGACTTCTACGCCGGCGGCCGGCAGTTCTCCGGCTTCCAGAACGGCCTGGCGATCTCCGGCGACTACATGTCCGCCGCGTCCTTCCTCGGCATCGCGGGCGCCATCGCCCTCTTCGGCTACGACGGCTTCCTGTACTCCATCGGCTTCCTCGTCGCCTGGCTGGTCGCGCTGCTGCTGGTCGCCGAGCCGCTGCGCAACTCCGGCCGCTTCACCATGGGCGACGTGCTCGCCTACCGGATGCGGCAGCGCCCCGTGCGCACCGCGGCGGGCGTCTCCACCATCGTCGTCTCGATCTTCTACCTGCTGGCCCAGATGGCGGGCGCCGGCGCCCTGGTCACGCTGCTGCTCGGGATCACCAGCGAGGCCGGCAAGATGCTCGTCGTCGTCCTCGTCGGCATCGTGATGATCCTGTACGTCTCCATCGGCGGCATGAAGGGCACCACCTGGGTGCAGATGGTCAAGGCCGTCCTGCTGATCGCGGGCACCCTGCTCATCACGTTCCTGGTCATGCTGAAGTTCAACTTCAACATCTCCGAGCTGCTCGGCAGGGCCGCCGAGGAGAGCGGCAAGGGCGCGGCGTTCCTGGAGCCGGGCCTGAAGTACGGCGCCACCGCCACCTCGAAGATCGACTTCATCTCGCTGGGCATCGCGCTGGTCCTGGGCACCGCGGGCCTGCCGCACATCCTCATCCGCTTCTACACCGTGCCCACGGCCAAGGCCGCCCGTAAGTCCGTGAACTGGGCCATCGGCATCATCGGCGTCTTCTACCTGATGACCATCGCGCTCGGCTTCGGCGCCGCGGCCCTGGTCGGGCCCAAGACGATCACCGAGTCCAACCCGGCGGGCAACACGGCGGCCACCCTGCTCGCCCAGGAGATCGGCGGCGGCGCGGACTCCACCGGCGGCGCGATCCTGCTCGCCGTCATCTCGGCGGTCGCCTTCGCCACCATCCTCGCGGTGGTCGCCGGACTCACCCTGGCCTCCTCCTCGTCCTTCGCGCACGACCTGTACGTCAACGTGATCAAGAAGGGCAAGGCGTCGGAGAAGGAAGAGGTCCGGGCAGCCCGCTGGGCCACGGTCGGCATCGGCGCCGTCGCGATCGTCCTGGGCGTCTTCGCCCGCGGCCTGAACGTCGCGGGCCTGGTCGCCCTGGCCTTCGCGGTCGCCGCCTCCGCCAACCTGCCCACGATCCTCTACAGCCTCTTCTGGAAGCGGTTCACCACGAGCGGGGCCCTGTGGTCCATCTACGGCGGACTGATCTCCTCGGTCCTCCTGGTGCTCTTCTCGCCGGTCGTCTCCGGCAAGGAGACCTCGATGTTTCCCGGCGCCGACTTCGCCGTCTTCCCGCTGGAGAACCCGGGCCTGATCTCCATCCCGCTGGGCTTCCTGCTCGGCTGGCTCGGCTCCCTGCTCTCCAAGGAGGAGCCGGACGTGAAGAAGTACGCCGAACTGGAGGTCCGGTCCCTGACCGGCACCGGAGCGCACTGACCCCGTACCGCCCGCACGGAGCGCCGGCCGCGTCGTAGATCCCTACGACGCGGCCGGTCCCGCATCGTGACATCGGATCCGTGCTCGTTGTCACACCCATCGCGTAGGCTCGACAACGTACTGATCCGCCACCGGGGGAGGGGGCCTCGTGCTCATCGACACATACGGGCGAGTAGCCACCGACCTGCGGGTTTCGCTGACCGACCGGTGCAACCTGCGGTGCACGTACTGCATGCCCGAAGAGGGCCTGCAGTGGCTCGCCAAGCCCGACCTGCTCACGGACGACGAGATCGTCCGCCTCATCCGCATCGCCGTCACGGACCTCGGCATCGAAGAGGTCAGGTTCACCGGCGGCGAGCCACTGCTCCGCCCCGGCCTCGTCGGCATCGTCGAGCGCGTCGCCTCGCTGGAGAAGCGCCCCAAGATGTCGCTGACGACCAACGGCATCGGCCTGGAGCGCACCGCCACCGCGCTGCGCGACGCGGGCCTGGACCGGGTCAACGTCTCCCTGGACACCCTGCGCCCGGACGTCTTCCAGACCCTGACCCGCCGCAAGCGCCACGCCGACGTGCTGCGCGGGCTGGCGGCAGCCCGCGCAGCCGGCCTCACCCCGGTCAAGGTCAACTCCGTCCTGATGCCGGGGCTCAACGACGACGAGGCACCCGACCTCCTCGCCTGGGCGGTGGAGAACGAGTACGAGCTCCGCTTCATCGAGCAGATGCCGCTCGACGCCCAGCACGGCTGGAAGCGCGAGGGCATGATCACCGCGGGCGACATCCTCGCGTCGCTGCGCACCCGCTTCGAGCTGACCCCCGAGGGCCAGGACGAGCGCGGCTCCGCGCCCGCCGAGCGCTGGCTCGTCGACGGCGGCCCGCACCGGGTCGGCGTCATCGCCTCGGTCACCCGCCCGTTCTGCCGCGCCTGCGACCGCACCCGGCTGACCGCCGACGGCCAGGTGCGCACCTGCCTGTTCGCCACGGAGGAGACCGACCTGCGGGCGGCGCTGCGCTCGGACGCGCCGGACGCGGAGATCGCGCGGATATGGCAGGGCGCGATGTGGGGCAAGAAGGCGGGCTCGGGCCTGGACGACCCGAGCTTCCTGCAGCCGGAGCGGCCGATGTCGGCGATCGGCGGCTGACCGCCGGGCGGGGGCCGGCCCCGGCCGGTCCGTCGCCGGGCGGGGCGGGCTCAGTCCTCCTGGGCCGAGGCCTCCCACTCCTCCAGTTTCACCACGTCCTTCAGGAAGCCGCGGACACCGAGGAATTGGGAGAGATGCTCGCGGTGTTCCTCGCACGCGAGCCAGGTCTTGCGGCGGTCGGGCGTGTGCAGCTTCGGATTGTTCCAGGCCAGCACCCACACCGCGGCCGCACGGCAGCCCTTGGCGGAGCAGATCACTGTGTTGTCAGGGGAGTTCACAGCCTCAACCCTACGTCGCGCCGGACCCGGCGCTTCCGGACCCGGTGCTTCCGGATCCGGACATGGCGACGCCGGGCAGCCACGGGGGGAGCCGCCCGGCGTCGGTCCGTCGCTCCGACGGGGGATGCGGAGCGCGTACGAAGTATGTCACGGGGGACCGTGCCAGGTGCACCGGAACCACATGATTGATCTGAGCTTTTCTTGAGCTTTGCGTACTGTCGGGAGATCAGCCGTGCTCACCGCGGTGTTCGGCGGAGTCCGTCCGCCCTGCTTCCGGCGACGGTTCCGCCGGAGTATCACCCGATCGAGCGGTCAGCATCGGCCGCGACGGGGCCGCGATGAAGCTCGACGGGAGCGAAGTGACGTTCTCCCGGCCCGCGTTGGCGATGACGACCGCGATGTAGGGCAGTACCAGACCCGCGATCAGGGTGATAATGGCGACGTGGCGCTCGACGTTCCAGAGCACGGCGGTGAGGACCACCGCCACCGTCCGTACGGACATCGAGATCACATAGCGTCGCTGCCGCCCACGGACGTCCTCGGTCAGCCCCTGGCGGGCTCCCGTGATCCGGAAGGTCTGGGCACTGCTCTGCTTCCGCATCACGTTCCACCACCTGTTGTCATACCGGGCACACCCCGATGCCGGACCTGTTCCACGTTACGCCGGGCCTGCGCAGGCTTCGAGACCGGGGCACCTTACGCCCGGCCAGGTACATACCGGTGTCATACGTACAGGCGGCTCCGACGTGCGCCGTACGGGTGGCGGTACGAAACTGAACGATGCACGGCCTTGTACACCGCGCCCCTCTAGGAGGCGACATGAATTGGTTGTGGGCCATCATCCTGGGTCTGGTCCTGGGTGTGATCGCGAGGGCGCTCATCCCCGGGAAGCAGGCGATTCCGCTCTGGCTGACGGTGATCTTCGGCATGCTCGGCAGCGTGCTGGGCAACTGGGCGGCCACCGGAATCGGAGTCGAGGACACCAAGGGCATCGACTGGACCCGGCATCTGCTGCAGCTGATCGGCGCGGTGATCGTCGTCGGCGTGGGCAGCCGGCTGTGGGCCATGGTGCGCGGGAGGACACACCGGCAACAGCGGGTCTGACACCGCCGTCGCACGCCGTTCCGGTGGGCCTGCCGGCAGGCCCACCGGAACGGCGATGTCTCAGGCGTCGCCCTGCAGCTGGGCCAGCTTGCGGCCCGCCTTGAGGTAGGGCGTGCCGGGCGTGGCGGCCAGCTTCTCCGCCAGCACCTCGGACAGCGGGCGGATGGCGTCGGCCTCGGCCAGCACCACGGTCTCCTGGCCCGACTCGGCCTCGATGACCAGCCGGAGGGCGTTCTGCTTGGCCAGCCGGCGGGCCGCCGAGGCGCTCTGCGTGAACTCCAGCACCTTGGTCAGCACCGTGGCCACCGTCTCCGCGCCGTGCTCGGCGAGGTCCACCGACGGCAGCGTGCCGACGTCGGCGAAGGACTTCTTGGAGAACTGCGCGACGAACCCGGCGCGGGCCGTCATGGCCGCCTCGATGCCGTACAGCGCGGTCACGACCTCACCCGCGAGGATCTTCTTCAGGTCCATCGGGTGCAGGGTCTTCGCCTCGATGCGGGTGAGCGCCTGGGCGATCTCCTCGTCCGTCCACTCGGTCCACGCCTTGAGGTACGGCTCCATCAGCCGGTCCGGGACCGACATGATCTTGCCGAAGACGTCGTCGGCGGGGGCGTTGAGGCCGACGTAGTTGCCCTTGGACTTGGACATCTTCGCGCCCGTGCCGTCGGTGCCCTCGATCAGCGGCATGGTGACGACCAGCTGCGGCTGCTGCCCCTTGAGCTCCATGAGCTTGCGGCCCATCTGGAGGTTCAGCAGCTGGTCGGCGCCGCCGAGCTCCACGTCGCACTCCAGCGCCACGGAGTCCAGGCCCTGCGCGATCGGGTACAGCATCTCCGTCATGGTCAGGCCCGAGCCCGCGGCCAGGCGGGTACGGAAGTCCTCGCGCTGGAGCAGCTGGGAGGCCGGCACCTTGGAGAGCAGGCTCAGCAGCTCCGGGAAGGTGTACGGCGCCAGCCACTCGCTGTTCTGCCGGAAGCTGACCTTCTCGAAGTCGAAGAACGGCCGGACCTGCTCGCGGTAGCTCGCCAGGTTGTGCGCGATGTCCTCGTCGGTCAGCGGCGGGCGCTCGGCCGTGCGGCCCGAGGGGTCGCCGATCTTGGCCGTGAAGTCGCCGATGATCAGCGTGACGTCGTGGCCGAGCCGCTGGAAGCGGCTGAGGATGATCAGCGGGACCGCGTGCCCCAGGTGCACGTCGGTCGCCGTCGGGTCGATGCCCAGCTTGATGTGCAGACCCTTGCCGGCCGCCCTGCGCTCCTCGATGCGCTCGGCGAGCTGGTCCACGCCCGGCAGCACCTCGACCGTACGGGAGGCGATCAGCTCGGCCTGCTCCTTGGCCGGCAGGTCCGTCAGGTCGAGATAGCGCCGCGAGCCGGTCTCCTTCAGCAGCTCCGCGACGGTGGCGTCGGCGGAGAGGTCTGCGGAGAGCAGCGAGCTGGCGCGGGCGACGGATTCGCCGAGGCGTGTCATGGCGTTCCTGATCGGTCGTTGATCCCAAACGGGAGGACGGAACCGATTCTATTAGCCGTGCGAAGCGTGGCCGACCGAGTATCCACAGGCCGGCCACGCGGTACGACAAGTGCCCGCCGCCCGGGGACGGGCACACGGGCGGGTCCCGGGACGGGCACGACAGGCCCCTCCCGGTACGGACTCCGCCGTCACACCCCCGGGCTCACCGAGCTCATGTTGAAGTCCGGGATCCGCAGCGCGGGCATCGCGGCGCGCGTGAAGTAGTCGCTCCACTCGCGCGGCAGGGTGCGCTCCGTACGGCCCGCCTCGCTCGCCCGCGCCAGCAGGTCCACCGGCGACTCGTTGAACCGGAAGTTGTTCACCTCGCCGACCACCTCGCCGCCCTCCACGAGGTACACACCGTCCCGGGTCAGCCCCGTGAGCAGCAGCGTCGCCGGGTCCACCTCGCGGATGTACCACAGGCAGGTCAGCAGCAGCCCCCGCTCGGTGCCGGCCACCAGCTCGTCCAGGGACTTGCTGCCGCCCGCCTCCAGCAGCAGGTTGTCGACGGCCGGGGCCACCGGCAGGCCGGTCAGCTCCGCGCTGTGCCGGGTGGTGACCAGCTGGTTCAGCACGCCGTCCCGGATCCAGTCGGTGGGCTCCAGCGGCAGCCCGTTGTCGAAGACCGAGGCGTCGTCCCCGGAGCTGTGCGCCAGCACGAAGGGCGCGCACTCCAGACCCGCGGCCCCCGGGTCGCTGCGCAGCGTCAGAGGGAGCCCGGAGAGCTTCTCGCCGGTCCGGGTACCGCCACCGGGCGCCGAGAAGACCGTACGGCCCTCGGCCGCGTCCCGGGCCCCGGACGACCACGTCTGGTACACGAGCAGGTCGGCGACGGCGGTGGGCGGCAGCAGCGTCTCGTACCGCCCCGCCGGCAGCTCCGTACGCCGCTCCGCCCAGGCCAGCCGCCGCGCCAGGTCGGCGTCCATGGCCAGCGGGTCGACGTCCCGGAAGTCCCGGGTGGCCCGGCCCGCCCAGGCCGAGCGGGTGCGGTCGGGCGACTTGGCGTTCAGCTCCAGCGTCCCGGTGGGCTGGTCGTGCCGCAGCCGCAGCCCGGCCGAGGAGCCCAGGTACGAGGAGACCACCGCATGGCTGGCGAACCCGTACAGCTCGCGGCCGCCGTCCCTGGCCCGCCGGAAGGACTCGCCGAGCGCGGGCGCGAAGTCCGCGAAGACGTCCGGGGAGGTCTCGGCGGGCGGCTCGGTGAAGCCGGGGGAGGGGGCGCCACCGGTGACGAGCGGCTGTGCGTCCTCGGCGGGCCCCGCGGCCCTGGCGGCCGCCTCCGCGGCCCGCACCAGCGCCTCCAGGTCCTCGGCGGTGACCGCGGCACGCGAGACGACGCCGGAGGCGGTGCCCTCCTTGCCGTTCACGGTGGCGATCACGGTGAGCCGGCGGCCGCGGGTGACGCCGTTGGTGGTCAGCGCGTTGCCCGCCCAGCGCAGGTTGGCGGTGGTGGTCTCGTCCGCGATCACCACGCAGCCGTCGGCCCGGGAGAGCGCCAGCGCCCGCTCGACGATCTCGTGCGGCGCGTTCGTCCGCGGCGTACGTGTGCTCATCGACCGGCCTCCTGCGTTGTGTTGAGGACGTTGACAGCCGTGAAGAGGGCGGCGGGGCAGCCGTGCGAGACGGAGGCGACCTGGCCCGGCTGGGCCTTGCCGCAGTTGAAGGCGCCGCCCAGCACGTACGTCTGCGGGCCGCCCACCGCGGCCATCGAGCCCCAGAAGTCGGTGGTGGTGGCCTGGTACGCCACGTCGCGCAGCTGCCCCGCCAGCCGCCCGTGCTCGATCCGGAAGAACCGCTGCCCGGTGAACTGGAAGTTGTACCGCTGCTGGTCGATGGACCACGAGCGGTCGCCGACCACGTAGATGCCGTGCTCGACGCCCGAGATCAGCTCCTCGGTGGACGGCCCGTCCGGCGCCGGCCGCAGCGAGACGTTGGCCATCCGCTGTACCGGCACATGGCCCGGCGAGTCCGCGTACGCGCACCCGTTGGACCGCTCGAAACCGGTCAGCTTCGCGATCCTGCGGTCCAGCTGGTAGCCGACCAGGACGCCGTCCCTGACCAGGTCCCAGGACTGCGCCTGGACGCCCTCGTCGTCGTACCCGATCGTCGCCAGCCCGTGCTCGGCGGTCCGGTCGCCCGTGACGTGCATCAGCTCCGAGCCGTACTTCAAGGTGCCCAGCTGGTCGAAGGTGGCGAACGAGGTGCCCGCGTACGCTGCTTCGTACCCCAGCGCCCGGTCCAGCTCGGTGGCGTGCCCGATCGACTCGTGGATCGTCAGCCACAGGTTGGAGGGGTCCACCACCAGGTCGTACCGCCCGGCCCGGACGCTCGGCGCGCGCATCTTCTCCGCGAGCAGCTCCGGCATCTCCGCCAGCTCCGCGTCCCAGTCGTACCGGCCGTCGGTCAGGTACTCCCAGCCTCGGCCGGCCGGCGGCGCGATGGTGCGCATCGAGTCGAACTCGCCGGTGCGGTCGTCCACCGCGACGGCCGTCAGCTCCGGATGCAGCCGGACCCGCTGCTGCGTGGTGGTGGTGCCCGCGGTGTCGGCGTAGAACTTGTTCTCCCGGACCGTGAGCAGCGAGGCGTCCGCGTGCGTCACGCCCGGTGCGGCCAGCAGCCGCCCGCTCCACTCCGCCAGCAGCCCGCTCTTCTCCGTGTCCGGCACGT
This sequence comes from Streptomyces sclerotialus, assembly GCF_040907265.1. Classification (NCBI taxonomy): domain Bacteria; kingdom Bacillati; phylum Actinomycetota; class Actinomycetes; order Kitasatosporales; family Streptomycetaceae; genus Streptomyces; species Streptomyces sclerotialus. Next base: position 2,154,807 of record NZ_JBFOHP010000002.1, on the reverse strand, counting down.
CGAAGGGGTCGGTCCCGTACGAGGAGACCCATGTCCGGTCCGGGTACGCGGGCTCGTCGGCGAGCTCGACCTTCTCCTGGGACCCGGCCGCGTCGATCACCTTCGCCGACAGCTTGGCCATCGCGACCGCCTGCGCGGCCACCCGGGCCGCCGCGTCCATGGTCAGATCGACCCCGGAAGCGAAGCCCCAGGCCCCGCCGTGCACCACTCGTACCGCGTATCCCAGGTCGGTGGTGTCGGAGGAACCGGCCGTCTTCGCGTCCCGCAGCCGCCAGGACGCGTACCGGATCCGTTCCATCCGGAAGTCCGCGTGGTCGGCCCCGAGCGCCCGGGCCCGCGCGAGCGCGGCGTCGGCCAGCGCGCGCAGGGGCAGGGCGAGAAAGCTCTCGTCAACGGAACGAGGTGTAGCAGGCACGGCATCCCTCCCGTGGTCGGCGTCACGCATCATGCCGTGCCGAGCCCCTTACGCGCAGGACGTCCGGCCGGTCGGCCGGGGTGTTCCGCGCGGGCGCGCCGCGGTCGGTTCTGTAGGGACCCCACAGTGACCGGGATGTGCCCCTGTGCGAGGTCGATTCTCCGTATGGGCCCGCTGACCGCTAGTTTCGTAGGGAACACACGTCGGACAGGACACGGAAAGGGTGATCTCTTGAGCCGCTCGGTTCTGGTCACCGGAGGCAATCGCGGCATCGGCCTCGCCATCGCCCGAGCCTTCGCCGAGGCAGGCGACAAGGTCGCCATCACCTACCGCTCCGGCGAACCCCCGGCGGGGTTCTTGGCCGTGAAGTGCGACATCACCGACACGGAGCAGGTCGAGCAGGCGTACAAGGAGATCGAGGAGAAGCACGGCGCGGTCGAGGTGCTGGTGGCCAACGCCGGCGTCACCCGTGACCAGCTGCTGATGCGGATGTCGGAGGACGACTTCGCCTCGGTCCTGGAGACCAACCTCACCGGTACGTTCCGCGTGGTCAAGCGCGCCAACCGCGGCATGCTGCGGGCGCGCAAGGGCCGCATCGTGCTGATCTCGTCCGTGGTGGGCCTGCTGGGCTCGGCGGGCCAGGCGAACTACGCGGCCTCCAAGGCGGGCCTCGTCGGCTTCGCCCGCTCGATCGCCCGCGAGCTGGGCTCGCGCAACATCACCTGCAACGTGGTGGCCCCCGGCTTCGTCGACACCGACATGACCCGCGCGCTCACCGACGAGCAGCGCGAGAACATCGTGAAGCAGGTCCCGCTCGCGCGTTACGCGCAGCCCGAGGAGATCGCCGCCTCGGTCCGCTTCCTGGCCTCCGACGAGGCCGCGTACATCACTGGAGCCGTCATTCCCGTCGACGGCGGATTGGGCATGGGTCACTGATCGATATGAGCGGAATCCTCGCCGGCAAGCGCATTCTGGTCACGGGCGTACTGATGGAGTCCTCCATCGCCTTCCACACGGCGAAGGTCGCCCAGGAGCAGGGCGCCGAGGTCATCCTCACCGCGTTCCCGCGGCCCACGCTCACCGAGCGCATCGCCAAGAAGCTGCCGAAGCCTGCCAAGGTCATCGAGCTGGACGTGACCAACCAGGAGCACCTGGACGGCCTGGAGGCCAAGGTCCGCGAGGAGCTCGGCGGCCTGGACGGCGTCGTCCACTCCATCGGCTTCGCCCCGCAGGACGCGCTCGGCGGCAACTTCCTGAACACGTCCTTCGAGTCGGTCTCCACGGCCATGCACGTCTCGGCGTTCTCGCTCAAGGCGCTGACCATGGCCTGCCTGCCGCTGATGCCGGAGGAGGGCGGCGCGGTCGTCGGCCTGACCTTCGACGCGCAGTTCGCCTGGCCGCAGTACGACTGGATGGGCCCGGCCAAGGCCGCGCTGGAGTCCACCAGCCGCTACCTGGCGCGTGACCTGGGCGCGCGGAACGTCCGCTGCAACCTCGTCTCCGCCGGCCCGATCGGCTCGATGGCCGCCAAGTCCATCCCCGGCTTCTCCGAGCTCGCCAAGGTGTGGGACACCCGTTCCCCGCTGAACTGGGACATGGCCGACCCGGAGCCCGCGGGCCGCGGCGTCGTCGCCCTGCTGTCGGACTTCTTCCCGAAGACCACCGGCGAGATCGTCCACGTCGACGGCGGCGTGCACATGATGGGCGCCTGACCGACCCCTGCGTGTGAGGGCCGGGGGCCGCCGTACGACACGGCGGCCCCCGGCCCTCTGCCGTGCGGTGACACAGGCTCTCAGCCGTTCCGCAGCCGCCCCGGCCGGCAGCCGTACGGATGGGTGCTCGCCTCGGCCGCCGCGCGGTCGCCGTCGCCCTCCCGGATGGCGTCCACCAGCCGGGAGTGGTCCAGGTGCGACTCCGGGCGCAGCTCGTCGCCCACGTCGGCGCGGAGGAACTCGCGCAGCACCCCGCCGAGGTCCGCGTACAGCTCCGCCAGCACGTCGTTGTGCGAGGCGGCCACGATCGCCATGTGCAGAGTGGCGTCGGCCTCCACGAACGCCGCCGCCGCGCCCGACGCCCACGCCTGCTCCCGCCGGTGCAGCGCGGCGTCCAGCTGCTTGAGGTCCGCCTCGGTACGCCGCTCGGCGGCCCGCCGGGCGGCCTCGGCCTCCAGCGCGCTGCGCAGCTCGGCGACGTGCCGGGGGTCGGCGTCGGCGAACCTGCGGTTCATCACGCCCGCCAGCTCGCTGGTGGCGACGACGTAGGTGCCGGAGCCCTGGCGGATGTCCAGCAGGCCGTTGTGGGCCAGCGCCCGGACCGCCTCGCGGACGGTGTTGCGGGCCACTCCGAGCTGTTCGACCAGCTCCGGCTCGGTGGGGATGCGCGCTCCGACCGGCCACTCGCCCGAGGTGATCTGGGCGCGCAGCTGTGCGATCACCTGGTCGGCCAGGGCGGAACGCCGGGGCGAGGTCAGCGGCATGGGGGCGCTCCTGGAGACACGAGCTCGAACGTGGCATCGCTGATGCTAAGCCTTCCCCGGCCGGTCACCGGGAGGCGAGAATCACCTGGACAACCATTCATCCCATGATTCTATGATGTACGTATGGCAGACGACGACCTCGCGACCCTCGGCACCGCCCCCGAGGCACCGCAGACCACCACCGGAACACCCGGCGGCGATCCGCACGACCGTGCCCCCGCGCCCGTACCGCGCTGGCTCGGCGCGGTCCTGACCGCCGGTCTCGTCCTCGCCGCGCTCAACCTCCGCCCGGCCATCACCAGCCTGGGCGCCCTCATGGAGGAGGTGCGGGACGGACTCGGCATGAGCGGCACCGTCGCGGGCCTGCTCACCTCCGTACCGGCCCTGTGCTTCGCCGTCTTCGGCATCGCGGCGCCGCGGCTGGCCCGCCGCTTCGGGCCGGGCGCCATCGTGTGCGCCGGCATGGCCGCGATCACGGCCGGCGTCGTCGTACGGCCCTTCGCGGGCGGCACGGCCGGGTTCCTCGCCGCCAGCGCCCTGGCGCTCGCCGGCATCGCGGTCAGCAACATCCTGCTGCCCGTGGTCATCAAGACCTTCTTCCCCGACCGGGTCGGCTCGATGACCGGGCTGTACTCCATGGCGCTGGCCCTGGGCACCTCGCTCGCCGCGGCCCTGACCGTACCGGTCACCGGCGCGCTCGGCGGCGGCTGGCAGGCCGGCCTCGCCGTCTGGGCGGTGCTCGGCGCCCTCGCCGTCGTCCCCTGGCTCGCCGTGCTGCGGCACCGCGCGCCCCAGGCGGCACCGGCGGCCGGGGCGCCGCAGCAGGACGCCCCCGCCATCCGGATCAGCCGCTCGCCCACCGCCTGGTCGCTCGCCGTCTTCTTCGGCCTCCAGGCCACCGCCGCGTACATCACCATGGGCTGGCTGCCGCAGATCTTCCGCGACGCCGGAGTGCCCGCCGGAACCGCGGGCGTGCTGCTCGCGATCACCATGGCCATGGGCATCCCGCTGTCCTTCCTGCTGCCCCGGGTGGCCGCCCGGATGCGCCACCAGGGGCCGCTGGCCGTGCTCCTCGGGGCCTGCGGGCTCGCCGGGTACGCGGGCCTGTGGCTGGCGCCCGCCGCCGGGGCCTGGGGCTGGGCGCTGCTGCTCGGCATCTCGAACTGCGCCTTCCCGCTCGCCCTCACCATGATCGGTATGCGCGCCGGCAGCGCCGCCGGCGTCGTCAAGCTCTCCGCCTTCGCCCAGTGCATCGGTTACCTGATCTCGATCCCCGGGCCGCTCCTGGTGGGCACCCTGTACCAGCACAGCGGCGGCTGGGGCCTGCCGATCGCGCTGATGGCGGGGCTCATGGTGCCGCAGATCGTGGTGGGCGTGCTGGCCGGCCGGAACCGCCGGATCGAGGACGAGGGCTGAGGGCCCGCCCGCCCCGGCGCCCGGAAGCCCGCCGCCGGGCCCGCCGGCCGGCTCCGGCCGTCCTTGCCCGGTACTGCCGACCGGCGGCCCGGAGCCGTTTGCGACACTGGGGACATGCCAGTGCTCGAACCGAATCCGCAGGGCGGCCAGAAGAAGCTGCTCCTCGTCCTGGGCGCGATGCTCGCCGTGACCGTCGTCGTCGGGATCATCGCCAGCATCGCCTCACCGTGACCCGGCGCCGCGCACGCGCGGGTAGGGCTGTCCCCACCGTCCCCTAGGGGGCCAGGGTCAGGGGCAAGTGGGTGGTGCACCTGATGGGAGGCGCGGTCCCGGACCCGTAGGTTCGAAGGACACCGCGCCGCCGCGGTGGGCGCGGCCGCACGGGGGGCCGCGCCGTCCCCACCGACCGCACGGAGGCGATCCCATGTCCGCCGCTCACACCCGGCACGCCGAGAACGGTGCCCGGCCCGCGCGGCTGCCGTGGTGGGCCCTGGCCCTGCCGGTGGTCTCGTTCGTGACGCTGCTCTTCGTGATCACCCCGGCCGCCGAGGCCGACGCGGCCGGGGCACCGCCCGCCACGGTGTCCTTGGTCCACTTCCTCGCACGCCTGCTCGGCGCCGGAGTGTAGTCGCCGGTACCGCATCCTGCCTTGTGGGATGAGGCTGTCAACACCCCGCGCCCCGCGCCGCGTTTCGTGCGAAGCTGGGACACATGAGCGTCGATTCTCCTCGCCGGATTGTCCTTCTCCGACATGCCAAGGCCGAGTGGTCGCAGGAGAGCGACCACGAGCGGCCGCTCGCCGAGCGCGGCCGCCGGGACGCCCCCGCCGCCGGACGCTGGCTCGCGGGAGCGGGCATCAACCCCGATCTGACCCTCTGCTCCACGGCCCTGCGCACCCGCGAGACGTGGAAGCTCTGCGTACACGAACTGCCCCAGCGCCCGAAGACCGTCTACGAGGACCGGCTGTACGAAGCCTCACTGGGCGAGCTGATCGCGCTGGTCAACGAGGTCCCGGACGAGGTGGACGACCTGCTGGTGGTCGGCCACAACCCCGGCATGCACGCCCTCGCCGACGCGCTCTCCGGTGAGGCGGACGGCGAGTCGCTGGCGCGGATGAACCGCGGTGGTTTCCCGACCGCGTCCCTGGCCGTGGTGGCCTTCAACGGCTCCTGGAAGTCCGTCGAGCACGGCGTCGGCCGCCTGGTCGCCTACTGGACGCCCCAGGGCTGACCCGCTGCCGGCCACGTACGCCGAAGGGCCCCGGCACCCACCGTGCCGGGGCCCTTCGGCGTACGCCGTGGGCCGCTCAGTCCGCCATGGTGTCCGCGGCCTCGACCTCTTCGCGGGTGATCCCGAGCAGGTACAGCACGGTGTCCAGGAACGGCACGTTCACGGCCGTGTGCGCGGCCTCCCGTACGACCGGCTTGGCGTTGAACGCGACACCCAGACCCGCCGTGTTCAGCATGTCCAGGTCGTTGGCGCCGTCACCGATCGCGACCGTCTGCGCCAGCGGCACCCCGGCCTGCTGGGCGAAGGAGCGCAGCAGCCGGGCCTTGCCCGCGCGGTCCACGATGTCGCCGGTGACCTTGCCGGTCAGCTTGCCGTCCACGATCTCCAGGGTGTTGGCCGAGGCGAAGTCCAGCCCCAGCTCGTCCTGGAGCGCGTCGGTGACCTGCGTGAAGCCGCCGGAGACCACACCGACCTGGTATCCCAGGCGCTTGAGGGTGCGTACCAGCGTCCGCGCGCCCGGGGTCAGCCGTACCTCCTTGCGCACCCGCTCCACGACCGAGGCGTCCAGGCCCGCCAGCAGCTCCACGCGGGCGTGCAGCGACTGCTCGAAGTCCAGCTCGCCGCGCATCGCGGCGGCGGTCACCTCGGCGACCTCCTTCTCGCAGCCCGCGTGCGCCGCGAACAGCTCGATGACCTCGTCCTGGATCAGTGTGGAGTCCACGTCCATGACGACCAGGCGCTGCGCCCGGCGCTGCAGTCCGGAGGCGCTCACGGCGATGTCGACGCCGAGCACGGCGGCTTCGGTGGCGAGCGCGGTGCGCAGGGTGTCGGTCGGGGTGCCGGAGACCGCGAACTCCACCGCGGTGACGGGGTACTTGGCGAGCCGGAAGATACGGTCGATGTTGCCGCCGGTGGCCGTTATGGCGGCGGCGATGGCGGAGGTGGACTCGGCGGTGAGCGGGTGCCCCAGCACGGTGACGTGCGAACGTCCGACGCCGCGCGGGCGGTTGTCCCCGGTACCGGAGATGATCTCGGCCTGGAGGTGCAGCGAATCGGCCCAGCTGTGCACGGTCGCGCGCAGGTCGCCTTCGGTGGCACCGTTCGACGCGCTCCCCGTGGGCGTGGTGACCAGCGCGCACAGCACGATGCGGCCACGGGTCACGACCTGCTCGATGTCGACGACGTCGACGGAGTAGGCGGCGAGGGTGTCGAAGAGGCCGGCGGTGATGCCGGGCCGGTCCTTCCCGAAGATCTTGACGAGGAGGGTGGGTACGTCGTCGCCCGGTACGGCGGTGGCAGGCGGTGTCTGCGATGCGCTCATGGTGCTCTTACGGTATCCGGCCCCGCCACGGGACCGTACAGGTGTCCCGCCGAGTGGACGCCTGCCACCACGCTGCCGGGTGGGTGGCACGCTCTTCGAGGCGCCCGGCGGCCCGCCTCGAGGCCCCGCGCCCGCTCCTCAGCGGCCCGCTCCCGGGCGTCCGGGCGGCGGGGGCTCGGGCGGCGGCTCGCCCCAGTGCCGCTTCGGCCGGGGACGCTGCCCGGGACGCGGCAGCGGTTTGCCGCTCACAGTGGGTGCCGAGGCGGTGTCGCTGCCGTGCGGCGGCGGCTTCCGGGGGCGCGGCCCGCCAGGGCCCTCCGGCGGGGGCGGCGGGGGGTGCTCCGGTTGCCGGGGCGGCAGCGTCCGCAGGTACGGATTGGTGTCCGGGTTCGGCCGCCGATAGGGAGTGGACGGTGTGTACGGTCCCGGACCGTCCCCCGGCCCGTACGGCGACGCCCTGCCCCCGGGCAGCTCCGCGGCCCGCCGCCCCGCGAGCCCGGTACCGGCCGCCAGCAGCGCCCCCGCCAGCCCCGCCGCGGCGCCCCACACGGCCCCCAGCAGCACTCCGGCGCCGAGGCTCCCGCGCAGCCCCAGGCCGGTCTCGTGGACGCCGATGCCGAAGAAGCTCAGCCGGACCGCCACCGACGCCTCCGTCAGCCACACCAGCAGCGGCACGGCGAGCGCGGTGACCGCGCCCAGCCGCAGCGCGCAGCCGCCCGCGTACGCCAGGACACCGGGCCCCGTACGGGCCGTACGCGTCGCGGTCAGCACCCCGGCCAGCAGCATCAGCAGCACCGCCAGCAGCGCCACCACCCATACCCGCCCGTTCTGCTCCGCCGCCCGCGCCAGGGTGACCGGCCGCTCGCCCCCGCCGCCGATCAGCTCCCGCAACGGCGCCGGCAGCACCTGGAGCAGCGCTCCGCTCGCCGAGCCGTACCAGGGCACGAACAGCCCCAGGGGGATCGCGAGCCACACCCCGTTGGGCGCGCCGAGCAGTGCCGCGCCCAGCGCCCGCTGCGGCTGCCCGCCCTCGGTCCCCCCGTACACCCCGGCGGCCGGCCCGGCGAGCACCGCGAAGAGCAGTACCTGGGTCAGCGCGGAGGCGGCGGGGCGGACGGCGCGACCCGCACCGGACAGCGCACGGGGCAGCGGGGTCCGCCGCGAGGCCGCCAGCGCGATCAGCAGGACGGCCAGTACCCACACCACGCCGGCCACCAGCGACGGCCAGGCCGCCACCGCGAAGTCGACACGGAGCCTGGCGTCCGCGAGGCCGGCCAGTCCGTCGGGGAGCACCAGGCCCGGCAGCTCGCGCCCCAGGCCCAGGTCGCCGAGTCCGGGCAGGTCGCCGAGGTCACCGAGGCCGGGCAGGTCCGGCAGCCGGTCGAGCGGCCCGCCGCCCCCGCCGGCCGGCTCAGGGACCAGCCGCCGGGCCGGGATCGTCACGGAGTCGTGTCCGGCCCAGGCGAGGCCGCCGACCAGCGCGGTGAACAGGGCGGTCACCGTCGCCGCACGCGCCAGCAGCTCGCGGACCGTGGCCCCGCCCGGCACGGCCCGCAGCGACCGCAGGAACAGCAGCCCCAGCAGCAGCGCGCCGACCACGGACACGCCCAACGGCACGATGTCAACGGCGGTTTCGGCCGTCACGCCGGACACCCCGAAGGCCGAGACGTCGCCGTGCGGGGTGACCGTCCCGCCCACCGCGAGCACGAGGACGGCCGCCGTCATCGGGCCCAGCGAGCCGTACGCATCGGCGCCCAGCAGGTACAGGCCGAGCGCCGCGACCCCGGTCATCGCCAGGAACGTCCAGCAGACCGTCGCGACGGCGGACAGCAGCACAGCAGCCGCTCCGGTGTGCGGACTTGCGGTCACGCTCATCGCGCCCCCCGATCGATGCCGAGTTGTCCGCTTCGCGTGGCATCCGTACGGATCCGTGGGTGTCTCCCACTCTCCGGGGGGCTTTCGGCGGCGTCAACGCTGTCCGCTTCACGCTCTTGTCACGGCCCGGCTTTCGGTCGCGGCCCTCTGCCTGGAATAGTTCCTCACGATGTTCACCATCCCTAGACTTCCCGTACAGGGGGTCACTCGGGGGACAACTAGTGGGGCATGGAGTGCCTGAACTCGTACTCGAAATCAACGGAATGACCTGGACGCTCGATCCGTCCCGGTCGTACAGCCTGGGCCGCGACCCACAGGGCGACATGGTGCTGGACGACGCGCGGGTGTCCTGGCGGCATGCGACCGTGCGCTGGGGAGGGCGCAGTTGGGTCATCGAGGACCACGGCAGCACCAACGGCACGTACGTGCAGGGGCAGCGGATCCATCAGATGGAGATCGGCCCCGGCTCGACCGTGCACCTCGGCAACGCCACCGACGGTCCCCGGCTGACCCTCAGCGGTACCGCGGCGGCGGCCGCCGCCGACGCCTACGCCGCGCAGCCCACCGCCCCGGCCAACGACGTCTACGCCGCCCAGCCGGCCGCCGCGGCCCCCGCCCAGCAGGGCGCCCCCGGCTGGGCCGGAGCCCAGCAGCCGCCGGCGCAGCAGCAGGGATGGCAGGGCGCGCCGCAGCAGCACCAGGCCCCGCCGTCGCACGGCGCCGGCATCCCGCCGCAGGGCGGACCGCAGCAGCCCCCGGCACAGGGCGCAGCGGCCGCGCAGCCGGCCGGTGACCGCAGCCCGACCACCTTCCACCAGCTGGACCTCGGCCGTGTCATGCGCATCGGCCGTGCCCTGGAGAACGAGCTGGTCGTCTCCGACCTCCAGGTCTCCCGGCACCACGCCGAATTCCGGGCCACCCCCGACGGCCGCTTCGAGATCCACGACCTGGGCAGCCACAACGGTACGTACGTCAACGGCCAGCCGGTCCCCAAGGGCGGCTCGGCGCTCATCGGCCCGAACGACACCGTCGGCGTCGGTCACTCCACGTTCCGGCTGGTCGGCGACCGCCTCGAAGAGTTCGTCGACACCGGTGAGGTCTCCTTCTCCGCACGCCACCTGACCGTCACGGTCGACGGCGGCAAGCAGATCCTGAAGGACGTCTCCTTCGGCGTGCCCGAGAAGTCGCTGATCGCGGTCATCGGCCCGTCCGGGTCCGGCAAGTCCACGCTCCTCAAGGCGCTCACCGGCTACCGCCCCGCCAACCAGGGCGACGTCCTCTACGACAACCGGAACCTCTACAAGCAGTTCGCCGAGCTGCGGCAGCGCATCGGACTGGTCCCGCAGGACGACATCCTGCACAAGGAGCTGACCGTCCAGAAGGCGCTGCGGTACGCCGCCAAGCTCCGCTTCCCCGGTGACACCGCGGAGGCCGAGCGCGAGGCCCGCATCGACGAGGTGCTGCACGAGCTCAAGCTGCACGTGCACAAGGAGAAGAAGGTCACCTCGCTCTCCGGCGGCCAGCGCAAGCGCGTCTCGGTCGCCCTGGAGCTGCTGACCAAGCCGTCGCTGATCTTCCTGGACGAGCCGACCTCCGGCCTCGACCCGGGCATGGACCGCGACGTCATGAAGCTGCTCCGGGACCTCGCCGACGACGGCCGCACGGTCCTGGTCGTCACGCACTCCGTCGCCGAGCTCGCCCTCTGCGACAAGCTGCTGGTCATGGCGCCCGGCGGCGGCGTCGCCTACTTCGGCCCGCCCGAGGAGGCGCTGAACTTCTTCCAGTACGAGTCCTGGGCCGACGTCTTCTCGGCGTTCGAGAACTACCGCGACTACGACTGGATGGGCCGCTGGCGCGGCTCCCCGCACTACCAGATGTACGCGGCCGACATCGACGCCGTCGCGCCGCAGTCGGTCAGCGTCCAGGCGCCGCCGGCCCGGATACAGAAGTCCCAGAGCTGGGGCTCGCAGCTGTGGACGCTGATGCGGCGGTACGTCTCCGTGATCGCCTCCGACCGCGGCTTCCTGGGCCTGATGCTGGTCCTGCCGGCCGTGCTCGGCGTGGTCTCCATGCTGATCCCCAGCAATTTCGGCCTGGGTTACGGCCCGATCGACCGGGCCCGTACGAACCGCGACGCCACGACCATCATGCTGATCCTCACGGTCGGCATGTGCTTCTCCGGCGCGGCCAACTCGGTACGAGAACTGATCAAGGAACGCGTCATCTACGAGCGTGAACGGGCCACCGGCCTGTCCCGCTCGGCATACCTGATGTCGAAGGTGATCGTGCTCGGCGTGGTCACCGCCGTACAGGGCGTGATCATCGCGGTGATCGGCTTCTCGACCCGCAACATGCCCGCCGAGGGCCTGATCGTGAAGGACCTGCCGGCCATCGAGATGACGGTCGCGATCATCGCGCTCGGCTTCACCTCGATGATGTTCGGCCTGCTGATCTCCTCGCTGGTCAAGACCGCCGAGAAGACCATGCCGCTGCTGGTCATGTTCGCCATCGTGCAGGTCGTCTTCACCGGCGTGCTCTTCCAGCTCTACAACACGCCGGGCGTCGCCCAGTTCTCCTGGCTGATGCCCTCGCGCTGGGCGGTCGCGGCACTGGGCGCCACCGCCGACCTGAACACGCTCCTGCCGTGGGACAAGACCGACCCCGACCCGCTGTGGCAGCACCAGACCGGTGTCTACGTGATGGACATGGTCTTCCTGCTGGCGCTCGGCGTGATCCTCGGCTTCGCGGTGGCGCGCCTGCTGCGCCGCCACGAGCCCGAGGTCATGCGCAAGTAGCCGGCGCCCGCCGCACGACGACAGCCGCGAGGGGCGGCACCCGGGATCCGGGTGCCGCCCCTCGCGGCGTTCATCGTCCGGCGCCGGTGCTCCGGCGCGCCGTGGCGGCTCAGTACGCCGAGTCGACGTTGTCCATCGAGCCGTACTTGTCGGCCGCGTAGTTGCAGGCCGCGACGATGTTGGCGACCGGGTCGTACAGGTCGTGGGCCGTGCCCTCGACGTGGTACTGCTCGAAGGTCGGCTGGATGACCTGGAGCAGGCCCTTGGACGGGATGCCCATCTGGGCGTTCACGTCCCAGTTGTTGATCGCGCGGGGGTTACCGCCGGACTCACGGATGATGTTGCGCTTGATGCCCTCGTAGGAGCCGGGGATCCCGTGCTTCTTCATGATCGACAGGGATTCCCGGATCCAGCCGTCGAGGTTGTTGGCGTAGGTGACCGGCTTGCGCTCGGCGGACCGGCTCGCGGCCTGCGTGGTGCGCTGCTGGTCGGCCTTGTTCTTGGCGGCCTCCTTGGCCTGGGCGGCCGCGTCGGCGGCAGCCTTGGCCTTGGCCTGAGCGGCGGCCTTGGCGTCTCCCTCGGCCTGCTTCTTCGCGGCGAAGGCGGCGTTGCCGGCCTGCTCGGCGGCGCGCGTGCTGTTCTGGGTCAGCTCGGCGTTCTGCGCCTTGGCGGCGGCGTTGTCGACCAGGCTGTAGGCCGAGGAGTCGTCGACCACGTGGTAGGCGACGGGCTTCACGTTCTGGGCCGCCGCGGCATTGTGGGTCGGCTCGGCGTTGGCCGAACCCGGGACGACGGCGAAAACCACGGCGGCGGCACCGCCCGCGGCGACGGCAGCGGCGGAGAGCTTGTGATTCCGGTTCAGGCGGCTGTAGCCAGGAATGGCGTGCAGGGGCATGCGGAAAGAACCTCTTCCAATGGGGGACGTCGCGTGGGCCGGAATGGCGCGAGAACGCCGAGATCCTTTTCCACGGCGCCGGGCGACGTCAGCCATTGTTAGCGGCCGGAATTTGACCAGGCAATCATGTGACGTACGAAGCTGTTTAGTGGAACCTGGGGCCGCCTAATTGCGTCCGGAACGGTTCAGTCCATGGAGTGGTGCGGGTCAGCCCTCACTGCTGCCCGCAGAACCACCCCACTAACGATGTTCGTAAGTGATGTACGCCCTGTGCGGGGGCTCACACGTTTAGAGACGGCGAATGGCGTTATGTCATTGCGGCCGTACGCACCGTGAGCGTTTCAGATCTCCACCAGGACCTGGTCCAGCGATTTGCGCACCAGGTCCGGTACCTCGCAGTCCGCCGCCGGATACCCCACCGGGAGCACCGCGAACGCCTTCTCGTTGACCGGCCGCCCCAGCACCTCCCGGAGGAACCCCATCGGGCTGGGCGTGTGCACCAGCGCCGCCAGGCCCGACAGGTGCAGCGCCGACAGCAGCATGCCGACCGCGATGCCCACGGACTCGTCCACGTAGTAGTGCTTGCGCTTGGTCCCGTCCGGCCCCAGCCAGTAGCGCTGCTGGAAGACCACGAGCAGGTGCGGCGCGTCCGTCAGGTGCGGCTTGACCTCGTCGGTGCCCAGCGGCCGCAGCGCGGCCAGCCACTCCGCACCCAGCCGGCCGTCGTAGGAGACGCGTTCCTCCGCCTCCGCCGCCGCCCGAATGCGCCGCCGCACTTCCGGGTCTTTCACCAGGACGAATGTCCAGGGCTGCTGATGCGCCCCGGAAGGCGCGGTGGCGGCGCACGCAATGGCGTCCCTGACCACCTGCTCGGGCACCGGATCCGGCGCGAATCGCCGTACCGTACGGCGCTCCGCCATGCGTTTCCGCAGCTCCGCCGCGCGTTCCCGGGATTCCGCCGCCGGTATCCGCGCGGGGCGGTACGGAACGGGGCGGTACGGCTCGCCGTGGGTGGGGGCCCAGATTCTCGGAGAAGTCGTCATGAGCGGGAGTGTGGCCCGCACCGGCGGACCGCGAAAGACCGCCTTTCCTTTCCCCCTATATAGAGGGAGGGCAGAAAGTCCGGCCGCCAGGCCGGTCATGGTCCCTCCTTCCGGGCGGCCATGGTCCCCGTACGAGACGGAAAAATGCCCGCGCGGCCCCGCGCCCGGCACCGGGACTCCGGACCTACGTCCCGGGACCCGGCCAGGGCCCCGCCGCGGGCCGATACCGGCCGTGCGGAGCGCCGGTACCGTGAGTGCATGACCAAGGGACCAGGGGCGGAGCGGGGCGCCGGCCTCTCCGCGGTGAGCAGCGCCATCCTCGCCATGAGCCGGCACCTGGAGGTGCGCGACGTACTCAAGACGATCGTCGCCTCCGCCCGCGAGCTGCTGGACGCCGAGTACGCCGCGCTCGGGGTGCCGGACGACCACGGCGGCTTCGCGCAGTTCGTCGTGGACGGGGTGAGCGAGGAGCAGTGGAAGGCCATCGGCCCGCTGCCCCGCCAGCACGGCATCCTCGCCGCGATGCTCAAGGAAGCCACCCCGCAGCGCCTGGGCGACGTCCGCAAGGACCCCCGCTTCGAGGGCTGGCCCAGCGCCCATCCCGACATGTCGGACTTCCTGGGCATGCCGGTGGCCGACGGTGACGAGATCCTCGGCGCGATCTTCCTCGCCAACAAGCGGTGCCCGCTGCCGACCGGCGGCTGCAACTTCACCGCCGAGGACGAGGCGCTGCTCGGCATGCTCGCGCAGCACGCCGCCATCGCCCTGACCAACGCCCGGCTCTACGAGCGCAGCCGCGAGCTGACCATCGCGGGGGAGCGCGCCAGGCTCGCGCACGAGCTGCACGACGCGGTCTCCCAGAAGCTCTTCTCGCTGCGGCTGACCGCCCAGGCCGCCACCGCGCTCGTCGACCGCGACCCGGCCCGCGCCAAGGACGAGCTCCAGCAGGTCACCCGGCTCGCCGCGGAGGCCGCCGACGAGCTGCGGGCCGCCGTGGTCGAGCTGCGGCCCGCAGCCCTGGACGAGGACGGCCTGATCGCCACGCTGCGTACCCAGGTCCAGGTCCTGGACCGCGCGCACAGCGCCGAGGTCACCTTCGCCTCCCACGGACTGCGGGCGCTCCCCGCGGCCCAGGAGGAGGCGCTGCTGCGGGTGGCACAGGAGGCGCTGCACAACGCGCTGCGGCACGCCGACGCGCAACGTGTCGAGGTGACTCTGGTCCGTCACCGGCAGGGGGCGGTGCTGCGGATCGCCGACGACGGCCGCGGCTTCGACCCCGGTGCCGTACGCCAGGCCGGGCGCCACCTGGGCCTGGTGTCGATGCGGGACAGGGCGAGCGGCGTCGGTGGCACGCTCACGGTGGAATCGGAGCCCGGCAAGGGCACCGCTGTCGAGATGGAGGTCCCCGGTGGCTGACGGAGGCAGGGGCCCGGCCGGCGCCCCCATCAAGGTGCTGCTCGTCGACGACCACCAGGTCGTACGGCGCGGGCTGCGCACGTTCCTGGAGGTCCAGGACGACATCGAGGTCGTGGGCGAGGCCGCCGACGGCGAGGAGGGCGTGGCCGCGGCGGAGCGGCTGCACCCCGACGTCGTCCTGATGGACGTGAAGATGCCCGGCATGGACGGCGTCGAGGCGCTGCGGCTGCTGCGGGAGCAGCACAACCCCGCCCGGGTGCTGATCGTCACCAGCTTCACCGAGCAGCGGACCGTCATCCCCGCGCTCCGGGCGGGCGCCGCCGGCTACGTCTACAAGGACATCGACCCCGACGCGCTGGCCGGCGCCATCCGGTCCGTGCACGCCGGGCACGTGCTGCTGCAGCCGGAGGTGGCCGACGCGCTGCTCAGCCAGGAGGACGCGGGCAACGGCCAGGGCCGCGGCGGCTCCCTCACCGACCGGGAGCGCGAGGTGCTGGCGCTGATAGCGGACGGCCGCTCCAACCGCGAGATCGCCCGGGCCCTGGTCCTCTCCGAGAAGACGGTCAAGACCCACGTCTCGAACATCCTCATGAAACTGGACCTCGCAGACCGCACCCAGGCGGCTTTGTGGGCGGTACGCCACGGAGTGAGCGCCCCGTAAGGGGCGCGGGGAACTGCGCGAGCAACCACGACGGTGGAGCACTCGTCCGCGTACGGAGACGCCCACGGCGCTGAGGGGCGCGGGGAACTGCGCGCCCGGCCACAACGGCGCCGCGCCGGGGGCACTCGCCGGGCCCCCGCGGCGCGGCCCCCTCGGAGAACCGGCCCCTACGGGGCCCGCCGCTCCTGCTCCTCCACGAACGCGTTGTACGCCGCTACCTGCGCCCGCCGCGCCGTCCGCTCCACCGGACGAAGCGCTTCCGCCCGAGCCGCGATCTGCGACGAACTGACCGCCGCCCCGTGCTCCCGCCCGTCCCCGCCGGCCCCCTGGGCGATATCGATCAGCGCCCCCACCTTCTGGGCCAGCTCCAGCACCCGGACCGCCCGCGGCGGATACCCCGGCGCGAGCAGCTGCCGGCCCGCTTCCGCACGCGCCCGGTACGCCTCCAGCGCCGCCTGCGCGACCGGTCCGGATCCGGCCACGTCCAGCTTCGCCAGCAGCTCGGTCGCCTCCCGCAGCGCCTGCGCCAGCTCCCGCTCCGCCTCGCCCAGCGCGGGCACGTCGGCGGGCGGCGCGTCCCGTACGGCCATGCAGTGCCACACGACCTCGACGTGCACATCGCCCTCGGGCCCGGCCTCGTGCACCTCCGGCACCAGACCCAGCGCGACCCCGCAGGCGGTGACCGCCTCCTCGGCCGCCAGCGCCCGCGCGTTGAACTCCGGCGGGCCGCTCAGCCCCAGCGGGTGGCCCGGCACCGGCAGCGCCACCCGCAGCCCGGTCGCGCCCAGCGCCCGCAGCCGGCCCAGCGCGAGCGTCAGCCCCACCGGACCCTCCTCGCCGGGCAGCCCGGCGACACGGTGGACCGCGTCATCCGCCGCGATCCGCTGCGCTGCGTCATCAGGTGGGACAAGCCCGGCCAACAGGGCATTTCCCCACGCGGCCAGCCGTCCTGAACGAGGTTCATCGAGCATGGACCCAGCCTAAGGACAGCCACTGACAATGGGTGGCGTAGGTTTGCAGGGGGGCTGCGCCTACAGGTGCACGCGACGACCGAGATGCAATGGGAGACAACGCGCTCATGAGCGATGTTCTGGAGCTGGTGGACGTATCCGTGGTCCGCGAGGGCCGGGCTCTGGTGGACCAGGTCTCCTGGTCGGTGAAGGAGGGAGAGCGCTGGGTGATCCTGGGCCCGAACGGCGCCGGCAAGACCACCCTCCTGAACGTCGCCTCAAGCTACGTCTTCCCGACCACGGGCACCAGCACGATCCTCGGCGAGACGCTCGGCAAGGTCGACGTCTTCGACCTCCGGCCGCGCATCGGCATGGCCGGTATCGCGCTCGCCGACAAGCTGCCGCGCCGCCAGACCGTGCTGCAGACGGTGCTCACCGCCGCGTACGGCATGACCGCCACCTGGCAGGAGCACTACGACCCGGTCGACGAGGAGCGCGCCCGCGCCTTCCTCGACCGGCTGGGCATGACCCCGTACCTCGACCGCAAGTTCGGCACCCTCTCCGAGGGTGAGCGCAAGCGCACCCTCATCGCCCGCGCGATGATGACCGACCCCGAACTGCTCCTGCTGGACGAGCCGGCCGCGGGCCTGGACCTCGGCGGCCGCGAGGACCTGGTACGCCGCCTCGGCAGACTCGCCCGCGACCCGTTCGCACCCTCGATGATCATGGTCACCCACCACGTCGAGGAGATCGCGCCGGGCTTCACCCACGTCCTGATGATCCGTCAGGGCAAGGTGCTCGCCGCCGGCCCCATCGACCTGGAGCTGACCTCCAGCAACCTCTCGCGCTGCTTCGGCCTCCCGCTGATCGTCGAGCGCAACGGCGACCGCTGGACGGCTCAAGGCCTGCCGCTCACCTGACACTTGACGGGACGAAGGCCCCGGCCGCGGCCGGGGCCGAAATACCCCGCATGATCCGGCCGCGATCGATCGCACCCTGTCCGCGACCCCGCCTGCCGATCTACCATGACACCGTGGATGCATGGGTGTGGTGGCTCATCGCTGCCGTAGGGCTGGGTATTCCTCTCGTCGTCACCGCGATGCCGGAGTTCGGGATGTTCGCGGTCGGCGCCGTGGCCGGTGCCGTCGTGGCCGCCCTCGGCGGCGGCACGGTGATGCAGGTCATCGTCTTCGCGGCCGTCTCGGTCGCGCTCGTCGCCGTCGTACGCCCGATCGCCAACCGCGCCCGCTCCCGGCGGCCCGGCATGGCCTCCGGAGTCGACGCGCTCAAGGGCAGGCAGGCGACGGTCCTGGAGCGGGTCGACAGCTCCGGCGGCGGACGGATCAAGCTGAACGGCGAGGTCTGGTCCGCACGTGCGCTGGACGAGGGCCAGGTGTTCCTGCCGGGACAGAAAGTGGATGTCGTGGACATCGAGGGAGCAACCGCCGTCGTGATGTGACGGTCAAGATCAGCCAGCCCGTGCGGGACCGGCCAACGGCCTGCACGACGGGGCGAGTCTCTGAAAGACTCGATCACCTACACGCCGGGCGGGACCGGCCGACAGCTACGAAAGGGCACGGGGAGCCACTGTGGAACCGATCATCATCGTCCTGATCATCCTGGTGGTGCTGGTGTTCGTCGCACTCATCAAGACGATCCAGGTCATTCCGCAGGCCAGCGCCGCCATCGTCGAGCGCTTCGGCCGCTACACCCGCACCCTGAACGCGGGCCTGAACATCGTCGTGCCGTTCATCGACTCCATCCGCAACCGCATCGACCTGCGCGAACAGGTCGTCCCGTTCCCGCCCCAGCCGGTCATCACCCAGGACAACCTGGTCGTCAACATCGACACCGTCATCTATTACCAGGTGACGGACGCCCGCGCCGCGACGTACGAGGTCGCCAGCTACATCCAGGCGATCGAGCAGCTCACCGTCACCACGCTCCGGAACATCATCGGCGGCATGGACCTGGAGCGCACCCTGACCTCCCGCGAGGAGATCAACGCGGCGCTGCGCGGCGTCCTGGACGAGGCCACCGGCAAGTGGGGCATCCGCGTCAACCGCGTCGAGCTCAAGGCCATCGAGCCGCCGACCTCCATCCAGGACTCGATGGAGAAGCAGATGCGCGCCGACCGTGACAAGCGCGCCGCCATCCTCCAGGCCGAAGGTGTCCGGCAGTCCGAGATCCTCCGCGCCGAGGGTGAGAAGCAGTCCGCGATCCTCCGCGCCGAAGGTGAGGCCAAGGCCGCGGCCCTGCGCGCCGAAGGTGAGGCCCAGGCGATCCGTACGGTCTTCGAGTCCATCCACGCCGGCGACCCGGACCAGAAGCTGCTCTCGTACCAGTACCTCCAGATGCTCCCGAAGATCGCCGAGGGCGACGCCAACAAGCTCTGGATCGTGCCCAGCGAGATCGGCGACGCGCTCAAGGGCCTCGGCGGCGCCATCAACAGTTTCGCCCCGGCCGGCGGCGCCCCCGCGGCCCCGGCCCCGGCGGCCCCGCCCCGCCAGCAGCCGCCCATCGACTGACGCCCGCCGCGGCCGTCTCGGCCCGTGGTACCGCAGCGCACCCACCGAACCCCTGGTGCATGATCGGTTCATGACGCATCGATCACGCGCCGGGGGTTCGGCATGACCGTCTGGGAAGCGCTCGCCGTCTTCGCCGCGGGCACGGGCGCAGGCGCCATCAACGTCGTCGTCGGGTCCGGGACGCTCATCACCTTCCCCGTACTGCTCGGCATCGGCCTGCCGCCCGTCACCGCCAACGTCTCCAACAACCTCGGCCTCGTACCGGGCGCCATCAGCGGCGCGATCGGCTACCGCCGCGAACTGCGCGGCCAGCGCCGCCGCATCGTCCGTTTCGGCATCGCCGCCCTCCTCGGCGGCCTGGCCGGCGCCGTCCTGCTGCTCGCCCTGCCCTCCGACGCCTTCGACGCCATCGTCCCCGCCCTGGTCGCCGTCGCCCTCGTACTCGTCGTCCTGCAGCCCCGGCTGTCCGCCGCCGTCAAGGCCCGCCGCGCCCGCAACGGCACCACACCGCACCGCGACGGCGGCCTCGGCCTCCTGACCGGCCTGCTGCTCGCCAGCGCGTACGGCGGCTACTTCGGCGCGGCCCAGGGCGTCCTGTACATCTCCCTCATGGGCCTGCTGCTCGACGAGGACCTGCAGCGCCTCAACGCCCTCAAGAACGTGCTCGCGCTGCTCGTCAACGGCATCGCCGCCGTCTTCTTCCTCTTCGTCGCCGACTTCGACTGGACCGCGGTCCTCCTGATCGCCGTCGGCTCCGCACTCGGCGGCCAGATCGGCGCCAAGATCGGCCGCCGGCTGCCGCCCCCCGTCCTGCGAGGCGTCATCGTGGCGGTCGGCATCGTCGCCATCATCCAGCTCGTACTGCGCTGAAAGACCCGGGCCCGGACCCCGCCGAGCGGAATCCGGGCCCCGGGCCCTTCGAAGGCCGCCCGCCGCGCTACGCCGTCTGCACCAGCCAGTCCGGCAGCTCCTCCCGCGCGGACACCCCCAGCGCCGCCAGCATCGTGTCGGCGGGCGTCGGCACGAACGGCCGCCGCAGCAGCTCCATCCCCGCCTGCTCCGGCGTACGGTCGGCTTTGCGGTGATTGTCCTCGGCACAGGAGGCGACCGTATTCAGCCAGGTGTCACCGCCACCGTGCGCCCGCGGCACGATGTGGTCCACCGTCGTCGCGCGCCGCCCGCAGTACGCGCAGCGGTGCTGGTCCCGGACCAGCACGCCCCGCCGCGACCACGGCGCCTGTCTTCGGAACGGCACCCGTACGTACCTGCTCAGTCTGATCACCTGCGGCACCGGAAGATCCAGCGAAGCGGCCCGGACACGCAGCCCGGGGTGCGCCTGCTCCACCACGGCCTTGTCCTGCATGACCAGCACGATCGCGCGCCGCAGCGACACCGTCGACAGCGGCTCGAAGCTCGCGTTGAGGACCAGCGTCTCGCGCATCCCGACCACCTCCCGCATCCGTCCGCCGCTCGGCGAAGTGGCTCCACTGTGCAGTTCCAGTGATCCCCTGGACAACGCAATTTCCGCCTGCCGCAAGGGAGATGACAGGTGAGCAACGGGCGAACGAAAGGCGAACCGGGAACGCGGGAAGACAAGGCGAGGAAGGCGACAGGGGAGCGCTCCGGGCCCCGTCCCCCGTGACAAGAGACCCGGAGCGCCCACGGCAGGCGGCGCGGACGTCCGACACGAAGCGGACTCCGGCAGACGGTGGGGAGACACACCTGCGCCCCGCCGCCCCCGCCACTGCGGTGCCGACTGCCCGACGTCCATGTGACAACGTCGGCCGAACACCACTGTGCGATCCGGGGCGCCGGGGCGCAACGGAATTACGGACGCACGGACCCGCACCCGGCAACCGGGCGGGCACGCGCGTCGGGACCCGCGGTCAGCTCTCGGCGGGAATCTCGTACTCGCCGATCAGCTGGGCCCGGCCCAGCGTGTGGAACCGCAGGTTGAAGCCCACCACGGCGGGCGAGGCGTCCGCGTCCGGACCGAGCTTCTCCTGGTCCACCGCGTACACCGTGAAGACGTAACGGTGCGAGCCGTCCCCGGGAGGCGGCGCGGCGCCCCCGAAGTCCCGCGTCCCGTAGTCGTTGCGTACGTGGACGGCGCCCGCGGGCAGGCCCTTCATGTCACCCGAGCCCGCACCGGCCGGCAGCTCCGTCACCGACGCCGGGATGTCGAACACCGACCAGTGCCAGAAACCGCTGCCGGTCGGCGCGTCCGGGTCGAAGCAGGTGACGGCGTAGCTCCTGGTGCCCTCCGGGGCACCCTCCCACCGCAGGTGCGGCGAGGTGTTCCCCGCGCTGAACACCTGGGCGTCCGCCAGCGTCCCGCCCTCCTGCAGATCGTCGCTCACCACCGTGAACGAGGGCACCTGCGGATGAAAATCGTGCGGGAGCGGCCGGCGCTTCTGCTCGGACACTTCGACACCTCCTGATCGCGTTCGGAGACCGTCCGGCCAGGTTAGAACCTCTTCGCGACAGAACCGGTGCCCGGCCCGGCCGGATCTCATGCCCGCACGCCGCCGCCCGGGGCGCGCCGCGCCTCAGAACCAGTTGCGCTTGCCGCCGACCTCGGCCAGCCACTGGTTCAGGTACGCCACCCAGTCCGTGTTCTGGAAGTCGTGCAGCCCCACCTCGAAGGCGCGGAAGGTGTCGCTGCCCTCGGTGAACAGCCCCGGCTTCTTGTCCATCTCCAGGACGACGTCCATCGCCCGGTCGTCCGCCACGAAGGACAGCTCGACCTGGTTCAGCCCCCGGTACTGCTGCGGCGCGAAGAACTCGATCTCCTGGTAGAAGGGCAGCTTCTGCCGCGTACCCCGGATGTGCCCGCGCTCCAGGTCCGCGCTCTTGAAGCGGAACCCGAGCTGCCCGAAGGCGTCGAGGATCGCCTGCTGCGCCGGCAGCGGGTGCACGTTCACCGGATCGAGGTCACCGGAGTCGACCGCACGGGCGATCGCCAGCTCCGTCGTGACGCCGACGTTCATCCCCTGAAGGTGCTGCCCGAGGAACATCGTGACCGGCGTCTCCCACGGGATCTCCAGCCCGAACGGCACGGTGTGCATGGCACCGGCCTGCACCTCGAACGCGCCGCCCAGCTTCTGCCGGGTGAACTCGACGTCCTGCTTGTACTCCTGGTCCTGCCCCTCGACCTCGACCCGCGCCTGCAGCCCGACCGACAGGCCCTCGATCTGCTGTGCGACCGAACCGCCCTGGATACGCACCTCACCCTGGACGACGCCACCCGGTACGACGTTCTCCTCGAAGAGCACCGTCTCCACCG